>NZ_JARVRE010000005.1:0-754777 GCF_030209855.1 Agrobacterium sp. lyk4-40-TYG-31
GGCCCTGATCGAGCAGCTTGCGGAACATTTCAACGCCGGTAACCGTCGTCTTCGAGGTTGCCTTGATGCCGACGATTTCGACTTCTTCACCAACCTTGACGATACCGCGCTCAACGCGACCCGTCACAACCGTACCACGGCCAGAGATCGAGAACACGTCTTCGATTGGCATCAGGAACGGCTGGTCGATTGGACGCTCTGGCGTTGGGATGTAGGCGTCAACCTGAGCCATCAGCTCGCGGATGGCGTCTTCGCCGATCTTCTTGTCGCTGTCTTCAAGAGCAGCAAGAGCAGAACCCTTGACGATTGGAATATCGTCGCCTGGGAAGTCGTAGGACGACAGAAGTTCGCGAACTTCCAGTTCTACCAGTTCCAACAGTTCTGCGTCGTCAACCTGGTCAACCTTGTTGAGGAACACAACGATGGCAGGAACGCCAACCTGACGCGCCAGCAGGATGTGCTCGCGGGTCTGTGGCATTGGGCCGTCAGCAGCCGAGCAAACCAGGATCGCGCCGTCCATCTGGGCAGCACCGGTGATCATGTTCTTCACGTAGTCGGCGTGGCCGGGGCAGTCGACGTGCGCGTAGTGACGAGCAGGTGTTTCATACTCAACGTGGGCCGTCGAAATCGTGATACCGCGGGCCTTTTCTTCCGGTGCAGCGTCGATCTGGTCGTACGCCTTGAACTCGCCGAAGTACTTCGTGATCGCAGCAGTCAACGACGTCTTGCCGTGGTCAACGTGACCGATCGTGCCAATGTTGACGTGCGGCTTATTGCGCTCAAACTTGCTCTTTGCCATGTGAATTGCTTCCTGTGAACGTGAAGTCGTTTCCCCGGCGAACCGGTTTGGTGTCGCCGTTTAAGGCTTTGCACGCGAATGCGCAAGACTTAATTGCAAGTGTGTCTGTTGAGCCGGGAAAAGCGACGTGATGAGCCTCATATGGTGTGCATATTTCATATTATCAACGCCCGCTTACGTGGTTGATCAACGCATTAAGGGACACGCACTCTTTACGAAGATGTGATTCATGACATATTGACAGCAGGATTAGCCTGTGGGGACAGGCCGCCGGCTGCCTTGATGCCGGTACTCACACATCGCCTTTGACGCCGTTTTCTCCCACGGCACCCATTCGAATCCGCTTCGGGATCTACCATGGAAATTTTTACTGCTGCCGGTTTTACGGCATTTCTTCAGGTCATCGCGATCGACCTCGTTCTTGCGGGCGATAATGCCATCGTCATCGGCCTTGCCGCTGCCGGCCTCCCCGCAGAACTTCGCCGCAAGGCTATTCTCGTCGGTATCATCGCTGCCACCGTTCTGCGCATCGCTTTTGCTGCCGTGACGGTACAATTGCTCGCCATTGTCGGCTTGCAGCTGTTCGGTGGACTTCTTCTCGCATGGGTTTGCTGGAAGATGTGGACCGAGCTGCGTTCGCAAAGCAACAATGCAGACGGCCACGCCACCAATGACGATGCCGACCTGACGAAGGGAAACAAAACCTTCTTCCAGGCGGCGGTTCAAATCGTCATCGCCGACGTATCGATGTCGCTGGATAACGTTCTGGCCGTGGCAGGTGCTGCGCAAGACCACATCACCGTTCTCATCATCGGCTTGATCTTCTCCATTGCCTTGATGGGCCTTGCCGCAAACTACGTCGCGAAGCTGCTGCATCGCTACCAGTGGATTTCCTATCTCGGCCTCGCCGTCATCGTCTATGTCGCGGGCAACATGCTTTATCACGGCTTCGTTGAGGTCTGGCCTTACGTGCAGCCCTACTTTAGCTAAGCTGATAGCATTGCCGCTTTTTGGAACCCGGAGATCATCAAAATCTCCGGGTTTTTTATTGCCCGACCCGACGCGAAATTATTTCCACGGCCAAATCACCACGGCACCGACCGCAAGTCGTAAAACTCGCCTACACCTTTTCATGATTGCAGTAAGCCACGGGCAAGCTTAGAGACCCATTACTTTAGATATAAGAAATAACTACAAAGGTTATCTGAACAATGGCTTATGACTGGTCCGGCGGACGTGTTCGCCGTTTTCGCCAACTTAAATTCGGCGTCGCTGTAAGCGCGGCTTTTCTCACGCTGCTTATGCTGGGAACGTTATACGTGACGCTATAAAGCCTGAACGCTCATGGCGTCGATATCGGCACGTTCACATTGGATGCATCTGCGGTGGATGAGGCTGGGCTATCGAAGACTACACCGCTGAACAGCGTCGCGACGCCATCGACGTGGCGATAACATTTTCCAATTTCGGTGATCTTTGCGAATCCGTCGCCCCGGCGCACGCGGTAAACCATCTCGAAGGCCTCACCGGCCAGGACGGAATTTTTGATACCTTCCGCGACATATAGTCGGTCGTCTTCGTGGATGATTGGCATCATGCGCTCTACCGGCAGACCACCATCCAGTTCTTCTGGCGTAAAACCCATGATTTTGGCGAAGACCTCATCCGCCCAAAAGAGGTTTTGCTGGACATCCCAGACATAAAATCCACCGAGGTTCATTGCGACATAGCGCTGAATGGGTGTGTTATCAGGCATTCTCAATCCAGGGTTTACTCTAAACCGCGAAACCACCTTATGCGGTATCAGAGGACCGCACAATAAGGCAAAACTGTGTTTTCGCTCAAACAGAGTGATTGCAGAATGGTTCCACGCAGATAATTGATTTCTATCAATTCCGCTGGTCACGACCAAATGTCGTGCCAAAGCAAGCAGAAAGCCACAAACTGAAGTGTGTGGCGTACCGGTACACTGCTTGGTGGAGATGGAGCGGGTAGCGGGAATCGAACCCGCGTATTCAGCTTGGAAGGCTGCTGCTCTACCATTGAGCTATACCCGCGGTGGTGGTTTCGATCCGTGCAGAATGGTGGAGGAAGTTGGATTTGAACCAACGTAGGCTGAGCCAACGGATTTACAGTCCGTCCCCTTTAACCACTCGGGCATTCCTCCAGTATTCTACGAGGATCAAGCGACCAAGCTTCGTCAGATTTCCGGCCCGGCGTGTTGCCGTTTCGTCGTCTGTGGCCGCGTATATGACTGCCCTCGCCGCGTCTGTCAACACGATGTGTGTCGAAAAATCACGAAAAATTCGAACAGAGTCATAGGCCTGTGGATTACCGCAGTATCCTGGGTAAGAGAGCCTCAACTTTCACCATGACAGTCGGTAAAAAGGGAAAACGACGTGCAGCACTATAGAGAAAGGAAAGTGCGTCGGGCGTTTGAGGGTACTGGTGCGGAAGCAGCGCTGGAGATATAAGGCCCCATGAGCAAAGACGATCCCAACGAAAAATCCACCCGCGACACCCACTATGCAACGCTGCGCCGCCAGGTGCGCGATGCCAAGAGAGAACGTGGCGAAATTCCAACGCCAGCTTTCCAGAAGCGCAAGCCGAAAGGCGGCGAGGACTGGAAGGCACCGCAACTGGCGCCTGATCAGGTGCATCTTTATGGCCTGCACACGGTGCGCGCCGCCTTGGCAAACAAGGAACGGCAGATCGTCAAACTGTCCGTCACCTTGAATGCGCTGGCGCGTCTGGAAATCGGCACCGCGGAAGAACAGCCTTTCCCCGTCGAGATGGTTTCGCCGCAGGATATCGACAAGGTTCTGGGCCCCGACGCCATCCATCAGGGCGTGATGCTGGAAACGAAGCCGCTGCCCGTTCGCAGGCTTTCCGCACTCAAAGACAGTCCCCTCATTCTGGTGCTGGATCAGGTCACGGACCCGCACAATGTCGGTGCGATCATGCGCTCCGCCGTTGCCTTCAACGCGGGCGCATTGATCACCACCATGCGCCATAGCCCAACGGAATCAGGTGTGCTGGCCAAATCGGCCTCCGGTGCGTTGGAATTGATTCCCTATATTCAGATCACCAACCTTGCAGACGCTCTAGGTGAGCTTCACAAGCTGGGCTTCACCTCCATCGGCCTCGATTCGGAAGGCCCCGCGCCACTTGAGCAAACATTTCAGGGCGAGAAGATCGCTCTGGTGCTGGGGGCCGAAGGCAAGGGACTGCGGCAGAAGACGCGCGAGACCGTTTCCGCGCTGGCACGACTCGATATGCCCGGCGAAATCAAATCGCTGAATGTCTCGAACGCCGCAGCCATCGCGCTTTACGCCACCCGCCAGTTTTTACCCAAAACCTGATTTTCTTTTCATCGCTGCATTTTCATAGGGAGCCACAATGCCAGAACAGATCAAGCCCACCGGTGAACTTACACTTCGCACGCTGGCAATGCCTGCAGATGCCAATCCGGCAGGCGATATTTTCGGCGGTTGGGTGATGTCTCAGATGGACTTGGCCAGCGGCATCAGGGCAGCTGAACGTGCCCGCTGTCGCGTGGTCACGGCGGCGGTCAAGGAAATGGCGTTCGAACTGCCAGTCAAAATCGGAGACACGCTCTCCATCTACACCGATATTTCCCGCGTCGGACGTACCTCGATAACACTGACCGTGGAAGCATGGGCCCAGCGTTCGCGTTACGACGCCCTGGAAAAGGTCACGGCAGGCACCTTTATCATGGTGGCGATGGACGACGAAGGAAAGCCAAGGCCCATCATCAGCGCCTGATGGACAGGAGCGCCGTGGCGGTCTGCCATGGCGCTCGCACTCACACCTTTAGGTAGGATGATGACCTGTCGAAGTTGAGGCCCGGGAATACGCCGTTGGTCAAAGCTTCACTGCCGACATCGAACTGGCGATAGAGCATGGCGGCGGCCAGTTCCCGCACATCACCCGTGGGCATCAGATCCCGATCATCAAGCAGCTTGCCATCGCCAAGTCCAGGCCAGTTGCCCAGCACCCGCCCACCATCGATACCGCCACCGGCCAGAATGGCAGCGCCACCGGTGCCGTGGTCGGTGCCCTCCGTGCCGTTCTCACGGGCAGTGCGTCCAAATTCCGTCATCGCCAGCACGACGGTTTTCTTCCAGACATCCGGGCCCAGCGCATCCTTGAGCGTTGTCAGTGCAATCGTCAGGTCTTTGACCGTGCGGGCAAACTGGCCTTTCTGGCCTGCATGGGTATCCCATCCATCCACCGAAAAGCTGGCGATGCGATAATCTTCCCGCAACAAACCACCGGCCAGCTTGGCGACATCGCGAATGCCCTGCCCGCGCTTTTCATCCTGAAACAGTTGCTCGGCGGACATGTCTGTGCGCAACGCTTCCGCCAGCACACGGTTGAAATCCGCATCATTGGCGTAGAGCCGCTTGAAAAACGCGACGTCATCCGCGCCCATCGTCATGTTGGATGTCGAAGCCCAGACATCCGCATCGTTCGGCCCGGAGAGAATGAGCTCCATGGACGTGTTGATATCGATTGCCTTTCGATCTTCGGATCGGGGAATGGCCGATAGCGCGCGATTGAGCCAGCCGGTTCGCTCGCCATGCACGTGCTCGGCACCGCTTTCCAGCATATCCTGGCCGTCGAAATGGCTGCGCTGGTCGCGGTAGGGCGTCGAAACGGCATGAATGAAGGCCAGCTCCTTCGCCTGCCAGAGCGGCATCAAGGCTTGGGCCGCCGGGTTGAGGCCGAAATGACCGTCGAGATCGATCAGGCCGGTGTCCGGCGTCAGCGCCAAAGTGGGACGAAAGCCCGCAAAAGCTGCATCGCCATAGGGCTGAACCAGATCCAGCCCATCCATAGCCCCACGCAAAACGATGGTCACGAACCGTTTCTCGCCAGGCATGGCGGCGAAACTTACCGGTGAAAACATTGGCACAGCAGCGGCGCAACAGGCGGTGGCCAGAAAACTGCGGCGGCTGATGATCATATCCTGAGAGAAGGCCATTATCCTATCTCCTGTTGAATTCGGGCGAAGACAGCGCCAGCGTCATGCCGCTCACACGGTTGGGAGCCTGACTGACGACGCGGATCGTATCGTCACGCGCCATATCGGCCATGGCCACCTCCAGAAGCCGTTTCGGCTCCATATCACCACCCAGTGACTGCGATGCTTTGCGGGCCCAGAAAATCCGCTCGCTCATCTGGCTGGGTGAAAGCCATGACGCCACACCCTCCTCAAAACCGGCGGGGCTTGGCGGTTGCCACACAGGCTGGCCCATGCGCCGCAGCGAAGCGAGCGTCAGCGTCCGTGCAAGGCTCTGCTTTGGCTTAGGCGGTTGCATGGGCCCGGTCGCAGACTTCATGTCGGTGGCAGGTTTGTCCATCGTCATCTGGTCGCCATCTGCCTTCATGGCAGCGGCGGCCTCATCCTTCACCGCTGCCGGCATGCTGGTTACGGACTGCGCGACATCTTCGTCACCGGCTGGAGACATGCGGCTCTGCCAGTTCTTTTGCGTTATGCCGAAGGCGCGCAGGCCCGAAACGACGTAATCGAATGGAAGCTTCATTTTACGCCCCGGTTCTGCCCAAGCCCTGGGGTGGTTCAGCATGGCGGCATAGACTTTGACGAGATGGCCGTTGCTTGCCTTCCACTCATCCACCATTGCCGTCAGCACATCGGCTGGCACGTCATCGGCGATGAAATGCGCTGCCAGTTTGCGACAGACGTGAATGGCGGTTTCCGGTCGCGTCGCCAGATCGTCCAGCATATCGAGACAATCATCGGCAGTGCGCTTATTTCCGCCATAGGACACGCCCAGCACCTTGATCTGGCCGGGTTCTGCCATGCCGGGGCGGAACAGCATTTCATTGCGGTCATCCACCGTCATACCCGTCAGAACAAGTGCGGCTGAGCGCACATCCGTCTGCGTATAGCCGCTGCCTGCACCCATGGTGTGGAGTTCGAGCAATTCACGACCGAGATTTTCGTTCAAGCCACGCTTGTTTTTTTCGGCAGCGGCTGATTCCGGTCCCGCCGAGCGGTTCTGGTCCAGATAAATCAGCATTGCGGGGTGCAGAACCGCGGCCTGTAGAAGATCGCGAAATGTACCTGCCAGATGAGGACGGATCGCTTCGACTTCATAAAGAGGGGTTATCAGCCGCATCGGCACCGCCTTGCGGGCATTGACCGAAAAATGGTCCACCCAGAAAGACGAGAGGCGTTCGTGGAAGCCATAGGGCGAAAACACCGCCTGCATGACCCGCGCCAGACTGTCCCGCTGGAAGCTTTGCTCGGCCTTCTGCTGTATGATCTTGCGGCCATCACGATCCAGCTCGCCACCGTTGTTGCGTGCACTGGTCGCGATCAGTCTATCAGCGAGATCGTCTGAGCGCTGGCGCGCCTCGAATGCGCCGCCCACGGGAAAGAACGCCTCCTTCAGAGGCGCGTCGGCAAGCTGTACCAATAGATCATCTGCATTCCGGTCGAGTACCTGGCCGGGCGAGAGCCCGTAACCATAGCGGATCGCCGCCATCGTTGGAGAAAAAGGAGCCATTTCAGCCACTCCTGCCAACTTGAAGATGGCAATGAAAATCCTCGCCAAATCGGGCAAAAAAGTTGCCGGATCATGGCATTTTCCCGACATGGACAATTTGTAATTCGCCGGCAGCATGGACCGGAAAGCCAGGAAAAGCGCACTCTGTCGCAGTGACAATGCGGAAAAACTGTGGCACGTCACGAAGCATGAGGTTCTTACGCAAGATCATGCAGGACAAAAGTTCGGCTGGCGCCATCGCCATGCTGGCTGTTCTGCTGTTTCTCCTGCAAGGCCTCGCCAATGGTGTAACCAACGGAAGCATGGCTGCCTTGGCACTGGAAGCGGATGGGATCATCTGTTCCAGTCATCTACCGGAAGGCATATCCGGCAAGCAGGACCCGGCGGGTAAACTGGCCAACAATTGCTGCGGCACGCTCTGCCGTCTGGCTTCTACATCTGCCGCTGCGCTACTGGTCACGCCAATCGAACTCATCGGCAACGATGCCTCAAAGGTTGAAATCACCTTCTTCGGCCATGCTGCTGCAAGCCCGCCCCTGACGATAAATCGGGATTCGCAACCGCGCGGACCTCCCTCTCTCCCGCAAATCTGAGAATCATCCGGCCAAACGCCGTTGCGCCACCGTGCCAGCGCGCTCGCCACCGTAACCTCATCGTCTTGCGGAGACATCCCATGTCCGTGACAGCTTCTTCCGAAGCGGTGCGCGCACCTGCGCAATCCTCTTCCATCAATCTCTATCGCGCCGTCTGGCGCTGGCATTTTTATGCCGGTCTTTTCGTTCTGCCCTTTTTGATTTCACTGGCTATCACCGGTGCACTGTATCTTTTCAAGGATGAGATCGACGGCGTTGTCCACGCCGATGTGAAGCGCATCGAAGCGGTGCAGAATGCCGCAAAGGCAAGCCCATCCACTATCATCGCATCGGCACTTGCTGCCGTTCCCGGCACCGCCGTCAAATACACGACCCCCACCGACCCAGGCGCTTCAACGGAGATCACCGTCAATACGGCGGAGGGCAAGCGGGCCGTTTACGTCAACACCTATACAGGCGAAACTCTGGGTTCCCTGCCGGATCGCGGCACCGTCATGTGGACCATCCGTTACATCCACAGCCTCAAATATTTCGGAACCTTCGCCCGTTATTTCATCGAGATCGCGGCTGGCTGGTCCATCCTTCTGGTGGCGACGGGCATCTATCTTTGGTGGCCCCGCAGGCAGACGGGCGGCGTCATCACCGTGCGCGGCACGCCGAAAAAGCGCGTCTTCTGGCGCGATACCCATGCTGTCACAGGCATATTCGTCGGCGTCTTCATTGTCTTCCTCGCCATCACCGGCATGCCATGGTCAGGCGTGTGGGGCGCCAAGGTCAATGAATGGGCCAACGGCAGCAATTTTGGATATCCGGCAGGTGTACGCACCGATATTCCCATGTCCGGGCAGCATCTGAACGACGTCGCGAAAACCTCATGGTCACTCGAGCAGGCGCAAATCCCGCAATCCAGCACTCATGACCACGGCCAGCATATGGACATGGCGAACGATATGGCACCGATGGACGACCAACCGTCCATGCCACCGATCGGCATCGACAAGGCCGTCGCACGCTTCAATGAACTCGGCCTTCAGCCCGGCTACACCGTGGCCCTGCCAACCGCGACCACCGGCGTCTATAGCGGCTCGGTCTACCCGGACGATCTGTCGAAACAGCGCGTCGTCCATCTCGATCAATATAGCGGCGAACCGCTGATCGACATGAGCTATGCCGATTACGGCCCACTCGGCAAAGGTCTGGAGTGGGGCATCAACGTCCATATGGGCCAGCAGTATGGCTTGGCCAACCAGATCATCCTCGCCCTCGCCTGTCTCGGCATCGTTCTCCTCGCGGTCTCCGGCGGCATCATGTGGTGGAAACGCCGCCCGAAGGGTTCTCTCGGCGTACCGCCACTGCCACAGGAAAAACGCGTGCTGCGTGGGTTGATCGCCCTGCTCGCCATTGGCGGCGTGATCTTTCCGTTGGTCGGCGTGAGTTTGCTGGTGATGCTGGTGCTTGATTTTGTGGTGCAGAAATTGAGCAAGCCTCAAGCCGCTTGAAATGGAGGCCGGGAGCAATCCCGGCACTTTGCCTTTATAGATCGAGGCGGCATCCTGTCAAAGCCGGATGGCCGTCTCGTCTTTCGCCGTCCTGATAACGATCATCGTAAAAAAGCGCGCGACATTGGTCTGATCACGGAAAAGCCTGTCGCAGAGTGCATCGAACTCCTCCATATCCCTCAAACGCAACATCAGGACCACATCCGTTTCACCAGTCACCGCATAGGCTTGTGAAACGGCCTCCTCTTTAGACGCGATGTCCAGAAAGCGGCGCATGTGCTGCTCGCCATGCAACTTCAGTTCCACCGTAACCAGCGCCTTGATACCACGCCCAGATTTAGCGGGATTGAGAATCGCGACAATACGGTCGATCACACCTGATTTCCGCAGCCGCTGCATACGACGCAGGCAACTGGAAGGTGATAGCCCAACCTCATCCGCCATATCGATATTCGTGCGCGACGCATCACGCTGCATCAAATTCAAAAGTTTGCGATCAATCCCGTCCATCGAGACAAAATATCCGAGTGGACTGAATTTGCAATAATATTGCAAAGAAATGCAATTTTTGACCACAAGTTCGAAACGGCTCGCGCTAGCAGATGGAGACCGACGAAGAGGAGTCCTCCATGAAATTTTTGACGCCGTTCTTGCAAAATACACGCGCCACACTTGCGATTTATTGGGTGCTTATTCGGATCACGATTCCTATTGCGATCATCACGGAAATTCTCTCACGCATGGGGGCGATCGAAGCGGTGTCGCCGGCGTTTGCGCCAATCATGAACCTGATCGGCTTGCCTTCCGAGTTGGGCTTGGCATGGCTGACAGCCATGCTCGTCGGCATATGGGGTGCTGTCCCGCTCATTTTCACGCTCCTTCCGGCGTCGTCGCTGAGTGTTGCGGACGTTACGGTATTCTCGGCGCTCATTCTATTTGCGCATGGACTGCCGATCGAGCAAAAGATCATTCAGCAAGCCGGTCCCGGCTTCGTCACCACAACGACACTGCGCATCGCGGGTGGTTTGCTCTATGCGTTTCTTCTGCATCATCTCTTGCAGGCCACCGGCTGGCTATCCGATCCCGTCAATTCGGCCTGGATACCGATGACCGCCACGCCCGACTGGGCCGTGTATTTTTGTGGTCTCCTGGAGACGATGATCTCCATGCTCGTCATTCTCTTCGCCCTGTCGTGGAGTCTCGAAATCCTCAAAGCGATAGGACTGATGAGGGTGATGATGACGGCTCTGGCACCCGTATTGCGTCTTGCTGGCATCAAGGGTGAAGCAAGCCATCTCACTACTATCGGCTTGTTCCTGGGCATTTCCTATGGCGCAGGTCTGCTCATCCGCGAAGCGCGATCCGGCGCGATATCGCCGCGCCAAATCTTTCTCTCCTGCATCTTTATGGGATTTGCGCACAGCGTGATCGAGGACACACTTCTGATGGTCTCGCTCGGTGCCGATATCTACAGCATTCTCATCGGACGTGTCGTATTTGCCGTGGTCGCGACGGCAGCGATTGCCGCTCTGCTTTACAGGCTGTCGGATAGAACATTTTTCGCACGCATCTTCAGACTGCACGCGAGAGAGGTGTGAAGCCACAGAGGATATCAGAGAGTCGGGAAAATCCCGGCTCTTTCAGACGTCATCCAAGCTAAACTCAAGGCATCATTCCACTCGATAGGACTTGCATACCCGCCCCTCTGGGGTGCGATACGTCCGAAACCCCATTGCCTCATAATAGGCCTGCCCCAGCGGATTATCCGCGCCGATGCTGGCGTCTATGTTCTCAAGCCCGGCGGCTTTTGCAGCCGCCAGCGTCGCGCGAAACAGGGCTGAACCAACGCCCTGACGGGCAGCGTTCGGGCTGACATGGGTTCCGATGATGCCCCAGCCCTGCTCGACACCATAGGGATTGCCAGCCGCCGTCGCCAATCTCAGCGACTGGAATCCGAGAATACGGCCATCATCATCGACAGCCACCGTGCACTGGATACGGTCATCCGGCGTAAGGTAGTTGGCCAGTACAGTCGCGACATCCGTTGGCGTCTTGCGCAGGCCTGCCGCAAAGATTTCGTTTTGCACGGCGGCCATGCCCTCGGCATCGTCTAACTCTGCGGAACGCACGATCATCTTCTATCCAATCAAAGCAACGGTCAGCTTTTCAAATCACACAGCTTGAGGAACTGACCCAATTCATTCTGCATATCGTCGAACTTGAAAAATGCGGAATGCCCATTTTCGCTGGCGAACTCGAGGTAGCCTTTTGCATCGCCCATCGCTTTCAGATGCTTCGCTGCAGCCGCGCCCTCGAAGCCGAGATACTCTGCGACACGCGTGTACTTTCTCTTTTCCGTCGTCTGGCCGTACATCATCGTAACATTTTGCGGCTGCGTCTGATTCCGGCCTACGCCGAAATCGACACCGATGGCGAACCCGTTTGGCTTTTCTTCTGGCACGCACATGAACATGACCATGATCTCACGACCGTCCCATGACGTGGCCTGCTGCGCGATACCGTTTGCGACCCTGCCACCGCTGCTGAACTGCGGCATTAGCGATGTCACGCCGGTTTCCCTGTTCTGCCGCTTGGATTGCTCAGAACCATTATCCGACGAGAAGTTCAGTGTTAATTCGCGCCAATCGTCGTAGCTATCCGCGAATTTCGCTAGATCAAACGGCGCACAGCGCAGAACGGCACGCCGCGCCGCTTCCGCATAGACTGCGAACGAGGGGTCCTCTGAATGATTGGCGACGACAACGGACTTCACCGATCCGTCCCGTTCAAGCTGAGCATTCAAAATCGGTAGGACCACCGGCGGTTCAGCCGCCACGGTCCAGCAGGACGCGATTTGCGGAGCAAGCGCGGCAGAAACGCGCGGATCTGGTTCCTTGGCCTGCGACTGACCTGCGAGAAACGCCATCAGGAAGGCAGCGGAAATTGCTGCGGTCCAATTGGAATTCATAACAACGCCCTGTTTAAGACTTGAAGAGGAACGACGCGCCGAATGCAATCAGGGCAAAGCCGATCGCGTGGTTTATCGTCAGGCTTTCCTTGAGGTAAAATACCGAGAACAGCGCGAAGACCGTCAGCGTAATGACTTCCTGCATCGTCTTCAACTGCGCTGTCGAATAGACCTCGGAGCCCATGCGGTTAGCCGGCACGGCAAGGCAATATTCGAAGAAGGCGATGCCCCAGCTGGTCAGGATGGCCATGAACAACAGGCTACCCTTATGCTTGAGGTGTCCATACCAGGCGAATGTCATGAAGACATTCGAAGCAATCAACATGACAACCGGCCAGATGTGCGCAGGGGTGATGGAAAAAGGCATGACAGACCTTTGAAATTGGGAGGGAATAATCTCGCAAGAGGGGAACCTGTTCCGGCTTGCGGCGTATTGCTTAGCGCAGGACGCAGCAAACGGGAACAGGATTTTTGACGCGCGCTTCACCAGATTGTGAGAGCGCGTGAAGAACGCAAAACTTCGCAACACGTTCCCGAGCGCCCAACGTTTCCTGTTTGTACTCATTTTTTCGACCCCGCCCCTTTCCTTTCAACAGGACTCTCTCCATATTCCGACCATGGCCAGATCACCCAAAAAATCTCCCGACAAGACCTCCCGCTCCGATGGCTTCGCAGAAATGCCGCAGGCACCGTTCGAAGGTGCGCCGCTGTCCGGCAGCGTTTCCGATTGGGTGAAGCAGTTGGAGGCAGACGCCGAGGCGTCTTCTGTCGAGACCCAGCGTGAGGTTGCGTCGAAAGCGGGCAAGCACCGCAAGAAGATCGAGATCGAGGCACGCAAACAGGCGATCGATGAGGCCGAGAAGGCCAAGAGCGGCGGGAGCGTCAACAAGAAGGCCACCGCCCAGAAGACATCGCGTGGCGTCTCCATCGGTGCCTCCAACGATCCGAAGACGCGCGCCGCCGCTGGTTTGAACCCCGTCGCGGGTATGGATGTCAGCCTCGAGGATGCCGAAACCCTTGCCACCGGCGCGGTCACGGCGACGGTCGAGGCCCTATCGGCGCTGATCGAGAGCGGCAATCCGCTGTTCAAGGACGGCAAGATGTGGACGCCGCACCGCCCTGCCCGTCCGGCCAAATCCGAAGGCGGCATCACCATCCGCATGGCATCGGATTTCGAACCGGCGGGCGACCAACCAAGGGCGATTGCCGATCTGGTCGAGGGCATCAATTCCGGCGAGCGCAGCCAGGTGCTGCTCGGCGTCACCGGTTCCGGCAAGACCTTCACCATGGCCAAAGTCATCGAGGCCACCCAGCGCCCCGCCGTCATTCTCGCGCCCAACAAGACGCTGGCGGCGCAGCTTTATTCGGAGTTCAAGAACTTCTTCCCCGACAATGCGGTGGAATATTTCGTCTCCTACTACGACTATTATCAGCCCGAAGCCTATGTGCCGCGCTCGGATACCTTCATCGAGAAGGAATCCTCGATCAACGAACAGATCGACCGCATGCGCCACTCCGCCACCCGCTCGCTGCTGGAGCGCGACGACTGCATCATCGTCGCCTCGGTCTCCTGCATTTACGGTATCGGCTCGGTGGAAACCTACACCGCCATGACCTTCCAGATGGCGATTGGTGACAGGCTGGACCAGCGCCAGCTTCTGGCCGATCTCGTGGCCCAGCAATACAAGCGCCGCGATATGGATTTCCAGCGAGGTTCCTTCCGCGTGCGCGGCGATACCATCGAAATCTTCCCCGCCCACCTGGAGGATGCCGCCTGGCGCATCTCCATGTTCGGCGACGAGATCGACTCGATCACCGAGTTCGATCCGCTCACCGGCCAGAAGACTGGCGATCTGCAATCGGTCAAGATTTACGCCAACTCGCACTATGTCACGCCTCGCCCCACGCTGAACGGCGCCATTCGCTCCATCAAGGAAGAGCTGAAGGGCCGCCTTGCCGAACTGGAAAAGGCCGGACGCCTGCTTGAGGCACAGCGGCTTGAACAGCGCACCCGCTACGATATCGAAATGCTGGAGGCCACCGGCTCCTGCGCTGGTATCGAGAACTATTCGCGCTATCTCACCGGCCGCAACCCCGGCGAACCGCCGCCGACATTGTTCGAATATATCCCCGATAACGCCCTGCTGTTCATCGATGAGAGCCACGTCTCCGTCAGTCAGATCGGCGGCATGTACCGGGGCGACTTCAGGCGCAAGGCGACGCTGGCCGAATATGGCTTCCGCCTGCCGTCCTGCATGGACAATCGCCCGCTGCGCTTCGAGGAGTGGGATGCCATGCGCCCGCCGACGGTCGCCGTGTCGGCCACCCCCGGCAATTGGGAAATGGAACAGTCCGGCGGCGTCTTTGCCGAGCAGGTCATCCGCCCCACGGGCCTCATCGATCCGCCGGTCGAAATCCGCTCTGCCCGTAGTCAGGTGGATGACGTGCTGGGCGAAATCCGCGAGACGGCCGCCAAGGGTTATCGCACCCTCGTCACCGTGCTGACAAAGCGCATGGCCGAGGACCTCACCGAATATCTGCATGAACAGGGCGTGCGCGTGCGCTACATGCACTCGGACATCGACACACTGGAACGCATCGAAATCATCCGCGACCTGCGGCTGGGTGCGTTCGATGTGCTTGTCGGCATCAATCTGCTGCGCGAAGGCCTCGACATTCCCGAATGCGGCTTCGTCGCCATTCTAGATGCCGACAAGGAAGGCTTCCTGCGCTCGGAAACATCGCTCATCCAGACCATTGGTCGCGCGGCGCGTAACGTCGATGGCAAAGTTATTCTTTACGCTGATAACATCACCGGCTCCATGAAGCGCGCCATGGAAGAAACCTCCCGGCGCCGCGAAAAGCAGGTGGCCTACAACACCGAACACGGTATCACGCCCGAATCCGTCAAGGCCCGCATTTCGGATATTCTCGACAGCGTTTACGAGCGCGACCACGTCCGCGCCGATATCTCCGGCGCATCCGGCAAGGGCTTCGCCGATGGCGGCCACATGGTCGGCAACAATCTTCAGGCCCACCTTAACGCGCTGGAAAAATCCATGCGCGACGCCGCCGCCGACCTCGACTTCGAAAAAGCCGCCCGCCTGCGCGACGAAATCAAACGCCTCAAAGCCGCCGAACTCGCCGCCATGGACGACCCGATTGCCAAGGAAGAGGCGAAATCGCTTGAGAGTGGAGGCAGAAAGGGCACGAAGAAGGATCCTTCGAGGCTCCGCCCTTCGGGCTCCGCGCCTCAGGATGAGGACCGTGGTGCCGGTAGCCTTTATGGTGAAGACGGCGCAACAATGAGCCCTCATGGTGAGGAGGCCCAAGGGGCCGTCTCGAACCACGAGGGCGGCACCTCCAAATCCCTCTTCACCAAACCCAGCCTCGACGACATGGGCCCCGGCACCGACACCGCCAAACCTCTGTTCCGCAAGAACAACCTCGACGAAATGACCGTTGGCCGCACGGAAAAGCCGGTCAAGGGCGCCACCCCGACAAAGCCCGCGACCGAGCCCGGCAAACGCTTCTCGCCTCTGCTGGAAGGCCAGCCGGAGCGCGCCGCGGGAGGCAAGGACGACCCTCGCCCCATCGCGCGTGGCAAGGTCGGCGTCGGCTCTTACGAAGACCCCGGCGAGCAGAAGCGCAAGGGACGCACGAAGGGAAAGACCGGCAGGCCGGGGCGGTAAACACCCGGCCCGTCATGGCTGTTTTCAGGTCCGCGCGTTGCGGTGAAACGGCATGGACGCGAACTGAAGGTGAAAGGTAGAGGTGAGCATGCACGCGAGACTGTTGGCATTGTCCGTCATGGCCTTCCTATCTGCAGCCTCTGCCAGCATCGCCGGTACCCTCGCAGATGCCACCTTCCACAGCAAAGCTCTGAACGCCGATCTGCCGGTCAATATTTACCGCCCGGATGGCGATCCGCCGGACAATGGCTGGCCGGTGATCTATCTGCTGCATGGCCATGATGGCGATCAGAACAGTTGGCGCGATCTCGGCAATATCCAGAAGACGCTGGATGGCATGATTGCGTCAGGCACGATCCGTCCCGTCGTCGTTGTCATGCCGGGCGTGGAAAACAGCTGGTATGTCGATTCCGCCGATGTTGGCGGCCCCGGCAATTACGAGACTGCGCTGACCGGCGATCTGCGCGTGCATGTGGAAAAGACCCTGCCGGTGCGCAAGGACAGACAGGGCCGCGCCATCATCGGCCTGTCCATGGGCGGTTTCGGCGCGCTGCATCTGGCCTATGCCCATGAAGACCTCTACGCCGCCGTCGCCAGCCTCTCGGGCGCAATCTGGCAGAACGTGCCCGCGACCGATCTCGACAAGACGCCCGCCGAACTGAAACTCATTCAGGACAGCGCCTTCTTCCACCGCGTCGACCGTACGACCATCACCAGCGGCATCGTGCTCCCCTCGACCGGCGATCACTTCTCCGGCTCCTTCGGCACACCCTTCGATGCCCGACGCTTCAACGAACAAAACATCTTCACGACCGTCGCCCAGCACGTTGTCAAAAAACAAGACCTCCCCGCCACCTACCTCACCGTCGGCGACGATGACGGCTTCTCCCTATGGCGCGGCGCCGTCGCCCTCCACGAAACCCTGCAAGCCGACAACCGCAAATCCGAACTGCGGATCACGGACGGGGATCATGTTTGGGAGGTGTGGAAGGTGTCGATTATTGATGCGTTGAAGTTTGTGGATGGGGAGTGGTGAATACAGTAGTAAACATAAAGACGCCTCTACAATCATTGGCTGAACGATAAATTGACGCTATAAATTATTTACACTAATTTGATTCGAAGTTGGGGTTTTACTTGAGTAAAAGGCTACGGGATCCAGTCCACGGCTTAATCGTCTTCGATGAAAATAAGGCGGTTGATAAATTAGCGTGGCGTCTAATAGACACTCCAGAATTTCAAAGACTTCGCCGTATCAGGCAATTGGGAGTTTCGGAATTTACCTTTCCGGGCGCAGTTCACACTCGTTTTGCACATTCAATAGGTGTTTTTCATACTGCACGCTTGCTCGTCGAAATCGTTGAGCGTGAAATGAAACGAATTGATCAACTGCCAATACCAGCAAAAGCTGAAGTAGCAATGATCGCTGCACTCTTGCACGATCTGGGGCATGGTCCTTTCAGTCACACGTTTGAATCCGTGCAAGCGTCACGCGGCGTTAAAAAGAAACATGAAAAGTGGACGGCTGATATCATCCGGAATCCATTGGGAAAAGTTCAGCCGATTCTAGAAAGTTTTCGGCCGGGCTTCACCGATGAAGTTGCAGACCTTCTCGAGAAAGAAGATCCAGAGGACATATATCACTCTGTAGTCTCCAGTTCGTTCGATGCTGACCGTCTTGATTATTTGCGAAGAGACCGATTGATGACCGGCACCGGCGCTGGCGCGATCGATTTCGATTGGCTGAGAGATAATGTAAGAGTCGCGGAAATCGAGCTTGATGCCCCAGACGGGAATGAAGATGGTGAGCCTCGACGCGTGCCTACATTTTGTCTCACCGAGAAAGCGTTGCCTGCTGCTGAACAATTTCTTCTGGCAAGGTTCACATTATCTGAGCAGGTTTATTTCCACAGAGCTACGCGTTGCGTGGAACATATGATCGCAAGAATGTTACGAGGTATCGCGAGGGTCGCCGTAGGATCAAAGGCAGAAAGAAAAAAATCTGGTTTGCAGGATAATCATCCACTTCTTCGTTTCTTCGGTAAAGAAGGAGAAACGGTTGCGAACTATCTTTCACTTGACGACGCCCTTATTTTTGGGTCGCTCGAAGCGCTGTCAAACGCAGAAGATTTTTCGATAAAAGATATAGCGTGCCGACTCAGAGAGCGACGTTTATATAAAACGATGGATATTGCGGAGTTTGGAGCGGACTCAGGAAAACAGCGGCAACAACTCAGAAAAATCAAAGCCCAATTCGAAAAAGAAATTGAGAATGAGACTGTCATTGTCGACGATAAAGGTTCATTCGGCATTTACTCTGAAATAGGCGGCGAATCAGAAAAGATGCATAAAAAAATTCACATCCTCGAGGGGACCACTCCTGTAGAGATCACCGAGAAATCAAAACTCATCTCCGCTTTGGGTACAAAAAAGCTTTCTCGAATTTATTTCGCTGATGAAGAACAAAGAACACAGGCAAGAGGAAAAGCGGCCAATGGCAATCGAACCTGAAAATCGCATCGCAGAAATTATTTCTGCCGCAGGAGGCAGGCTTGTCAGTAAGATCCGACTGCAAAAAATTGCGTATCTGCTTGATCAGGTCAGCGGAGAGCACAACTTCGACTTTGTGTACTATCACTATGGTCCGTTTTCCAGAGATGTTGAAAACGCAGTTTTAGATGGCGAAGCGTTTGGCCTCATTGATGAGGAGGAGGCTTCAAGAGCGAGCGATGGTGCTAAATACAGTGTTTTCACGCTCATCGAAGAGGTCCGTGAGTACAAAGCGTTGACGACTAAAAAGCTACGAGACATGACGGCAGAATTGGCTCATGAAAACGTGATCGTGCTTGAACTCGCAGCAACTGCTCATTGGCTCGTAAAGCATGAAAATATCGTTGATTGGGAAATTGAGATCAGGCGCCGTAAAGGTTCAAAGAATGATAATGGGCGCTTAGAAAAAGCTAAAGATTTGTTAAATAAGCTGTCGCTCAAACTTGCCGGGTGATTGGATCATATAAGTCATGGGAACCAAACCCATCCCAACCCGTTCTTCCCCCGGACACCATGTCCGACACTGAAAAGGGAAGAAACATATGAAAAACAAGGTTTTCGCACTGGCTGCTGCGGCGGTTCTGACATCTTCTGTTGCGTTTGCGCAGACAGCGACGACGGCTCCTTCGGCGGCACCGGCCGCTGGCGCTGATGCGACAATGGCTGGCCCTGGTATAACCATGGGCACCAAGGCAAACGGCCCTTTGAAGTTCGTCAATGTGCAGAAGACCGACCTCACCGCTTCGCAGCTGGATGGCATGGACATCTACAATGCGAAGAACGAGGAGATTGGTGAGATCGAAGATGTGGTGATCGGCGATGGCAAGTCTGTCATCGGTCTGGTTGCCAGCGTTGGCGGTTTCCTCGGCATCGACAAGAGCTACGTCGTTCTCGACCCGGCCTCCGTTGCCATCAACAACGACAACGGCACATGGAAAGCCTACGTAGACACGACCAAGGAAGCGCTCGAAGCTGCTCCGAAGCTCGACTACGATAAGATGGACGACTAATTCTGCGAGATAGGCGGTAACATTCCGCCGGTCTTCTAGCCCACCGACAGTTGGTTCACTCCAATCGTCGGTGGGCTTTTTTGTTTGAGCCTCCATAGCTGCGCAGCGCAAATGGAGGATTTCTGCCACGTTGTGCTTAGGCGTGATATAGTCAGATCCTCGACACAAGGCCGAGGATGACGAAGGAGAGAGTTTAGATGCCCTCCGTACTCGTCCTCTTTCTGCTTACCCGCCGAACTTGCCGCTACGCGGAAAACCCTTGGGCACGGTGCGGCCTGCGGTGGCGCGGTCGGCCATCCATTCCAGCAGCTCGTCGCCCACCTTGGAGAAAGAGCGCCCCGCGCTATCTTCCCATGTGAGGCCTGTTGCCAGCGCAAAGCACTTCACGTCTGATATGCCGCCATCCTTGTAGCGTTGCAGGCGCACACCCTTGCCGCGTGACATTTCCGGCACTTGCGAGAGCGGGAAGGTCAGCATCTTGCGGTTTTCGCCAACGACGGCGACGTGGTCGCCCGTGACAGGCACCAGCAGCTTCATTTCATCTGGCATGGAGACGTTCATGATCTGCTTGCCCTTGCGGGTATTGGCGACCATTTCCGTTTCCGCGATGACGAAGCCGTTGCCGGCGGTGGAGGCCAGCAGCAGCTTGCGCGATGGGTCATGCACGAAGGCGCTCAGGATGTCCTGATCGTTTTCCATATCGACCATGATGCGCACCGGCTCGCCGTGACCGCGCCCGCCCGGCAGCTTGTCAGCACCCAGCGTATAGGCCTTGCCGCCTGTCGTCACCAGCAGCAGCTTGTCCGTCGTCTGCGCCGGGAAGGCCAGCTTCGGTCCGTCGCCTTCCTTGAAGGTCAGGGCAGAGGTGTCGGCCATATGGCCCTTCAGCGCCCTGATCCAGCCCTTCTGGGAAATGACGATGGTCACGGGTTCTTTTTCGATCATCGACTGTTGGATGGCATCGACATCGGCCGTCGGCGCCATCGCAAACAGCGTGCGACGCGCGCCGAGCTTGGTGGCTTTGGCGTATTTCTTTTTGACCTCTTCGATTTCCCAGGCAACCGTCTTCCACTGCTTGTCCGGCGATGCCAGCAGCGACTCGATCTCGGCCTTCTCGCTGCTCAGGCCTTCGAATTCCGTGCGGATCTCGAATTCTTCCAGCTTGCGCAGAGAGCGCAGGCGCATGTTGAGAATGGCTTCGGCCTGAATATCGGTCAGGTTGAAGCGTGCAACCATGACCGGCTTCGGCTCATCTTCCTCGCGGATGATGGCGATGATCTCATCGATATTGAGGTAAGCAATGAGGAAGCCGCCAAGAATTTCAAGGCGACGGTCGATGGCGGCCAGACGGAAGCGTGAGCGGCGCAGCAGCACATCGCGGCGGTGGTCCAGCCATTCCTTCAACACCTCGTTCAGCGCCATGACCTTGGGCACACGCCCCATGGACAGAACGTTCATGTTGAGCGGAATGCGGTTTTCCAGATCGGACAGACGGAACAGCGATTCCATCAGCAGCGTGGCATCGACGGTGCGGTTCTTCGGCACCAGCACCACGCGCACGTCTTCGGCGGATTCGTCGCGCACGTCTTCCAGCAGCGGCAAGCGGCGCGCCAGCAGAAGCTCGGCGATCTTTTCGATCAGTCTTGATTTCTGGACCTGATAGGGAATTTCGGTGATGACGATCTGGTAGCCGCCGCGGCCAAGGTCCTCGATTTCCCACTTCGCACGAACGCGGAAGCCGCCGCGACCGGTGCGGTAGGCCTCGATCATGCTTTCGCGGCTCTCGATGATGATGCCGCCCGTGGGCAAATCAGGCCCTTCGATGCCGCCCTTTTCCGGGTGGGCGGGGTCGAACATCAAATCCTCGACGCTCGCTTCCGGGTTCTTGATTAGGCGCAGCGCCGCATCGCACAGCTCATGGGCGTTGTGCGGCGGAATGGAGGTGGCCATACCAACCGCGATGCCGGAGGAACCGTTGGCGAGAAGGTTTGGAAACGCGCCCGGCATGACGACGGGCTCGTCGTCTTCCTCGTTATAGGTCGGGCGAAAATCAACCGCATCCTGCTCGATGCCTTCCAGCAGCAGCGCCGCGACATCGGTCATGCGCGCTTCGGTGTAACGATAGGCGGCAGCGCCATCGCCATCGATGTTGCCGAAGTTGCCCTGCCCGTCGACGATCGGGTAGCGCTGGGAAAAGTCCTGCGCCAGACGCACCAGCGCATCATAAACCGACTGGTCGCCATGCGGGTGGAACTTACCGATGACGTCACCGACGATACGGGCGCATTTCTTGAACGCCGAATTCGGGCGAATACCCATCTCGCTCATGGCGTGAATGATGCGGCGATGCACCGGCTTCAGGCCATCGCGAACATCCGGCAGCGCACGGTGCATGATGGTCGACAGCGCATAGGCCAGATAGCGCTCTTCGAGCGCGGCCTTGAGGTCGATCGGGAGTACGTTGTCGTCGTCTCCGCCGGACGGAGGAACAATATTTTTTGCCATGGCGCTTGACTAGCCGAAATGCCGATTCCCGGCAAGGAATCGCGCCTTTTCCGCTGTGGATGAAAGGCCGCAATCGTATATTTTTCGTTAATCTTGTTTTTATGCCGCAATTCGGCCACCCGTTAGAAAGTACGAATGCAGTGGACCCAGGCTATGCCTCGGATATAAATGCATGATTCCAGATATTGGTCGTCAATTTAAAGACATGTGAGGAAAGAATAGGATGAGACTTCAAACCACCCGGCATTTTCTGTTCGCCAGCGCCGCCGTCGTTGCATTCGCGTCGCCCGCTTTCGCGCTTGACGGTGCAGATGTCCTCAAGAAGATCAATGCTGCCTATGCCGCGCAGGGCGGTGAGATTGCTGCAAAATCCGTTGCGGTCAATGGTTCGACTGTCACCCTCTCCGGCGTTACCTTCGGTGCCTATGGCAACAAGGAACAGACCTTCCCCGTCGGTGACGTGACGCTCGAAGGCGTGGAAGAAGACAATGGCGGCTACAACATCGACAAGATGAGCTTCCAGAACATTGATTACGCTCATGAAACCGTCGCGGTCAATGTCTCCGACCTCTACATGTCCGGCATTGTCGTTCCCGCTGACACGGCGGCAGGCAACGTCGATTCACTGCTGTTTTACGATGAAGCCCACAGCGGCCCGGCGACCGTGAAGATCGATGGCAAGGAAGTCGCCTCCTTCGAAGAATCCACCGCCACCATGACCCGTAGCGAAGACAAGGGCACCATCAGCTTCGATGTAAACGCCAGCGGCTTCAAGGCCGACTTGGCCACTGTGCCGGACCCCAAGAGCAAGGAAGCGCTCGAAAAGCTCAACATGCAGACGCTCGCTGGTGAACTGTCCATCAGCGGTTCGTGGGAAGTCGCATCTGGCACCTTCAACATCGAGGAATACTCCATCGACCTGAAGGATGTCGGCCGTCTCAACATGGCGTTCAGCTTCTCGGGCTATACGCTGAAGTTCATCAAGTCCATGCAGGACGCCATCAAGGCTCAGGCTGCCAATCCCAACAAGGAACAGGCCGATCAGGCCGCTGGCCTTGCCATGCTTGGCCTCATGCAGCAGCTGACCTTCAACAGCGCCGAAATCAGCTTCGATGATGCTGGCGTAACGAAGCGTGGCATTGATTATGCGGCATCCGAACAGGGCACGACCGCAGACCAGCTTTCGCAGATGATCAAGGGCATGGTGCCGATGATGATGGCGCAGCTGAACGTGCCGGAATTGCAGAACGCCGTGTCTGAAGCCGTCAACACCTATGTCGACGACCCAAAGAACTTCACCATCTCCGCTGCACCGGCAAAGCCAGTGCCGTTCCCGATGATCATGGGCGCAGCCATGGGTGCACCAAACACCATTCCGCAGGTGCTTGGCGTTACGGTTACGGCCAACGACTGATCTGAAATCACATGAACTGAAACCGCCTTGCGCATCATCGCAAGGCGGTTTTTTTATTGCGCCGATGTGCGACACAAACAAAAAGGGCCAGCGTTTCCGCCAGCCCTTTGATGTTGAAACGGATTGTTCCGTATCAATCCTTCTTCGGCGTCGGCACCACACGCAGGGCCAATTCGCGAAGCTGCGTTGGCGAAGCGGGTGCAGGCGCGTTCATCAGCAAATCCTGTGCCTGCTGGTTCATCGGGAACAGCGTGATTTCGCGCAGGTTCTTGGTGCCGGTCAGCAACATCACCACGCGGTCCACACCGGCAGCCATGCCGCCATGCGGAGGCGCGCCGTACTGGAAGGCGCGGTAGAGGCCGCCGAAGCGGTCTTCCACGTCCTGCTGGCTAAGACCAACCTTCTCGAAGGCCTTGACCATCAGTTCAGGAGACTGGTTACGGATGGAGCCAGAGGCGATTTCGTAACCGTTGCAGACCATGTCGTACTGGTAGGCCTTGATCGTCAGCGGGTCCTGATTTTCCAGGGCATCCATTCCGCCCTGCGGCATGGAGAACGGGTTGTGCGCGAAGTCGATTTTCTTTTCTTCTTCGTTGTATTCGAAGAAGGGGAAGTCGACGATCCAGCACAGCTCGAAACGATCACGGTCAACGAGGTTCAGCTCCTCGCCTGCACGTGTACGGGCTTCGCCTGCAAACTTGTAGAACTTGGCAGGATCGCCGGCCACGAAGAAGCATGCGTCACCGGCTTCGAGACCGAGTTGCACGCGCAATGCTTCCGTGCGTTCTTCGCCGATGTTCTTGGCAAGCGGGCCGGAACCGACGACCTTGCCGTCCTCTTCCTTCCAGAAGATGTAACCAAGACCTGGCTGTCCCTGTCCCTGCGCCCATGCATTCATGCGATCACAGAATGCTCTGGAACCGCCGGTCTTAGCCGGAATGGCCCAGACTTCGACCTTCGGGTTGGACGCGATCATGTTCGCGAAGACCTTGAAGCCGGAACCGGCGAAATGGTCCGTCACGGCCTGCATTTCAATCGGGTTGCGCAGGTCCGGTTTGTCGGAACCATAGGTGCGGATCGAATCGTCATAGGCGATGCGGCGGAACTTCTGCGTTACGGGCTTGCCCTCGGCAAACTGCTCGAACACGCCGCGAATAACGGGCTCCATGGTTTCCCACACGTCTTCCTGCGTCACGAAGCTCATTTCGAGGTCGAGTTGGTAGAATTCGCCTGGCAGACGGTCTGCGCGCGGGTCTTCATCGCGGAAGCAAGGTGCGATCTGGAAGTAGCGGTCGAAACCGGCCACCATCAGAAGCTGCTTGTACTGTTGCGGTGCCTGCGGCAGCGCGAAGAACTTGCCTTCGTGGATACGGCTCGGCACGAGGAAGTCGCGCGCGCCTTCCGGCGAAGACGCGGTCAGAATCGGCGTGGAATATTCGGCAAAGCCGATATCGCCCATGCGGCGGCGCATATCGGAAATGATCTGCGTGCGCTTGACGATGTTCTTGTGCAGCGTATCGCGGCGCAGGTCGAGGAAGCGGTACTTCAGGCGCACGTCTTCAGGATAGTCAGGCTCACCAAAGACCGGCAGCGGCAGTTCCTTGGAAGCGGCCAGCACTTCGATTTCCTGCGCGTAAAGCTCGATTTCGCCGGTCGCCATGGTCTTGTTGACCGTGTCTTCCGAGCGCGCCTTAACGAGACCATCGATGCGGATGACCCATTCGCCGCGAACGACTTCAGCCGTCTTGAAGGCCGGGCTGTCCGGGTCTGCCACCACCTGCGTGATGCCGTAGTGGTCGCGAAGATCGATGAAGAGAACGCCGCCATGATCTCGCACGCGGTGAACCCAGCCGGACAGGCGAACGGTTTCGCCTACATGCGATTTGCGAAGAGCGGCACAGGTGTGGCTGCGGTAACGATGCATTTTGTTATCCTGAAACATAGCGGCGATCACGCACGTGTATCGCGTATTCTAAATCGGGCGGAAAAGCGCATGGCCTGCCCGATTTGTCAAGGCAAAGCACGATTTTGTGCCATTTCCCGGCCTTTCTCTTCTCTCGACTACGCGCTTCCGTTGACGTGCTTTCGAGCACGAACGGCCTCAAAACCCCAAGCAACTGCCCGATTTGGTCCAGAAAGACGGGACAGACGGACAAGAACAGCCGCCTTTGTATTGACATGGGCGCGTCAAAGGGAAAGTAAGTTCCGTACTTTCCATTGACTGGCAAAAAACAATGATCGACACGACCGCAGCACTCGCCGAAGCCTGTAAGGAACTGGCGAAATCCGAATTCATTACCATCGACACGGAATTCTTGCGCGAGACCACGTTCTGGCCGCAGCTCTGCCTCGTGCAGATGGCAAGCCCGACGCTTGAAGTGCTGGTCGATCCGCTGGCGAAAGACATCGATCTGACGCCCCTGTTCGAACTGATGGCCGATACCAGTGTCATCAAGGTGTTTCATGCCGCACGTCAGGACATCGAAATCGTCCATCATCTGGGCGGCCTCATTCCGCACCCGATTTTCGATACCCAGGTTGCGGCCATGGTCTGCGGCTTCGGCGACTCGATTTCCTACGATCAGCTTGTCCAGAGAATCAAGAACGTCCAAATCGACAAATCCTCGCGCTTCACCGACTGGAGCCGCCGTCCGCTGACCGAAAAGCAGCTGGACTATGCGCTGGCGGATGTCACGCATCTGCGCGATGTCTATCTGGCTCTGAAGGCACAGCTTGAACGTGATGGCCGCTCTTCCTGGCTCAAAGAAGAGATGGATATTCTGGAATCGGTTGATACCTATGACATGCATCCCGATGATGCATGGCTGCGGCTGAAATCGCGCCTTCGCAAACCAACCGAACTTGCCATCCTGAAATTCGTCGCAGCATGGCGTGAACGCGAGGCGCGCTCGCGCAATGTACCGCGTTCGCGCGTACTTAAGGACGATGCCATTTTCGAGATTGCCCAGCAGCAGCCGAAGGATGCCGATGCGCTCTCGCGTCTTCGCACCATCCCCAAGGGCTGGGAACGTTCCTCGTCCGGCACTGCCATCATCGAGACCGTCAATGCTGCTCTCGCCTTGCCGAAGGGTGATATGCCGCACGCTCCGCGTCAGAGCCATTCGCCTGAAGGTTCCGGTGCTGCGGTGGAGCTTCTCAAGGTTCTGCTGAAGTTGACGGCAGACAAGCACGGCGTTGCAGCCAAGGTCATCGCCAACAGCGAAGACCTCGACAAGATCGCTTCCGAGGGCGAAAAGGCTGAAGTCGCTGCCCTTTCGGGCTGGCGTCGCGATCTTTTCGGAGAGCCAGCCTTGAAACTGATCCGGGGCGAAGTCGCACTGCGTTTCGCGGGCAAGAAAGTGGAAGCGCTTGAACTGCCTCAGGAAGCCGAGGCAAGCTGACAACGACACGTCAGCGGATACTCCCACCGGCTGTGTTGTTCGTGACCGATGCAAGTCGGTCACAGGCGGCCCCCATCCGCTAGGCTTTGCCGAAACATCGCTTTTTGACCGGTGGTTTCCACAATAAAGTCGCAAGCGCGGAGGAATCACATTCCGGTCCCCGAGGATAGCGGCATGGTCTCCACCTGCGCTGCAAGCAAAGAGCGTATATGAGGAAATTTCTCGCCATGCTGGACTATGTCGTGCTGTTTCTGGCGATTGCCGGAAGCGGTGTGGCCTATGCCTTCCTGGAATATGGCGGCGGAGCGCTGATCGGCGCGACCTATGCTTTGTTTGCATGCGCGCCTATCCTTGCATTTGAGCGCGGCTATATCATGCCCGGTCTTGCCCGCCGCATCAGCATGCTGCCGACACCCGCTTACATATTGATTGGCCTTATCGTTTACGCCGTGCTGGTGTTTTGCGGCTTCGGTCTGGGTGGCACTATATTGTGGGCCACAGGCATCTTCCCGGTCAGTTGGCGGCGCGCGGTGCATGCCGAAATGCAAACGCTGCTGTTCACGCTCGGCGTCTGCGCCATCATCGTCTTCATCATGCGTGTGCGTGAATTGCTGGGCCGCGATATTTTCATCGACCTCATTCTCGGCAGATACCGCCGCCCAGTCAGCGAAGAACGGGTGTTTTTGTTCATCGATCTGGTCGGCTCGACATCCTTCGCCGAAATCCACGGGGATCTCCGTGCTCAGGAATATCTGGGTGAACTTTTTTCGACCTATGCCGGTCCCGTCAGGCGCCATGGCGGCGTGATCGATGACTATATCGGCGACGCCGCCATCATCACATGGCCCTACCATCTGGCGATCCGCCGTGCTGCCTGTATCAACTGCGTCTTCGATATTCTTTCGACCATCGAAAACAATCGCGCCGAATGGCTTCTGCGTTTCGGCACGGCGCCGAAGCTGCGCTTCGCCATTCATGGCGGCCCTGTCATCACTGCTGAAATCGGCGTCGATCACCACAAGATCACCTATTTCGGCGACACGGTGAACACCACGGCGCGGCTGGAATCGCTGAGCAAGATGCTGGGCCATCCGGTTCTCATCTCGTCCGATCTGGCGCACCAGTTGCTGCTGCCGAAAGGCATAAGAAGCGAATATCTCGGAGAACATGCCGTAAAGGGTCGCGGCCAGACGCTCGGCGTCTGTGCGCTCAGCCGCCAACCGGTCGCCGCCTGATTTCAGGCGCAGCAAATGTCATCAAACCGTCAACGCTACATTACGCCCCTGTCATGAAGTCTGCCTAACGGTCCTGCGTTACAGATGCAAACCGACAGGTGCCCCATGAAGACCATCCTCCTCGCCTCCGCCGCCATTTTTGCCCTTGGCACGGCCTCGGCTTTCGCTGCGGAAAAGGAATTTTCCGCCAAGCTCGTTTCCCAGGCCATCCTTCCGGCAAACACCATCATTCCGGCACCGGCAGATGCGCCGGAGCATCTCAAGACATCCGCGAAGTTTACCACGGCGGACCGCAAACGTGCGGAAGGCCTCGGGACTGTGCCGGGCAAGGATGGTGTCAGGTCAACCGGCCTCTCCATGCCTTTCAACGGTCAGGCGATGCAGGGTTTTTCCGGTATCAAGACCATGGCCGACGGTACGTTCTGGAGCCTTTCGGACAACGGGTTCGGCTCCAAGTTGAACTCCAGCGATGCAATGCTGATGCTGCACCATCTGAAATTCGATTGGGACAATGGCAAGGTAGCAGCGCTCGAAACCGTCTTTCTGTCCGACCCTGACAAAAAAGCGCCCTTCCCCATCGTGATGGAAGGTTCGGAAAAACGCTACCTGACCGGCGCGGACTTCGACGTCGAATCCATCCAGCCAACAAGTGACGGCTTCTGGGTTGGCGAAGAATTCGGCCCCTACATCCTGAAATTCACCCGTGACGGCAAGCTGACGGATGTGGTCTCGACAAAAGCTGGCGATATCGACGTCAAATCTCCCGACCATCCGGCGCTTGCCCTCCCCGGCAACCCAACCCAGAAAATGCCTGCGTTCAACCTCAAGCGCTCTGGCGGTTATGAAGGCATGGCCATGTCCAAGGATGGCTCCAAGCTTTACGGTCTTCTGGAAGGTCCGCTCTACACTGCAGACGGTCAGGTCGAGAAGACCGAAGACGGCGCAACCGGCCTGCGGATCATCGAACTCGACGTCGCTTCCAAAAACTGGACCGGGCGCACGTGGCTCTACCCTCTGGCCGAGGGCGGTGAAGCCATCGGCGATTTCAACATGCTGGACGACAACACTGCACTCGTCATCGAGCGTGACAACGGCGCTGGCACGACAGACAAAGCCTGCGCAGACCCGAAGAAGCCGGAAACCAATTGCTTTGCCGTTCCCGCCAAGCTGAAGCGCATCTACAAGATCGAGTTCAATGATGCGAATGTCGGCAAGGCCGCCCGCAAGATCGGTTACATCGACCTGATGAAGATCGCTGACCCGGACAAAAAGGCCAAACAGGGCAGCGCCAACGGCATCTACACCATGCCGTTCGTCACCATCGAGAATGTCGACAAGGTCGATGCGACGCACATCATCGTCGGCAACGACAATAACCTGCCCTTCTCGGCAGGCCGCGCGCTGGACAAGGCAGACGACAACGAGTTCGTGCTGCTTGAGGTGAAAGACTTGCTGGACGCGAAATAAGATCATGCAGGTGCTGCTCTATGGGCGGCACCTGTTTTTTCTTTATTCGAAAACGAAAGCCAGACGCTTTCCGGTCAGCTTCGACAATTGCTGGAGACGTCCTTCGAGACGCTCACCGGCGAAATCGCTGTACTCATGCGGCACCACGAATTCCAGATCGCAATCGGGGTTTTCGGATTTACGGAATTTCAGGTGATCGACGACGCCTGGCATGGATGCCGAGAACAGATAGATCACCCGCAGCAGGCCGCCCAGCAGCTTGGCAAGCTCCTGCATTCTCTCACCGGCGATCGTCGTCAGGTTCTGCGTCGCGCCGTTATCGTTCAGGCCTTCGAACCGGTAGTAATTGGCAAGCGCAATGTAGGCGCGGCCAGGATGGGTGATGGCGATGAAGGACGAATGAGCGATGATGTTGAGCGCCTGAAGTCCGCGATAATCGGGATGAGCGCGCCAGCTTATGTCGGCTAGTAGGCAGGCGGCTTGACGATAGCGGGCTTCCTCAGGCGTTTCATCGATACCGAAGATCGGAACGGTACGTCCGCTCCAATCGGCCAGTTCGCGGGCGTGTTCCGGTGACCTTGCGCGCAGGATTGCGAGTTCATCCGCGACCACCAGCAAAGGATCTGCGCTTTGCTCGGCTTCCGGCAGCAGCGAATAGAGATAGCCTTCGCGAACACCCTGCGCCGAGAACGCGATCTTAGCGGGCTTCATGGTCTCCAGCACTTCGCGCATGGCAACCGCACCGAATGGCAACAGCGTGCGGCGGTTCTTGGAAACGGCCTGCCATGCAGGGTCCTTGCTATCCTTGGAGGCAATGACCTCGTCCAAGAAGCTCAGCATATCGGCCAGCGGAAGTTCATAGCCCTGCATCATGTGCAGGGGATAGCCGCTGATTTCCATGTGCAGCTTGGCGATGTTACGCCATGTGCCACCCACGGCATAAAAAGTCCGCCCCTCGCCCTTGGCGAGCAGCTTGGCGGTCTTGACCTGCTTTTTTGTGAAGCTGGCAGCCTTTTCGATGGAGCCGCCAGAGTGCTCGGAAAGACGCAAACCACCAAGTGGCAGTGTGATGCCCTCGCCGCAAGTCGTGCCCTTGATATCGATCAGTTCCAGCGAACCTCCGCCAAGGTCACCTGCGATACCGTCGGCATCATGGAAACCGCTGATGACGCCATAGGCCGAATAGAGCGCTTCCTTCTCGCCGGAAAGCACTTCGATTTCGCAGCCGAGAATGGCTTCGGCATCACGGATGAAATCCGGGCCATTCGACGCTTCACGGGCAGCGGCGGTGGCCAGCACGTAGAGTTGTTTGGCCTGCGCCTGTTCCGACAGCGCGTGGAAACGGCGCAACGCTGCTAATGCGCGGGTAACGCCTTCCTCGTCCATGCGACCGGTGAGCGCGAGGCCCTTACCGAGCCCGCAGAGGACCTTTTCATTGAAGAGCACCGCAGGGGCGCGCGAGAGACCTTCATAAACAACGAGACGAACGGAGTTCGAACCAATATCTATGACGGAAACGGGGGCTAGACCGGTAAGCCGCCCCTGTGCTTCTGATCGTGTCATTCAGCCTGTTTCTTGCGGGATGATATCAGCCCAGCAATCAGTTTAGGCGCACTGGATTTCAAGGCTTCACCACGTCCAGAAAGGCTTGGATTGGTCATGAAATAGTGCTGCGCGTTGAACGGTTCCTCGCCTTTGCGCACCTCGATGCGCCTCGACGTTCCGTCCGGCAGTATCTCGTAGCTCTGCTGGTTGTCAATGAGATTGCCCAGCATGATCTGTGAAAGAACCTGCTCGTGCACCGTTGGATTGACCAGCGGCACCATGGTTTCAACGCGTCTATCAAGGTTTCGCGGCATCATATCCGCCGAGCCGATGTAGACCAAAGCCTTGTCGGATGGCAGGCCGTAGCCATTACCGAAGCAGAAGATGCGGCTGTGCTCAAGGAAGCGTCCAACGATTGATTTGACGCGAATATTGTCGGACAGGCCAGGCACCTGTGGACGCAAGCAGCATATGCCACGGATAACCAGATCGATCTCGACACCGGCTTCGCTGGCGCGATAAAGCGAATCGATGATTTCAGGATCGACCAACGAGTTCATCTTCATCCAGATGGCCGCTGGCACACCATTTTTGGCGTGTTCGGTCTCATCATGAATGTGCTTCAATATCCGTGACCGCATGGTGTAGGGCGAGACCGCCAGCTTCATGCCCTCTTCAGGCTCACCGTAACCGGTGATGAAGTTAAAGATATTCGCCATGTCATGGGCGATCTTCGGATTACAGGTGAAGAAGGAAAGGTCCGTATAAACCTTTGCCGTCACCGGATGGTAGTTGCCGGTGCCAAGGTGGCAATAGGTCCGCAGCTTGCCGTCTTCCCGGCGCACGACCATCGACATCTTGGAGTGCGTCTTCAATTCGATGAAGCCGAACACGACCTGAACGCCCGCACGCTCCAGATCGCGCGCCCAGCGAATATTCGCCTCTTCATCGAAGCGCGCTTTCAGCTCTACGAGAGCCGTCACCGACTTACCCGCATCGGCAGCGTCGATCAGCGCGCGCACGATGGGGCTGTCGTTCGAGGTACGATAAAGCGTTTGCTTAATCGCGAGAACGTTCGGATCGCGTGCGGCTTGCAGCAAAAACTGCACGACCACGTCGAAGCTCTCGTAAGGATGGTGAACCACCATGTCCTTTTCGCGGATGGCGGCGAGGCAATCGCCTGCGTGCTCACGCACGCGCTCCGGGAAACGCGCATTGTAGGGTTCGAATTTGAGGTCGTCGCGGGGTGCCTTGACGATTTCCGAAATCGTGTTCAGCGCCAGAAGACCGGGCAAAACGGCAACGCGGTTATCCGGCACGCCCAACTCGTGCACCACGAACTGGCGCAGCGCTGGCGGCATTTCACTATCGGTCTCGATGCGAATGACTGAGCCGCGACGGCGACGCTTCAGCGCGCTTTCGAAGTAACGGACCAAATCTTCCGCTTCTTCCTCAAGCTCGATATCGCTGTCTCTGATAATGCGGAACGTACCGAAACCTCGGACGGTGTAGCCAGGGTACAACCGGTGGATGAAGAGACCGACGACATCTTCCAGCGTGATGTAACGAACAGCGGTTTTTTCATCCGGCAAACGAATGAAGCGGTCGAGCGCAGGCGGCAGACGCAACAGGGCCGTCATCGGCTCGCGACCGTTGACGCTGTCCAGTTGCAGCCCCATGGAGAAGCCCAGGTTCGGAATGAAGGGGAACGGATGGGCCGGATCGATGGACAGCGGCGTCAGCACCGGGAAGATCAGTGCCTCGAACTCGTTCTCGAGCCAGACGCGATCTTCATCCGAGAGAGAGGCCGGGCGAACGATGTAGATGTCTTCCTTCGCCAAGTATTGCTGCAGCACAGCCAGAGACGCCTGCTGCTCCATCTGGAGATTGTCGATCTCTTTCAGGATGTTTTCGAGCTGCTCGGCAGGCGTCTTGCCATCCGGTGTCTTGACGGTAATGGACTGGCGCACCTGCCCTTCGAGACCCGCGACGCGCACCATGAAGAATTCATCGAGGTTGGCAGCGGAGATGGAGAGAAACCGCAGGCGCTCCAAAAGCGGATGATCCGTATTGAGTGTTTCCTCGAGAACACGGCGGTTGAACTGCAGCCAAGAAAATTCGCGGTTCACGAAGCGCGTCGGGCTGTCCCAGAGGTTCTCCACCTCTGTTGGCGTCTGCACGTTCTCGTTGGAACCTTCCTGCACTACCGAATCCATCAAATACTCCGCCCTTTAAAACCTGCTGATCAGCGCTGCACAAAGGCTTGAGCCCAGCAATGCACCCGATCGTGTTGAAGCATCGGGCGATCCTGAAACCACTTTCCGATGCCTAAAGCCCGTATAACAGTTTGACGACGGAACTGTGACAGTCAATCCTCGTCAACGTTGCCGCCAAGCTCTGTCAGCACTTCTGCTGCCATGGCCCGGCTGATGCGCGTGCCTCGCGACAGGCCCAAGCGATCCAATCTCTCAACGATCGTTTGTGCCATGTTCAGCGAACGCTCCATCCTCGCAACGATATAGCTGACAAGTTTGTCATCCATGTAAAGCTGCCGGTCTGCAAAGAGCTTCATCAAAACCTGGCCCAGCAAATCCTCGTCAGGTTCACCGATTTCCACGACCGTCGCGGCCTTGAGGCGCGAGCGGAGGTCTGGCAGCGTCACCGGCCATGCCGCAGGCCACTCGCGTGTCGTGATCAACAGCGAAGTGCCGTTCTCCCGCACGCTGTTGATGACATGGAAAAGTTCTGTATCGTCAAAACCGTTTCTATCGGCATCCTCGAACAGCACAGGACCATGTTCCGCCAACCGGGCGGCTTCAGCATCCTTGAAGGGAATGATCGTGACCGCATTGCTGGTGTTTTTCCAGATGCTGGCGAGATGAGACTTCCCAGAGCCTTGCGGCCCGACCAGAATGACGACCGGCGAAGGCCAGCGCGGCCATTCATCGACGATGCTGACGGCAGCATCCAGGGGTGCTGCGACCAGCAAGTCGTCGCGGCCCGTCGCCGTCTGGTGTGAGAAAGCAAGCGGCAACTGCTCGGCCTTGGGCCGCGCACCACCGGTTTTGTTGTTTTCGCTCATCGGCTCAGCTCTGGGAATCGATCTTTTTAGGGGGCAATTGCTCCACCTGCGCCCCTTCGGCCTCCCAAGGAAGGTTGGCTGCGCGTCCGTGATAAAGGTCGCTGTCCAGATAGCGTGACAGCACGAAACGCACCAGCACACCCACCGCTGCGGCAGCAGGTACGGCCACCAGAAGCCCGACGAAGCCAAAGAGAGCACCGAACGCAAACAGCGCAAACATCAGCCACACAGGGTGAAGTCCAACGCTGCTGCCGACCAGCTTCGGCTGCAAGATATTACCTTCGATGAACTGACCGGAGAAGAACACAGCCAGCACCAGAATAACATCCACGTAATCCGGCCAGAACTGGACCAGCGCAACGCCTACAGCCAGCACCAGCCCAACCATGGAACCGACATAGGGAATGAAGCTGATGGCTCCGGCGAAGAGCCCGATCAACAATCCGAAATTCAGACCGACCAGCGACAGGCCGACCGCGTAGTAAACGCCGAGGATGAGGCAGAGGGACCCCTGCCCGCGAATGAAGCCTGCAATAGTGCTGTCCATGTCGCGCGCGATCTGGCGCACGGTGCCGACATGGTCACGCGGTATCCAGCTATCGACCTTGGAAATCATACGGTCCCAGTCCAGCAGCAGATAGAACGCCACGACTGGCGTCACCACCAGCAACGAAATCACATCCACCAGCGACTTGCCGGAGTTCCAGATTTGCGTCAGCAGCGTACCGATAAATCCCGCACCTTCGGCCAGCAACTTGGAAAAGTTTTCTTTGACCGTATCGATCTGGGAACTGACCCAGCCGGGCAACAGGTTGGAGTCTGCTCCGGCGATGAGTTGTTGAAGCGAGGATATATATTGCGGAATGCGGGTGATAAATTCCGACGCCTGCGCAACGACCAGCGGAATGATGATGATCAGCGACAGCGTAAAGAGCAGCACGAAGGAGACGAGAATCATCACACTCGCCATCATGCGGCTCAAGCCGCGCCGTTCCAGCCAATCCGCAATGGGATCAAGGAAATAAGCGAGCGCCATGCCTGCCACGAAGGGCAGCAGGATGGAGCTGAACACCATGAGGAACACAATGAACACGACGAGCGCACCCAACCAGAAAAAGATCTGGCGTCGCAGATTCAAGCCTCTGATATGTGGTTGCATCGTCTGCTCCTTTGGGCGCCCATACGCTTAACGCCATGGTTAGGAGATAGGATGCGTGGACCGGGCTGGTCAAGTGTGACACCGTTGCCAAATTCGCCGATGCCAACCTTTCCCATGGCAATGCGGCTAAAACATCCAAAAGGCGTGAAAAACATGCCTTTTGACGCGCTCATACTTGCATCGTCACCCGTCTCATGCGAATGGCGACGCCAAATGGAACCAGTGGAGACGACAGCCATGAGCGAGCCAGGCAAGAACGGTCTTACCTACAGCGATGCAGGTGTGGATATCGACGCCGGAAACCTGATGGTCGAAAAGATCAAGCCAGCCGTTCGTTCGACCCGCCGCCCCGGCGCGGATGGCGAAATCGGCGGCTTCGGCGGTCTGTTCGATTTGAAGGCCGCTGGTTTCAAGGACCCGGTTCTCGTCGCCGCCAATGACGGCGTTGGGACCAAGCTCAAGATCGCCATCGACGCCGATTACCACGACACTGTCGGTATCGATCTCGTCGCCATGTGCGTCAACGATCTCGTGGTACAGGGCGCCGAGCCGCTGTTCTTCCTCGACTATTTCGCAACAGGCAAGCTTGATCCCGACCAAGGCGCTGCTATCGTCAACGGCATTGCTGCCGGTTGCCTTGAATCCGGTTGTGCGTTGATCGGTGGCGAGACGGCGGAAATGCCGGGCATGTATTCTGAAGGGGATTACGACCTCGCAGGCTTTGCAGTCGGTGCTGCCGAACGCGGCCAATTGCTGCCCGCAGGCGACATTGCCGAAGGCGACGTCATTCTCGGTCTCGCATCCTCCGGCGTTCACTCCAACGGCTTTTCGCTGGTTCGCAAGATCGTCTCGCTCTCCGGCCTCGGCTGGGATGCCCCTGCGCCCTTCGCAGAAGGCAAGAAGTTGGGTGAAGCCCTGCTGACGCCGACGCGTATCTACGTCAAGCCTCTCCTGAAAGCCATTCGTGAGACTGGCGCACTCAAGGCGCTCGCACACATCACCGGCGGCGGCTTTCCCGAGAATATTCCGCGCGTTCTACCGAAGCATCTGGCCGCTGAAATCGACCTCGACGCCATCAAGGTTCCCTCAGTCTTCTCATGGCTGGCGAAGACCGGCGGCGTTGCTCCGAATGAAATGCTGCGCACCTTCAACTGCGGTGTCGGCATGATCGTCGTGGTTTCCGCAGAAAACGCCCAGACGGTTACGGATGCGCTCTCAGCGGAAGGCGAAACCGTCTTCGCACTGGGCCGCATGGTCGCGCGTGCAGAAGATGGGCACGGCACCATCTACAAAGGCACGCTCGGCCTATGAGCACCGCCCCTGCCCGCAAACGCGTCGTCGTTTTCATCTCCGGCAGCGGCTCCAACATGATGGCGCTGGCGCAGGCGTGTGAGGCACCTGATTTTCCGGCCGAAATCGCCTGCGTGATCTCCGACAAGGCGACGGCGGGGGGGCTTGCAAAGGCACAGAGCCTTGGTATTCCCACACTCGTTTTCGAGCGCAAGACCTATGCGAGCAAGGTCGAACACGAGCAATCCATTCTGGCGGCGCTGAGCGAAATCGCACCCGACATCATCTGCCTTGCCGGCTATATGCGGCTCATCTCCGCGGAGTTTATCGCGCCCTATGAGGGCCGCATCATCAACATCCACCCCTCCCTCCTGCCGCTTTTTCCGGGCCTGCACACGCATGAGCGCGCAATCGAAAGCGGTATGAAGATCACGGGCTGCACGGTCCATTTCGTGACCGAAGGCATGGACGAAGGTCCGGTCGTTGGGCAGGCTGCGGTGCCAGTCCTTCTGGATGACACGCCTGACACCCTCGCAGCACGCGTGCTGGCCATCGAACATCAACTCTATCCGCTGGCACTCAAGCTTTTGGCTAAAGGTGTGGTGCGGATGGAGGGTGGCAAGGTCGTGCGCAGGCAGGATGCATGTGATGCGGAACAACAGCTGATTTCCGCCTGACCTGAATATCCTGTTTCAAGCTCTACCAATCTTTGGTACATTATCTGAATAAAGCAGGAGCAAGTGATGGGAAAAAGCACGTCCGTCAATCTCAATGATCATTTTGATGCGTTTATCGAGCAACAGATAGAAGATGGTCGCTACGCGTCTGCCAGCGAGGTCTTGCGTGCAGGTCTGCGGCTTCTTGAAGAACGGGAGGCTGAGCTTAGCCATCTCCGGGCTGCGTTGATCGAAGGAGAAAAATCCGGCGACGCTGTACCGTTTGACTTCCGTGAATTCGTTTGCGGCAAGAAAAAACCGGGATGAAAGCGCTCCTTCTTACCCCGAAAGCTCGATCTGATATCGAGGGGATCTGGGACTACACCGTTGATAATTGGGGCATCAATCAAGCTGAAGTCTATATCACAGCGATACAAAAAGCCGTTGAAGGCCTAGCTGATGGCTCAACCATCTCACAATCCGCAGAGTCCATAAGAAAACACTACCGCAAGACCATTGTCGGCTCGCACACCGTATTTTTCAGAGAGACCAACGCAGCCATCGAAGTCGTTCGTATTCTCCATCATCGCATGAGTTTGACACGCCTTTAGAGTTGCTCGCGGTTCAGCATTGCCCATTGCAGCAAAATGATTGTCTTGGCGTCGGTAATTTCGCCGGTGGCGATCATCGAGAAGGCCTTATCGAGCGGCACCGAGATGACTTCGATATCTTCACCTTCCGTCTCAAGCCCGCCGCCTTCGCCCGCTTTTTCGTCCAGATCGATCCGCGCGTAAAAAAGACCGATCTTCTCCGTCAATGTGCCGGGGCTGGCGTAGATGTCGAAAAGATATTGCACCTCTTGTACGGCATAGCCGGTCTCCTCCATCGCTTCGCGGCGGATCGCTTCGTCGGGGTGGTCTCCATCGGTCAGACCTGCCGGGACCTCAAGCATGAAACTCGGGTCACCATTAACGAAAGCGCCAGGCCGAAATTGGCGAACCAGAACGACGGCATCCTTATCGGCATCGAACAGCAAAATTGCTGCGGCACTTCCGTGGTCGTGCACTTCGCGGTTCAGACGGACGACCCGCCCGTCCGCCATCGTCTGGTCGAACACGAGTGTTTGCAGATGGACGAAACGCTTCCAGACTGTTTCCTTCGTAATGAGCCGCACGCGGCCCTCATCCTCAGTCACTGACAATTTCGGCTTATCGTTCATCGGAAACTCCATTTTCAGGCTGTGAGAGCAGCCTTGTTCAGGGCAGCCCATTGCAGCAGCATGATGGTCTTGCCGTCGCAAATGTCACCATCCTCGATCATCTTCATGGCGTCCGCCAAGGGAATGACGACGACTTCGATGTCTTCGTCTTCATGCACCGCACCGCCGCCCTCCTCCACCTTGTCAGAGGCGTCGACAATCGCGGCGAAGAAGTGCAGCACTTCCGTGACCGAACCCGGCGACATGAAGGACTTGAACAGGAAGCGCGTGTCGCGCAGCTTATAGCCCGTTTCTTCCATCACCTCGCGGGCGATAGCATCTGCCGGGTTGTCTCCGTCCAGCAGGCCTGCGGGCGTTTCCAGCAACCAGCCGTGATAGCCATTCACATAGGTTGGAACCCGGAACTGTCGAACCAGAATCACGCTATCGATCAGGGGATCGTAGAGCAAAATAGTTGCGCCGTTGCCGCGATCATAAGCTTCGCGCTTCAGCGTTTTGGTTTCACCCTTGGAGTTGGTGTAATTGTAGGTGATGTTGCGAAGGTGGTACCAGTTTTTCGAAAGCGTTTCGTCTTTGAGAATTTCAATTTTTACGTCATCAAATTTCTGCATTCCAAATCCTGCTATTGCCTTTGAAGCCAAACCTTGTTGTCGTGAAAAGCTGCGCCTCCATACGGGGCAACCGCGTCGCCACCCGTCAGCACATTGATGCCCTCTCCATCCAGATGCGCCTTGTTGGGCCACAATCCCTCAGCGATGAGAACACCTGCCCTCGCACCCTCGACGATCTTAACATGTATGCGGAGCGCGCCCCGCTGATTTCCGATGCGTACGATATCGCCGTCGCCAATACCAAGACGCGAAGCATCAGCGGGACAGATCATCAGCTCCGGGCGGCCCTCTTTCTGAACCGACGTCTTCGTCTCGGCAAATGTGGAGTTCAGGAAGTTGCGCGCGGGTGATGTCGCCAGCCTGAACGGATGCTCGGCATCGGCCACTTCGATGACATCGACCTGATCCGGGAATTTCGGCAATTCCGCCACCGGCCCCATGACGGGCACATTTTTCGGCGGCTTGTTGGGGGATGGACCGCTCTGCCAATCCGGGCTGAAGCGGAATTTGCCGTCAGCATATCCGAAGCCTTCGAGATAATGCGCGACCTCGAACGGTGGCTGCGCATCGATCCATTTTTCTTCGGCAAGACTGTCGAAATCGCCCCAACCGCCCGGGTTCAAAATGAGATCGATGTGCTCGCGCTCCGTCATGCCGAAACCCGGCATGTCAGCCACACCGAGGCGCTTGGCCAGTTCCTCGATCACGAAGAGATTGGTGCGAACGGTGTCCGGCGGCTCCACCAGTTTGGGGCCGAGCAGAATGTGGTTCTGGCCACCAGCGCGGTAGATGTCGTCATGTTCGAGGAACATGGTGGCAGGCAGCACGATGTCGGCAAGCTCTGCTGTCTCGGTCATGAACTGCTCGTGCACGGCCACGAAAAGATCATCGCGCAGGAAACCCTGCTTTACCAGCCGCTGCTCGGGGCAGACATTGACCGGGTTGGTGTTCTGGATCAGCAGTGCTGTTACCGGCCCGCCGTAACGCAGAGCCTCGGCGTCTCCGGTCAGCACACGACCGATCTGCGACTGGTCGAGCTGGCGCACATCGGGATCGGCATAGGCCGTGCCCATCAGCTCCGCCTTGTTCAGCCGGAAAATGTCGCCATTGTTGTGAAACGCACCGCCGCCCTCATATTGCCAGGAGCCCAGCACGGTGGCGATGGACAGGGCCGCATGCATGGCCACCGCGCCGTTACGCTGACGGGCAAAACCGTAGCCCAAACGGAAGAAGCTCTTCTGCGTGGTGCCAACGAGCTTTGCGAAAGCTTCGATTTCTTCGACCGAAAGCCCCGTAATGCCTGCGGCCCATTGCGGTGTCTTTGATGCAAGATGCGCTTCCAGCCCAGCAGGATCATCCGCGAATTTCGCCATATAGGCGCGGTCGGCATAGCCATCGCGAAAGGCGATGTGCATCACGGCACAAGCGAGAGCCGCATCCGTGCCGGGGCGCACGATCAGTTTCATATCCGCCTGTTTCATGGTCGGATTGTCGTAGATATCCACGACCACGATTTTCGCGCCACGTTCCTTGCGGGCACGGATCGCGTGGGTCATGACGTTGACCTGCGTGGCAACGGCATTGGTGCCCCAGATGACGACGACATCGGCCTTTGCAATCTCGCGCGGGTCTGGGCCGCGTAGCGCGCCCGTGCCCATGACGTAACCCGTCCAGGCCATGTTGGTGCAGATGGAGCCGAAGAAACCGGAATATTTCTTGGCGTGGCGAAGCCGCTCGATGCTATCGCGCTGCACCTGCCCCATCGTGCCCGCATAGAAATACGGCCATATGGCCTCGGCACCATGCTTTGCTTCCGCCTTTACGAACGCATTGGCGACTTCATCGAGAGCGGCATCCCAGCCAATCTCTTGCCAGTCGCCTACGCCTTTGGCGCCCTTGCGGCGCTTTGGGGTCAGCAATCGTCCCGGATGATAAATACGCTCGGAGTAACGCGCCACCTTGGCGCAGATGACGCCAGCGGTGTAGGTGTTGGCATTGGCCCCGCGCACACGGCCAATCCGACCATCCGCGTTGATATCCACTTCCAGCGCGCAGGCGCTCGGACAGTCGTGGGGACAGACGGTGTGGCCCATGCTGACAGCACCAGTCACGGCTTTGGCGGAAATCGGGGTCGCATCATTCATTGCTTTTGTATATTGCAAAGGCAATGCGGCCAAAAGGGCCAAGTGACGACCATCAAGAATATTCATAAAAGGCATCGGCGCGCATGAACTATCGGCATATCTATCACGCAGGCAATTTTGCCGATGTTCTCAAGCACGCCGTCATGGCACGGCTCGTTCGCTATTTGCAGAACAAGGATAAAGCCTTCCGGGTACTGGATACCCATGCCGGCATCGGTCTCTACGACCTTTCGTCCGACGAGGCGCAGAAAACCGGCGAATGGCAGACCGGCATCGGCAAGCTTCTGGAGGCAGACCTGCCGCCTGCGGTCGCCGATCTGCTGGAGCCCTATCTCATGGCAGTGCGGGAGTTGAACCCGGAGGGTGGCCTTCAATATTATCCTGGCTCTCCGAAGCTAGCCCGCATGCTGTTCAGACCGCAGGACCGTCTGTCAGCCATGGAGCTGCACCCGGATGACTACCGGGCGCTGGCACGCCTGTTCGAGGGCGATTATCAGGCCCGTGTGACGGAGTTGGATGGCTGGCTTTCGCTGGGCGCGCATTTACCGCCAAAGGAGAAGCGTGGCCTTGTGCTGGTCGATCCGCCGTTTGAAAAAGAGAATGAATATGCGCGCATGGCCGAAGGTTTTCACAAGGCCTATCGCCGCTTTGCGACGGGGACGTATTGCCTGTGGTATCCGCTGAAAAAAGGCGCGCCTATCAAGGAATTTCACGAACTGCTTCAATCCTACGAAATTCCGAAGATGCTGTGCGCGGAACTATCGGTGCGCAGCGACCGCTTGGAAGGCCTCAGCGGCTCCGGTCTCATCATCGTCAACCCACCCTTCACCCTGAAGGACGAATTACACACGCTGCTTCCAGTGTTGAAGACCATCATGGCGCAGGATCGCTACGCTTCGCACAGAGCGTTCTGGCTACAGGGCGAATAGTTACTTCTGCTCCAGACGTTGCTCTTCCCTTTCCGCAGCGGCCAATTGTGATCTCTCGAAAAAGAGGATGATGAACAGGCCGATGACGAAGGGAATGATGAGGTAGAACAGGCGGAACACCAGAAGCGCTGCGATGACATCTGCCGGGTTCATGTCCGGCAGGCCGGTGACGAAGACCAGTTCCAGCACACCAAGGCCGCCAGGCGCGTGGGAAATCAACGCTGCGGAAAATGATATCAGGAATATGCCAAGGATGACCATGAAGCCGGGATTTCCGACCTCCGGCAGCGCGTAATAAATGATACCGGCGGCGCCCAGCAGTTCGATCGGGCCGATGATCAGTTGTTGAATGACGAGACGCGGTGCCGGGTAAAACAGCGTGAACGACCCAAGCTTCAGCGGTCGCAGCTTGAGCAGGCTCCCCAGGACGTAAAGCCCGACGATTCCGAGCAGGATGAACCCTGTCGTCCGCGACGCCTCGACCGGCAGGACATTCACGAAGCGTTCGGTGATGTCGGGCTCATAAACGAGCACGAGGCCGATCAGCATGATGGTGCCGATGACGAATGTGAAAGAGCAGAGAGCAACGAGCACGCCTATTTCCGGCACGCTTAGCCCCTTTGAAGTGTACGCCCGGTATCGCACGACGGCACCTGAAAACACCGATCCGCCGACATTGTGAGACAATGCATAGGTGGTGAAGGAGGTGAGCGTGATGAAGAGCCAGCCGACCTTGCGTTTGAGGTGCTGAAGGGCAATGCGGTCATAACCAGCGAGGGCTGCGTATGCGACGAGCGTGCAAACACCAGACATCACCCAGTCATGTGTGCCGATGGCGGCGAGACTATCCCAGACGTCGTCGAGTGAAAGGTGCTGAAGTTCCCTGTAGAGCAACCAGACGGAAAATCCGATTGTTGCCGCCCCGACGACTGGCCAGATGTATTTCTTCAATTTCATGCGGACATGCCCGGGCTTACTCCTCTTCCGGCAGCAATGCCCCGGATGCGTAGAGCTTATTCGTTATACAAGCTCCGTTTCAACCTATGTTTCATTTTTCGGACGCCTGTTTGCCACAGGCGCGAGATGGTATAAAACCCAACAAACGATCAAGACTTCGTCATCATCCAGTGGAAAGACATCTGAGCCGATGAAACAATATGCCGGCTTTATCGCTCTTGGCGTGCTTTCACTTGCCGCCGCTGGGTGGATGATGATGGGAGGCCATGCCTGGGAACCATCTCAGAGCAATATAAGCGTATCTTCTAAATTACCCTCCCCAACACGAACGGCGCAGCCGGTGCAAGGTTCCGGTTTCGACTTCTACGTTCTGTCGCTATCATGGTCACCGGCATTTTGCGCCAGCGATGCCGGTAAAAATAGCCGCCAGCAATGTGGGACGAATCGTAGATACGGCTTCATCGTCCACGGGCTCTGGCCTCAGAACGAGCAGGGCTACCCAGAATTCTGCGGCAAGGATCGTGATGAGCGCGTGCCGGAAGCATTGGGGCGCGATTTGTTCGATATCATGCCGTCCATGGGTCTCATCGGCCATCAGTGGCGCAAGCACGGTACGTGCAGCGGGCTTTCGCAGAAAGACTATCTCACGACGAGTCGCGCGGCTTATGAACGCATCACCCTTCCCGGTAACATCGCTTCCGGCACTAGCAGTCAGACGCTTTCGGCAGATGCGATCGAGACCGCCTTCGTTTCATCCAACCCAGGCCTTTCAAAACGCGGCATCGCCATCAGTTGCGAAGGGCCGAAGCTGGAAGAGGTTCGTATTTGCATGAACAAGGACTTGAGCTTTCGCGATTGCCCGGAGGTGGACCGAAGGGGTTGCCGCGCAAGCTCCACTGAAATCTTACCCATCAGCCAGCCTTAAAGGTCAACATCAATGGAATTACTTTATTCGCCCGCCTCGCCCTACTCCGCCAAGGTTCGCATGGCCTCTCGCTATCTCGACATCGGCATTACCGATGTCCGCGTCGACACCAGCGCCGAACCGGCAACACTGATGGACAACAATCCACTCGGGAAAATTCCGGTCCTACTGCTCGATGACGGTGGTCCTGTCTATGACAGCGTTGCGATCATGCATTATCTAGACCGCCTCTCTGGCAACAAGCTCTACCCGAAAAAGAGCGAAAAGCGCACCGAGGCGGAAATTCTTGAGGCGCTGTGCGATGGCATCATGGATTGTCTGCTGGCCATCGTCTACGAGCGCCGCACGCGCCCGGAGGACAAGGTCCATCAGCCGTGGATCGACAAGCAATGGAGCAAGGTCGTGCGCGGGCTGGACTACCTCAATGCGAACCTGCCGAAAACGGGGAAGAATCTGCACGGTGGCCATTTCGCGCTTGCCGCCATGATCGGCTACCTAGACCTGCGTTTCGCAGGCGAATGGGCCGAAGGGCGCAAGTCTCTGGCCCAGTGGCCTGAAAAATTCGGCAAACGCTTCAAGGACTACGCGGAGATGAAGACCCCTGCTTAAAGCAGCTCGCGAATTTTCTGGCAACGTGTCTAGAGATGCGGCCACCTAAAACGCAAAAAGCCGGGGCGAACCCCGGCTTTTCACTTTAATCTCGGTAAGGATTAGAACTTTACGCCGATACCAGCCTTCACGCTGTGATCGTCGAAGCCGCGAGATACGGAGCCCGTATCGAGGCTGAAGTCCTTGTCCTGGTAATCGCTGTAACGGTATTCAACGCGAGCAGTGATGTTGTTGGTCACCATCGCTTCTACACCGGCACCGACTGTGTAGCCGAGCGCTGTTGCGTTGTCGCTGGACGTGGAATTGCTAACCTTCTGGTCAGCAATCGCCAGACCGCCTGTACCGTACAGCAGGAACGGGTTCATGTCGTAACCGACGCGGGCACGGATCGAACCGTTGACGCCCTGCTTGCCGTCGAGAGGCTCGCCGAGGTTGCCGGTTCCAGCAGAACCCTTGTTGTCGCCGAGGTTGACGTCAGCTTCCGCACCGTAGACCAGCTGGCCGCTCTGCCAGTTGTAACCGCCGTAGAGACCACCGCCAAAGCCGTCGGCATCACGATCGCCGCCGTTACCGGTGAAACGACCCCAGTCGTAGTTGGCAGTCGCACCGAGGTACGCGCCAGACCAGTTGCTGATAGGCGCTGGCTGCTCGTAAGCGACAGGTGCCTGCGGCACTTCGTTCACAGCGTCGGCTGCGTGTGCTGCCGAAAACGCCGCAGCTGCCATTGTGCTCGCCATGAGTGTTGCAACGATAGTACGCATGCTATTCTCCTTTTCATACCCGCGGGGTGCTCAAACACTTGTTCCCAAACGCGGTGTAAAACAGTTTGTTCCCTTGCCCGACTGATGATCAAAATGATTGGTGATTGAGGAGATCACACAGCCAAAATGTGAATTGATTGGGGCAACGACGTGACAGAAATGGGACGTTGCTAAAATGACACAAAAATTTATTAAGGATAATGACCGGTTAAGATAAGAATACTTCAATTTTACAGGTATTTAAATCAAATTACTTGGCATGAAACGTCAGGGCGTAATTCTGTATAAATGACAGTCGCTCTGGGCAAATCTTGCGCTTTCGCTTTATATCGGGTGTGGAAAACCAAGAAGGTAGGATGCAGGTCGGCTTTGAACGAGAATATACCCAAGACCGTACTGATTACCGGAGCCGCCCGCCGCATGGGGCGCGCTATCGCCGAATTCCTTGCGGCAGAAGGCTTTGCGATCGGCATTCATGCCCGCTCCTCGCTGGGTGAGGCGGAGGATTTCGCTAACACATTAAGGCAGAACGGCGGCAAAGCTGCCGTTATCCAGGCGGACCTGGAAGATTCGGCATCGACGGAAAAACTCATGGAGGTCGCGAATTCGGCGCTCGGCCCTATCGGAATTCTCGTCAACAATGCCTCCGTCTTCCGTCATGACAGTGCGGAGACCTTCGATAGCGCTGCTTTCGATGCCCATTTCGCCGTCCATGTCCGCGCGCCCTCGATTCTCGGCGCTGCGCTACTACGGCAACTGCCCGAGAATGCGTCCGGTCTGATCGTCAACATCATCGATCAGCGCGTATTGGCGCTGACGCCACGTTTCTATTCCTACACGCTGTCCAAATCCGCGATGTGGACAGCGACGAAAACCATGGCGCAGAGCTTTGCGCCGCGTGTTCGTGTGAATGCCATCGGCCCCGGTCCATCGTTTAAAAGTGAAAGACAGGAGCCTGAGGACTTTCAGGCGCAGATCGACGCCCTTATATTAAAGCGTGGGCCACGACCGGACGAATTCGGTCGAACCATCAGCTTTTTATATGACACCCCGTCGATCACCGGCCAGATGATCGCACTCGACGGGGGCCAGCACCTCGGCTGGGAAACCCCTGACGTCGCGGAGATACCTGAATGAACGGAAAGAAGCTGCCCGATGGCGGTATTCTCTTCGATGATAATGAAGAAGATGAAGACGACGTAGCCTCCCCTGTCACTGATGTGGTCGGGGAATACGCCGCCGCATCCATGGACTGGAATGCAGGCTGGAAAAACGAATCCGGCCTCAAGGGCATGGATCTCATCGGTGAGTTCGTCAAACATCTGCCCAACAGTCCCGGCGTTTACCGCATGTTCAACGATGCGGGCGATGTGCTGTATGTGGGCAAGGCGCGCTCGCTGAAGAAGCGCGTCAGCAATTATGCGCAGGGCCGGTTTCACTCCAACCGCATCGGTCAGATGGTGCGGGTGACCACGCATATGGAGTTCGTGACGACGCGCACGGAAATCGAAGCGCTGTTGCTGGAAGCCAATCTCATCAAGCGATTGCGTCCACGCTTCAACGTGCTTCTGCGCGACGACAAGTCCTTCCCCTACATTCTTATCACGGCGGATAATCGCGCACCTGCCATTTTCAAACATCGTGGCGCACGGGCACGCAAGGGCGACTATTTTGGCCCCTTCGCATCGGCTGGCGCCGTGGGCCGCACGATCAACTCGCTGCAGCGCGCATTCCTGATCCGCACATGCACCGACAGTGTCTTCGAATCGCGCACCCGCCCCTGTCTTCTGCACCAGATCAAGCGATGTTCTGGGCCTTGCACCCATGAGATCAGCGATGACGGCTATGCGGAACTGGTCAAAGAGGCAAAGGACTTCCTCTCCGGCAAAAGCCAGAGCGTGAAAGCCACCATCGCCTCGCAGATGAACGAGGCCTCCGAAGACCTCGATTTCGAACGGGCCGCCGTCTACCGTGACCGGCTGGCTGCGCTCTCGCACGTCCAGAGCCATCAGGGCATCAACCCGGCGAGCATCGATGAGGCGGATGTGTTTGCCATCCACCACGAAGGCGGCGTGTCCTGCATTCAAGTGTTCTTCTTCCGCACGGGCCAGAACTGGGGCAACCGCGCTTATTTCCCCAAGGCCGACCCATCACTGCCGGGCTCGGAAATCCTGAGTGCCTTTCTGGCGCAGTTTTACGATGACAAGCCTGTTCCAAAGCAGATTTTCCTGTCGGAGACTGTCGAGGAGCAGGAGCTTCTGGCCGCCGCGTTCAGCGAAAAGGCTAATCACAAGGTTACGATCTCGGTGCCGCAACGGGGCGAGAAAAAGGATGTTGTCGCCCATGTTCTCGGCAACGCACGTGAGGCGCATGGCCGCAAGCTGGCGGAAACATCGTCTCAGGCTCGGCTGCTGAAAGGCTTTGCCGAAACCTTTGCCCTTCCCTACGTGCCGCGCCGCATCGAGATTTACGATAACTCGCACATGATGGGCACGAATGCCGTGGGCGGCATGGTGGTTGCGGGGCCGGATGGTTTCACCAAGGCTCACTACCGCAAGTTCAACATCAAATCGACCGACATCACCCCCGGCGACGACTTCGGCATGATGCGCGAAGTCATGACACGGCGCTTTTCGCGGCTGCTGAAAGAAGAGGGACGACCGGACCGAACGCAGACTGTTGCGCCAGAGGATGCCGCTGACATCCCCTTCCCCGCATGGCCCGATGTCATTCTGATCGATGGTGGTCAGGGCCAGATGACGGCTGTGCGCACGATTCTCGAAGAGCTCGGCATCCGCGATTGCGTGACGGCCATTGGCGTTGCCAAGGGCGTGGACCGCGATGCGGGCCGCGAGCGGTTCTTTACCGATACGCGCAGCGATTTTTCACTGCCGCCACGGGATCCGGTTCTCTATTTCATCCAGCGCATGCGCGACGAAGCGCACCGTTTTGCCATCGGCTCGCACCGTGCTAGGCGCAAGAAGGAACTGGTCAAGAACCCGCTGGATGAAATCAGTGGCATCGGCCCCGGTCGTAAGCGCGCGCTGCTGCAACATTTCGGCACGGCAAAGGCTGTGTCGCGCGCAGCGCTGAGCGACCTGATGGCGGTGGGCGGTATTTCCGAGACGGTGGCGAGGCAGGTTTACAATCACTTCCATGAGAGTGGCCGAGAGTAAGGCCACGCTTTCGGGCCGCACCCGCAAAAAAACATAATAGGGTGTTGACGCTTGCTGCTTAGGGCTGCATCAACGTTCCATATCGACTGACAGGTTTCCCCCATGGCTTCGCGCACCTACAACATCCCCAATCTTCTGACCTATGGCCGCATTCTGGCCGTACCGGTCATCGTTTTGTGTTTCTTCGTGGAGGGGAAGCTCGAAAGTTCGGATTTTGCCCGGTGGACAGCGCTGTGGCTGTTCATCATCGCCTCGCTCACCGATTTTCTCGATGGATATCTTGCCCGCATCTGGAACCAGACATCCAATATCGGGCGCATGCTGGACCCCATTGCCGACAAACTGCTGATTGCATCCGTGCTGTTGCTGCTGGCTGCCGATGGTACCATTGCCGGCTGGTCGCTTTGGGCCGCCATCACCATTCTTTGCCGTGAAATTCTGGTCTCCGGCCTGCGCGAATATCTCGCCGCACTCAAGGTTTCTGTGCCGGTCACACAGATCGCCAAGTGGAAGACGACGATCCAAATGGTGTCCATCGCCTTTCTTCTGGCGGGCCCGGCTGGCGATCAGGTCCTGCCCTACACAACGGAAATCGGCATCACCCTTCTGTGGGTCGCTGCGGCGCTGACCATCTACACCGGCTACGATTACTTCAGGGCTGGCCTCAAACACATCGTGGATGCGGAATAATGGTCCATATCGTCTATTTCGCCTGGGTGCGGGAGCGGATCGGCAAGTCAGAAGAGGATTTGGAGCTTCCTGCTGATGTGACGACCGCCGGTGAATTGGTCCAGTACCTGACGACACGCGGCGACGAGTACGAGGCTGCCTTCGCATTTCCCGATGTCATCCGTGTCGCCGTCAATCAGGAACATATCGACCACGATGAGAGCATTGTCGGCGCTCGTGAAATCGGCATTTTCCCGCCAATGACTGGCGGCTGACGGCCATGACTGCTGCAATTACCCCCACAATCCGTGTGCAGCAGCAGGAGTTCGACGCCGCGCTGGAAGCAAAGCGTCTGACGGATGGCAACCTCGCGATCGGCGCCGTCGTCACCTTCACCGGCCTATGCCGCGATGATGGTGGCACACTATCCGCTCTGGAACTCGAACATTACCCCGGCATGGCGGAAGCCGAAATGCTGCGCATTGCCAATCTAGCAATCGAGCGCTTTGATCTCCTCGGCTTCACGGCCATCCATCGCTACGGCAAGATCGCGACGGGCGACACCATCGTTCTCGTCATCGCCGCGTCTACGCACCGGCAAGCGGCTTTCGACGGCGCGAACTTTGTGATGGATTACCTCAAGACCTCTGCCCCTTTCTGGAAGAAAGAGCACGGCAGGGATGGCACGGCCGGTGACTGGATATCCGCCAAGGATGCAGACAGTGCTGCCGAAGATAAGTGGCGCTAAGGCGCTTCCCGCTCGCTTCTGGTGATGACCAGCCACACAATTAACATCGACAGGACCGCTGTATCGCGCCATGTCACCGGGCCGTACGCTGCCCAGAATGTTTCGGCAAAGCCAATCGCGGCTGCTCCGGCTGCGCATTTCAGGGGACTACTGTAACCACCTGCCGCCGAAATCAGCACCACTTTCAGGCCGAAGGCCAGCCCGGCACCGAAATCCATATTGCCGTAATAAAATGTCGCCAGCACACCGCAGATGGAAGCGAAGAGCGCGGCGACGACATAGGCCCCTAGAAACACCCGTCCCGCATCGACGCCAAGCAGCGACGCGGCGAGGGCGTCCTCCGAGACAGCCTTCCATCGTCTTCCAACGTTCGATGTCTGCAATATCGTGTAGCCGACCGCCACCATCGCAACCATGGTTGTCGAATTGACAAGCTGCATCGGCGTGATGGTTACGCCGAAATCCGGGCTTCGCCAAACGTAAAGAGGCTCATTCAGAAAAGGCGGTAGCCATAGGGACCGCGTCCCCGCTGCCAGCCTCGCACTTTCCATCAGCGCAATCAGCGCGCCGATGGATGCCACGGTGACCGCGTTTGGAGACGCCTTCGACAATGGGCGCATCACTGCCCTGCCGATAAAGAGCCCAGCCCAGAGCCCGCCTGAAATACCTGCGACAGCCCCGAGTGCCAGCGTGGCGGGCAGGATCAGCCACAACTCATTCCAGCCGAAATCCGCAAACAGCAGACATGTGAGACCAGCGAACGCAAAGATGGCGCCATAGGTCACATCTGCGCGCTTGGTGATGGAGAAGGCGATGGCGTAACCGAAGGCGAGCGCGGCATAGAGCGCAGCCACCGGCAATCCGTTCAGCAACTGCTGCATGAAATACGCCATACCCCCGCCTTTCAAATTTATAACTGGTAAAATATGCTTTGTCGGTTATATTTACATCATGAATTTTGTCTGGACGCCACATCGTTTTGTCGGAGGTGCACTGGCGCTCGATGTCGCCAACAGCGTCATCCTGCGCTTCGACAACGAGAAATCCGTGGATCGCTTTGCTGTATCGGAACAGATGGACAGTTTTTGCGAGGCAGCGGCCCGGCTATCGGCAGAGCGGGACATATTCCCTGCCCTTGCCCCACCCTCTGCCACAAACCGAGTAAATCTGATCGAACTGCGCGAAGCGACCGACCGCTATTTCCGCCAGTTGATCGAAACGGGACAGGACGAAAACAACCTGCTGGCCGCCCTTCTGACCGCCTCTGCCAAGGCCCTCAAAAACGCGCCTTACAAACACAGCCTCGAAGCCGCAACCGCCCGCTCCGTGCTGAACCTCATGGCAGGGCCGGATCGCACGCGATTGCGGATTTGCGGCCATTGCGGGTGGCTGTTCATCGACCGCAGCAAGAACCGCAGCCGCATCTGGTGCGACATGGCGGTCTGCGGCAATCGCCAGAAAGCGGCCAAGCATTACAGGCGCAAGAAGGAAACGGCGTCATGAAGACGGTCGCCATTCTCCTCACTGCCACTCTCCTGCTCACAGCCTGCCAGCGTGAGGAGCAAAGAGAAATCGTCAGCGTGTCCGGTCGCATGTTCGTCTTCAATTATCGTGTGGCCACCGCGACTTATCTTGTAACGCTACAGCCGACTGCGCCTATCAGGGAAGGAAGCAGCATCGAAGCCAGCTTTGAAAATCCCCGTGGCGGTGGAGCATTCGCCGTGACGGAACGGCTGTTTCCCAAAAGTCCGAAAATCGTGCTGCAAAGCCCGCCAGTCGAATGCGTGAAAGAAGGCCGTTCCTATCAGGTGACGATCCGCCTGAAAGCGCCGGACGGACATGTGATGCAGACGATAAACACGAGCATTACGTCCGATACCGATCAATCGATGCTGCCCGCCAAGCCGCTAGTGGTGGGGCCGCTTTATACGCCCAACCCGGAGGTGTTTAAGGCGGATGGGAGTACGGATATGGCGCCGGTTTCTGGGTGTCCTGCTCGCTGAAATTGGTTGGCGTTTTGCCGTGTGGCTCACCCCCCTCTGGCCTGCCGGCCATCTCCCCCACAGGTGGGGAGATCGACTCGTGGCGGCCACTCGGCCATCTCCAACGTCGAGATGGAAGTAGGTGTTCGCGCCCAGCTGATCTCCCTCCTTGTGGGGGAGATGGCCGGCAGGCCAGAGGGGGGCAAGCCACACGGCAAAACGCCCACCAACGCACGCACAAAAAAACGGAGCCTCTCGGCCCCGTTTTCCAATTCGCATCATCACCTTAAAGCGCGTATCTCACAAAAAGATTCCGCCGCTTCAAAAACTGAATCAGCCGACGATTTCGGTTTCTGCGAACCAGTAGGCGATTTCCTGAGCTGCGGTTTCAGGGGCATCCGAACCGTGAACAGAGTTTTCGCCGATGGACAGCGCGAACTGCTTGCGGATCGTGCCTTCGTCTGCGTTGGCAGGGTTTGTTGCACCCATGATTTCGCGGTTCTTGAGGATTGCGTTTTCGCCTTCCAGAACCTGAACGATGGTCGGGCCGGATGTCATGCCTTCAACCAGTTCGCCGAAGAAAGGACGTTCCTTGTGAACAGCGTAGAAGCCTTCTGCTTCGCGCTTGCTCATCCAGACGCGCTTGGATGCGATGATGCGCAGGCCGTTGTCTTCAAATACCTTGGTGATCGCGCCGGTCAGGTTGCGCTTGGTCGCGTCAGGCTTGATCATCGAAAATGTGCGTTCAATCGCCATGTGTCTGTTCCTTGTCCTTGGAGAAAGTGGGCGGTGTTTACCCGCCCGAAGGCCCGAAAACAAGGGGGACTACCGGATTTGACATGTCCGGTGTCACATTTCACGCCGCTGTCACACTTCGTCCCCTTGCACCGTGCAGATCAAGGCACCGCTCGAACCAGTCGCGCACGGGGTCCTTGTCAGCGAACATGTCCACGCCGGAGATGATGCGGACCCATTGTAGTGCACCGAAAACGATGTAATCGGCAAACAGCGGGCTATCGCCACCAATGAACGGTTGGAAGGTCAGCATGCTACGGATCGGTTCCAGCTTTGCCGGAAACGCCGCAATCTCGGCGTCACGATTGGCAGTTACCTCCTCGAGCGTCCGGCCAAAACGCTTGGTGCGGCTTTCGCGGAAATAGACCCTGTCCTGCTCGTCCAATATGTCGTGAATATCCAAAACGGCAAATTTGGCGATGGCGGGATGAAGCTGGGTCTGCGACCAGCTTTCGACGAAACGGGCCAGAGCCTTGCCGCCCTCCCCATTGAAAAGTGATGGCGCGTCGGGATAGGCCTCGTCCAGATACAGTGCGATTTCAAAACTGTCTTTCACCAGTTGATCGCCATCTCGCAAGATCGGCACCGTTTTGGAATAGCCGTTTTCCACGCCGGGAATGGCGGTGAATGCGAGCGGACGCTCTTCAAAATTTAGCCCTTTGTGCGCCAACGATAAAACCGTCTTCCAGCAATGAGGCGAAAATGGCCGGGCGTCATCTGCTCCGCAAAGAGAATAGAGGGTTCTGGATGTCATGGCTGGTCCTTCCCGCATGTGAAACTGTTTTCATCAAATCAGCGGAAGTCACGATGATCAAATGATGAAATGTCATGGCACTCATCACGCCATCGAATGCAGCCGCTACTTGCAATTGTTGTCCGGCATTTATGGTATTTTAAAGTGTCTTGAACAATAGAATGCTGAAATCGTCAGACGTGCGGCGAGAGCGGCATATCGAGTGTATGGGGATGCGGGGGCATGACGACACCAACCAGCAGCAAAAGTCGGGATACGTCCAGAAGCGGCGTCATCGTCACCAAGGTTACGCAGTTCATTACGAAAATGAACCTTGCGCCGTTGCCACGAAACTATGAGCTTTTCTTCGAGGTTCTGGCCGGACACAACGCCGCCATGGGCCGCGATATCCTGGCGCTGGGAAATTCTCCGCAACAGCACGAAATCGACATGGTCGGCCAAAAGCACAATCTGCCGAGCTTTTCGCGCATGGCGGCGGCACATGCCGCAAGTGAAGCAGCCACCACAATCGAACAGATTTCTGTGCGCCTTTCTGCGGCACTGGACCGTTCCGAAGCCCTGCTGGCATCGGTTTCCGCGAAGTCCACCACGCCGTTGACGCAAGATTACCTCGTCCAGCTGCTGGAAGACATTCATCACGAACAGGCCAGCCTGCATAACTTCGTGCGCCACGGTCTGGAAAAAATCCGCGATCAGGAAAACAGCAGCCGCAAGCTTCAGGCAGCGTCGCTGAAGGACTCGCTGACCGCGCTTCCCAACCGCGCTGCGTTCCTGGCAAAGCTTGCCGAGCTGTTTCAAAGCGAACACAGCGCATCCGCCTGCCTAGTCCTCGTCAATATCGACCACTTCCGCGAGATCAACGAGAAGTACGGCACCATCGCTGGCAACAAGGCGCTGCGTCGTCTGGCCGCGCTGTTTCGCAAATCGATCAAGAAAGACGATTTCGCCGCCCGCATCGGCGGCAATGATTTCGCGTTTCTGTTTTCCGGCGTCTCGCAGGGCACCGCGCAAAGCATTGCCGAGCGCCTGCGCCACACCGTGGAAAACCTGCGTTTTGCTACCAAGGAAGGCGATGGCGAACATTTGACGGTCTCCATGGGCGTTGCCGCCTCGGAAAGCACCGTCAGCCCTGCCGAGTTCTATGGTCATGCCGAACTGGCGCTTCTGGCGGCCCGCAGCGGCGCACGCAATTGCGTCATTCCCTATTGCCGCGAAGTGGCCCAGCGTTCCCGCAACAGTTACTTGATGCAGATTGGCGGATAAAAGCGGTTGGAACTGTGGCTTTCGCGCTCTTGCGTTCGGCTGTGAGTTCGGCCAAAACGGCGCCATGATTACCATTTCAGACGTTTCTGCCCGTATTGCCGGGCGCCTCCTCCTCGATCATGCCACCGTGTCGCTCCCATCGGGCACGAAGGCCGGGCTCGTGGGGCGCAATGGCGCCGGCAAGTCCACCCTGTTCCGCATCATCACCGGCGATCTCGGTGCTGAAACGGGTGTGGTTTCCATCCCCAAGAATGCCCGCATGGGCCAGGTGGCGCAGGAAGCACCGGCAACGGAAGAAAGCCTCATCGACATCGTGCTGGCCGCCGACAAGGAACGTGCCGCGCTGATGCTCGAAGCCGAGACGGCGACCGATCCGGGCCGCATCGCCGATATCCAGATGCGCCTCGTCGATATCGATGCTCACTCCGCCGAAGCCCGCGCATCGAGCATTCTGGCCGGTCTGGGTTTCGATCAAGATGCCCAGCTTCGCCCGGCCTCGTCCTTCTCCGGCGGCTGGCGCATGCGCGTGGCGCTGGCGTCGGTGCTGTTTGCAGAGCCGGACCTGCTGCTGCTGGACGAACCGACCAACTATCTCGACCTTGAAGGTACCCTGTGGCTGGAAGATTACATCCGCCGCTATCCCTACACCGTCATCATCATCAGCCATGACCGCGATCTGCTCAACAACGCTGTCAATGCCATCGTGCATCTGGACCAGAAGAAGCTGACCTTCTATCGCGGCGGTTACGACCAGTTCGAGCGCCAGAAGGCCGAAGCTGACGAGTTGCAGACCAAGGCGAAGGTCAAGAACGATGCGGCCCGCAAACATCTGCAAAGCTTCATCGATCGCTTCAAGGCAAAGGCCTCCAAGGCCAAGCAGGCTCAGAGCCGCGTGAAAGCGCTGGAGCGCATGGGCACGGTGTCCTCCGTCATCGAAGACCACGTCCAGCCCATCACCTTCCCGGAACCGGAAAAGCAGCCCGCCTCGCCCATCGTCGCCATCAACAGCGGTTCGGTGGGTTACGAGCCGGGCAAGCCGATCCTCAAGGGTCTTAATCTGCGCATCGACAATGACGACCGCATCGCGCTCTTGGGCTCCAACGGCAACGGTAAATCCACCTTCGCCAAATTCATCTCCGGTCGCCTCGCGCCAGACAGCGGCGATCTGCGGCTGGCACCTTCGCTGAAAATCGGCTTCTTCGCCCAGCATCAGCTGGACGATCTCGTTCCCGAAGAAAACCCCGTCGAGCACGTGCGCAAGCTGATGCCGCAGGCACCGGAAGCCAAGGTCCGCGCCCGCGTGGCGCAGATGGGACTGGCAACGGAAAAGATGGCAACCCCGGCCAAGGACTTGTCGGGTGGCGAAAAAGCACGTCTGCTGATGGGTCTCGCCGCGTTCCACGCACCGAACCTGCTCATCCTCGACGAACCGACGAACCATCTGGACATCGACAGCCGCCGCGCACTCATCGAAGCGCTGAACGATTATAACGGCGCCGTCATCCTGATTTCGCATGATCGTCACCTCATCGAAGCAACCGTCGACCGCTTGTGGCTCGTCAACAATGGCACGGTGACGACCTTCGAAGGCGATATGGATGAGTATCGCGATCTCATTGTATCCTCGGGTAAAAAAAAAGACGAAAAAATTGAAGTCGTCGTAGACGGCGCTTCAAAAGCGGACCAACGCAAGGCCAACGCTGAAAAGCGCGCCTCGCTCGCCCCTCTTCGCAAAAAGATCAACGATATCGAATCCTTGACGGCAAAGCTTGAGAAGCTGATTCAGGCCCTTGATAAAGAGCTTGGAGACCCAGCCCTTTACGAGAAGGCTCCGGCCAAGGCCGCCCTGAAAGTCAAGGAACGCGGCGAAGCTGCCAGCAAACTGGCAGACGCAGAAGAACAGTGGCTGATGCTTTCCAGCGAGTATGAAGAGGCTATGGCGGGTTGAGACTATATCAGCTGGCCTGAAGCCTGCTGACATACATTTGCGGCAACCCTGTCTATGCCCTACCCCACGCGTACAAAGCTTTGCGTATACTGGCGAGTGATAAGCTCCTCGCAAACAGTAACCACGCGTTAACCATAATCAGCGAAATTCTCGGCAGTTCAATTCGTCCATTTTCCGAGAATCACAATGGTTTTTCGCCACCTCTTCGTCGCTGCATGTGTTGCCGCGTGCCTTTCCAGCTGTGCTGGCAAACCCCAGCCCGATGGCTCGCTCAAGACATCATTTGCGGCAACGATGCCAGCAGGCTCATCGCTCAAGGCACATGATCCCGTCGCACTCTCGCCAGCGGCATGGATGCGTCCGCGCAATCCGGGTGGCCTTGCCGGGCGTGATATCTACGTGTCATCGGTCAAGGACATTGCGCTTGCCAACAAGGAAGTGATCCTCAGTTTCGATGACGGCCCGGTGCCGGGCAAGACGGAAAGCATTCTGGCAACACTGGATGAATTCGGCGTCAAGGCGACGTTTTTGATGGTGGGCGAGATGGCACAGGCGCACCCGGCCATTGCCAAGAAGGTACTTGCCGAAGGGCACAGCATCGGCAGCCATACCTACAGTCACCCCAATCTTCGCAGCCTTTCGTTCGATCGTGCTTTGGCGGAAGTCTCGAAGGGCGCCATGGCGGTTGCCAAGGCCACGGATACCGACGCCTCGTTCTTCCGCTTCCCTTATCTGGCGGACAATGGGCGTTTGCGCCATATGGTATCGGACCGCGGCATGGTCATCATGGATGTGCAGATCGATTCGAAGGACTATTTCACCGATTCTCCGGCAGTTGTCGCCTCGCGAACCATGGCAGCGCTTCGCCATCGCGGCAGCGGTATCATTCTCATGCACGACATCCACAAACGCACCGCCACCATGTTGCCCGCTCTGCTGACGCAGTTGAAAGCCGAGGGCTACAAGGTGGTGCATCTGATTTACAAGAAACCGGCCCATAAGCCGCTGCTTGTCGCCTCGTTGGACTGACGAGGAGAAAAGCGGAGTCCCTTCGCGCTGGCCACGGTAGACGACAGAAGCCAAGGATCACTACTCTCCTCATTCCTGTGCTTGTCACAGGAATCCAGTCGTCGCGCGTCTGCGCGGCGGAGAGAAGTCTTTTCAGCCCAACGACTTGGGCTGGCTGGATTCCTGTGACAAGCACAGGAATGAGGGAGGATAATATCACCCCCCAGCATTTAGAATCCGTAGCATCGTACTGTAGCTGCCACCCTTGCCCACTCCGATGTTTCTGCTAGAACTCGATTAAGTAGTATTATTCGAGTGCAACATTCAGACGGGTTTTCTTACATGTCAGCTACCAAGCTCGCCATCGTCGGCGTCGGTAAAATCGTTCGCGATCAACACCTTCCAGCCATTGCCGCCAATCAGGATTTCGACCTGGTTGCCACGGCCAGCCGTCACGGCACTGTGGATGGCGTGCCGTCCTACGGCACCATCGAAGCTCTGCTCGAGGCAGTGCCGGACGTTCAGGCCGTCTCGTTGTGCATGCCGCCGCAGTATCGCTATACCGCAGCCTATGCCGCGCTGACCGCGGGCAAGCATGTTTTCCTCGAAAAGCCGCCCGGTGCCACGCTTTCCGAAGTGCAGGACCTGTCGCGTCTGGCAGCATCCAAGGGCGTTTCGCTGTTTGCCAGCTGGCATTCCCGCTATGCACCTGCCGTAGAAGCCGCCAAGTCTTTCCTCGCCTCGACAAAAATCAACAGCGTTCATGTCATCTGGAAAGAAGACGTGCGCCACTGGCATCCCAATCAGGACTGGATCTGGCAGGCGGGTGGTCTCGGCGTGTTCGATCCCGGCATCAATGCCCTGTCGATCATCACTCACATTCTGCCGCGAGCGCTGTTCATCACCAAGGCAACGCTGGAATTCCCTGAGAACCGCGATGCGCCGATTGCTGCCGACATCCGCTTTTCGGATGTCACGCAGTTGCAGGTCCATGCCGAATTCGATTGGCGCCAGACCGGCAAGCAGAGCTGGGACATCATTGCTGAAACCGATGCCGGACAGATGGTCCTGTCGGAAGGCGGCGCGAAGCTTTCTATCGATGGCGACCAGAAAATGGCCGAGCCGGAGCGCGAATATCCTGCCCTTTACGAACGCTTCGCCGAAATCATCAAGGCTGCAACATCCGACGTCGATCTGGCTCCGCTGACCCACGTGGCCGACGCCTTCCTTCTCGGTCGCCACAAGTTCGTCGATTCGTTCTTCGACTGATCGACGTCGCGACGTTAGATATTAGAGGGCGCGGCTGATGAAGCGGTTGCGCCCTTCTTTTTTGGCTTGATACAGCGCCTCATCGACGCGTTGCAACAGCGCCGCACGGTCCGCGCCGGCTTGCGGCGCGATGGCACCGCCGATGCTCAGATTGGCCACGACACCATGGCCATCGATATCGAAGGGTTCACGGAAGGCGTTCAAAAGACGCTCGGCGATTCTCTCCAGCGTTTCAGGCGCCTGCGGACGCGGCACGAAGATGGCGAATTCATCGCCTCCCATGCGCACCACCGTATCCTGCGTGCGAATACATGCGCGGATACGGTCTGCTGATTCCTGTAATACGCGGTCTCCAGCGGCATGGCCCAGCGTATCGTTGATAGCTTTGAAGCCATCCATATCCAGATAAAGTGCACCGAATGTGCCGTGATCGCGCAGTTCCGCACCCAATTGCGCGTCGATCAGTAGCTCCAACGCCTTGCGATTATAAAAGCCCGTCAACGGGTCGGTCATTGCGGCGTCGCGCAACTCTCTCTGGGCAAGGCTCATAGTAAAATTTGCGCGCTGCAATCTCAGCAGTGCACCAGCAAGCGTCGCGAACCGTTGAAGATTCGTCTGCTCCTCCGGGCCGAATTGACGCGGTTTGGTATCCGTCAGGCAGAAAGCTCCGACCGCCAATCCCGGCTCAAGCTCGATGGGCGTACCGGCATAGAAACGGATATTCGGGCTGGCAACCACATAGGGCATCGACTTCCATTTCGGATCGCCGAAAAGGTCGGGAATAACCACCGTTTCGTTCGTCATGACGACCACGTTGCAGGCGGAAATATCGCTGCTGCATTCACTGATCTGCTCACCGGACTGGTGCACGATGTGCATCCAGTGGTCGTCAATAATATGCACAGCCGCCCGCGAGGTGCCGAACATCTCTCTGGCAAGCCCCGATAGCGCGGCTAGCTCTTCTGCGGGAGCGTCGGCCAGCGGCAATATCTCGCGCACGGCCATCAGGCGGGCGGCTTCCTCTTTGGAAAATGGTGTCTCTTGCCCCATCAAACGTCCCTCACGCCCATGCGTACCCTGCCCTCATGCCTTCTTCTGCCAGCGGCCTTCCGGCGACTGCTGCCAGTAGGTCAGCGTGTGGCCTTCGCCCTTCAGCTTCTTCCACTGAGCGCGCGCGCCTTCCAGCTGGGCTGCATCATAACCGTCAAACATGAACACGATGCGCTCATAGGCGTCGAAAGCAGAAGGTTCGGCACCATCGACGATAAAGCGGACATTGGCTGCATTGGCGTTGTCGGCAGTCGCCGTCAACAGGACGGGCTGGTTGGCTGCTCTGTCAGACGCGTCGGTGGCGTGGGGCATGAAACTATCGTCACGAAACGTCCAGAGATGAACGTCGAGAGCATCCCGACGCGCCTCTCCAGCCGTCTGGACCGCGACCTTCCAGCCACGCTCCAGCGACTTTTCCAAAAGCGGTGGCAGGGCGTCTTCCAGTTTCGATTCCGTCAAATGGTAAAACAGTATGTCTGTCATCGAAACGCCCGTAGCCAGTTCCGCGTCAAGTTTCAATCCTCATAGTGCGCGCGAACCAGTTCATTCAGCAGCCGCACCCCGTAACCGGAGCCCCAGGACTGATTGATTTCCGTAAACGGCGACCCCATTGCGGTTCCTGCAATGTCCAGATGGGCCCACGGCGTATCGCCGACGAAGCGCTTCAGGAACTGCGCGGCGGTAACGGAACCGGCCAAACGACCGGAGCTGTTTTTCATATCCGCGAACTTCGAATCGATGATCTTGTCGTAGTCCTTGCCCAGCGGCATGCGCCACAAACGCTCCTGCGTCGTATCGCCGGCCTTAGTCAGTCGCTCTGCCAACTCATCATCATTGCAAAACAGGCCAGCCTGCAGATTTCCGAGTGCGACGGTGATCGCGCCGGTCAGAGTGGCCAGATTGACCATGAACTTAGGCTTGAAGCGGTCATTCGTGTACCACAGCGCGTCTGCCAGAACGAGGCGACCTTCCGCATCGGTATTGATGATCTCGATGGTCTGTCCCGACATGGAGGTGACGATATCGCCGGGGCGCTGCGCATTGCCGTCCGGCATGTTTTCCACAAGACCGATCACGCCGATAACATTGGCCTTCGCCTTGCGGGCAGCAAGCGTGTGCATAAGGCCAGTCACGGCGGCAGCGCCGCCCATGTCGCCCTTCATGTCCTCCATGCCTGCACCGGGTTTGAGGGAAATACCGCCCGTGTCGAAAACGACGCCCTTACCGACGAAGGCAATCGGCTCATCCTTCTTGGAGCCACCCTTCCACTGCATGATTGCGAGGCGTGGTGGACGAACTGAGCCCTGCGCAACGCCCAGCAGCGCGCCCATGCCCAGCTTCTTCATTTCCTTTTCGCCAAGGATTTCAACTTCCACGCCGAGTTTCTTCAACTCCTCGGCCTTGTCGGCAAACTCGACGGGTCCCAGAACATTCGGCGGCAGATTGACGAGGTCACGGGCCAGGATGACGCCTTGCGCCTCGGCTTCCGCAGTCTCGAATGCAGTCTTTGCCTCGACGTGAGCGGCGGTGACGATCGTCACATCCACGCTCTTGGGCGTTTTGTCGTCGTCGGATTTCTTTTTCGTCTTGTAGGTATCGAAGCTATAGGCCCGCAGCAGAAGACCGAGGGCGAAATCGGCAGCAGCCTTGCCATCGACTTCGATCCCTAAGGCGTCGAGATAGACGACGACTTTCTCGGCCTTCTTGAACTGGGCAGCGGCTGCCCCACCTGCGCGCAGCCAGTCATGCGCCGTCAGTTTGGCAGGTTTGCCGAGGCCGACCACCACGATCCGGTCAGCGTCAGAACCTTGTGGTGCCAACACGTCCAGAACGCTCATCGATTTTGCGGCAAAACCGGCCACTTTGGTTGCCTTGGCAAGAACACCGGATGGGTCGACCTGCGCCTGCCCTGCGGGGCCGCCATCACCGGTAACCTGCAACAGAATTGCGGTGGCATCTTCAAGATTGGCGGAATTGGCAAAAGAGATATCGAATTTGGCGGACATGTTCTCGCTCATCACTTTATTTCAGGATGCGGCGGATCATGGCTTTTTCCCGGCCCGGCGCAACCCTGCAATCCGCTTCCGCCATGTCAATTTTGTGAATCGGCCCGCGATCCCGATCAGAAATCACCTTCAACAAAAAGACACAGAGGTAAGAAAAATGACCGCACAAAACAGAATTGTGCGTGGTGCGGAATAGCCATTCGCGTTTGTTGCGGCTAGATAGGAGCCGTTCCCGCGGGGGGAACAGGCATGAAGACACCACATCAGGGACCGAATGACGCTTCTTGAACGATACATATTGCGACGTGCGACGCAGATGTTTCTGGTCGCGCTGCTGCCTGTTCTGGCGATTATCTGGACGATTCAGGTTCTTCAGAGAATCAACCTCGTCACCGATACGGGCCAGTCCATGGGGTCGTTCGTGACCCTTGCGACGATGCTTTTACCCACCCTCATCCCCGTCGTTCTGCCGTTTGCGCTGGTGATTGCCATCACCCAGACACTCACGGCCATGAATACGGATTCGGAACTGGCGATCATCGATGCATCTGGCGCGCCGCGCTCCATCATCTTCAAGCCTATCCTCATTCTCGGCACGGTTCTGAGCCTCGTCTCCTTCGGAATCACCAATTTTGCCGAGCCCCCTGCCCGCACCGCTGCGCGGCAGATGGTAGCCGCTGCCTATGCCGACCTTCTCTCGTCGGTGATCGAGGAAAAGACGTTCCGCACCATTCAGGATGGTCTCTACGTTCAGATCGGTCAACGACAGGGTCGCATTCTGCGTGGCCTGTTCGTGGCAGATCGGCGCGACCCGAATTACGACCTTATCTATTATGCCAAGGAAGGCATGATCGATGAAGGCGGCACATCTCTCACCATGCGCGATGGCGAAGTTCAGCAGAAGACGCCGGATGGCAAAGTGTCCGTGGTGAAATTCCTGTCCTACGCCTTCGACCTTTCGACGATGTCGGAGAAGTCCGATAACGAGACATCCATTTCATCCAGCGACGCGAGCCTGTCATTCCTCCTGTCGCCTGATCCGACTGTGGACAGTTACAAGAAATCTCCCGGCGGTTTTCGCTCGGAGCTTCACCGCCGTTTGTCGGACTGGATGTTCCCCTTCGTTTTTGCGCTGATTTCGCTGGTTGTCGCTGCCGATGCACGGTCTCATCGTGAGGCGCGGCTGCATCCGATGGTCGCGGCCCTTATCACCGCTTTCATGCTGCGCTGGCTCGGCTTCTACTTCACCAATCAGGTCAAGCAGAGCGCGGCTTTCATACCCTTCGTCTATGCGGTGCCGTTCGTCAGCGGCGGTATCGCCACGTTCCTGCTGCTCTCTGGCAAGAAGCTGTTGATGCCGCGCGCATTCGGTAATGCCTTGCAGACCATCCAGAAGCGCTTCTCGTCTTCCAAGGCGCCCGGCGCTGGAGGGCAAAGCGCATGATGTTCGGCACCCTCGCCCGCTATTTCCTTAAGCGTTATGCCATGACAACCTTCTGGTTTCTGCTTGGTATTTCCGCAATCATTTTCCTCGCCGATTTCAGTGAGACAGCCCGACGCATGTCTGGCCTGCCCGGATATTCGGTTCCAGCAGCACTTGGCCTGACGGCACTTCGTCTTCCGCTCATTTTGCAGCAGACGGTGCCGTTCATCGCCCTGTTCGTTGGTATGACGACGCTGATTTCGCTCAACCGTCGCTATGAGCTGGTTGTGACGCGCGCTGCGGGCATTTCCGCCTGGCAATTCATCCTGCCCTTTATCGGCGGAGCGATCCTTCTCGGCATTCTGGCCGTGACGGTGCTCAATCCTATCGCTGCCTGGGGCGAGAGCAAGTCACTCGCGGTCGAATCGGGCTGGCGCAATGAAGGTGGATCGACACGCCAGCAGCAGGTCCTCCCCTGGTTGCGCCAGAGCAGCGGCGGGCAAGACACGATCATCGGTGCCAAGAGTTTCGAAGACAACGGAACGCTGCTGAAAGACGTCGTCCTGATTCACCTCGACAAGGCCGGTAACATCCTTCTCAGACAGGATGCGAAGTCGGCTAAGTTGGAAGATGGTTACTGGCTTCTTAACGACGTGGCGGAGATCCGTCCCGGTCATGTACCAAGCCGGGAATCGACCGCACGAATCAGTACCAATCTGAGACGTGAGTTCGTGCAGGAGCGCCTGACACAACCCGAAACCGTTGCTTTCTTTGAGCTTTCTCACAAAATCGAGGTCGCTCAGTCCTTCGGTATCTCATCCAAGGCGCTTGAGACGCAGTACCACTTCCTGTTGTCCATGCCTTTTCTTCTCGTGGCGATGACCTTGATCGCCGCGACTGTTTCATTAAAGTTCAGCCGTTTTGCACAGTCTCGTTCAGTGATTCTGGGTGGAATCGTTTCCGGCTTCGTGCTTTATGTAGTAACCGTGCTCGTAAGGGCATTCGGGAGTAGCGGGGTTGTCCCTCCCTTCGTCGCGGTCTGGGTTCCAGTTGTCGTGGCATTGGCGTTGGGTGCAACCATTCTGCTTCATCAGGAGGACGGCTAGTGGCGGTATTTGACCGCGGGAATATCAGACGGCTGGCAACAGCTCTTCTGACTGGGGCTTCTGTGTGCGCATATGTAGCGACCGCTTCCAGCGTTTTTGCTGAAGACGGCGTTATCGTGGGCGATCCACAAGACCAATCAAAACTCCTGCTTACAGCAAATGAACTGACCTATAATAAGGATTCGCAGCGCGTGGTTGCGACCGGGGGCGTGCGCATGCACTACACCGGCTACCGCATGGTCGCCCAGCGCGTGGAATACAATCAGTCCACCGGTCGCGTTCTTGCGCGCGGCAACATCGAACTGATCGAGCCCGGCGGCAATCGCATCTACGCGGATGAGCTGGATGTCACCGACGATTTCGGACAAGGCTTCGTCAACACGCTTCGTGTGGAAACCACCGACAACACCCGTATCGCCGGTGAGAGTGCCGAGCGCCTGTCACAGGACGTCATGGTCCTCAACAACGGCGTCTACACAGCGTGTCTTCCCTGCGCAGAACGCCCGGACAAACCACCTCTGTGGCAGGTCAAGGCAGAGCGCGTCATTCAGGATGGCAAGACCCACACGGTTCGGCTGGAAAAAGCCCGCTTCGAGCTGTTCGGCAAGTCCATCGCCTATCTTCCGTTCATCACGGTTCCAGACAATACCGTGAAACGTAAGTCCGGCTTCCTGTTTCCGCGCATGAGCGTCACGGACAATCTCGGCTTCGGCATCGGCGTGCCTTACTACCAGATCCTGTCCGATACCGCCGACATGACTGTAACGCCGACCTATTACACGTCGCAGGGTTTGTTGCTGGAAGGCGAGTTGCGTCAACGGTTTGAGATGGGCACGCATACATTTCGTGCGGCCGGCATCAATCAGCAGAATCCACAGGATTTCGATCCGAATACCAGCGACTCCTTGAATGACACGCGTGCGATGGTCGCCTCCAAGGGCGAGTTCAACATCAACCCGCGCTGGGCGTTCGGTTGGGATGCTATGGTGCAGACCGACAACAACTTCTCGCGCACCTACGAAATCAAGGGCTACAAAAACTCTGTCCAGACCAACAGACTCTATCTCAATGGTCTCGGCGAACGTAACAATTTCGATCTGAATGCCTATTACTTCAATGTTCAGGATACCGACGATTCGGAAGCCAAGGAACGTCAGCAGGCCATCGTTCACCCAGCGCTCGACTATCGGTATTTCCTTCCAGATCCCGTTTACGGCGGCGAACTCTCGCTGACCACAAACTTCACCAGCCTGACCCGACAAAGCCAGGACGCCTATGATCTGGGATCATCCGTTCGCTATAACGGTCTCGAAGGCTCCTACACACGTCTGACGACGGAAGCGGAATGGAAGCGGACCTACACGTTCGACAGCGGCTTGCTGCTGACCCCTCTTCTGGCCGCACGCGGAGACGCGATCTGGTCTGATATGTCGGCCAACAGCTTTACGTCTGCCGGAACGTCCTATGTTTACGACGGCATGATCGACAATGACGCGACGTTGCGCGGCATGGCGACATTCGGTCTTGAAGCCCGATATCCGGTGCTCTTCACCGCGCTTCACAGCAATCACGTCATCGAGCCCATCGCCCAGATTTTCGTTCGTCCCAACGAATCCTACGCCGGAGAGCTTCCAAACGAAGACTCCCAGGCTTTCGTGTTCGATGCTACGAACCTGTTTGAACGCGACAAATTCTCGGGCTTCGACCGCATCGAAGGCGGCACGCGCGCCAATCTCGGTGTCCGATACAACGGTACGTTTGACAATGGTTATGGTATTCGTGCCGTCGCTGGTCAGTCGTTCCATCTTGCAGGCGTCAACTCCTTTGCGTCCAACGACCTCGTGAATGTTGGTGCAAATTCTGGCCTCGAAACAGATCGTTCCGATTATGTCGCCATGGCTGCCATTGATGCGCCTATCGGCCTTTCCTTTTCGTCAAGCTTCCGCTTCGACAAGGACAGCTTCGAGGTCAATCGTTCCGAAACGGCTGTTGCCTACACAAGCAATCGTCTTTCGGGCAAGGTCAGCTATACCCAGGTCGAAGCGCAGCCTGATTACGGCTATGACAGAAAGCGCGACATCGTCCAGACGTCCGGCAAGTTGCGCCTAGACGATAACTGGTCACTGTTCGGCGCGATCAACTACGATCTGAACAACAAATTCTCCAGCGAACGTCGTGTCGGCATTCTCTATCAGGATGAGTGCACGATCTTCACCGTCAGCTATTCCGACGAAGGCAGCATCAACGCGGTTCGTGAATCGGCAAATGACTGGTCGATCAATGCCCGTCTCGCCTTCAGAACGCTCGGTGATATCAGCGTTGGTTCTGCTGGAACGGATTGGGATGATGCCGAAATCGGTTGGAAGCCGAACAACTTCTAATTTTTTTGACGGCGGAGTGAAAACTCCGCCGTTATTATTTATTCGATGTGATCGGCAGTGCTATGGTGCGCCACCGTTTCGCCGCAAGATAACTGCACTGTTCTCCGCGCACATGATTGCCGTTTTGCCAGATCCGGTGATATATACGGTCGCGCTCAGATTTAATCTGTAGCAAAATGAAACCTGTTGGTTGACGAACGGCTCTCGCCGCTCCATCCGATCAGGGCCTTTATCAAAAACTAAGCCATGGCGATCTTACCAAGGCTTCGACAGGGAGAGAACAGGATGAAACTCGGAAAGACGGCGTTGCGCAGTGTAGCATTCGCCTTTGCGATTTTCGCAGTTCCCGTGGTCATTGCGCTTCCAACGCATCAGGCCTTCGCAGCAAGCGCCGTCAAAGTCGTTGTCAACAAGACGCCGATCACGAGCGATGATCTTGCGCGCCGCGTCGCGTTTTTGAAACTGCAGCGACAGTCCGGCAACCTTGCCGAAAAGGCCCGCGAGCAGCTCATCGATGAAGCTTTGAAGCGCGAGGAGATTGCGCGCGTCAAAATGTCGGTCAGCACGACCGATGTCGATGCCTCCTTCGCCCGTTTTGCGGCAACCAATAAGATGACGACGGATCAATTGACCAAAGTCCTGTCGCAGGCTGGCGTCGGAGCTGATCACTTCAAATCTTTTATCGCAGTGCAGATGAGCTGGCCACGTCTCGTCAATGCCCGCTATGGCGGTCGCAACAAGATGTCCACGCAGGATTTCGTCACACGGCTGAAAGAGCGCGGACAGAAGCCCGTTACCACAGAGTACTTCCTCCAGCAGATCATCTTCGTAATCCCCGAATCCAAGCGGAATGCGATTACGGGCAAGCGCAAGTCCGAAGCCGAGGCTTCCCGCAAGCGTTATCCCGGCTGCGAACAGGCGAGAACCTTCGCAGCAACAATGCTCGATGTTTCGATCAAGGATCTCGGACGGACGCTTGAACCGGAATTGCCACCGGACTGGAAGCCCCTGGTTGAAAAGACATCAGAGGGCGGCACGACTGGGACACGTGTCACGGAAAAGGGCGTTGAATATTTGGCTGTCTGCAAAAAGCAGCAGGTGTCAGATGATTATGCCGCCGAAATCGTCTTCCGCGCAGAAGACTTGACGAAAGCCGAAAAGGGTGAAAATCCCAACGAAAAGAAATACATCGAAGAGCTGCGGAAGAAAGCCCAGATCACCAGCACCTGACGTGAAAGCGTAATTTGTGACCATACCGCCATTGCCTCTCGCCCTCACCCAGGGCGACCCCGCCGGGATTGGTCCCGACATTACCATTGCCGCCTGGACAAAACGTCACGCGTTGGGGCTAGCACCTTTCCTTTTCATCGGCGATCCCGATGTCATTAAGAGCCGGGCCAATCTTCTCGGCGTCGACATCGAGGTGAAAGTGTGTGAGCCCGAGGAAGCCATCTCGGTGTTCCCCAATGCGCTTCCGGTTCTTGCACTTCCCGTGGGTTTCGAAGTCCTTGCCGGGCAGCCGCATGTCGGTGCTGCTCACGCGACCATCAAAGCTATCGAAACAGCCGTCACGCTGACTATCGAGAAGAGAGTTTCGGCAGTCGTGACCAACCCAATTGCGAAATCCGTTCTCTATGAGGCGGGCTTTGGCTTTCCGGGCCATACTGAATTCTTAGCTGAACTGGCAGCCAAGCTAACAGGGCAGATTACCAAGCCTGTCATGATGATCGCTGGACCAAAGCTGCGGGTCGTGCCTGTCACCATCCACATACCGGTTAAAGACGTGCCGGGTGCACTGAGCGAAGCGCTCATCATCGAGACTTGCCGGGTTGTTGGTGCTGATCTCATCAAGAAGTTCGGCATCGAGGCGCCCCGCCTCGCCGTTGCTGGCCTCAACCCGCATGCGGGGGAAGATGGCGCGATTGGCACCGAAGATCGGGACCTGATCCATCCCGCAACGATCCAGCTGCGAAAAGAGGGGATCGATGCTTTTGGTCCCCTGCCTGCCGATACGATGTTCCATGAAGCGGCCCGCAGGCGCTACGATGTTGCAGTCTGCATGTATCATGATCAGGCTCTGATCCCTGCCAAGGCTCTCGGTTTCGACGATTCCGTCAACGTTACACTCGGCCTGCCCTTCATTCGCACCTCACCGGACCACGGCACTGCCTTCGGCATCGCTGGCCAGGGCATCGCCAATGAATCGAGCTTGGTTGCCGCCCTGAAAATGGCAGCGGAGATCGCAGCACGGCAGGTGACGGTCTAATGGCAGCCATTGATGGTCTTCCGCCGCTGCGCGACGTTATCCAGCGGCACGGGCTCGATGCGAAGAAATCCCTCGGACAGAATTTTCTGCTCGATCTCAATCTCACCCAGAAGATTGCTCGCACCGCAGGTCCCCTCGAAGGTGTGACCGTGTTCGAGGTGGGTCCAGGCCCTGGCGGTCTCACACGTGCCATCCTGTCGCTGGGCGCAAAGAAGGTGATCGCGGTTGAGCGCGACAGCCGCTGCCTCCCCGCCCTTGCCGAAATCGCCGCGCATTATCCAGGGCGTCTCGATGTCATCGAAGGCGATGCCCTGAAGACGAATTTCGAGACGATGGTTCCGGCGGGCGAGCCGGTACGCGTCATTGCCAACCTGCCTTATAATGTCGGTACGCAATTGCTCGTGAACTGGTTGCTGCCCAAAGCGTGGCCGCCGTTCTGGCTTTCACTCACGCTGATGTTCCAGAAGGAAGTCGGCCAGCGTATCGTGGCTGAAGAAGGCGACAACCATTACGGTCGCCTCGGCGTGCTCGCAGGGTGGCGCACAGTGCCGGAAATGGCTTTCGACGTCCCGCCACAAGCCTTCAGCCCCCCGCCAAAGGTCACCTCGACCGTTGTTCACCTCCTGCCCCGTGAAAAGCCTTTTCCATGCGACGTCGCGAACCTCGAAAAGGTTACGGAAGCCGCTTTCGGCCAACGCCGCAAGATGTTGCGCCAGAGCGTGAAAAGCATTGGCGGCGAAGCCTTGCTTGAAAAAGCGGGTATCGATCCCACGCGGCGTGCTGAGACATTGTCGGTGGAAGAGTTTGTTCGATTGGCGAACATGCTTGACGTCAGGGATTAAACCCAGTTTTCGACCCGTAGGCCGGGCATTCGGACAAATTCCCGCATATTGTTGGTGACAACGATCAGACCCTCTGCGCGTGCGTGTCCACCGATCTGCATGTCGTGAACGCCACAAGGTGTTCCTGCGCGCGACAATTCAGCCCGGATTTGTCCGTAGTGGGCAGCCGCTTTATCGCCGAAGGGGAGTACGTCCAGCCTCGATACGAAATTATCGATAGCGGCAAGGTTTTCACTGCGGCGCGCCGATTTTTCAGCGCCGAAACAAAGCTCACCCAGCGTAATACTCGAAATGCAAAGCTGCTCTGCGGTCGCATTGAATCTATCCCTGAGTTCGGGAGGATAGGTCTTCATCACGTAGATGCAGATATTGGTATCGAGCATATAGGAAAGCATCAAAAAGACTCGCGCTCATCAAGAAGCGGCATTTCACGTTCCATCATAAAATCGTCGCTGGTGCGGGGGCCAGACGCGAAGAGATCGTCCCAGCGGCGCCCGTGGGGAACAATAACTCGACTTCGTCCAATTTTCAGTATGTCGACCTGATGAACGTCGTCGGGAAATGCAACTGCCTTTGGCAACCGTACGGCCTGACTTTTATTACTGAGGAATACCGTGGACGTGGTCATAGCGCTGCTCCGTATATCCAATCCGCATATACGTAACGCTTTTGCACTTCTGATTCAAGGCGGCGTACCGCCTACCCCTCACCGACCGGGCAGTGTCGGCACTTCCGCAAGCAGCTCTCGGACGAAGTCGAACATGCCGTGACGGCGGTCGCGGCGGACGCGTTCGGCTTTGACGATGGCTTCGATTGCTTCGAATGCTGCCTGCAAATCGTCATTGAGGATGACGTAGTCGTAGTCGCGCCAATGTTCGATTTCGGATCGGGAATTGGCAAGGCGAGTCTGAATGACCTCTTCGGTGTCTTCGGCACGGCGATGCAGACGAGATTGCAGCTCGGTCATTGTCGGTGGCAGAATGAAGATCGAGACGACGTCCGCCTTCATCTTGTCCTGAAGCTGCTCGGCACCCTGCCAGTCGATATCGAACAGCATGTCCTTGCCTTCTTCCATGGCTGCCTCGACAGGCTCACGCGGCGTACCGTAGAAGTTTCCATGAACCTCGGCCCATTCCAGCAGCTCTTCGCCTTCACGCATGCGTTCGAAATCACGATTGGAGATGAAGTGGTAGTGGATGCCGTCGATCTCGCTCTGGCGGCGCGCCCGGGTGGTGACGCTGACGGACAGGCTGATGTTCTTGTCCTTCTCCAGCAGGTTGCGGGCAATGGTCGACTTGCCGGCACCCGATGGCGACGAAATGACCAGCATCAAGCCTCTGCGGGCAATATGGACGGGAGGAATGCTGGCGGACGCCATGGGGTCTACTCCAGATTTTGGACCTGTTCGCGGAATTGATCGATCACCACTTTCAATTCTATACCAGCAGCGGTTACAGCACTGGCGTTGGATTTGGAACAGATTGTATTCGACTCCCGGTTAAATTCCTGTGCAAGAAAGTCGAGCTTGCGGCCCACCGGCACACCGCTGCTCAAAAGCTCCCTGGCGGCGGCGACATGCCCGTTCAGACGGTCGATCTCTTCACGTAGATCGGCCTTTGTGGCCAGCAATGCCGCTTCGGCGTGGAGGCGATCGCGATCAAGTCCGCTGCTGCCATCGGCAACGAGGGCGATCTGCGCTGCGAGACGCGCACGGATCTGCTCGGGCTGGCGTGATGGGTCTGCTTCGATGCCTTTCGTCAACTGTTCGATCCTGTCGATCTGGCTGGAAAGCACGCCGAACAGAGCCCCACCCTCCCGCTCGCGCATCGCCTTCAATGCCTCGATGGCAGCGGTGAAGCCGTTGATGACATCTCTGTTGCGCGCCTCCTGCGCATCCGCGCTTTCCTCCGGTTCGCGAAACTCCACCAGCCCCCTGACGGACAGTAAAGTATCGAAGCTGAGTGGTGCATCGCTGACGGCATCGCTCAGGTCTCGCTTGAGCGCTAGCACGGCATCCAGTGCATCGCGGTTGACCACGGCTTCCATCTTCACTTCGGATGCAGAAACGCTCAACCCCGCCTGAATATTGCCGCGCGACAGACTTTTGGTCGCGATGTCCCGCAGCTCGGTTTCCAGCCCTTCCAGTCCCGCTGGCAGACGCAGGCGCAGATCCAGCCCCTTGCCGTTGACGGAGCGCAGCTCCCAAGCCCAGCGATAGCGCCCGCATGATCCTTCGCTACGGGCAAAACCCGTCATGGATTGCAATGTCATGAAATACCCCAAACCAAAAGCTGCCGCCGGTTGGGGCGACAGCATCATATAAAATCAATTTCGTGTGGAAGGACGCTCGGCTTGAGAGCCATCAGGCTGTCCATCCACCACCGTCTCGGAGGAGCTGGCGGTGCCGCCGGATGCGGCTTTCTCGGCCTCGATCTTGCGCCAGCGGCGAACATTGGCGTTGTGCTCATCCAGCGTTTTGGCGAAGGTGTGCCCGCCCGTGCCATCCGCCACGAAATACAGGTCATCGGTGCGCCAAGGATTGGCCGTTGCCTCAAGGGCTGCCCGACCGGGATTGGCGATAGGGTGCGGCGGCAAGCCGCGGATGATGTAGGTGTTGAACGGCGTCTCTTTCTGTAGATCGGATTGGTAAATCGGCCGGTCGGATGGCTTACCCTCGCCGCCGAACAGACCATAAATGATGGTCGGATCGGATTGCAGGCGCATGTTCTTTTTCATACGGTTGTAGAACACCGATGCCACATGGCCGCGCTCGTCGTCCTTGCCCGTTTCCTTTTCCACGATGGAGGCCAGCGTTACGAACTCTTCGATGCTCTTGATCGGCAAATCGGGATCACGACGCTCCCAGGTTACCTGCACCAGCCGAGATTGCGCGGCGCGCATCTGGTTGACGATTTCTTCCCGCTTGGTGCCGCGTGTGAAGGGGTATGTATCAGGTCGCAATGTGCCTTCCGCAGGCAGCGCCGCTGGCAGATCGCCCTCAAGAATGGTGTCGGAGGCGAGCCGCGCGAACATCTGCTTCACCGTCAGGCCTTCCGGCATGGACACTGAGTAAAGAATAGATTTGCCGGATTCCAGCAGCGCCAGAATGTCCTTCATGGACGTATGGGCTTTGATTTCATATTCGCCAGGCTTGGGTGTCTGGCTTGGCGTCATGTAACGGTCTGCCATCAAACGGAAGACACGAGCGTTGGAAATCGTACCTTCGCGCTCCAGATTGTTGGCGATTTCCGCAAGACCCGCGCCGTTACGAACCGTCACCGTCTTGCTGATTTCCAGCGGACCGGGCTCATGAAACGAATTGATCATGTAATAGAAGGCGGCGACGCCAACGACGCAGACTGCAACCACCAGCGTCATGAGGAAGTTGAGGAAAATAACCACCTGGCTGTGGGCCTTGCGGGAACGCTTGGGTGGAGCCGGAACTCTCTCGGGTCTCAAAGCTTCGGTCGGTGATTTTGGAATGATCGGGCCGCCCTTGCTCTCGCCAGAGCCGTCACGTCCTTGGGGGGCCCGATTGTTCTCTTTCGTATCGCTCACCGGCGGTCCTTTTCAGTTCGGCATCACAGCGGCTTATTTGAGCAGGCAATGCGGCAAAAACAGGTTCGGCAGGCTATTCTGCACTCGGTACACAGGGAAACTTCGGACATATCTTTGTATCAGGATATGCCGGTTTTCCGGTCCTGACTGCACGCACTGGCAGGCAAGACGGTTATCCCGGCAATGGCCGGGATAGAGATGGTTTTCTGCGATTCCCTTGGGAACGGCAAGTGTCGTTCAATTATGCCTCGTAACGGCGAAGAACGAGCGAAGCGTTGGTGCCGCCGAAACCGAAGGAGTTGGACAATGCAACATTCACCGTGCGCTTGCGCGCCTTGTGCGGCACCAGATCGATTTGTGTTTCGACATCGGGATTATCGAGATTAAGCGTCGGCGGAACGATGTTGTCACGAATGGCAAGCACCGCGAAAATAGCCTCGATCGCACCGGCCGCGCCGAGCAGATGGCCCGTCGCAGATTTGGTGGACGACATGGAAACCTTCGACGCCGCATCCCCGACCAAACGCTCGACGGCACCAAGCTCGATGGTGTCAGCCATGGTCGATGTACCATGGGCGTTGATGTAGTCCACATCAGCAGGAGCCAGACCGGCGCGCTTCAGCGCCATAGTCATGCAGCGGAATGCACCGTCGCCATCTTCCGATGGAGCGGTAATGTGGAACGCGTCGCCGGAGAGACCGTAGCCTACAACTTCGGCGTAAATCTTTGCGCCGCGTGCCTTGGCATGTTCCAGTTCTTCCAGAACGACGATACCAGCCCCCTCGCCCATGACGAAACCGTCGCGGTCACGGTCATAGGGGCGAGATGCCTTTTGCGGATCGTCGTTGTGTTGGGTGGAAAGCGCCTTGCAGGCTGCGAAGCCAGCGAGCGAAATGCGGCAGACGGGCGATTCTGCACCGCCAGCGACCATAACGTCCGCATCACCCATCATGATCAGCCGGGCTGCATCGCCAATGGCGTGCGCACCAGTAGAGCACGCCGTGACAACCGAGTGGTTCGGGCCGCGCAATTTGTGGCGAATGGAGACCTGGCCGGACACGAGATTGATGAGACGACCCGGAATGAAGAACGGCGAAACGCGGCGTGGCCCCTTGTCCCGCAGGGTATAACCGGCTTCGACGATGCCATCGAGGCCGCCGATACCCGAGCCGATGAGAACACCGGTCATGATCTGGTCTTCGTCGGTGCTGTCGATGGGATGCCAGTTGGCGTCGTTGAGCGCCATTTCGGCGGCGGCCATGCCGTAAACGATAAAGGGATCGACCTTGCGCTGCTCTTTGGGCTCCATCCAGTCATCGGCGTTGAAAGTTCCGTTGGAACCATCGCCGACGGGAATGCGGCAGGCAATTTTAGCGGGCAGATCGTCGACTTGGAACTCCGTTACAAGACGCGCACCGTTCTGGCCGGCCAGCAGACGCTCCCAGGTAATTTCCGTTCCGCAGCCAAGAGGAGATACCATGCCGGTACCGGTGATAACGACACGTCTCATCGCCAATGCTCCGCCCTTATCCAAACATCGCTTTATGTGTTGTGACACTTACGCGATGCAAAGTGCCACAGAATAAATATTGGCCCGGACTGGCCGGGCCATATCGGGAAGGCTGGCGCCTTCCCTTACACGGATCAAACGATTAGGCCTGAGCCTTTTCGATGAACTTTACAGCGTCGCCGACTGTGAGGATCGAGTCAGCTGCGTCGTCTGGAATTTCAACGCCGAATTCTTCTTCGAACGCCATAACCAGTTCAACGGTGTCGAGCGAGTCAGCGCCCAGATCGTCGATAAAGCTTGCGCCTTCAACGACTTTTTCGGCGTCAACGCCAAGATGGTCAACTACAATTTTCTTTACGCGTTCTGCGATATCGCTCATGTCGGTTTCCTCGACCTTTACTTTGAAAGGAATGCCTCTTCAGACATCCTGCCCTGTTAAAATCCCAAAGCGCCTGTCATTGAGGCACCGTGGGCAAACCCGTTCAACCCGGTTCAAGCTAAACATCGTCGCATAAAATCGCAACGGTCGCTTTTCGTTCCGGAACGACTGTTCACAGTCTTCGCCCGCTTAACACGGTTTCCTGCGGGAAAAAAGCCTTAAAATAGTGCTAACCATCTTGCTCTACAGGCAATTTTTCCAGCAAGTCGCCTTGCGGAGCGAATATTAAATCATCGCCATGCCGCCATTCACGTGCAAGGTCTGACCTGTCATGTAGCTCGCTTCGTTGGAAGCAAGGTAGAGAACGGCAGATGCGATTTCCGCACCGGTGCCCATGCGCTTCATGGGAATGGCACCCATGATGGCTTCTTTTTGCTTGTCGTTCAACTTGCCGGTCATTGCGCTTTCGATAAAGCCCGGTGCCACACAGTTGACGGTCACGTTGCGGGTGGCGATTTCCTGCGCCAGCGACTTGGAAAAGCCGATCATGCCAGCCTTGGACGCGCAGTAATTCGCCTGTCCCGGATTGCCCGTCACGCCGACGATGGAGGTGATGTTAATGATGCGGCCAAAGCGGCGGCGCATCATTGGGTGGGTCAACTCGCGCGTCAGGCGGAACATCGACGTCAGATTGACCTCGATCACCTTGTCCCAGTCGTCATCGCTCATGCGAACGAAGAGACCGTCTTTGGTGATCCCGGCATTGTTGACGAGAATGTCTACGCCACCCAGCTCGGCTTCCGTCTTTTCGCCCAGAGCCTTGACCTCGGCGCGGTCGGCAAGGTTGGCAGCAAAAACGTGCGCACGCTCGCCAAGCTCGGCGGCCAGCGCCTCCAGCTTTTCGACGCGTGTGCCGTGCAGGCCAACGGTTGCGCCCCGCGCATGCAAAGTGCGGGCGATTTCTTCGCCGATGCCACCGGTTGCGCCTGTGATGAGAGCCTTGCGGCCTGTCAGATCGAACATAGGATTATCCTTTGATTTCTTTTGAACTCAGCCAAGAAGCGTTTGCAAGGCGGCGTCGATATCGGCAGCCGTATTGACCGAGATACCCGTAACCGTCTTGTCGATACGGCGGGCAAGCCCGGTCAGCACCTTGCCGGAGCCGATTTCATAGAGAGTAGTGACATCGTTGGCTGCAAACCATTCAACGGTTTCGCGCCAGCGCACCTGACCCGTCACCTGCTCCACGAGAAGGCCTGCGATCTCGTCGGCATCAGAAACAGGGGCAGCGCGCACGTTTGCGATGACAGGCACGACCGGGGCGCGCTTCGTCACATTCGCCAGTGCCTCACGCATCGCTTCGGCAGCAGGTGCCATCAGTGCGGAGTGGAAAGGAGCGGACACGGGAAGCATGATGGCGCGCTTGGCGCCTTTTTCCGAGGCAAGGGTTGCGGCCTTTTCAACCGGAGCCTTCGAGCCCGAGATGACCAGCTGTCCACCACCATTGTCATTGGCGATCTGGCAGACGCCGCCGATTGCGGCTTCCCGGCAGATGGCATCGACGTCGCCATGTTCGAGGCCGATAATGGCCGCCATCGCGCCCTCGCCCACCGGCACTGCGGCCTGCATGGCGTTGCCGCGAATGCGCAGCAAGCGTGCGGTATCGGCGAGCGAGAATGTTCCAGCGGCACAGAGCGCGGAATATTCGCCGAGCGAATGACCTGCAACATAGGAAACCTTTTCGGCAAGCTTCAGGCCACGGGCCTCCAGCACGCGCATGACAGCAACGGAGACCGCCATCAGCGCGGGCTGGGCGTTGGCTGTCAGCGTCAAGGTTTCTTCCGGTCCGTTCCAGATGATGTCGGAAAGCTTCTGGCCAAGCGCCTCATCGACCTCTTCGAAGACCGCGCGGGCCTCGGCAAAGTTTTCTGCGAGTTCCTTGCCCATGCCGACAGCCTGGCTGCCCTGACCTGGAAACGTGAATGCAATAGCCATGGGATATGGTCTTTCTTTTTCGGCCCGTTTGCCGGGTCTTGCCTTCAAATCGTGGTTTTCCATTCACATTCCAGCTTCGGAAGTCAAGGCTTTCCGCCTTTTACCCCCGTTTTGGGAGGTTTTTCAGCCGACTCATCCACAGACATCGATGAGAATATTTTTTCTTGCGCTGCGGTAATTCGATACTACGTTCTACCCACCTTCCAAGCGAGCGAGATCTCTCATGAAACAGAATACATTGGGTCGCACGGGTATTTCCGTGTCCGAAATTTGTCTTGGCACGATGACATGGGGTACGCAGAACACCGAAGCTGAAGCCCATGAGCAGATGGATTATGCCGTCGAGCAGGGCGTGAATTTCTTCGATACCGCTGAACTTTATCCCACCACGCCCGTATCTGCCGAAACGCAGGGGCGCACGGAAGAACACATCGGGACATGGTTCCAGAAGACGGGCAAGCGCAAGGACATCGTCCTCGCCACCAAAGTCGCCGGTTCTGGCCGCGATTACATCCGGGGCGGACGCGAGATCGACGCAGCCTCCATCCGCGAGGCCGTAGAAAGCAGCCTGACGCGTCTGAAGACAGACTATATCGACCTCTATCAGGTTCACTGGCCCAACCGCGGCACCTACCATTTTCGAGGTACGTGGGGTTTCGATGCCTCGACGCAGGATACGGCAAAGACGCTTGCCGAAATCACCGAGAAGCTGGAAACGCTTGACGAACTGGTCAAGGCCGGAAAAATCCGTGCCATCGGCCTTTCCAACGAAAGCGCATGGGGTACGCAGAAATACATCGACATCGCCGAAGCTAAAGGCCTGCCGCGTGTGGCATCCATTCAGAATGAATATAACCTGCTCTATCGCCCCTTCGATCTCGATCTGGCCGAAGTCGCGCATCACGAAAATGTCGGCCTGCTCGCCTATTCTCCACTCGCTGGTGGCATTCTGACAGGCAAGTACCAGAACGGTGCCCGCCCGGCGGGCTCGCGCGCGTGCATCAATGAGAACATCGGCGGGCGCTTGCAGCCTTTGCAGGAAGCACCTGTTAAGGCCTACCTTGAGCTCGCCTACGAACACGGTATCGACCCTGCCCAACTGGCCATCGCCTTTACATTGTCCCGCCCCTTCATGGCTGCTTCGATCATCGGTGCCACCACGATGGAGCAGTTGAAAGTCGATATCGCTGCCGCCGACGTCAAGCTCTCCGACGAAGTTCTCAAAGGCATTGCGGATATTCACCGCCAGTACCCGATGCCGATCTAAGGGCAGCCTTCCCCGCTTTTTAGGGCAGCGCGCTTGCATTCTCACGAGAAATCCGTATAAGCGCGCTGTTCACAACACCCGGTCCAATTGGCTGGTGGCTGAACGGAGGGCTGGTTTCGGTGACGAAACAGCAGGACCATAAGGTTTCCGGCCTCCCGTGTCTCCGCTCTCGACCGTCTCGAACAACGCTTTTCTTGCCCTTGGCTTTTGCCAAACAGGAGCAGTCGTTGAGGCTTAGCGCCGTTGCCGGGTGATGAATGAAACGCAAGAAAGGCAAAGCTTAAATGGCTCTTTACGAACACATCTTCCTTGCCCGGCAGGATATCACTGCCCAGCAGGTCGACGCACTTGTCGAGCAGTACAAGGGCGTTATCGAATCGTACGGCGGTAAGGTCGGACGCGTCGAAAACTGGGGCCTCAAGTCCCTCACATACCGCATCAAGAAGAACCGCAAGGCTCATTACGCTCTGATGGATATCGATGCTCCGGCAGTGGCAATCCACGAAATCGAGCGTCAGATGCGCATCAACGAAGACGTTCTTCGTTACATGTCCATCGCTGTTGAAGCCCACGAAGAAGGCCCATCTGCAATGATGCAGAAGCGCGACCGCGACGACCGTCCACGTGGCGACCGTCCTGACCGTGGCCCTCGTGAAGGTGGCTTCGACCGTGGTCCTCGTCCGCCCCGCGAAGGTGGCTTCGGCGATCGTGAAGACCGTCCGCGCCGTCCGCGCGAAGACCGTGCATAAGGAGACTATATAATGGCTGACTCTTCTTCTTCCCAGGCACGCCGCCCGTTCCACCGCCGTCGCAAGACGTGCCCTTTCTCCGGCGCAAACGCACCGAAGATCGACTACAAGGACGTACGTCTTCTGCAGCGCTACATTTCCGAGCGTGGCAAGATCGTTCCTTCCCGTATCACAGCTGTTTCGCAGAAGAAGCAGCGCGAACTCGCTCAGGCGATCAAGCGCGCTCGTTTCCTCGGCCTGCTGCCATACGTTCTGTCTTAATTGACAATGGCGAGGCTGCGCATTTGCGCGGCCTCGTTTCTTCTCGAAGTCGCTCGCTCTTCGTCAGCGGGCCGATAATTCCAAAATCCTTCCGCGTTGGGCGCGGATCGACATGAACTGAAAACCCATGTTGGGGACGTCATTCGAATGAATGGTCCTCTAACTGCTACCGTATCCGGGCAGGACAGCGACGTTGAAACAACTGAACCAGACAGTGCTGATTTCCGGCATCCTCGCCGGTGTATGCGCAGCGTTTCTCACGCTTGGCGCAACGGCGCAGTCGTCCATGTCATTCCTGCTTTATGCCGCCTCCGCGATGCCCATTCTCGTGGCCGGTCTCGGCTGGGGCAATGCTGCGGCCATCGTCGCCGTTCTGTCTGCCGCCTTCCTTGGCGCACTCGCCGTTTCGCCGATCTTTGCCGTGACGATTGCGATTTTTACGCTCGTCCCTGCCGGCTGGCTGTCCCACCTTGCCAATCTGGCACGTCCCGCATCGGAAATCGGCGGCCCTGACGACCTTCTGGCTTGGTATCCGTTGTCGGGCATCGTGCTGCATCTGTGTGGCATCATCACGCTCTCCGTTATCATTCTCGGCACGATGATCGGCTACGGCCCTGATCTCGTTTCTCAGCTGGTGGATGTGATGATGGCCTCGGTGCAGACGCGTGAAGCCGCATTCACGCCGGATGCGACGGCGCTTGCCCAGACGAAATCCCTGCTGGTGCTGATGCTGCCGATGATCCAGGGCGGGCTTTGGGTCATCATGCTGTTTGCAGCCTATTATTTCGCCAGCCGCATGGTTCGCTCCTTCGGCAAGGGCCTGCGCCCGCGCGAAGACATCGCAGCGGCCCTGCGCATGCACCGCAACGCGATCTTCATTTTCCTCGGCGGCATCGTGCTCACCTTTTTCGGCGGCACCGTGGCCATGGTTGGCGCAGTCATCTGCGGCACGTTCGGCGCGGGCTTCCTGATGGCGGGTTATGCCTCTCTGCACCACCGTTCCAAAGGCAAGGACTGGCGCTGGCCGGTTCTGGTCCTGTCCTATATTTCAGCGATCTTCGTCTTTCCGCTGTTCATCATTCTCGTACTGGGTCTCAGCGACGTGCGCAGCACGATCTCTCTTACCCCGGCACGGAAAACCGACAACACCAACGAAACCGAAAACTAGAAAGGATCAAGAAGATGGAAGTCATTCTTCTCGAACGTATCGCCAAGCTTGGCCAGATGGGCGAAACCGTAAAGGTTCGCGATGGCTACGCACGTAACTTCCTGCTGCCGCAGGGCAAGGCGCTCCGCGCCAATGCAAGCAACAAGACCCGTTTCGAGTCCGAGCGCGCAACGCTCGAAGCTCGTAACCTCGAGCGCAAGTCCGAAGCACAGACAGTTGCAGACGCACTTGCTGGCAAGAGCTTCATCGTTGTTCGTTCCGCTGGCGAAACCGGCCAGATGTACGGCTCTGTTGCTGCCCGTGACGTTGTTGAAATCCTCGGCGCTGAAGGCTTCAACATCGGCCGCAACCAGGTCGAACTCAACACGCCGATCAAGACCATCGGTCTGCACAACGTTACGCTTCACCTGCACGCCGAAGTCGAGCTGCAGATTGAATTGAACGTTGCTCGTTCTGCTGAAGAAGCCGAGCGTCAGGCCAAGGGCGAAAGCCTCACATCTGCTGACGCCATCTACGGCGTTGACGAAGACGCGCTTCGCCCAGAAGACTTCTTTGATCCAGATGCTGATCGCGATGGCGACGACGAGTAATATTTGCGGGCTTTAATGGCTCACAGACAGAACCCCGGATGGCGACATCCGGGGTTTTTGTTTGTCGAAAGTCTTGATGCCGACAGGTTCAGCGCGAGACCAGTGGAGCGCGCGACGGCAACGTCATGGCAATGACACCCGCCAGAATGCAGACGAGGCCAATCATCGTACTGGCATGCAGTTGCTCGCCAAGAAAGACGACACCGATTGCCACCCCTACCGGCACGCGCACATAGGCCTGCGCTGTGGTGCCGAGTGAACCGAGCGTCCGTACAAGGCGGAAATAGATGGTGAAAGCGAGCGCAGTCGAGAATATCGAAAGCCCGAGCAGCGCCATGAGAGACCTGCTGGAGGGCGCAAGCTCCCATGGTCTATCGACCACAAGGCTGACAGGGATGAGGATAACCGCACCGCAGATCAGCGAAGCGGCAGCCGGGATCATCGAATCGATGCCCTTGAAGTTCTTTCCGAAAATCGCCGCGCCTGCGTAAAAAGCGGTGGCGACGATGACGGCCATCTGCGCCAGCACGACATCGCCCAAGCCGTTGAGCGCCTGCGCGCCGATCATGACGACAGTGCCTGCCAGTCCGATCATCACGCCGAACAGCTTTCTTCCACTCAGCACTTCGTGGCGGGTAATGATAAGCGTCAGCAGAAATGTGAAAACCGGCGTCAGAGAGTTGAGGATAACCGCGAGCCCTGCGTCGATATAATGTTCCGCCCAGGCAATCAGGGTAAAGGGTAGCACACTGTTCAGAACGGCCTGAATGGCAAACATCTTCCACAGTGCCGGGTCCTTGGGCAGCCGCAAGCCTCGCCAGAATATGATGATGGTCAGAATGGTGCCAGCAATGGCGGTGCGGGCCGCGATCAAGGTCAGCGGCGGGATGGTCTCGATCCCGATCTTGATGAAAGTATAGGAGCTGCCCCAAAGGCACCCCAGCAGTAACAGCAGGGCCAGTTCGGGAAGCAGCTTTTTGTCGCCGGTCATTTCAATTCTCTCCACATGCGAGGCAAGTTTCTCTCTATAGAGTCTCGCAAGAATGAAAAGCTTCGGCATCGACCGAACCATGCACGGCTGACGTTCCCCGTCATGAATGCTAGTCTTGCGCCATGACCAATATCGCCTCACCCAACACCATCGCTGCCATCGCCAGCCTCATTGGCGATACGACGCGCGCCAACATGCTCTGTGCGTTGATGGGCGGGCAGGCCCTGACCGCAGGCGAGCTTTCGCGTCAGGCAGGCATCACGCCACAAACCGGCAGCGGCCATTTGGCGAAAATGGTCGATGCGCATCTGCTGACGACGGTGAAACAAGGGCGGCACCGCTACTATCGGCTGGCCTCCGCACAGGTGGCACATGGCATCGATGCGCTGATGACGATTGCCGCCGATGGCCCGCACCGTCACCATCCCGTGGGTCCGAAAGAGCGGGATATGCGCATCGCTCGCAGTTGCTACGACCACATCGCCGGGCGGCTGGCCGTCGCAATGGCCGACAGCCTTTCAGCAAACGGAAGCGTTCTTCTGTCGGATGAGGGTGCGCTGGTTACGGAAAAGGGCAAAGCCTTTCTCGAGGGCTTCGGCATTGATCTCGATAGCGGTTCGCCATCCAAACGTCCGCTTTGCAGAACCTGTCTCGACTGGAGCGAGCGACGACACCACATTGCCGGGCGCGTCGGCACGGCCTTGCTGGAGCGCACGCTGGAACTGGGCTGGATCGCTCGCAAGCCGGACAGCCGCGCGTTGCGTATTACACCTGCGGGCGAGAGCGGGTTTCGGGAGGCGTTTTCTTTGCCGCTGGGCTGGAAGGACGGCTTATAGCATTCATGGCGCTGTCAACGTCTCCCTCATTCCCGCGCTTGTCACAGAAATGAGGGAGAACGCGAGGACCTAGCGTGCGGCAGTTTCAGTTCTCTCTGAGGCCTGCCCCTTGTCCACCCGTACGACGACGGACATACCCGGCGAAAGCTCGGCGGCCAGCGGCTGATCTGGGTCGATGGAGATGCGCACGCCGAGACGCTGGGCGATTTTCACGAAGTTGCCCGTTGCATTGTCAGGCTTGATAACCGCGAATTCCGATCCCGCAGCAGGAGCCAAGCGCTCGACCTTGCCGGTCAGCTTCTTGCGGTGAAGGGCATCTACGGAGATCGAGACAGCCTGCCCTGCTTCCATGCCAGCGAGTTGCGTTTCCTTGAAATTGGCGACGACCCAGATGTCATGCGGAACAACCGCCATCAACTGTGTACCTGCTGCAGCATACTGGCCGATACGTACGCCAACTTCGCCGAGCTTGCCGTCCCTCGGCGCGTGAATTTCGGTGTTCTGCAAATCGATCTTCGCAAGCTCTATCGCCGCCTCGGCATTGGCCACAGCCGCCTGCAACGAGCCCCTGTTGATGATGATGGTTTGCAGATCCTGCCGGGCGACCTCAAGTGCGGCCTTGGACTGCGATAGACCGGCGCGAGCCTTGTCCAGACTGGCCTGCGCTTCTTCCTGAACGCTGGAGGTTCCGGCACCGCTGCGCACCAGATTATCCTGCCGGTCCGAAGCCAGTTGCGCCTGCTTCAGCGATGCCTGCGCGCCATCCACCGCTGCCTCACCCGAGGCGATGTTGGCCTTGGCGGCGATTTCCTGCTGACGCGAATTGTCGAAGGCAGCCTTCTGGCTGTCCAGAGACGCCTGCGCCTGTGCCAGTTTCTGGCGGAAGATGCGGTCATCTATTTTCGCCAGCAGATCGCCCTGCTTGACCTCCTGATAATCCTTGACCGGCACATCGACGACGTAGCCGCTGACCTGGGGGCTCATGGTCGTGACGTAACCGCGAACATAGGCATTATCGGTCATTTCCACCGAGCTGGAAAAGGGCGGCAGACGCCATGCGTAAAGGACCAGCGCCACACCGGCGACGCCGCCAAGGAGAACGATGAGAGTAAGAGGCGTGAATGTTTTTTTCAGCATTTTTATATCTCTGGACAATCAGGATTGAGGCGCGGCCACGGTCTCGTCTTCGCCTTTCAGCGCAGACTTGAGACGTAACCATGCAAGATGAAGCAAAAGCATGACAAGAGCAGCAGCGGCGCAGACCGAAATCAGCAGGAACGTGTCGTTATACGCCAGAATATAGGCCTCGCGCGTGACCTGCGCGCCGAGCAGCGACAGCCCCTCCGCCTTCAGAAGTGCTGCATCGGTAATGACGTGGCTGTACCCGGCGGAGAGCTGGCTGACGCGTTGCGCTACCTGCGGGTTCTGCAAGAGAATGCTTTCCACCAGAATATTCGAGTGGAATTTCTCCCGCAATGTCACGAACGAACCGAGAATGCCTGTCGTCAGCATGGAGCCTGTGATCTGCGTGAACAGAAAGATGGTGATGAAGTTGACGAGGTAAGGCGGCCCCTTGGCCAGCGCTGCACCAAAGCCCTTTGCCATCACCGGCGGCAGGAACATGGCAGCGCCAAACGCAATCATCGCCTGGCTCAAATACATCTGCTCCGGGCGCACCAGATTGGTCGAGGTGCTGTCCATATAGGCACCCAGCGCAATCAGCGTCAACGCGATGACATGGGCGGTATCGACATATTTCGTCAGCATCAGCACGGCACACAGCGCACCACCGAGCACAGTCGCCAGAATGATGAGTGCGTAAAGCCCCATCGTCTGTTCATTCAAAATGCCGAGTTGCTGGTAAAGGCCAACGGCGGTCGAGGACTGCTCAGAGGAAACCGCGCGGTAGATCAGCAAAATGGCGATGAGGTGCAGATTGGTCTTGGAGAAAATCCAGCGCAAATCCAGCATCGGATTTTTCCGGGGAAGTTCGATAATGGTCATGATCGTCAGCAGCCCCACCGAGCAGGCCAGCAGCACGCCTAGCCACCAGGTTTCGAACCACCAATAAAAACGTCCCAGCGTCAGAAACACCGCCAGACAGCCGAGGCCACCGGCAAACAGCAGATAGCTCAAGATATCGATGCGCTCTATGACCTTTGCGCGTGGCGGCGGCGTTAGCGGCAACAGATAAATGATGGGCAGAACGGCGAGCGACAGCCCGACCTCCATGGAATAAAGCGCCTGCCAGCCATCGATTTGCAGCAAATCCGGCGACAGAATGCGGGCCAGCGGCGACGACAGAAGCGTGCCGGTCAGCGCGATGCTGAGGCCCAGCGTCAGCTTTCGCTGTACGGGAAAAGCCTCGAGAATATAAAGAAACCCCAGCGAAGACAGCGGTGCCGCCGCCATACCGCTGACGAAGCGCACCACGATGGCGGAATGCAAATCCGTCACAAACAGGTTGAGACAGGACGCCAGCACGAAGCAAATGATGCTGATTTCCGCGAAAGGCCGCAGGCCATATTGCTGGCGGATCTTGAACAGCGCGATGGAAAAGGTCGCGTAAGGCGCCATATAAGCCGCCGACAGCCACGCGACCTCCGCCACCGTTGCTGAAAATTCCCCCTGCAACTGGTAGATGTTGGCCATGACGATATTCATGCCCATGCCTTGGGTCACGAAGAAACAGAGGCCAGCGAAGATATAGAGCAGCTTGCCGGAAAAGGATTTTTCAGGTGGAGGCGCGGGGGTAGCAGGTGTTTCCGCCGCCTTTTCGGCCACGTCCTCCGGCTCATCATGGATATCTGCGACGGCGTTGCTCACGACTGCACCTTTTCGCCAGCGAGGCTTTGCAGATTTGCAGACAGGCGGCGAACCACGTCCAATGCGGCGCTGATATCATCCGTCGAAATATCGGCAGCGATGTCGGCCCGCATGGATTTTGCCTGCATATGCACGTCCTCGAATGTCGTTAAACCATCTGGCGTCATGTGAATGCGCTTTGCACGCCGGTCGATCTCGTCAGAACGCCGTTCGATGAGGTTTTGTTTCTCCATCGCATCCAGCACGCGCACCAGCGTTGGCGTTTCGATTTCCAGCTCCTCGGCAAGCTCCTTTTGCGTCAACGGGCCGCGACGCGAGAGCGCGAAAAGCGCCCGGGCGCGTGCCAGCGTCAGCCCCTGCTCCGCCACTCTCGCGTCGAAGAAGGATCTGAGCTTGCGGTTGAACGCCGCCATCTCATCGAAAAGTTGCTCTTTTTCAGTCGCACGCGACAAAATATCTATACCTTATAATTAGCACGCTATCTATTTCATGCCTATTTATTTTCGAATGCGCTTAATTGCAAGATGCTTTGTCTGGATGGCAGCCATGACGTAAACTCATGGCGAACAAGAACCGATTCGCTGAACCTCCTATGGCGCTCACGAATCAGCCTGTGGATTACTGTTAACAACACAATTTGTGAGGCCACCTGCCACCGTTCCGGCAAGCCTGTCTGTTACTGTTGCCGCATTGTCCTTGACTGACGCTGTCTCCCGCTTCAAACCGGCAGGCTTGCGAGAAACGAAGGCTTGGAACGAGCCTCAAGGGAGATCACAGAAAACCATGAACGACGCTGTGAGAAAAATCACCCCCGCCCCGGCTGCTGAACCGCTCTACCGCGAAGCGCCGAACAACATCGAAGCGGAACAGGCACTGCTGGGCGCCATCCTCGTCAACAACGATGCCTATTACCGCGTTTCCGACTTCCTGAAGCCCGTCCATCTCTACGAGCCGCTTCATCGCAAGATTTTCGAGGTCGCCGGCGATATCATCCGCATGGGCAAGACCGCCAACCCGGTGACGATCAAGACGTTCTTGCCAGCAGACGGCAAGATCGGCGACCTGACGGTGGCGCAATACCTTGCGCGGCTAGCGTCCGACGCCGTTTCCATCATCAACGCTGAAGACTATGGCCGCGCGATCTATGATTTGGCGCTGCGCCGAGCCCTGATCCAGATCGGCGAAGATGTGGTCAACATCGCCTATGACGCGCCGCTCGACATGCCGCCACAGTCGCAGATCGAAGACACCGAGCGCCGCCTGTTCGAACTGGCGGAAACCGGTCGTTACGATGGCGGCTTCCAGTCCTTCAACGACGCCGTATCGCTGGCCATCGACATGGCCGGAGCAGCGTTTGAGCGTGACGGTAATCTCTCGGGCATCTCTACTGGCATTCATTCTCTGGATGGCCGCATGGGTGGCTTGCAGCGCTCCGACTTGATCGTGCTTGCGGGACGTCCCGGCATGGGCAAGACTTCGCTTGCCACCAACATCGCCTACAACATCGCCGCATCCTACGAGCAGGAAGTTCAGCCTGACGGCTCGTTCAAGGCCAAGAACGGTGGCGTCGTCGGTTTCTACTCCCTCGAAATGTCGTCAGAACAGCTGGCAACCCGTATCATTTCCGAGCAGACCGAAGTCTCGTCGTCCAAAATCCGCCGTGGTGAGATCACCGAGGCCGATTTCGAAAAACTGGTCGCTTGCAGCCAGATGATGCAGAAAGTACCGCTCTATATCGACCAGACCGGTGGTATCTCCATCGCCCAGCTGTCCGCCCGCGCTCGCCGTCTGAAACGCCAGCGCGGCCTCGATTGTCTTGTGGTGGACTATATTCAGCTGATGACGGGTTCCGGCAAGTCAGGCGAAAACCGTGTGCAGGAAATCACCCAGATCACAACGGGCTTGAAAGCGCTCGGCAAGGAACTCAACGTTCCCATCATCGCGCTCTCACAGCTCTCGCGTCAGGTGGAAAGCCGCGAAGACAAACGCCCACAGCTCTCCGACCTTCGTGAATCGGGCTCCATCGAGCAGGACGCCGACGTTGTGCTGTTCGTGTTCCGTGAGGAATACTACGTCAAGAACATGGAGCCGCGCGAGATGTCCGACCCCAAATATGCCGAATGGGAAGCCCATTTCGACCGCGTCAAAGGCACCGCCGACGTCATCATCGCCAAACAGCGCCACGGGCCGACCGGTACGGTAAAGCTCCAATTCCAGTCAGAATTTACCCGCTTCGCAGATCTGGCCGACCCATCGTTCACGCAATACGAAGAACAATGATCTCGCAAACCGCCCCGCTTCATCCAGAGTGGGCCGGTTTGTTTTCAAGGGCTTGGCGCAGTGGTCTCAAATTCTGATTCACGTACCGTCCGGCTTGGGAGAGCAATGACCTGATCGTCTGGGCGAACGCTGCTTTGCCGGTGCGTGATAGCAATGATCGTCATATCCGCATCTACCCTGCGCAACTGATCCATGATTTCGCGCTCCGTCTCATCGTCCAGCGCCGAACTTGCCTCGTCCAGCAGCAGTATGGATGGCTCACCATACAGCGCTCTGGCTATCGCAATGCGCTGGCGCTCTCCGCCCGAAAGCTTCAAACCACGCTCGCCAACAATCGTATCGAAACCTTCGGGCATTGCTTCGATGCGGCTGAGAATTGCGGCCCGCTCGGCGGCATACCTCAATCGATCTTTATCCATCGGGCGACCAAGAACGATGTTGGTGCGCAGGCTGTCATTCAGCAGTTGCACCTCCTGCGGCACGATGCCGACCGCCGAAAACCAGTCTTCGCGGGTAATGCACGTGATATCGACCCCATCCACGCTGATTCTGCCCTTTTGAGGCAGCATGGATTTTTGCAAAAGCTTGAACAAAGTCGATTTACCGGAACCGGTTTCACCGGTGATGAAAGTCAACTGTCCCGGCCTCGCCGTAAACGACACACCATCGACACCGCGCCCGTTTTCATAGAGGTAGCCCACGCCTGAGAACTCTATGACCTTTTGCGAGAGAACCAATCTTTGTGCATGTGCCGACCAGCCCTCTTCTGGCGCGTGCCACATTTTCGAATAGGGCACAAAACGAGCGAGGGATCGCAGCAATTCGTTGATGGGCTGACCAATCAGCTCAAAGGGAACGTTGAGTTGCAGCAGCAGCGTGTTGAACAGAACGATATCGCCGACTGATAGCTCTCCGGCCTGATGACGCGGCCATAGAAAATAGTAGCTGATGATGATCTGTACGCAGAGCGTCGTGACGATCATTCCGATGAAGGCCATGCGCCGCAGAGAGTAGAGACGCCAGTTGCTGTAGATGGAGCCTGCCTTTTCCGCAAAGCGCTGCTGCATCCACTCCGTGCTGGCCGTGTGGCGCAACGGCTCGATCATACCGATGGCATTTCCGACGAACCCGGCATTCTGCTGCGTTGCCTCGATTGCGCGCTCCATATAGCGCTTGGTAACGCGGTTCGACGCCAGCGTCAGTCCGATATAGATCGCACCGTAGCAGAGCACGATGACGATGATCTCGAAACTGATGGTCGCGCCCAGCATGATGGTGCTGAACAGAACCGTCGCAATGCCGGGCAGAAGATAGATCAATGAAACCTGCAGCAATATGGATGCCGATGAAGCTCCTTGAGACTGCGCTGCCTGGATTTCCGCAGGATTATGATCGGTGAAAAATGACGGCATCTTGCGGGAAAGTCGCTCAAAAAACCGTGTGGAGGCAACATATCCCAGCCGCTCCGAGTGGATGACGGCGAGATATTGCGTACAACTTTGAAGGCCGGACGATGCAGCCGTCAAAACCGCGTAAAGCGAGAAGGCCTTGAGCCATCGCGCGGGATCGGTGGGCAGATCATCGACGATGCGGGAAAAGACATAGGGGCCAGCAATCGTCAAAAGCGACCCCGCCAGAATCATCAACGCCAAAAGCACGATGGAAGCCCATGCCGTCTTGAGGTCATCCGCGTAAATGCGTAGCAGAGGACCCAATGTTGTTTTGTGAATACCGAACACGCAGCGCTCCCCGATTTCGTAGATAAAATGGAGGTGCTGCCGGGAATACAAGTTGCGTTGCAGCTCTACAACCCACAAGCGCTAAAACGTGATCAAACTCTGATGCGAAACATTGTGCATAGGCAAAGTTTCCGCCACTCCGTCATGACCGTCCTGAACAAAAGTGATAGACCATGCCCATCTTCGTTAGCGGTGCAGGACCATGACAGACGAGTTTGACGAAAGCCTTTACGAGACTGAAACCGATGCGTTCGACACCGCGCCGCTTCGTGTAACCGTTGATCTCGGCGCACTTGCCGATAACTGGCGCGGTATGGCCAAACGCTCCGGCAAGGCGCGCGCGGCTGCCGTGGTTAAAGCGGATGCCTATGGTATGGGCATCGAAGATTGCGGCTCTACGCTGTACCATGCGGGCGCAAGGGATTTCTTCGTGGCGACCGTTGCCGAAGGCGCAACCCTTCGCCCGCACGCGCCGGAGGCCCGTATCTTCATTCTCTCCGGCATCTGGCCCGGCCAGGAGCAACAGGTTTTCACCAACGACCTCGTTCCGGTGGTCGCTTCCGAAGAACAGCTGTCTTTCTGGATGCGGCTTATGGCAGAGCGCGGCGATCACCCTTTCGCGCTGCATGTCGACACTGGCTTCAACCGGCTCGGTCTGCCGCTGGACGATGCATTGTTTCTGGCCGATGATGTGACCCGCCCGGCCAGTTTCGATCCGGTGCTGGTGCTCTCTCACCTTGCCTGCGCCGACACGCCGTCCTCGCCGATGAACAAGACACAGCTTGAATCATTCCGGCAGGTTAGCGCCGCTTTCGAAGGCATCGAATCAAGCCTGTCGGCTTCCGCTGGCATTTTCCTCGGCCCCGATTATCACTTCGATCTCACCCGCCCCGGCATCGCGCTTTATGGTGGGGAAGCGGTCAACGGCATGGCAAACCCCATGCGCCCTGTCGCGAAAGCAGAAGCCCGCATCATTCAAATCCGCGAGGCGGGTGAAGGCCAGACTGTCAGTTATGGCGGCACCCACGTGCTGAAACGCGCCAGCCGTCTGGCAATTGCCTCCGTCGGTTATGCTGATGGCTATCACCGCTCGCTCTCCGGCTCCGGCATTCCGCTGCGCGACATGGGCAATGGCGGCGCATACGGCTTTATCAATGGTTACGAGGTGCCGGTTGCTGGTCGTGTGACGATGGACCTGACGATTTTCGACGTCACCGATGTTCCCGCTGGGGCCATCCGCGCTGGCGACTACATCGAACTCTTCGGCCTCAACGTGCCCGTGGACGAGGTTGCGCGTGCGGCAGGAACCATCGGTTACGAAATGTTGACCGGCCTTGGATTGCGCTATGAGCGACAATATCTGATCGAAGACGATTGAAGCTTTTCTTGGCCCTTGGAAAGCGCCGAAGACCTGTGCTATACGAGAACAAAAGGAGATCGAAATGACCGAAATCCATCTCAGCGAGCAGGATCGCAAGTTTATTGACGAGCAGGTCAAAGCGGGTGTGTACAGAAACGCTGACGCAGTTGTGCATGCTAGCTTGCGGTTGCTGAACAGCGATGAAGGTAAGAAAGCAGAACTTCAACGCCTGATTCAGGAAGGGCTGGATGACGTCGAGGCCGGGCGCGTTCATCACTATGATTCAGAAGAGGATTTCCTGAACGACATTCGCGCGTTATCGGCGCAGCAGAAAACGGGGGCTGGTCATTAAAACGCGCAGCACTGTTTGGACCACTGCTGCCAGACTTGACGTCGCCAAGGATCACGCCTTCATTTACGAAGAAAACATAGCGGCGGCCGATCGCCTCGCGCGAGATATTCGCAGAAAAGCTCATTCCATAGCCGAACTGGGGCTTACAGGTGTTTCCAAGGAAGCCTTCGGCCCCGGCGTCCGCAGCATCGCGTACCGAGAGCGACTCATTTTCTTTCGCGTTGAAGACACGGAACTGATCATTCTTCGCGTTCTACATGGCCATCAAAACATATCCAATATCGATTTCAAACAAGAAGAAAACTGACATTTATGGCCAAAGCCAAGACACAATTCATCTGCCAGAACTGCGGTACGGTGCACACCCGATGGGCGGGAAAATGCGAGGGCTGTGGTGAGTGGAACACCATTGTCGAAGAAGACCCGATGGGCGGTATCGGCTCTGGTCCGGGGAAGACGCCGAAGAAGGGAAGACCCGTCACCCTTACCTCTCTGTCCGGCGAGATTGAGGAGGCACCGCGTATTCCGACCGGCATGAGTGAACTTGACCGGGCAACCGGCGGCGGCTTCGTGCGCGGGTCTGCGGTGCTGATCGGTGGCGATCCCGGCATCGGCAAATCGACGCTGCTGATGCAGGCGGCGGCGGCACTGTCGCGGCGCGGACATCGCATCGTTTACGTATCGGGCGAAGAAGCGGTGGCGCAGGTGCGGCTTCGTGCGCAACGGCTAGGTGCTGCTGATACCGATGTTCTCTTGGCAGCGGAAACCAATGTCGAGGATATTCTAGCCACCATTTCCGAGGGCAAGCGCCCCGATCTGATCATCATCGACTCGATCCAGACGCTTTGGAGCGACACGGCTGATTCTGCGCCCGGAACCGTCACGCAGGTGCGCACCGGCGTGCAGGCCATGATCCGCTTTGCCAAACAGACGGGCGCGACCATGGTTCTCGTCGGCCACGTCACCAAGGACGGGCAAATCGCCGGTCCACGCGTCGTGGAACACATGGTGGATGCCGTGCTGTATTTCGAAGGCGATCGCGGCCACCATTACCGCATCCTTCGCACCGTCAAGAACCGTTTCGGCCCCACCGATGAAATCGGCGTGTTCGAAATGTCGGACAAGGGTCTGCGCGAAGTCTCAAATCCGTCCGAACTGTTTCTAGGCGAGCGCAACGAGAAATCGCCCGGTGCCGCCGTTTTTGCGGGCATGGAGGGCACACGCCCCGTGCTGGTGGAGGTGCAGGCTCTGGTCGCGCCCACGTCGCTAGGGACGCCACGCCGCGCCGTGGTCGGCTGGGATTCGTCGCGGCTGGCGATGATCCTCGCCGTGCTCGAGGCCCATTGCGGCGTGAAGCTCGGCAGCCACGATGTTTATCTCAACGTTGCAGGCGGATATCGCATTTCCGAACCCGCAGCGGACATGGCGATTGCCTCTGCACTGGTTTCATCGCTTGCCGGTCTTGCCCTGCCTGCCGATTGCGTCTATTTCGGCGAGGTCAGCCTTTCTGGCGCTGTCAGGCCTGTGTCTCACACGGGCCAGCGGCTGAAAGAGGCTGAGAAACTTGGCTTTTCCACCGCATTTCTGCCTTCGGCTTCTGCTGAGTTGCCGAAAGCCTCAAAAGGGCGCTGGACTGAAATCGAGAGCCTGCCGGACCTCGTCTCGCGCATTGCGGGGTCGGGCAACCGGTTCAGACAGGTTCAGGAAGACGAATAATGATCCTTTCGTTGGCTAAACGGCTAGTGTAAGAGGATCGCAAATTGGCACAGTGGCACGTTCAAAGGTGTCGCGACCTCCGGAGTTGGTAAATGCCCATCACGATTTTCGACGGCATCGTTATCGCCGTTGTCCTGTTCTCCGCCGTTCTCGCCATGGTGCGAGGTTTTTCGCGCGAGATCCTGTCTATCGCAAGCTGGGGTGGTTCGGTCGCAGCCGCTTATTATCTCTACCCGGTCCTGTTGCCCTATGCGCGCAACTACACGGATGATGACAAGATTGCGATTGCCGGTTCTGCCGGCGTCATCTTCCTGATCGCACTGATCATCATTTCGTTCATCACGTCGCGCATTGCCGATTTCATCATCGACAGCCGCATCGGCGCGCTGGATCGCACTTTGGGCTTTCTGTTCGGCGCGGCCCGCGGCATTCTTCTGCTCGTCGTGGCCGTTGCCTTCTGGAACTGGCTGGTGGATGTCCGAACACAGCCTGAATGGGTGACGCAGGCGAAGTCCAAGCCGTTCCTCGATGGCCTCGTGGCCAAGCTGGAAGCAGCGCTGCCGGATAATATCGAGCCGCAAATCAGGGCGCGCATCCTCGGCAAACCACCTGAGGGCGCCACGGAACAGACCCCTGCCGATGATGCGCCGGCAACAAATTCGCCCGCACCGGCAAACTGACGTCAATGCGCGTCTTGCAATACATGCAAGGCGCGCTATTTGTGCTAGATATTCAATATAGGCAGCAGACAAACCCCACTGGCGCACCACCCGCCGGAGCGGTTTTTGTTTTTGGCAGTTAAGCAAAGGCAAGCCAGATGAATGAGCCGCTTTCGCAGTCCACCTTCAACGACATCATCGATGGCGATACCCTGCATGAGGAATGCGGCGTGTTCGGCATTCTGGGGCACCCGGATGCGGCGGCCCTGACCGCCCTCGGTCTGCATGCTCTGCAGCATCGCGGCCAGGAAGCGGCGGGCATGGTGTCCTTCGATGGCAAGCGTTTCTACCAGGAACGCCATATGGGCCTCGTCGGCGATCATTATACAAACCCTGTCACGCTTGCCCGCCTGCCCGGCTCCATCTGCATCGGCCACACCCGTTATTCCACGACCGGTGAAGTGGCGTTGCGCAATGTGCAGCCACTGTTTGCCGAGCTGGAAGAAGGCGGCATTGCCGTTGCCCATAACGGTAACTTTACCAACGGCCTGACGCTGCGCCGCCAGATCATCGCGACCGGCGCCATCTGTCAGTCCACGTCCGATACCGAAGTCGTTCTCCACCTCATCGCCCGCTCGCGCCATTCCTCCACGGCAGACCGCTTCATCGACGCCATCCGCCAAATGGAAGGCGGTTACTCGATGCTGGCCATGACACGTACCAAGCTTATTGCCGCCCGCGATCCCACTGGCATCCGCCCGCTGGTCATGGGCGATCTCGATGGCAAGCCGATTTTCTGCTCCGAAACCTGTGCGCTGGATATCATCGGCGCAAAGTTCGTGCGCGATGTTGAGAACGGCGAAGTCATCATCTGCGAGATCCAGCCAGATGGTTCCGTGACCATTGATGCGCGCAAGCCGGTCAAGCCGCAGCCAGAGCGCCTCTGCCTGTTCGAATATGTCTATTTCGCTCGTCCCGATTCCGTCGTGGGTGGCCGCAATGTATACACGACCCGCAAGAACATGGGCGCCATCCTTGCCAAGGAAGCGCCGCTCGAAGCCGATGTCGTGGTGCCGGTGCCGGATGGCGGAACGCCAGCAGCGCTCGGTTTTGCGCAGGAAAGCGGTATTCCGTTCGAATACGGCATCATCCGCAACCATTATGTTGGTCGTACCTTCATCGAGCCGACACAGTCCATCCGCGCGCTCGGCGTCAAGCTGAAGCACTCGGCCAACCGGGCGATGATCGAAGGCAAGCGCGTCGTTCTGGTGGATGACTCCATCGTGCGCGGCACGACCTCGGTCAAGATCGTGCAAATGATCCGTGAGGCTGGTGCGAAGGAAGTTCATATCCGCGTCGCCAGCCCGATGATCTTCCACCCGGATTTCTATGGCATCGATACGCCTGACGCAGACAAGCTGCTGGCCAATCAGTATGCCGATGTCGCTGATATGGCGAAATTCATCGGCGTCGATTCGCTGGCGTTCCTGTCCATCAACGGTCTCTATCAGGCCGTCGGCGGTGTAGATCGCAACGACGCGCGCCCGCAGTTCACCGATCACTATTTCACCGGTGAATATCCCACTCGCCTGCTCGACAAGAACGGCGAATCCATGGGCAACAAGATTTCCATGCTTGCCAGCAACGGCTGATCCACCCTCGCCCGCGCGTCCTGCGCGGGCTTTCGGCCGAATGCGGCACGAACACATCATTCTCGGGGGAGACAATGACGACAGACCTTAAAGGCCGCACCGCGCTCGTCACAGGCGCATCCCGTGGCATTGGCTATTTCACGGCATTGGAACTGGCAAAAGCAGGCGGGCATGTCATCGCCTGCGCTCGCACGGTGGGCGGTCTCGAAGACCTGGACGATGCGATCAAGGCTGCGGGCGGCACGGCCACACTGGTGCCGTTCGATCTCGCGGATATGAACGCTATCGATGCGCTGGGCGCTTCCATAAACGAGCGTTGGGGCAAGCTGGATATTCTCGTTGCCAATGCCGGTGTTCTCGGCGTCATCTCCCCTGTCGGCCACATCGAGGCGAAGGTGTTCGAGAAGGTCATGACCATCAACGTCACCGCGACTTGGCGGTTGATCCGTTCGGTGGAGCCACTGCTGCTGAAATCCGATGCTGGCCGTGCGCTTATCCTCTCCTCCGGCGCGCCACACTCCTGTCGCCCGTTCTGGGGTGCCTATTCCACCTCCAAGGCTGCCGTCGAAGCGCTGGCCCGCACGTGGGCGGCAGAAACGGAAGCCACGACACTGCGCGTCAACAGCATCAATCCCGGCGCCACCCGTACTGCCATGCGCGCACAGGCGATGCCGGGCGAAGACCCTGATACCCTGCCCCATCCATCTGAGATCGCTGCCGCGATCCTACCGTTGGCTGCACCGGACGCTATGGAAACGGGCAAGATTTACGTCGTCAGAGACAAAAAATTCGTCAGTTACCGAATGCCTGAATGACGATGACGATCGGTGCAGCATCACGCACCAATCGCTCTTGACCAAATTGGCCTGCCGTTTCATAACGCAAGCCATGAAGACAACGATCTGCTGCTGTTGCTGAGTTAAATTTTGCTGGTCTCACACCCGGCCAGATCGTTTTCGTCTCCCGAAAGGTCAAAAGCAGACAAACGTTCCGGCTGGGGAAACTGATTGCCCTTGAGGAAGAGCCATGTCCTTGCGCCTGAAACTCCACAACACACTGACCCGCGAAAAGGCTGAGTTTCAGCCGATCGACGCAAATAATTTGCGCATGTATGTCTGCGGCCCCACGGTGTATGATTTCGCCCATATCGGCAATGCGCGGCCTGTCATCGTGTTCGATGTGCTCTATCGGCTGCTACGCCATATCTATGGCGATGCACATGTCACCTATGCCCGCAACATCACCGACGTCGATGACAAGATCAACGCACGCGCCCTGCGCGACTACCCCAACCTGCCGCTGAATGACGCCATCCACGCGGTGACGGAAAAGACGGCGCAGCAGTTTCATGACGACGTCGCCATGCTCGGCTGCCTTGAGCCGACCGTCGAACCGCGAGCCACCGATAACATTCCCCAGATGATCGAGATCATCGAAAAGCTGATCGCGCGCGGACACGCCTATGTCGCCAGCGGCGAAGTGCTGTTCGACACCAAATCCATGAGCGATTACGGCCAGCTGTCCAAGCGCCCGCTGGATGAGCAGCAGGCCGGTGCGCGTGTCGCGGTCGAGGTGCACAAGAAAAGCCCCGGCGATTTTGTGCTGTGGAAGCTTTCCAGCCACAACGAACCCGGTTGGGACAGCCCATGGGGTCGCGGTCGTCCGGGCTGGCATATCGAATGCTCTGCCATGAGCGAGCGCTACCTCGGCGAAACCTTCGACATTCATGGCGGCGGGCTGGACCTGATTTTCCCCCACCACGAAAACGAAATCGCCCAATCCCGTTGCGCCCACGGCACCCATGTCATGGCCAATGTCTGGATGCACAACGGTTTCGTGCAGGTCGAAGGCCGCAAGATGTCTAAATCCGACGGCAACTTCATCACGATCCATGAGCTGCTGCACACGGAAAAATTCGGTGGACGGAAGTGGCCGGGCGAGGTTTTGCGCCTTGCAATGCTGATGACGCATTATCGCGAGCCTATCGATTTTTCGGTGAAGCGATTGGAGGAAGCCTCAAATATTATCAAACGTTGGTCTGATCTCGCGTTGGGAACGAACACATCTGGCTACAGTGGGATTTTGCCTGAAGGCAACCCGTTACTTGATGATCTAAATACACCGCTTTTTGTCAACCAAATGCAGGGCTTATACAAAGATGCAAAGGCAGGAAATGACGATGCAAAATTGTCATTCAGACTTGGACTCCATCTTCTAGGATTTGAAAACATTGAATTTTTATCCCAAGCTGTAGCAAATTTAGTGGACGATGACATCGCGGCAGCGGTCGATGCCCTCGTCGCTATGCGTCTCGAAATGTTGAAGGCGAAGAACTTTGCGGAGGCGGATCGTATTCGCGATGAGCTTTCGGTGAAGGGCATCCAATTGAAGGATGGCAAGGATAAGGACAGCGGCGAGCGGGTGACGACTTGGGAGATCAAGCGGTAGGGTTTGGGATGTTTCCCACGAGGGGTCGGAGGGTGTGGCTTACCCCCCTCTGTCCTGCCGGACATCTCCCCCATAGGTGGGGAGATCGACTCGCCGTTAGCTTTCGACCATCTCCTACGCCGAGGTAAAAGCGATGTCCGAGCGCCCAGCCAATCTCCCTCCTTGTGGGGGAGATGTCCGGCAGGACAGAGGGGGGTGAGCCGCAAACTCCGACCTATCGGTAGGGCACAGACGCTCCAAACAAGAATACAATCGACTTGCGATTTCGGGCACGTTCGACCAATCTCTGGTCGAAACCAGACGAAGAGCTAATCATGCCCCACGCAGACGTGAAACCGCAGCATCGCGCTTACGCGCGGCAAATGCGAAAGGCGATGACCGACGCGGAGCTGAAACTCTGGAATGCTACTCGCGCCCATCGTTTGGAAGGGATAAGTTTCCGGCGGCAAATGCCAGTTGCCGGGTATATCGTTGATTTCGCCTGCTCAGATCATCGCCTCATTATCGAGATAGACGGCTCTCAACATACACAGAACGCGGCCATTATGTATGACGATGAAAGAACCGCTCGGCTTCAAAAAGACGGCTGGACAGTCATCCCTTTCTGGAACCACGACATCCTGCGCGATATCGATAACGTCTGCCTCCACATCATCAGAACAATTGGGGAGCATCAGCCATGACAACTCACACCGGCGGGTGCCAATGCGGTGCCATCCGTTTTCGAGTCGACGGTGACCTGACGGACAGTTCCATCTGCCATTGCCGCATGTGTCAGAAAGCGTTCGGAGCCTATTACGCGCCGCTGGTTTCCGTGCGTGGCACCAAGTTCGCATGGACGCGGGGAGAGCCGAAGCGGTTTCGGTCTTCCAGTGTGGTGAGCCGTGGTTTTTGTGGCGATTGTGGCACGCCGCTGACCTATGAGGCGCCTGACGGTATGGCGGTTGCCGCCGGGGCGTTCGATGATCCCTCAGCTTTTCCGCCGTCGATCCAGTGGGGCGTCGAAAAGAAATTCGCGTTTGTGGATCGCCTTCACGCCCTGCCTGCCGTGCCAACGGAAGATGACCTGACATCCGTGGACTATCTGGCCGACCTCGTGTCTTATCAGCATCCTGATCACGATACCGAAGCATGGCCGAAGGAGTAGGACAGATGAGTGATGCGGGTTATTCCGGCGGTTGCCAGTGCGGCGCGGTGCGGTTTCATGCGGGCAAGCTAGGGCGACCCTCCATCTGCCATTGCCGCATGTGTCAGAAACATTTCGGCAATTTCTTCGGCGCGCTGGTGACGGCGGATCAGGCGCATCTGACGTGGACGCGGGGGCAGCCTAGCCTCTTCCGCTCGTCTGCCAAAATCCATCGCGGCTTTTGCAACAAATGCGGCACGCCGCTGACCTATCATCATCCCGGCGGCGTGGAGATCGCCATCGGTGCCTTCGATCACCCGCAGGAGATCGAGCCGCAGGTTCAGGTGAACACGCATATGCAGATGCCGTGGATCAAGGCGCTGTTCGACAAGCCAACTGCAGAGCAAAGTCTGGATGAGAGCTCCATGGTCTCCTACCAACACCCTGATCACGACACCCACGTCTGGCCACCGGAAGATAATGTGAACCCATGACAGCAACGGCATACTCCGGCGGTTGCCAGTGTGGTGCCGTGCGCTACAGGATCGAAGGCGACATCCGCTATCCGCATGTCTGCCACTGCCGCATGTGCCAGAAGGCGTCGGGCAACTACTTCCTGCCGCTCGGTGCAAGCAGCCGTGATCGCTTCACTTTGACCCGAGGAGAGCCGAACTGGTTCCAATCCTCAGATCACGTTCGACGCGGCTTTTGTGGAGCATGCGGTACGCCGTTATTCTATGATATTCCCGGCATGGATTTCATCAATGTCACTCTTGGTTCGCTGGATGATCCGCAGAGCGTCTCGCCTGAGGCACAATCGAATCTTTCCAACAAGATGGGCTGGTTTGCTCATCTCGATATCCTGCCTGTAGAGCCGGAAGGTGGTGCAGCGCAGACCGTCAAAAACCGCCAGCATCCAGACGAAGATACCTTGCACTGGCCACCACAGGAAAAGACGACATGAGCGAAGAATTGCGCAGCTTCTACCCGGAAATCGAACCCTTCGAAACCGGCATGCTGGATGTCGGCGATGGCCATGTGATCTATTGGGAGCGGGTCGGCACCAAGGGCGGCAAGCCTGCCGTTTTTCTGCATGGCGGCCCCGGCGGCGGGGTTACCCCTACGCAACGCCGGGTGTTCGATCCCGCGCTTTACGATGTCATCCTGTTCGACCAGCGCGGCTGCGGGCGCTCCACGCCGCATGCGTCTCTGGATGCCAACACTACGTGGCATCTGGTGGCGGACATGGAGAGGCTGCGGGAAAAATTCGGCTTCGAGACATGGCAGGTTTTCGGTGGTTCCTGGGGCTCGACGCTGGCGCTTGCCTACGCCGAGACCCATCCTGAGCGGGTGAGCGAGCTCGTGCTGCGCGGCATTTACACGCTGACCAAGCCGGAGCTGGACTGGTACTACCAGTTCGGCGTGTCCGAAATGTACCCGGACCGCTGGGAAACTTTTATCGCACCCATCCCAGAGGCCGAGCGCCAAGAGACGATGGTGGCCTATAACCGCTACCTCACCGGCACGGACGAGAAAAAGAAACTGGAATGCGCCAAGGCCTGGAGCCAATGGGAAGGCGCAACGATCTCGCTGGTGACGGACCAGACACGCGTGGAAGAATTCGGTGAGGACCAATACGCAATCGCTTTTGCCCGCATCGAAACGCATTACTTCGTCAATGCCGGGTGGTTCGAGGACGGCCAGTTGCTGCGCGATGCCTATAAGCTGAAAGACATTCCCGGCGTCATCGTCCACGGGCGCTACGATATGCCGTGTCCGCTGAAATATGCATGGCAGCTTTCCAAAGCATGGCCGAAGGCCGATCTGCACATTGTCGAAGCCGCAGGCCACGCGCTCAGCGAACCCGGCATTCTCGATCAGCTCATCCGCGCGACGGATCGCTTTGCGGGCAAGTAAAGCCAATCATTACAGAGGCCTGGCTGTGCCGCCTGATATTCCGATTCAGGCGGCCTGTTCGTTTTGTGAACAGGTAAAGCTTTTCTCACCGCATGCTTCACGCAAATGAATTGGTATATAACGCCGAACAGGAATAGGCCGGTGCTATCCGATGAGATTGGTAGCTCCAATGGCCGTGAACCAGACAACAGAGACCTCGCAACCCGGCGATGGCGTGCGTGGCTTTGCCTACGCTTTTACCTCCTACATCCTGTGGGGTTTCCTGCCGTTTTATATGAAGGCCGTCGCGCATGTGTCGCCGTTCGAGGTGATCGCGCACCGTGTCATCTGGTCCGTACCCATCGCTGCCGCCGTGCTCATCCTTCTCGGACGCACCGCTGAAATCAGAAAAGCACTGACAACGCCGCGCATGCTGGCCATGGCGTGCCTGACGGCAACCATTATCAGCATCAACTGGGGCGTCTATATCTGGGCCATCGGCAGCGGTCGCGCGCTGGATGCCGCCCTCGGTTACTTCATCAATCCGCTGTTCAGCATTTTTCTAGGCGCCGTGCTGTTGAAGGAAAAACTCAGCCGTTTCCAGATATCGGCAATCGCCCTCTCCGCGCTGGCCGTCGCCCTGCTGACGTGGCACGCGGGCAGCCTGCCATGGGTCTCCGTCGCTTTGACGGTGTCATGGGGCTTTTACGCCTTCTTTCGCAAAACTTTGCCCATCGGCCCGACGCAGGGTTTTCTGCTGGAAGTGCTCCTGCTCACGCCGCCAGCGCTCGCCTTCATCGTCTATCTCATGAGCACGGGTCAGGCGCATTTCATGGCGGGAACGCCCACAGATACCTGGCTGCTGATCGCCAGCGGTATCGTAACCGCCACACCGCTTATTCTCTACGGCAATGGCGCAAAGCTGCTGAAGCTGTCAACCATTGGCATTATGCAATATATCGCGCCATCGATGATCTTCATCATCGCTGTCTTCATCTTCAAAGAACCGTTCGACACGGTGCGCCTGATCGCCTTTATCATGATCTGGGCGGCGCTGTTGATCTACACCGTGCCCGGACTAATCAGCAGCCGAAAAGCGAAACAGCTTTAGAGCTGGGAGATGACGGATGGATCGCCCTCGGGGTTCTGCTGGGCTGCGGCGCGTTCGATGATGGCGGGAACGATGTTCTCGATCTGATCGATCACCAGCGGGTTCAGCAGATGCGCGCGGTGGATGAAGCCCTGATCGCGCATATGGCGGATCAATTCCAGCATCGGGTCCCAGAAGCCGTTGATGTTGGCGAAGACCATCGGCTTGGCATGGCGGCCAAGCTGCGCCCATGTCATGATCTCGACGATCTCTTCCAGCGTGCCGATACCACCGGGCAAAGTCACGAAGGCATCCGAGCGCTCGAACATCATGTGTTTGCGCTCATGCATGTCCTTGGTAATGATCAATTCGTTCAATTGTCCGAGAGAATGGCGTGTGGCCTCCATATCCACCAGAAATTCCGGTATGATACCCGTAACTTCGCCGCCATTGGCCAGAACGCCGCTTGCCACGGCACCCATGATGCCCTTGGTACCACCACCGTATACGAGGCGCAGGCCGTTTTCAGCGATGGATTTGCCGAGTGCGCGGCCCGCTTCCATATAGGCCGGATCACGTCCGGGCTGGGAGCCGCAGTAAACGCAGATGGATCGAATCGATGTATTTTCTTCACTCATGGGCTGAAGGAACATCGGGGCAGCCGATCCGTCAAGAAAATTTGGGGGATGACAGGCTGGAAACGCTGCTTTTGCGGGCCTCCCGCTTGTATGAGCGTAACTTAGACGCTAGCTATCGCAACTTGAAGACAGGAAAGTTACCCGGAGATTGATGATGAACAATAAAAGGGCCGGACTGCTGGCGCTTATCGTGCTTGGCGTCGCGACGCTTCTCATGGTCTTCTTCGTTCTTCCACGCATGTCCACAGACGACAAGCCGATTGGTGATGCCATCAATCAAGCTGGCAACGACGTCAAGAACAGCCTGGAAATGGGTAGCGACAAAGCGGGTGACCTCCTGTCCGACGCCGCAAAAGAGACCACCAATATCGCCGAGAAGGTCGGACGTCTGGCTGAATCGGCAACCCAGTCCATCAAGGACATGACGGGCCGCTTCGCCGACAACAACGTTCCATCAAACGAAGACTTCGCAGCCACGCGCAAGAAGGTCGAGGATTCGCTGAAGGAACTGGACAATGTCGATATTCCAGAAGCGCTGGATGAGAACACCTCGCGCCTGATCACCACGGCACGCACGGCGGCGGAAAGAACGATCGCCTTCCTGCGCGGTCTGCCTGCGGATGCGCGGGAAGCAGCCGCACAGGTTCGCCGCCTGCCCGGCGTGTTTGCCGGCACGGATGATGGCGCACCGGTACCAGTCGCGCCTGCAACACCGACACCTGCTGCCCCTGCTACCGCACCCGCCGATGCAGCTCAATTGCCGACCTTCGATGTACTCCGCGTCGAGCCGGATGGCTCTGCGGTTATCGCTGGCAAGGCAACACCGGGCTCGAAGCTCGATATCATCAACAACGGTCAGGTCATTGCACAAACGACGGTTGAAGGCAGCGGCGATTTTGCTGCCGTTCTCGACAACCCTCTGCCGCCGGGCGACCACGAGATCGTGTTGCGCGCCACCGGTAAGGATGGCAAGGCAGCACAGTCTCAGGAAACCGCAACGGTTTCCGTGCCAGCGCAGAAGAACGGCGAACTTCTTGCTATGGTCACCACACCGGGCAAGGCAAGCCGCGTCATGACCATGCCGGACGCCGCGCCGCCTGCCCTGCAAGCACCTGCGACAGCGAATAATGAAACCGCCACGGCCCAGTCGCAGCCAGGCAACGCTACACTTGCGCAGAACGGTTCAGCACCGACAGCCCCTGCCGCGACTGCGGTTCAAGCGCCAGCAGCAAGCTCAACGGAAACGCCGTCCATCCGCGTGGTAGCTGTCGAGTTCGAGGGCACGAAGATTTTCGTTGCCGGTTCTGCGCCTGCAAACACGACAGTCCGTGTGCTGGTCGATGACAAGCAGATCGGCAGTGCCAAGGCAGAAGCTTCGGGCAGTTTCGTCATCGAAGGTGATGTCGATCTTTCCGTCGGCAACCACATCGTGACAGCGGAAGCACTCGATGCGGCTGGCAACGTTACCGTTCGCGTCCGGGTACCCTTCGCGCGTCCGGCAACGGATCAGGCGACCGTGGCCATGCAGCAGGCACCCGCACAGCCCGCGACACCCAACACCACAGCCGCTCCTCAACAGGATCCGGGCGTGGTCAGCGACCGCACGGCATTCGAAGCCCTGCGCGACGATGTCACCAAGGCATTCGCCATCCTTTCCGGTCTTTACAAGGACGGCAAGACGCCTGCTCTGGAAGAGGTCGCCGCTGCGAAATCCGCCACATCGATTGCGTTGCGCTCCCTTTCGGAGTTCCGCACGGCGGCGACTGCCGATCCGGCCTTTACCGCCTTCGTCGCTGACATCACTGCCAAGGCACGCGCTCTGTTTGCCGTCATCGATGGTTTGCCGAACGATGTCGCAGCTATCGGCAGGCAGATTGCCGGGCTGACGGATCGTTTCGCAGAACTGAATGCGGCAGCCCCCGTCACGGCGGAACCGACTTCCGCGCAGGCTCAGACACCCGCACCTGCACAGAGCGGCCCGAAAACCTTCGAACAGGCCCCCCTCGCCCATAGCGACAGCGCCGTCATCATTCGTCGGGGCGATACGCTGTGGCAGATTTCGCGCCGTGTTTACGGTCAGGGCGTGCGTTACACCACGATCTATCTTGCCAATCAGGACCAGATCAAAAACCCGGATCTGATCGAACCCGGCCAGATTTTTGGTGTTCCCGAAAACGCCCTGCCGAATGCGGAAGAACTGCACCGCAAGCGGATGACGGGCAAGTAAGCAGCGTCTTGCGGCATTGCAAAAGTGATGTGCAAATATTAATTAACGTCAAGACGGCGGCTCGCTCAGGGCCGCCGTCTTGCTGTCTGCACCCCGGCAGACGCCGGAGCAGAGCATGACCGACCCGAATAAGAAGACGATCGCAGCGGATGCCAGCAATCCGCTCCAGACCATCGTGAACCTTTGGCCCTATATGTGGCCGCAAGGCAGGCCGGACCTGAAAATGCGCGTGGTCTGGGCGACGTTCTTTCTGTTGGTCGCCAAGCTGGTGCTGATTTCGGTTCCCTATTTCTTCAAATGGGCGACGGATGCGCTGAACGGCAAGCTCGATCTCGCCGGGCTCGTCCCGACATTTCTGCTGGGTGCCGTGGTGCTGGTTGTTGCCTATAATCTGACGCGGCTGATCCAGATCGGCTTCAACCAGTTGCGGGATGCACTGTTCGCCAGCGTCGGCCAGCACGCCGTCAGGCAACTGGCTTACAAAACCTTCGTGCATATGCACCGTCTGTCGCTGCGCTTCCATCTGGAGCGCAAGACCGGCGGCTTATCTCGCGTCATAGAGCGCGGCACGAAGGGTATCGAAACCATCGTGCGCTTCACGATTTTGAATACCGCCCCGACCTTTATCGAGTTCCTGCTGACTGCTGTCATCTTCTGGCTGACCTATGGCTTCTGGTACGTCTTCGTCACGGTCATCACGGTGTGGGCCTATATCTGGTTTACGGTCAAAGCCAGCAACTGGCGCATCGGCATCCGCCGCTCCATGAACGACAGCGACACCGATGCCAACACCAAGGCCATCGATTCACTGCTGAATTTCGAAACCGTCAAATATTTCGGCAACGAACAGATGGAGGCCAGCCGTTTCGATGCCTCCATGGCGCGCTATGAAAAATCGGCGACCGCGATCTGGACATCGCTTGGCTGGCTGAACTTCGGTCAGGGCGTCATTTTCGGCCTCGGCTCCGCAATCATGATGGTCATGTCGGCGCTGGCCGTTCAGCGCGGCGAACAGACCATCGGCGATTTCGTTTTCATCAACGCGCTGCTTTTGCAGCTTTCCGTGCCGCTCAATTTCATCGGTTTCGTCTACCGCGAAATCCGCCAGGGGCTGACGGATATCGAGGAGATGTTCGATCTGCTGGAAGTCCAGGCAGAAGTGGTGGATGCGCCGGATGCCAAGGAATTGCAGATCGGCACCGGTGCCCTCTGTTTTCGCGATGTGCATTTCGCCTATGATGCGGAACGTCCCATTCTCAAGGGCATCTCGTTCGATGTGCCCGCCGGAAAGACCGTGGCCATCGTCGGCCCATCGGGTGCGGGCAAGTCCACCCTGTCGCGATTGCTCTACCGCTTCTACGATATCCAAGGCGGCGCGATCACCATCGATGGTCAGGACATTCGCGATGTCACCCAGAAAAGCCTGCGCTCGGGCATCGGCATGGTTCCGCAGGACACGGTGCTGTTTAACGATACGCTCGCCTACAATATTCGCTACGGTCGCCCTGACGCGACCGAGGCCGAGGTGATGGCCGCGGCCAATGCCGCCCAGATCAGCGGTTTCATCAGCAAGTTGCCGCATGGCTACGACACCATGGTCGGAGAAAGAGGCCTGAAGCTCTCCGGCGGCGAAAAACAACGTGTCGCCATCGCCCGCACCATCTTGAAGGCACCGCCGATCCTCATTCTCGATGAGGCAACGTCGGCATTGGACACGCACACGGAGCAGGAAATCCAGAGCGCACTGGATGTTGTGTCGAAAAACCGCACCACGCTCGTCATCGCCCACCGCCTTTCCACCGTCATCGGCGCAGATGAGATCATCGTGCTGAAGGATGGCATGATCGCCGAGCGCGGCACCCACACATCGCTCATCGCCTCCGGCGGGCTCTACGCCTCCATGTGGAGCCGCCAGCGCGAGGCCATTCAAGCGGAAGAGCGCCTGCGTGAAGTGCGTGAGAAGGACGATCTGGGTGTCGTGGATCGCGGCGAGCCTGCGCATTGACGGGTATAACCCCCGGCGCGCAGGCAGAACACATTGCCCGTGACACGGTTTGCCTGTAGTCACCTATGCGTGTTTTATCGCGTTAGAACATGTATATCGTCGTGAAATCATTATATATGCAGCGGTAATCAATTCGGAGAAGAAAGATCAATGAGCCTGTTCGACACCATTCGTAACACCATCGTGCCGATCCATAAGGAAGGTTATGTCTTTGTGGCCGCCTTCTTCGTCGCATCGCTGGTGCTTGGCTGGATAGCCGAACCGCTGTTCTGGGTCGGCCTCGTCCTTACCGCCTGGTGCGCCTATTTCTTCCGCGATCCCGAGCGCGTCACGCCGCAGGATGACGACCTTGTCATCAGCCCTGCCGATGGCAAGGTTTCCGCCGTGATGACCGTGGTCCCGCCGCTGGAACTGGAACTCGGCAAGGAGCCGATGGTCCGCATCTCCGTTTTCATGAACGTCTTCAACTGCCACGTAAACCGCGCGCCCGTGCGTGGCCGGATCATCAATGTCGCCTACCGCCCCGGCCTCTTCCTCAATGCCGAAGTCGACAAAGCGTCGGAAGACAATGAGCGTAACGGCCTCGTCATCGAGACGGCACACGGCAAGGTCGGCGTCGTCCAGATCGCAGGCATGGTCGCCCGCCGCATCGTCTGCTGGGTCAAGCCGAACGAGCCTGTCGATGCTGGCGAGCGCTTCGGCCTCATCCGCTTCGGTTCGCGTCTGGACATCTTCCTGCCGGAAGGCTTCCAGCCACGCGTTTCCGTTGGCCAGACAGCCATTGCCGGTGAAACCGTTCTGGCGGAATTCGGTTCTGCCAAGGGTCCGGTCATCAGCCGTCGCGGCTGATCAGACGATAGGAAGCGAGCACCATGGACACGCCGACGCCATCGCCCAGCACCAACGACAAGCCTGAGATGACCAAGGATAGCGGTCGCGGGCCGCGCCTTCGGGAAATCCCGCTGCGGCTCATCATCCCCAATCTCGTCACCGTGCTTGCCATTTGTGCGGGCTTGAGCGGTGTCAGGCTTGCTTTCGAAGGCCGGTTCGAACTGGCCGTCGCCATGGTGCTGCTCGCCGCATTCTTGGATGGTGTTGACGGACGTCTTGCCCGCATGATGAAGGCGACCTCCAAGTTCGGCGCGCAGATGGATTCGCTGGCGGACATCGTCAACTTCGGTGTTGCCCCGGCTCTCGTTGTCTACGCTTACCTTCTCGATCAGGCCCGCTCGCTCGGCTGGATCGCGGCCCTCATCTACGTCATCGCCGCCGGTCTGCGCCTCGCCCGCTTCAACGTCATGATCGAACGTGAGGTCAAGGCACCTTGGCAGAACGAATTCTTCGTCGGTGTGCCCGCCCCCATGGGTGCCATGCTGGTGCTGCTGCCCGTCTATCTTGGTTTCCTCGGCATCGAGCCCGGCAAGACCTTCGCGTATTTCGCTGCCGCTTACACGGTCCTGATCGGCTACTTTCTCATCAGCCGTCTGCCGGTCTGGTCAGGCAAGTCCGAAAGCCGCATCCGCCGCGATCTGGTCATGCCTGCCATTCTCATCGTCGTGCTCTACGTAGCGCTGCTGATGAGCTTCACGTGGGAAATTCTGGTTGTGACCGTTCTCGCCTATCTCGCCTTCCTGCCATTCAGTGCGCGCATCTGGCACAAGCGTTATGGCACGCTCACCATCGATGAGGACGCCCATGGCGATCATCACGATGGCATAGGCATGGATCGAGGCATCTGACGCTACGGCAACCGCCAGCTTTATTGCGGCGGGTTTGAGGCGCAGGGCGAACACGAAATGTCGCAGTGTGCAATTTTCAATTGATTAAAATTGCCTCGAATTCGTCACGATTTCCCACGACAGACGTCATCAGGCAAGCCCACGAATCGAAGGCTTGCACAGGACCTCTGGAGAGTGGAATGACCGAAACGAAGAAAGCCGAAGCCCCGGCAAAACCTGATCTCAACAGCCATTATCAGCCGCTTGGTCTGAGAGCCGTCGCAGCCGCCGCCATGATGGTGGCCCGCAAGCCGAAGACGGTGTGAGCGCAACTTTAGCTGCCACAGTTTTTTGAAGACAGACAAATGGCGCCACCGGGCGCCGTTTTTGTTTTGTGGATGTCGCTCGCACAGCGTCACTCATCATTTGACAACCAAACCGTGAAAGCGGCTTGGAATTTTATATTTTGCAATCTTTTCATGCGTAATTGCAGCTTCTTCGGATATTTCCGGGCAGATGCAGTGCCTTTCGACCGAAATTCATTTTCAGATCATCGCATTTTCAGATCGAGATATTGCCATGCAGGACAAGATTCTAATCGTCGAAGATTCTATCGCGCTTTCCATGTTGTTGAAAACCCGACTGAGTGCAGACACGACGGCGAATGTTTTTCACTGCGATACGCTCAAAGACGCGCAGATCCTGATCGAGCGTCACAGGTTTACGCTGGCACTGACCGGTCTCAACCTTCCCGATGCACCCAATGGCGAAATCCTCACCGCGCTGGAGAAGCGCAATGTGCCCACGATCGTTTTCACCGGAACTGTCGATGATACGGCGCGGCTGCACTACGCGGAACGCAAAATCATCGACTACATCGTCAAGGACACCCATCGCACCGTGGAAACGGTAGTCAAGACGGTCGAGCGAATTCTGACCAACCGGCAGTTCTCCATTCTGGTCGTAGATGATGCACGCGCTGCCCGCTCCAGCCTCGTCGAAATTCTGGCGCGGCAGAATTTCACCGTTCGCGAAGCCCATTCCGGCGCGCAGGCGTTGGAAATTCTGGCAAGCGAGCCATCCATCCAGCTTGTGATTACAGATTACCTGATGCCCGATATGGACGGTCACGAGTTGACCCGCCGCATCCGTCTCAGCCGCACATCGCAGGACCTGCGCATCGTCGGCGTTTCAGCTTCCACGGATCGCATGCTGTCTGCACAGTTCCTGAAAGCAGGCGCCTCGGATTTCATCTACCGCCCTTTCGTGCCGGAAGAATTGCAATGCCGGATCGACAACAACATCGAAACGCTCAAGCAACTGATGCGGCTGCGCCAACTTGCAGATCGCGACGACCTTACCGGCCTTTCCAACCGTCGTTCGTTTTTTGATCAGGCAAATGCCTTTCTTGAGACCATGAAAGCCCAGGGCGATCAGTCCCAGCGCGGCGCGGTCGCCATCCTCGACATCGACTATTTCAAGAAGATCAACGACACATTGGGTCACGAGGCTGGTGACAGGGCATTGACGAAGCTGGCCCGGCTGTTGTCAGACCTCTGCGCTCCACATGGTCACCTCGTCGCCCGGCTCGGTGGCGAGGAGTTTGGCCTGCTTCTGAAGGGATTAAGTGGCGAGCAAGCCTATGACTTCTGTGAAGCCATGCGCGAAGCGGTGGAAAAAAACGGGATGTACTTCAGCATCTGCGACGTGGCGCTGACGATCTCCATCGGCGTCGTGGAAATCGAAAGCAACGAGCCCATCGGCAATCAGCTAACCGCTGCGGATCGGTTGCTTTACATGGCAAAGGAGAATGGCCGAAACCGCGTTTATCCCGATCCCGTCATCACACAGGCGCGCGGAAGGCGGACGCCGCTAACTTCCTCGTCACAGACAACATCGTCTCTTTCTGCACCTTAAAACAGTGAGAGTTGCTCGTCTGAATTTTTAGAAACGGCTCGCGCAAGCGGTTGGCTTTCGGTGACGGCCTCTATGAGATCAGGTCCGGTATTTGCGACCTTGTTGACCCTGTCCGAAACGGGCACGAGATCGAAGAAATCTTCGCTCGCCGCCGTCATCAGGTCGGAAACGTCGCGCGGCTCCTGCGTCTTGCAGTCCAGCCAGCGGCTGAAATCCTCCGGCGCGATCACCACCGGCATCCGGTCGTGGACACGGGATATCGAGCGGTTGGCGGCGGTCGTCAGAATTGCACCCGTATCGACTTCCGATCCATCTGCCGACGACCATGTTTCCATCAGACCTGCGAAAGCGACGATACCGCCGTGTTTCGGCTTGATGTAATAGGCCTGCGCTTTACCGCCTTCTTCCTTCGCAGGCCTGCGCCACTCGTAAAAGCCGGTGGCTGGAATGAGAACGCGGCGGTGGCGCATGGCCGCGCGAAACGACGCCTTGCCAATGGCGGTTTCAGAGCGGGCATTGATCAACAACGGAAATTCCTTGGGGTCTTTCACCCAGCCGGGCAGAAAACCCCACCGCGCCAGCATGGCCTGCCGGTTCGGCAAATTGCTGCCCGGTTCGGGCCGCGCGCCTTCGAGGATGACCAGAATGGGCTGGGTTGGCGCGATGTTGAAACGGGCAGGAAAATCCTCCAGACCGATCAGGTCGAGATACTCCGCAACCTCTTCCGGCGTTGCATTCAAAACGAAGCGTCCGCACATCGCCGCCTCCCTTAAGCTCTTGGACCAAACAGGATGAGCGAAGCGCCCGCCAGACATACGACACCGCCCGCTATATCCCAGCAATCAGGCGTTTGCCCCTCCACGCTCCAGAGCCAGATCAGCGACGCGACGATGTAAATACCTCCATACGCCGCATAGGCCCTGCCCGCCGCTTCGGTCGGCACGAGCGTCAGCAACCATGCAAAGGCTACCAGCGAGATCATGCCCGGCACCAGCCAGCCCACACTCTCTCCCATCCGCAGCCACGCCCAGAATGCGAAGCACCCGGCAATTTCCGCCAAAGCGGCAGCGGCGTAGATGAGGTAGAGTTTCATTTGCGGCTTTCGAGACAACACCGAAGTGGCATTTTTGATTCCTTGAGCGCATCATAGCTGGCGCAGACCGATATTGAAGACCGCACGCTGTCACAACCATCAGCTATTGGAAATCGTGTCATGACCCTTCAGCTTTACCTCCACCCGCTATCGTCTTTCTGTCACAAGGTTCTCATCGCTCTCTACGAAAATGAGACGCCTTTTGAACCCGTTATCGTCAACTTCGCAGATTCTGAATCGAGACAGGAATTCCTCGAACGCTGGCCCATCGGCAAAATCCCGGTGCTGCACGACAGCGCAACCGACACGATACTGCCGGAGACGAGCATCATTATAGAATATCTCCAGCAGCACTATTCGGGGCCCGCCGTGCTCCTGCCAAAAGATGCGGAAACGGCGTTGCAGACACGGCTCTGGGACCGCTTCTTCGATCTCTACGTGCAGATGCCCATGCAGCGGATCGTGGCCGAGCGCTTTCGCCCACAGGACGGTCTTGACCCGCACGGCGTTGCAGAAGCCCATGCCACGCTGGATAAAGCTTACGGCGTTCTCGAAAAGCACATGGCCACCCGGGAGTGGTCAAACGGCAAGGAATTCTCGATGGCGGACTGCGCGGCGGCGCCTGCGCTGTTCTACGCATCGATCGTTCATCCATTCGGCACTGACATGCCCAATACAGAAGCCTACTTCGAACGCTTGATGGCGCGTCCCTCGGTGAAACGGACGATAGCGGAGGCTCGCCCGTATTTTGAGTATTTTCCCTTCAAGGAAAAGATGCCGCCACGTTTCCTGCAAGGTTGAGCGCATAATCGGGTGTTTCATCGCAAAGGATGTTCCATGCCCCAGCCACAACCTGCCTCTTCCGCAATCCTGCGCCGTGGGGATCGTCTGCTTCTCGTGCGGCGCATCAACCCACCTTCACAGGGCATGTTCGCCTTTCCGGGTGGCCGGGGCGATGAAGGCGAGATGCCGGAAGAAACGGCTCTGCGGGAGCTCGCGGAGGAAACGGGTGTCATCGCGCGGCATCCACGCCTTTTCGCGACCTATGATCTTCCGTCCCATGACGATGCAGGGCAGCTGACCAGCCACTTCTTTCTGTCGGTCTTCACCGTCGAGGCCGATGAGGACGCGCTTGTCACGGCAGCAGATGATGCGGCGGATGCTGGTTGGTACACGCTGGAGGAAATCCGCGCCCTACCCGCACCGGAAAGCGTACTGGAATGCGCACAACGTGTGCTGGGCCAGTTGCAATGCTGAGCAGAATCGCGGCTATTTGCACGAACGTTGTTGAAACAAACTGTCGGGTAATGCGTAAATTGATGAAACGACGACTTTCGCTTTCGCTGTTGATTGGCCTTGGTGTGGTGATGCCTTTCGCATCCCTTTCCGCCGCACAGCCGTCTGCGCCGTCACCATCCGCGCCACCCCAGCAAAACAAACCCGCCCCCTATGATAACCAGATGGCCCGTCTGTCTGAAATTCTGGGAGCCGTGCAATATCTTCGCACGCTGTGCCCCGCCACTGGTTCGGAAGAGTGGCGCAAGGCAATGGGCGACCTTCTGGCGGCAGATACCGCAACCGAACCGCAGCGCAAGCAACGCATGACGGCTGCCTTCAACCGCGGGTATCGCACATTCGCGGCGGTTCACACCGCCTGCACACCGGCTGCCATCGCCGCGGAAGAGAAATATCGTATCGAAGGGGCAACACTGGCGCAGGAAATCGCGTCAAGGTTTGGAAATTAGAGGTTTATTAACCTCTTTTGGCCGCAGGCCGTGCCGTTTTGATAAAAGACTGTTAGAGTTGTTAACAGGGTGGTAACGAGTTGCCTGCCTGTCGAGGATGAAAGATGCAAACAAGCCGTAACGAAATCCACGATATGATCGTGCATGAAAAGATGCAGGTCGCTCTGGAACATCAGAACGAAGCATGGGCCGATGGTATGGCCGATGGCATCGAGCCGGAGATTATCGCAGACGCCGCTATTGCTCTGGCCATGCGCGAAACCATCCGCATGCATGGCGAAGCGGGCGCCGAAGCCATGCTCGAATCGTTGCGCCAACGGATGCTCGAAGGCGAGTTTTCCCCGCATCGCATTATTCAATAAGCCGGAGTTCACTATGTCTTGCTCTCTCAAGGGGCTTTTGCGGTCATCTGCCGCGCTTTCCTTGACGCTCTCTCTGACGCTTGCCGCAGTCAGCTTTCCCAACGGTGCCTTCGCGCTGTCCGAACTCAAGCCTGCGCCGGGTGCTGCCACCGAAGAGGGCGAAAAGCCCGCCGACAAGCAGCAGCCGGTCGAGCCGGAGGCTATCGAAGGCGATTCGGACGGCATTCCCCTGCCCGACCCATTGGTTAACCGCTCTTCCGGTCAGCAGGCTGCGCCCGCAGACAAAGACACACCGCAGATTTCCGCGCAGATCGAGCATGACATCAGCAAGGCACCGGAGCCGGTTCGCCGTTTGCGCCAGATGATTATCGATGCCGCCGCGACCGGCAACATCGAAAAGCTGCGTCCGCTGGTCAATCCCGGCCCCAACCAGGCCCGCGTTGATGGCGATGGTGAAGACCCTATCGCGGCATTGAAAAGCTTCTCCGGCGACCCGGATGGTCTGGAAGTTCTCGCCATCATCATCGATCTTCTGTCCACCGGCTACGCCCATATCGACGCTGGCACGCCGGATGAAATGTATGTCTTCCCCTATTTCGCGGGTAAGTCGCTGACGACCCTGACGCCGCCGGAAAAAGTGGAGCTGCTGCGCATCATCACCGCTGGTGATCTGGCCGACATGCAGGAATACGGAAATTACAGCTTTTACCGCATCGGCATCTCGCCGGATGGTCAGTGGAAGTTCTTCACCGCAGGTGATTGAACCGGAAGCGCTTGTCGTTTCTCGTCAAAAACCCTAGAACATGTCGTGTGAACAGGGGCACGCGACATGTTTTTGTTCGAGATGAACAAACCCGAACGGTAACGCCCATGTCCTCCGCTTTTCTTCCAGACCGCGCACTCATCCGTGTTTCCGGCACCGGTGCCACGGACTTTTTGCAAAACCTCATCACGCCAGACCTCGATTCCCTGCCCGAAGGCGAAGCTCGCACAGGTGCGCTGCTGACGCCGCAGGGCAAGATCATGTTCGAGTTCCTGATCTGGCGCGATGGTGAAGGTTATATGCTTGAGACCGGAGCCGACCAGCAGGACGCCCTTCTGCGCCGTCTGACGCTCTACAAGCTGCGCGCGCCGGTCGAACTAAAAGCGGACGCGGCACAGGGCATCAGCGTTTACTGGAATGAGACTGCTCCAGAATGCGCCATCAAGGACAGCCGGTTTGCAGCCGCTGGTATCGATCTTGTCCGCGCGCCCGGCGCATCCGCTTCCGGTGATGCCGCGACCTACAACGCTTTGCGCGTCGAGAACGGTATCGTCATCGCAGGCGCAGATTACGCGTTGCAGGATGCTTTTCCACACGATGTCATGATGGATGTGAACGGCGGTGTTTCCTTCAAAAAAGGATGCTTTGTGGGCCAGGAAGTCGTGTCGCGCATGAAGCATCGCGGCACTGCGCGTAGGCGTGTCGTCATCGTCAGCGCGCAAACGGCGCTCCCGGCTGTCGGCACCGAACTTATGGCAGGCGGCAAGCCCATCGGCACGCTCGGCACTGTCAGTGGCAGCAAGGGGCTTGCCATCGTCCGCATCGACCGCGTTGCAGACGCCATCGCGTCCGGCACGGATATCACGGCAGACGATGTTGCCGTGACTGTCGCCCTGCCTGCATGGAGCGGCCTCAGCTTTCCCAGCGCAGACCCTGCGGCCAATGCGGAGGCCTGAGTTTGGCCGCGCCTAAGACGCCACGTGCATGGCAACGCATGCTGTCCGGCAGGCGGCTCGACCTTCTGGATCCCTCACCGCTCGATGTCGAACTGGTTGATATCGCCCACGGGCTTGCGCGTGTTGCCCGCTGGAACGGCCAAACGCGAGGCGACCATGCATTTTCTGTCGCTCAGCACAGCCTGATCGTCGAGACCATCTTCTGCCGCATGAACCCGGCTGTCACAGCAACTGATATGCTGTTTGCCCTGCTGCACGATGCACCGGAATATGTCATCGGCGATATGATTTCTCCGTTCAAATCCGTGGTGGGTGGCGGATACAAGAGTGTGGAAAAGCGGCTGGAGGCTGCCATACACCTGCGTTTCGGCCTGCCGCCGCATGCCAGCCGCGACCTGAAAGACCGGATCAAGAAAGCCGATACCGTCGCGGCTTATTTCGAAGCGACCGAGCTTGCCGGTTTCTCGATGGCGGAAGCGAACAAGTTTTTCGGCCTGCCGCGCGGCATCACCAAAGACATGATCGATATCGAACCGGCACCGGCACTTGCCGCGCAAAGCCGGTTCATGCAGCGTTTCGAGGCTATCGAACTGCTGCGAAAGGCAGGACCATGAGCGCTATTGTCGTATCGCCGCTATCGCGTATCGCGGAAATGGCAGTGCGCCATAAATCGAAAGAGATGATCACGCTGATCGCCAAGGAGCAGGCGTTTCATCGTCCTGCCGTCATTTCGGCAGACCGGCACCTGACATTGCAGATGAATGACATCACCTTCAAGGGCACCGACAAGCTGATTGCGCCGGATGAGGTCCATGTTCAGCAAGTGATTGATTTTGCGCGCAGTTGGGATCAGTCGGCGCCGCTTCTCGTTCATTGCTGGATGGGCGTTTCCCGCTCACCGGCAGCCGCGCTGATCGCTGTTCTGGCCGTGCAGCCACAACAGGATGACGCAGCACTTGCCGCCAGATTGCGCGCGGTCTCGCCCTATTCCACGCCGAATTCACGCATCATCGCCATCGGAGATCAATTGCTGGGACGGGGTGGCGCGCTCATTGCCGCCATCAAGACGATCGGGCGTGGTGCGGATACGGACGGCAACGTCCCCTTCGTGCTGCCGCTCAGTGACGCCATCGCATAACGTCCTGACCTGATTGGAACAATAAGCGCCGCCTTCTCGCTTGCGCGCGCTTTTTCAATTTTCAATGGAGCAAAATGCCGGAACCCTCGTTTGCCGAGGCATAGGACAAACCAAGAGGTTATGATAGATGGACCAGCAGACCACCGATATCATCGTTGCATCGCAAGCGGCGCTTCGCCAGGCCAGCGCCCTGGCGGTTCAATATTCGTTCTCGATCGTCGGCGCGCTCGTGCTTCTCATCATCGGCTGGATTGCCGCGACGCTGCTGCAACGCTGGTCCTTCGAAGGCCTCTCACGCATTCGCGGCTTCGATGAAACGCTTGCGCGCTTCTTCTCTGGCATCGTCCGTTACGTCGTTCTCATTCTCGTGCTGGTCATGGTGCTCGGACAGTTCGGCGTTCAGACCGCATCTATCCTCGCCGCCCTCGGCGCTGCAGGTCTGGCCGTTGGTCTTGCCTTGCAGGGTACATTGCAGAACATCGCCGCTGGCATCATGCTGCTCGTCCTGCGTCCATTTCGCGTCGGCGAATACATCGAAACGAGCGCCGTCACCGGCACCGTGGTCGAAATCGGCCTGTTCGCAACAGAGCTGAAAACCAGCGACGGCCTCTACCGTCTCGCCCCGAATTCGACGCTGTGGAATGTGCCGATCACCAATTACAGCCGCTTCCCCTCCCGCCGCCACGAACTCAGCGTGAACGTGCCCAAGGGTGAAAGCCTGGCGGAAGCGCAGGGCATGCTGATGGACCTCGCCCGCTCCGACAGCCGTGTCCTTTTGGACCCCGCCCCGACAACTTTCGTGGATTCCGTGAGCAACGACGGTGCCACAGTGACACTGCGCTACTGGGCCCGAAGCGACAACTGGTTCGCCACCACCCGCGACATGACCAAGTCCCTCAAAAACGCATTCGATGAACGCGATGTGAGACTGAGCGAACAGGCAGCGGAGTGATTCTCACTGGAACGCCTGCCTATATTCGTGTGGATGACGCGGGTAATGTGTTGTAAGTTGCCCCTATGGAAAAGGCAGTGGCTCTAGAGATGTTGAGACAACGCACAGATGCCGTGAAAGGCATGGGTGCGACTGCTCTTTATATTTTTGGCTCCACGGCGCGCGATGAGGCCTCTGTTGCCAGCGATCTGGACGTCTACATAGACTACGATCCTGCCAGCAAGTTCTCGCTTCTCGACCTCGTCGGTATCAAGCAGTTTCTCGAGGAAGAACTGGAAATCCCGGTTGATCTGACGACGCGAAACAGTCTTCACCCACTGTTGAAGACCGATATCGAGCATTCAGCAATCCGGGTTTTCTAGTAGCTACTGCCCCATGGTCGAGCGGTGGGCCCAGCCGGTCATGCGCCTTTCGACCCAGGCCATGATCGCGTACATGACGATGCCCTCCACGGCGAGCATGAGCAGGCCTGCGAAGACGAGCGGGACGTTAAACTGGCTTTGGGCAGAGCTCATCATATTGCCGAGGCCGTAGTTGGAGGCGACGGTTTCCGATACGACGGAGCCGACGAAGGCGAGCGTAATGGCGACTTTGAGGGAGCCGAAGAAATAGGGCATGGAGCGGGGTATGCCCACCTTCAGCATGATGTCCATCTTACGCGCGCCCAGTGCGCGCAACACATCTTCCGTTTCGGGCTCGATGGTCGCAAGGCCGGTTGCGACATTGACGACGATGGGGAAAAAGGAAATCAGGAACGCCGTCAGCACCGCAGGCACGGTTCCGATACCGAACCAGATCACGAGGATCGGCACCAGCGCCACTTTGGGAATGGCGTTAAAGCCGATCATGAGCGGATAAAGCCCCGCATAGATCGCCTTGGACCAGCCGATGAACAGCCCGATGGCGAGCCCTGCGACCACGGCCAGAGCAAAACCGAGCGTCGTCGTGTAAAGCGTTTGCAGCGAGTTTTTCCAGATCGGTGACCAGTATTGCACGATGGCCTGCCCCACCCGCACCGGTGATGGCAAAATGGTGGGCGGCATTTTCAGCGCGTAGACGAAAAGCTCCCAGGCAAGGAACAGCGCTACGGTGTATAGCCAGGGTGCGGCCCGCACCCAGTTGACGCGGGCAACCAGTGGCAGGCGCTGCGGCGGCACCGATGCTCTTTCAACAGTCGCGCTCATGCCGCAACCCTCGCCTTTGCGATTTCACCGTGCAGTTGCTGGACCATGGCATTGAAACTCTTCTCATACATCAGGTCGAGCTTGCGCGGGCGCTCGAACGGCACACGGTGCTGCGCCAATATGCGGCCCGGCCGCGCGCTCATGACGAAAATCTTGTCGGCCAAAAATGTCGCTTCGCGCAGATCGTGGGTGACGAGCACGATGGTAACGCGCTTGGCGGCGTGGAGATCGCGAATGACGCACCAGAGTTCTTCGCGGGTGAAAGCATCCAGCGCACCGAACGGTTCATCCAGCATCAAGAGGTCAGGCTCATGGATCAGGGCGCGGCACAGATTGGCGCGCTGCTGCATGCCACCGGAAAGCTGCCAGGGAAATTTGGAGCCGAAGCCTTTCAGCCCGACGATCTCTAACAGCCGCTCGGCCTTGGCAACATATTCCGCCTTGTTTGCCCGCAGCCGGTGACGGTGCTTTTCCACGATTTCCAGCGGTAGAAGAATGTTTTCCAGCGTCGTGCGCCATGGCAGCATGGTGGGGTTTTGAAACGCCATTCCGACAATCGAAACCGGCTCCGTCACCTGCTTGCCTGCAACGATGACATTTCCCTTTTGCGGAATGTGCAGTCCGGTGACGAGCTTCATCAGGGTCGACTTGCCACAACCGGATGGCCCCACCACGGCGGCGAACTCACCCTTTTTCACCTTGAGATCGAGACCGGAAACAGCCAGCGTGCCCGATGCCCCGCCATAGCGCATATCCACGCCATCGATTTCGACCAGATGCGCCATGTCCGTTCCTGTAATTCAAATTTTAGAAGCTTTACGAAGTTGCAACCGCGTCACCCCGCATTCAACGCCATCCTCGGCCTTGAGCCGAAAACCCACCCACGTCGAGACAAAACGAACGACAGTGGATGCTCGGGACAGGCCCGAGCATGACGGACGGGAATCCAATCAAGGCAGCATTCGCTCTTCCTTGGGCGGCAGATAGCTGGTGTCGAACACCTGTTCGGCCTTCACATTGCCCTTCAAGCCAACGGACACTTTCAGTGTTTCCAGGGAAGCGGCGAGCCGTGTGGGATCGATACCGCCCATGCCATTTTCAACGACATAGGGTGTCTTGATGTTCATGGCGTTGGCCATGGTCAGGCGCTGCAATTCGATATCGCTGTTGAGCGTCTCGTTGCGCTTCAGCACCGCAGCCACGCCCTCTTCCGGGTTCTTGACCGAGTCGGCAAAGCCCTTTGCCAGCGCCTTCAGGAAACCCTTGACCGCAGCAGGGTTTTTCTCAGCGAAATCAGTGTTTACCAGCACGGAATTGCCATAGAGATTCAAACCATGTTCGGCCATCAGAATGGTCGAAATGTCGTCGTCGGCAATGCCCTGTGCCTTGAGGTTGAGAATGACGGAGAATGCAAAGCCGAAGACGGCATCGACATCGCCCTTCGCCAGCATCGGCTCACGAACGGGAAAGCCGATGGACTGAATGTCGATCTTGCTGTCATCGATCTTGGCGACCTGCTTGAAGGCCTTCCACTGCGCAAAGGCACCATCCGGTGGCGGCGCACCCAGCTTCTTGCCTTCCAGCGACTTTGGATCACCCGTCACGCCCAGCGATTTGCGACCGACGACTGCAAAGGTCGGGCGCTCGTACACCATGTAGACGGCTTTCACCTTCTGGCTTGGATCTTCATCGAGAAATTTCACGACGGAATTGATGTCGCCGAAGCCCATTTGATAGGCGCCGGTCGCTACGCGCGGAATGGCTTCTACCGAGCCGTTGCCGCTATCGATGGTCACATCAAGCCCCTCGGCCTTGAAGTAACCCTTGTCGAGCGCCAGCAAAAATCCGGCGGCAGGGCCTTCGAATTTCCAGTCCAGCGTAAATTTGATGGGTGTCTCTGCGTAGGCTGGTGCGAGTGGGATAGAAAGTCCAGCAAACATACCCACAGCGACTATCGCCGCCGTTTTCGCAAACAGCCTACGCTTCAACATCCGATCATTCCCCTTGGAGATTTTTTTTGAATTGAGGGCATACAAACCAATTTACGCCATCATGGCAAGCAAAAATCGCACAGATTTTGCTCAAATATTTTACTGCACTTTATTTGTGCAAATTCGCAAAATTGATCGTGCAACCGCATATTTTCGAAGCACAAAAGCGCCGCTGTCACACGATTGTTTACATTGGCAACACATCGTTCTCATTTCACGGGATTGCCTCATCCACACATCTACAGGACACATGACACCATCAGGCAAGACGCAGGGAGAACCGCATGACATCCGCACTGGGCATTCACCATATCACCATGATTACCCGCAAGGTGCAGGCCAATGTGGATTTTTACGTCGGTTTTCTGGGCCTGCGGCTGGTCAAGCGCACCGCTGGTTTCGAGGATGCCATGCAACTGCATTTGCTCTACGGCGATGCAAAAGCAACGCCGGGCTCGCTGCTGACCTTCCTTGTCTGGGAAGATGGCGCCCAGGGGCGGGTCGGTTACGGCCAGACGCTCGAGGTCTCGCTTGCCATCCATCCCGCCAGCATCGGCTTCTGGTTGACGCGCGCGCTTCAGGCAGGCGTGCGGACGGAAGGCCCCATGGAAGAGTTCGGCGAACATGTTATCAGGCTGAAAGACCCTGATGGTATCATTCTCAAACTCGTCGGAACGACCGCTTTTGAGAAGAGTGTTCCGAACGTTGCTCAGGGCATTCCACTGGAACACGCCATCCGCCGCATCCGCGGTGCGACTTTGCTGAGCGAGGTACCGGAGGAGACCGAAAGTTTCCTCGCACAGCATTTCGGTTACGTCCACACGGCACAAAGCGGCAGCATTCGCCGGACTGTCTCAGCATCAGGCGATATCATCGATGTCCGCGATGCGACCGGCTTCTGGTCCAGCGCGCCCGGCACCGGCACGGTCGACCATATCGCTTTTCGCGCCCGGGACATGGATGATCTGAACCGGACCTTGGACGCGTTGAAATCGCGTAACTCCTCCCCCACCAACGCCCATGACCGCAAGTATTTCGCCTCGCTCTACATTCGCGAGCCGGGCGATGTGCTGATCGAAATGGCCACGGATTTGCCCGGCATGACCGTGGACGAGCCGCTGGAAACGCTGGGCGAGAAGCTGTTCATTCCGCCGCTCTTCATGCGGGATGAGGAGGATGTTCGCGTCGCACTGCCGCAGTTCGGCATGCCCGGCGAAGAGCGCGTCATATACCGTGACCTGCCCTTCATCCACCGCTTTCATACGCCTGCCGACCCGGATGGCAGCACCATCGTGCTGCTGCATGGTTCCGGCGGCAGCGAGACCAGCCTGATGGCGCTCGCCCACACAGCCAATCCGCGTGCCACGCTTTTGGGCGTACGCGGACGCAGCACGGAAGAAGACATTGCCCGCTGGTTCCGTAGGTTTGCGGACCTCTCTTTCGATGAAAAGGATATCGGCTCCGAAGCGGAAGCCTTCGCCGCTTTCATGGAGGGTGCGCTGCGCGCCTATGACCTTGATCGCGAAAAGCTGAGCTTCATCGGTCACTCTAACGGCGCAAACTTCCTCGCCGCGTTTTTCGCGCTCCACCCGGAATTTGCGCAGGATGCACTGTTGCTGCGCCCCATGGCCGTGCTGGCAGACTGGCCGCAGTCCGATCTTTCCGGCAAGCACTTCACGCTCGCGGCGGGCGAAACCGACCGGCACAAGGAGCGGACGCTGGCGTTGCGGGAGCATCTTGCGGCAAGCGGCGCGCAGGTGGCTGTGAATGTTCTTCCGCATGGCCACGAATTGGGGCTGGAGGACGTGGAACTGGCAAAGCAGTGGGTAAAAACCTTGTCCACAGGCGGCCTTGCATAAACAATAAGAAAAGGCTTAAAAAACAGGACCATATTTGAGGTCCTTATGACATCTTTTCTGATTTTGCTGATCGTCGGTTACGTCATTGCTTTCTTCTACACGTTGAATGCAAGCATCAAAAACTCCAGACGGCTCGATATCGTCGAGACGGAGCTGAAAGACCTCAAGGCGAAACTGGCTTCCGGTGAGTTTGCCTATCCACAGACCGTGCAGACGGACGCGCTTACCTCAACGGCGGCGACTGACGATGCCGTACCAGAAAACGCTCCCGTGGCGGAACCGCTGGAGGATGAAACACCGGTTGCGGCTCAGTCTCCAGCCGAAGACGATGCCGTCGCGACGATGGTGCTGCCTGCCCGCACCAAATCGACGGAGAGCTTCGAAAGCAAGCTCGGCGCACGTTGGGCCGTGTGGGCCGGTGGTCTGGCGCTGGCGCTGGGCGGTATTTTCCTCGTTAAATATTCCATCGAAAGCGGGCTTCTCAGCCCCGCCGTGCGGCTTTCGCTCGCCGCCATCTTCGGCCTCTTTCTGGCGGCAGCGGGCGAAGCGATCCGTCGCAAGGCCGTTCCCGGCATCGAGACCACCTATTCCAATGCCATGATCCCCGGCGTACTGACGGCGGCGGGTGCGCTGACGCTTTTCGGTGTGGTCTATGCCGCCTATGGCATTTACGACTATATCGGCCCGACGACGGCCTTCATCGCCCTTGCACTGGTGGCCCTTGCCACGCTTGCCCTCTCGCTCTTGCATGGACAGGCGCTGGCCGGTCTCGGCCTGTTCGGCTCGATGATCACCCCTGCCCTTATCTCCACCGAAAGCCCAAATGTCTGGGCCTTGTTCGGCTTCCTGACAATCTCTTGGACTGCAACCGCACTGGCCGCCCGCAGCCAACGCTGGCACGTCGTGCCCGCCCTTGCCAGTATCGGCATGGCGCTATGGGCAATCGGTTATATGGCTTTTGCGCCCCTTATCGAGGCAGAGCCGGTCCTGCTGGGCTTGGTATGCATGATTGCAGGCGCGATCTGGATCTGGCCCGGCAACATTTACGAACAGGTCTGGGATATCCCCAAGCGTAACGCGCGATTCGACCGCTTTCGTCCGGCATTGTCGGAACTGCTCAACCGTCCGCCATCGAACCTCAGCGCCATCATCGCCATCGCCGTGACTGTGCCTGCCGCAGCCTTTGCGATTACGCGAAACGGGGTGACGTTGCCGCCCGCTGTTGCCGTGGCAGCGCTCGTCCTGAGCTTGGCAGCCTACGGTGCCGGTCGTCACCACGCTGCCTTCCCCGCGATCTTTTCATCTCTGGCTGCTCTCGGCTGCGCCTGGCTTCTGACGGGTGGCGAATTCGTCTATCTTCCGGCCATTGGCGGTGACGTTTCCTATTCGCCGTTTATTTCCAATGACAATGTGTCGGGACCTGTCCTGCGCATGATGGGCATCATCTTCCTGTTCTTCAGCACATTCGTGACACGCCGGAAGGCTGAGAACGATCCTCGCTTCGGAACACTCTGGGCCGTCATTGGTGCAACCGTTCCGCTCGGTCTCGGCGTCATCAGCTTCGTGGAATATGGCAACCTCACGCGCGATTGGGGCCATGCCTTTTACGGGGTGGTCATCGGCTTGATCTTGCTCGGCTCCTCCTACCGTATGATGCAAAAAGGGAAACGAGCGTTTCTGTGGTCAGCCAATATCCTGGCCATTGGCTCTTTCCTTGGCTTCGTGCTGACCATTCACACGCTGACATCAGGGCTCGCGACGACCATTCTGATCCCGGTCCTCGGCTTTCTTTATCTTCTGGCGGCACGCTATCCGCATTGGTGGGCGATGCCCTGGATCACGGCTCTATCGATGCTCTTCGTTCTGGGCCGCATCGCCTGGGAACCAACAATCGTCGGGCCGCAACATCTGGGCACCACGCCGGTCTTCAACGCGCTTTTGCCGGGTTACGGCATTCCCGCCCTGCTCGCCGTTGCTTCTGCATGGCAGTTGCGCAACTGGCGAGACACACGCGTTAGAAACTTCATTCAGGCCATCGCCAGCCTCATGGCGCTGCTCGCCGTCGCCATTCTCGTGCGTCACGCCATGAATGGTGGCGTGTTGACCGAGACGGTTCCGACACTGGGCGAACAGTCGATCTACACGTTGCTGACCATCGGCATGTCCGGCGTGTTGATGACGCTCGACCTGAAAAGCCCCAGCCCCGTCTTCCGCTATGGTTCGATGCTGGCTGGCGTCATCGCCATGTTCAACGTGCTGGTCGCCCATTTTTTCGCGCTGAACCCTTACTTCACCGGGGAGAGCACAGGGCCGTGGCCGTTCCTCAATCTGTTGCTGATCGGATATCTTCTTCCCGGTCTGGCCTATGCTGGACTTGCCGTGTACGCGCGTGGCAAGCGCCCACCCGTCTATGTCACGCTGCTGGCACTGTCAGGCGCTGCCCTCGGCTTTGCCTGGGCCACCCTTTCCGTGCGCAGGTTCTGGCAGGGCGAAAACATCGCGGACTGGAAGGGCTTCTTGCAGGGCGAGACCTACAGCTACTCAGTCGTCTGGCTTGTCATCGGCGTGGTGCTTCTGGTGCTGGGTTCTCGCTTCAACGCCAAAAGCCTGCGTCTTGCATCGGCAGGTCTGGTGTTTCTGGCCGTTGCCAAGGCGTTCCTGATCGATATGAGCAACCTGGAAGGCGTTCTGCGTGCCCTGTCCTTCATCGGACTTGGCGTGGTTCTCATCGGAATCGGCCTCTTCTACCAGAAAATCCTCACCGCACAGCCAAAGCCGGAGGAAGCGCAAGGGTGATTGCGCCCCTCGTTTCCAGCCTCTAAACAGGCATCCGAGACAGGGGGGAATCACATGCGGGCAGAGGCTTTCGCACCGTTCGAGCAACTTGCCGAAAACTTGATGCCGCATGCGGCTGAGGGCGACGACGGCTCGCATGATCTGGCCCATATTCACCGCGTATTTCGCAATGCCATGCGCATACACACTTCGGAAGGTGGCAACGGGCCGGTTTTGGCGGCCAGCGTCTTGCTGCATGATTGCGTTGCCGTGGAAAAGAATTCACCTCTGCGTTCTCAGGCGTCGCGACTCGCCGCAGAAAAGGCGTCGGGCATTCTGGCTGGCCTCGGCTGGGCGGCTGCGGATATCGAAGCCGTGGCCCACGCCATCCTGACGCACAGTTTTTCCGCCAATCTCGCGCCAGAAACGCTGGAAGCGAAAATCCTGCAGGATGCAGACCGGCTGGATGCCATCGGCATGGTCGGGGCGGCGCGCTGCTTCTACATCGCCGGGCGTCTGGGCTCCGCGCTTTACGACCCTGAAGACCCGCTCGCGAAAAACCGCCCGCTGGATGACCGCGCCTTTGCCATAGACCATTTCGAAAACAAGCTGTTCAAGCTTGCGGATGGTTTTCAAACAGAGACCGGACGACAGATCGCACACGAAAGGCACCAGCGTTTGCAGCAGGTCCTTGATATGTTTCTGGATGAGATATGAGGCCCGCAATGCGCATCACCGAACTCAACATTTACCCGCTGAAAAGTGGCCGGGGCATCCCGCTTTCGCAGAGCGCAATCGCGGCGGAAGGTCTGGCGGGGGACCGTCGCGCCATGCTGATTGATCCCGACGGCCAGTTCATCACACAGCGGGAATTGCCTGATATCGCACAACTCATCGCCAAAGCTGAAGGCGCCGGTTTCCGTCTGGCCATCGACGGCAAGGGGGACGTTCTGGCCCTGCCCTCCGGCAATCGCGCCGATGTGACGGTCTGGAGATCGACGGTGGATGCCGCCGTGGCGTCGGATGACGCCAATGCCGCACTCTCCGGCTGGCTCGGTCGCGATGTGAAGCTCGTGTTTTTCGACGACCAATCCAGCCGCGTCGCCAACCCGGACTGGGCGGGAGACGACACGCCGGTCACCTTTGCAGATGGCTACCAGATCCTCGTCACCACCACGGCCTCGCTGGCCGCGCTCAACGAAAACATGGTGGCCAATGGTGAAGACCACGTCGGAATGGAGCGTTTTCGTCCCAACATCGTGCTGGAAACGGATGAATCCTGGGCCGAAGACCGCTGGGCCGCCATCGAGATCAACGGCATCCGTTTCGACCTCGTCAAACCTTGCACCCGTTGCATCATGACCACGCAGGACCAGAGAACCGGCTCCCGCGACGTGCCCTCGCCAATGAAAGCCATGGGCCGCCTGCGCATGTCCGCCGACCGCCGCGTCCCCGGCGTGCTGTTCGGCTGGAACCTCACGCCGCGCGGCGAAGGCTCGATTGCGGTTGGAGATGTGGCGAAGGTTGTGGAGGAGCGTGCGGAGGGTTGGGCGATCAAGAAGCGGTGAGAACGGTCGCGCATCGTTGATGGCAGAGTGCGCGGCTCACCCCCCTCTGTCCTGCCGGACATCTCCCCCACAAGGAGGGAGATTGGCTGGGCGCATGATCCCATCACTCCGTAGCGTTTGAGATGATCGAGAGCCAACCACGATTCGATCTCCCCACCTGTGGGGGAGATGTCCGGCAGGACAGAGGGGGGTAAACCACACCCACCGACTTTGACTAACTGCCCTCACCTTTCCACCTCCACCCATCAACCCCGCTCATATCCCAGTCAAGAAAAGTCGTTGGCGAAAAACATCTGCAAACGGTAATAATCGTTTCCTGTCTGGAGATCATTCACGTGTCCCGAATCGCCACCTCTTCTACCAACCCAATGCCCTGGCTCATTATCGTCGCCGGATCGCTGATCGCGGTTCTGACCTTCGGGCCCCGTTCCGCTATGGGCTTCTTTCAACTGCCGATGCTGGCCGATACTGGGTGGGATCGCTCCACATTCGGTTTTGCCATGGCGCTGCAGAATCTGTTCTGGGGTCTGGGCCAGCCATTTTTCGGCGCCTTGGCGGACAAGTACGGAACGGGCCGCGTGCTGGTTCTGTCTGGTTTGATCTATGCTGCCGGGCTTGTCTGCATGTCGATCGGCACATCGCCGCTTTGGCTGCATCTGGGTGGCGGCGTTCTGGTCGGGCTTGGCATTGCAGCAGGGTCGTTCAGCGTGATTCTCTCCGCCTTTGCCCGGCATGTGACACCGGAGCAGCGCTCCATGGCCTTTGGTATCGGCACGGCGGCTGGCTCTGCGGGCATGTTCGTGTTCGCACCCATCAGCCAAGGCCTGATCTCTAGCTATGGATGGTCGGATAGTCTTGTCTGGCTCGGGGCCATGATGCTGATCGTGCCGCTGCTGGCTTGGCCGCTGCGGGGCAACTCATCCTCCGGCACACAGTCACACGCGCAGTTTCAGCAGACTGCGGGACAGGCGCTACGCGAAGCTCTGGGGCACAAGAGCTACCTGCTGCTTGCCACAGGCTTTCTCGTCTGCGGGTTTCAGGTTGCTTTCATCACCGCGCATTTCCCTGCCTATCTCGGTGATATCGGCATCGAACCGCGCTACGCCGTCATCGCCATGGCGTTGATCGGCTTTTTCAACATTGCCGGTTCGCTGGCGGCAGGCTTCATCGCCCAGCGCTACTCGAAACCCTACCTTCTGGCCTACATCTATATCGGTCGCTCGATTGCGGTCACGGCGTTTCTGCTGCTGCCGCAATCACCGACGTCGGTGATCATTTTTGCCGCCACCATGGGCATTCTGTGGCTTTCCACCGTGCCGCCAACGAACGGCCTCGTCGCCATCATGTTCGGCACGCGTCACCTGGGCATGCTGGGCGGCATGGTGTTCCTGTCGCATCAGATCGGCTCGTTTCTCGGCGTATGGATGGGTGGCTATCTCTATGACAAGCTTGGGTCTTACGATGTGGTCTGGTGGCTGGGCGTGGCGATGGGCATCTTCGCCGCTATCGTCCACTGGCCAATCGAGGAACGCGCCGTGCTGAGGCCTGCCGCCGCCTGAGGCGCGCCGCTCAGCCAGCCTTGTCCAGGGCCTTCAACGCCGCCTGCACGAAACCGTCGCGGGTGGCGTTTTCGTTGAGGCCACGGGGTTCATAGACATGACGGTTCAGAAAATGGCCGGTCAGCTGAAAGGCTGCGGCGAGGCTTTCGCGGTCAGCGGCCTTGGAATGCTCCTGGCTCAGAAACGATGGCAACGACAGCATGCGCGAAGCATAAGGTGCACCCGCGGTGCGGCACACCGCCCTGCCCGTTTTCGGTGACACATAGACGAGATCGGTGCGCAGGCCGGTGGCTGCGCAAGCGCTGAGATCGAGCCCGAAACCGAGATCGTTCAGCACCGCCAGCTCGAAGCGCACGAAGAGTTCGCCAGCATCCGCCGGGTCCGACAGGTTTTCGAGAATCACATCCAGCGCTTCGAAGAGATGCGGGTGCGGGTCTCGCTCCGGCAGCAACCGCAGCAGGGCCGCCATCGCCTGAACACCGTAGACGGCGGTTGCCGTCTCCATCAACTGTGCAGCGCGCAGGCGGATAGGCTCGATGCGATATTCACCCAGATGGTCGTGCAGACGCGCCCGCCAGGTGACATCCACCCGGTTTCCGGGCTGCAAGACGGCCTGCATATTGCGGGAACGACCGGCACGCACGAGGCCGAGATAACGCCCACGCATGCGCGTCATCAACTCGGCGATCACGCTGGATTCGCCGTGACGTTTCACGCCCAGAATAATTGCATCGTCCTGCCACTGCATGGAATGTTTCGTCTATTGCACCTGAAGCAGCCACCATCATAGCCGATCCGGTGCAGAGATGCCTGGGTTTTCGTCAGCTCATGATACGCGTGACGAAGGCACGCAATTCCGCCTCGCCGAACGGTTTGTCGAGAAGATGCGAATCGACGAAATCGGGCGGAAAGCCGCTGGTGTCGCCATAACCGCTGACGAAACCGAAGGGTATGGAGAAATCTCTCAAATGACGTGCAAGTTCATAGCTCATGCCATCCGAAAGGCTGACGTCCAGAAGAACGCAATCGGGCTTCGCCCGCAGCAGCGCTTCCTTGGCCTGAAACAGTGTGGTCGCAATATCAATGGTCTTGACGCCCATGGATTGAAGGGAAGATTCCACATCCATCGCGACCAGATACTCGTCCTCCACGATGAGAACCCGTTGAGGCAACATATTTTATCTTTCTCTGGCTGCGGGCAATAACGCAGCAGCAAAAAATCCGTGACGTTCACGGAACCAATTCCTATGACATCGCAGATCGTCCGAAATACGTCATTTAAAAAAGACATATCAAAAAGATAGAGAATTACATCAGTAAATTCTAAATAAACGGTCTCAAATTGCGCAAATCGGCTTCCCACCCTGCGATTTGTGCCAGACCAGCGTCATCCAGAACGATGCACCCCTTGTCCGTCCAACGGATCAGATCCTTGTCGGCAAGTTTGCGCAAAGTCTTGTTGGTGTGGACGATGGAAAGACCCAGCGTATCGGCAACATGCTGCTGCGTGACGGGAATGGGCCCATCTTTCTCCAACAGCCCCACCCGCACGGCCTTGTCGTGCAGGAAGGCGAGCAGATAGGCCGCCCGCTCGATCGCCGTGCGCCGACCGATGCTGAGCAGATGGCTGTCCAGCATGCGTTCTTCACTGGCCGCAATCCAGGTGATGTCGTAGGCGAGCGACGGGTGGTCGGCAAACAGGCTGTTCAGCCGCCCGCGCTCGAACACGCAGAGCGTGATGGGCGACAGCGCCTCGACGGAATGCTGCATCTCACCCATAACAGTGCCCTGCAACCCGACGAGATCGCCCGGCATCAGATAGTTGAGGATTTGGCGACGGCCGTCTTCCAGCGTCTTGTAGCGGAAACCCCACCCCTGCAGGATCGTGTAGAGGTGGGCGCTGTGCGACCCTTCCATCAGCACGATGGCGCCCGGCTCTACCGACAGCTCGCCGGTTTTGAACCGGGAGACGAAATCCAGTTCCGGGGCCGAGAAGTCACGAAAATACTTCATGCCTCGCAGAGGGCATTGCTCGCAGGGCGTGGTGGAGGTGCCGTTTGGCTTCTTGGGCGACATGAGTATCCATGAACAACGAAATCGATAAGGCAATCATAGGCTTCACCCGGGCACCCCGGTCGGTTCCGTCGTGGATCGTCAGTTGCGCGGAAACTCGAGACCCATTTCACGGAAGCGCTCCGGGTCGTCGCCCCAGTTTTCACGCACTTTCACGAACAGGAACAGGTGGACTGTCTGCTCGAGAATAGCCGACAATTCCTTGCGCGAGGATGACGAGATCGCCTTGATGGCATCGCCGTTTTTGCCAAGAGCGATCTTCTTCTGGCTGTCGCGCTCGACATAGATGACCTGCTCGATGCGCACGGACCCGTCCTTACGCTCTTCCCACTTCTCGGTTTCGACGTGGGATGCGTAGGGCAGTTCCTGGTGAAGGCGTAGGAACAGCTTCTCGCGGGTAATTTCCGCAGCAAGCTGGCGCATAGGAAGATCGGAAATCTGATCTTCCGGGTAATACCAAGGACCCTCCGGCAACTCTTCGGAGAAATAGTTCATCAGGTCGTCGCAGCCGGAACCGTTGGTCGCCGAAATCATGAAGGTGCGGTCGAAAGCGACGATCTCGTTGGCATCGGACGCCAGCTTCAGCAAGTCCTCGCGCTGAACCTGATCGATCTTGTTCAGGCAGAGAATCTTCGTCTGCTTCACATCCTTCAGGCCTTCGAGGATCGTCTGTGCGTCGCCTTTCAGTCCGCGCTCGCTGTCGATCAGCAGCAGAATGATATCGGCGTCCTTGGCACCACCCCAGGCGGAGGTGACCATGGCGCGGTCCAGCCTGCGGCGCGGCTTAAAGATGCCGGGCGTGTCCATGAAGACGATCTGGGCGTTGTTGTGAATGGCGATGCCGCGCATCACGGCGCGTGTCGTCTGCACCTTGTGGCTGACGATGGACACCTTGGCGCCGACGAGGCGGTTGACCAGCGTCGATTTACCGGCATTGGTCGGGCCGATCAGCGCAACGAAACCGGAATGCGTCGGTCTGGTCTGCGCAGTCTCGTTACCATTATCGTCGGCCGGTGCGGCGTCGAATTCATTCTCGCTCATGGAGTATCCAATCAGTTTGCGGCAGAGGATTTCTGCCAAACGCCTTCGCGTTCTAATAGTCGTGTTGCGGCCACCTGCTCTGCGGCACGCTTGGAGCGATCGACGCCCGTTTCCGGCGCAACGCCGGGTACTTCCACCGTCACCGTGAAGCTTGGATCGTGATCCGGTCCGGTGCGGTCGTCAATCCTGTAAAGCGGGGTCACGGCAAATTTCGCGTGTGCCCACTCCTGCAATTCCGTCTTGGCGTCGCGGCGACCGGCATCGATGCTGGTGGCCCGCTTCTGCCAGTATTTCATAATGAACGCCCGTGCCGCTTCCAGCCCGCCATCCAGATAGATGGTCGCAATCAGGCTTTCCACCACGTCGGCGCGCACGTTGAGCATGGTCTTGCCCGTAAGCTTCTTCACATCGGCGCCGGTGCGGATGAAGGTGTGCAGACCCATCTCATCGGCAATCGCGGCACAAGAATCGGCGCTGACCAGCTGGTTCAGGCGAACCGAAAGCTCACCCTCGGATGCCGACCGGAATGTCGAAAACAGCAACTCGGCAACACAGAGGCCAAGAACGCGGTCCCCCAGAAACTCCAGCCGCTCGTAATTTCCAGCCTTGCCCGCATTGGCGCTCGCATGGGTCAAGGCCCGGTCAAGCCGGGCCTTTTCCTTGAACCTGTATCCGATGAGCGTTTCCAGTCGACCGATTTCTTCCATCGAAAGCGGTTTTGTCTTGCTCATTTGACAACCTTGAACAGGCGGTCCCAACGCATGTTGGCGGGCCACTCCCAAACGCGGCTGAACGGCGTGTCGTTGCCCAGCGAGAAGAAGATGACGCTTGCGCGACCAACCAGATTTTCAGCAGGCACGAAACCGACATCGAAACGGCTGTCCAGCGAGTTGTCGCGGTTGTCGCCCATCATGAAGTAATGGCCTTCAGGTACGATGAATTCGCGGGTGTTATCGCCACGCGAGTCCGGCGACTGGTCAAGCGTGTCGTAGGTCACGCCGTTGTCGAGCGTTTCGCGGAAGACGGGCACGTTTGCACCCGGGTCGGCGCGGTAATCGGAGGTGAAGACGCCATCGGCCTGCTTGGGCACGGGCTGACCATTGATCAGCAATACGCCGTTGGTGACCTGAATGCGGTCACCCGGAAGGCCGACGAGACGCTTGATGTAATCGACTTCAGGGTTCGGCGGCAGGCGAAAGACGACGACGTCGCCGCGCTTGGGCTCGCTGAACTCGAAGATACGCCCGGAAAACAGGTCCGGCGAAAACGGCAGCGAATATTTCGAATAGCCGTAGGAGAATTTATTGACGAACAGATAGTCGCCCACCAGAAGCGTCGGCATCATGGAGCCGGACGGAATGGTGAAAGGCTGGAAAAGCACCGTACGGATGACCATGGCCAGGAGCAACGCCTGCACGATGACCTTGACGTTTTCCCAAAGGGCGCTCTGCTTCTTTTCAGCTTTTTCGGACACTTAGAGACCTGCCTGCTCGTTCTTCAATTTCGACGGACTTCTCTAGAACCTTTCAAGGGTAAAGGGAAGCGTTTCCATCGCGCACCACCGGGCGAAACCACCGGAAGCATCGGAATTTCGCGTTATTTGGTTACCGGCAGCGCCTCGATGATCACAAAGGCCTGCGCATAAGGGAACTCATCCGTGATCGTCAGGTGAATGACGGCTTCGTGCCCCGCTGGCAAAAGCGTCTCCAGACGGTCCGCTGCGCCATTGGTCAGGCGCATCGTCGGCTTGCCGCTCGGCAGGTTGACCACGCCCATGTCCCGCCAGAAAACGCCCTGCGCCAGCCCGGTTCCCAGCGCCTTGGAGCAGGCTTCCTTGGCGGCGAAGCGCTTGGCATAGGAGGCCGCACGGTTTTTGCGCCTGTCCGACTTCGCCTGCTCGACGTCGGTGAAACAACGGTGGGTGAAGCGGTCGCCGAAACGCTCGATGGAGGTTTCGATACGCCTGATGTCGATGAGGTCGCTGCCCATGCCGATAATCATTCCGTCACACCCAAAATGGTTTTACGCTGCGCACTGTGCAGTGCCAGCTTGTCGTGCTGCTTCTTTCTGACACCGCTGATGATGGCGTAGACGCTGATATAGGCAACGATAGCCGAGAGAGCAGCGGGAATGAGCGCCCCGATCGTCATCGGCTCCAGCACAGGGCGCCAAAGCTGTAGGAAATTCATGTGGCTGAAAAGCGCAACGAAATCCACGTGCGACGACACGTTCTGGTCACTGCGACCGAGAATGAGGTGGCCAAGCTCCCATGTGGAAGCCCAGATCAACGGAAACGTCAGGGGATTTGCTAAGGTCGTGCCGAGAGCGGCAGCGACCAGATTGGCCCTGAAAATAAATCCAAGCGCCATGGCGATGATGATGTGGACACCGAGAAAGGGCGTCCATGCGACTGCCACGCCAATCGCCACTCCCGCCGCCACGGAATATGGGGATGCAGACAGCCGCACGAGCCTCAGCTTCAGATATCGAAGCGAACGGCGGAAACCCATGCGCGGCCACACAACGGCGCGTAATCTTTCAATGGGTCTGGCGGGTGTACGGCGACGAAACGGCATATTGCGAACTTATTGCATCGTTTCGATTACGCCAAGGGCGAAACCGCACGCTAACCCAGGAGCGCATATCGAACGCGCTCCCCAATGTCACATACCGACATAGCCGGTATGCATTTTTGCATTACTTGCGGAACATGCCGCGGTCGACTTCGCGCTGGCGGAATTCCAGATCGATACGCGATACCGAGTCGCTGAGGTAATCGAATTCACGTTCCTGCGTTGTCTTGCCACGAACAGCACGGGCGATCTTACGAAGCGGTCCAAACATTGTCTTTTCCTTTTCCAGTTGCATCGGCCACATCATCGGGTCTGTCCCGGCTGGCCTTTGCCTTGCTCTTGATTTCTGGAGTGAAGATAGTCCCGTTTGTCGCCGGTGACTACAGACAGGACAAGGCCGCTGCCATGCGCTGAATGCATAGCGGCGGCCTTCAGGCTCAATATTTGAGCAAAACTGCCTTAATCGAAGGCACGTTTGACGGTTGAGACGCAATCCAGGTCTTTGAGCTGTGACAGAAGCTGGTTCAGCTGCCGCAGGTCCCACACCTCGATATCGAGCGCCAGTTCGGAAAAATCGGTCCCGATGCGCACCATGTTGAGGCCGCGAATATTCACATCCAGCGTGGCGATGGATTGCGCGACCGAGGCCAGCGTGCCGGGCTCGTTCAGCGCATTGATCATCACCCGTGCCATGAACCGCGACTTGTTGGCCTCATCCAGATCCCAGCGCACGTCGATCCAGCGCTCCGGCTCGTCATCGAAGCGTTGCAATGCGGGCGACTGGATCGGGTAGATGGTGATCCCCTTGCCTTTTTCCATGATGCCGACAATACGGTCACCCGGCACGGCACCGGCGGCACCGAAATGCACCTCGACATTATCCGACAGGCCGCGAATGGGCAGCGGGTCGGGGCTTTCAAGCACTTCGGCAGCACCGTCGTCTTCCAGTACCGAGCGTGACTTGCCGGGTATCTTGAAGACCATGCCGGATGCGCTGCGCATATTGAACCAGCCGTCGTCGCCGGTCATCTTCACCGTGACGCGCTCATCCTGATAATCCGGGTAGACGGCGCGCAGCACGTCGAGCGAGGAGACCTCACCACGGCCAACAGCGGCAATCGCGTCTTCCACATCCTTCTGGGCCAGACGATGCAGCACGGGCTTGAGCCCTTCGCGCGAGAACGGCTTGCCCGCGCGCTCGAAAGTGCGCTCCAGAATACGGTAGCCGAGACCGGCATATTGCTTGCGAATGGCCATGCGTGTGGCACGGCGAATGGCGGAGCGCGCCTTGCCGGTCACCACCACCTCTTCCCACGCGGCAGGCGGAACCTGCACGCCGGAGCGGATGATCTCAACCTCGTCGCCATTGTTCAGGCGCGTGACCAGCGGCATGATCCGCCCGTTGATCTTGGCGCCAACGGTGGTATCGCCGATATTGGTGTGCACGGCATAGGCAAAGTCGATGGGCGTCGCACCGCGCGGCAGCGCAATCAGCTTGCCCTTCGGCGTAAAGCAGAACACCTGATCCTGGAACAGTTCGAGCTTGGTGTGCTCCAGAAACTCTTCCGGGCTGTCTCCGTCTGCCAGCGCCTCAATGGTGTGGCGCAGCCAGGAGTAAGCATTGGATTCGGGCGACAGCACATCGCCATCACCGATCTCCCCATCCTTGTAGAGGGAATGCGCGGCAATGCCGAATTCGGCAATTTCGTGCATGCGCTGGGTGCGAATCTGCAATTCGATACGCTGGCGCGAAGGACCGACGATGGTGGTGTGAATGGAGCGATAGTCGTTCTGCTTCGGCGTCGAGATATAATCCTTGAACCGTCCCGGGACCACACGCCAGCGCGTGTGGACGATGCCGAGTGCGCGGTAGCAGGCGGGAATATCCTGCACCAGAATGCGGAAGCCATAGACGTCGGATAGCTGCTCGAAGGACAGCGACTTCGACTGCATCTTGCGAAACACCGAATGCGGCTTCTTCTGGCGACCCTTGACGTAGGCACCCTCGACGCCATTGGCGAGCAGCAGCTCGCGCAATTCGTCTTCGATCTTCTTGATCAGGCCCTGATTGTGCTCTTCGAGGTCCTGAAGGCGCTTGGTCACCGTCGCGAACGCTTCGGGGTTGAGATAGCGGAAGGACAGGTCTTCCAGCTCGTCGCGCATGTCCTGCATGCCCATGCGTCCGGCTAGCGGCGCATAGATTTCCATCGTCTCTTCGGAAATCCGGCTGCGTTTGTCCTCCGGCATATGCTCCATGGTGCGCATATTGTGCAGCCGGTCTGCCAGCTTCACCAGGAGAACGCGCACGTCATCGGAAATGGCAAGCAGCAGCTTGCGCAGATTTTCGGCCTGCTTGGCTTTCTTGGTAACGAGATCGAGTTTCTTGAGCTTTGTCAGCCCTTCCACGAGGCGACCGATATCTTCGCCGAAAAGATCATCGATTTCCGCGCGCGTGGCGCTGGTATCTTCGATTGTGTCATGCAGCAACGCGACCGCGATGGTCGATTCGTCCAGATGCATTTCGGTGAGGATGGCCGCGACTTCGAGCGGATGCGAAATATAGGGGTCGCCGTTGGCGCGCTTCTGCTGGCCGTGCTTTTGCATGGCGTAGACATAGGCCTTGTTCAACAAGGCCTCATTGGCTTCAGGCTTGTATTTTTGAACCCGTTCGACGAGTTCGTACTGTCGCATCATGTATGGGATGCCCCGAAAAAAAAGCGCGCCGATCTGGACCGGCGCACATTGCTGCATAATCTGGGTTCAGATTATGACGACAAAGCTTTACAGAGCGTAACCGGTCCCTGCCCGGCTGCGCGTCGGCAAAATCAATAGTCGTCGTTCTTTTCCGGCGGCACAAGGCCTTCGATGCCAGCGAGAAGATCTTCTTCCGACATCTGGTCGAAGTTGACGGTCTCGGGAGCGTCGTCGTCTTCTGCGTCGCTGGAAGAACCGGCAGCCGCGATCGAAACCGGATCGGGCTCTGGCTCGTCCACTTCCACATGCTTCTGCAGCGAGTGGATCAGGTCTTCCTTCAGGTCGTCTGGCGACAGCGTTTCGTCGGCGATTTCGCGCAGCGCAACGACAGGGTTCTTGTCGTTGTCGCGATCGATGGTGATCTGCGACCCCTGCGAAATCTGGCGCGCACGGTGGCTGGCCAACAGAACCAGTTCGAAGCGGTTGTCTACTTTATCAATGCAATCTTCTACGGTGACACGGGCCATTGCCTGTCCTTTGCGGTCTTAATGTCGCGGATTACCCGTCCCGATACAGGCATTGGCCAAAGATTTCAAGTTTTTCCTGTTCAGGGCGTTTAAGAGGCGCTTTCTATGTCGAATTCATACAATTGGATTAAACTTTCCACATAATTTCCATGGGGGGCTGGACGGCGGAACTATGACGCTTATATGAATGCTTAATAATGTACCGTATGAAGCGCTGATATTCGCTAAGCCGATACTGTTTGAATTACTGGCGGTCGTTCGCCAAGGGAGGATTTTGTTTCAATGTTTGATCCACGCGAAAAAATTGCGCTCTTTATCGATGGCGCCAACCTTTACGCCGCATCTAAAAGCCTCGGTTTTGATATCGATTATCGCAAACTTTTGAAGGCATTCCAGAAGCGCGGCTACCTCTTGCGCGCCTATTATTACACGGCGCTGATCGAAGATCAGGAATATTCCTCGATTCGCCCGTTGATCGACTGGTTGGACTATAATGGTTACAAGGTCGTGACGAAGCCCGCCAAGGAATTCACCGATGCGATGGGCCGCCGCAAGATCAAGGGCAACATGGATATCGAGCTTGCCGTTGATGCCATGGAACAGTCCGAGACCGTCGATCACCTCGTTCTCTTCTCTGGCGATGGCGATTTCACCACGCTGGTCGATGCGCTTCAGCGCCGTGGCCGCAAGGTGTCCGTGATCTCCACAATGTCGACGCAGCCACCGATGATTGCCGACGATTTGCGCCGCCAAGCCGACCACTTCATCGACCTGTTGTCGCTCAAGGCAGAAATCGGTCGCGACCCGAGCGAACGTGCGCACCGCGTTGTCGAGAATACCGAATCGGTCGAGTAAACCTTTCCACCACATCTGAAACTTGAACGCGAGGCCCACCAGGGCTTCGCGTTTTGCTTTGTGGTTCGACGTTATTATATAAGCAATCTTGAAAACTTAGCACTTCATTAAGTATAAAAGTATTCATTACGCCTGGACTAGACGCGGTGGGGATCGCGTTTCGAAAATCAGGGGTTACGACATGAGTGGACAACAGGCCGGACATCAACTTTCGGAAAGGCTTGCGTTTTTGGGTCTTGGCCCGGAGCAAAAGAAAAACCTGGCTGCGTTGAAGCCCGCCATCGTCGCCTCGCTAAGCGGCTCACTGGACGATTTCTACACCAAGGCCCGCGCCGTTCCCGACACCGCGAAATTCTTCGCCAACGAAGCGCATATCCAGCACGCCAAATCCATGCAGATCAAGCACTGGTCGCGCATCGCATCCGCCTCGTTCGACAGCGAGTACACTTCCGCCGTCACCGCCATCGGTCGCACCCATGCGCGTCTCGGCCTTGAGCCGCGCTGGTACATCGGCGGCTATGCGCTTATTCTCGAAGGCATCATCAAGGCCGTCGTAGACGCGCAGCTCAAGGGCTTCATGTTCGAAAAGAAGGGCAAGCAGGTCGCTAAAGACATCACCGTTGCGGTCAAGGCAGCCCTTCTTGACATGGATTATTCGATCTCGGTCTATCTGGAAGCCCTTGCTGAAGAGCGCGCTGCATCCGAGTTGGAACAGCAGCGCATGAAGCAGGAGCAGCAACAGGTCCTGTCACTTCTGAACACAGCGCTGAACCACATGGCGCAGGGCGACCTGACTTCACGCATGGACGGCGATCTTGCAGCGGAATTCGATGGTCTGAAGACCAATTTCAACACTGCCCTTGCCAAGCTGTCCGGCGCCTTCTCCGAAATCGTTGAGGAATCGCACAAGATTTCGGCCAACACCCGAGAGCTGACATCTTCCACCGATGACATGGCGCGCCGCACCGAGCAACAGGCAGCCTCTCTGGAGCAGACCGCCGCAGCACTTGAGCAGATCACCACCATCTCCAGACAATCCGCGCAGCGTACCGAACAGGCGCAGGATATCGTGAAAAGCTCTGCAGAGGAGGCCGCGCGCTCCCGCCACATCGTGACGGAAGCCGTGGAAGCCATGAGTGCCATCGAGCACTCCTCGCAGAAAATCACCCAGATCGTCAGCGTCATCGATGAAATCGCCTTTCAGACCAATCTTCTCGCACTGAATGCAGGCGTTGAAGCCGCACGTGCCGGTGAAGCGGGCAAGGGCTTCGCTGTGGTCGCGCAGGAAGTGCGAGAACTCGCCCAGCGTTCCGCAAATGCTGCCAAGGAAATCCGTGTCCTGATCGACAAGTCCTCGCAGGATGTCGCAAACGGCGTATCGCTGGTCAGCCGCACGGGTGAAGCGCTCAACTCCATCGGCGGCAAGGTGGACCATATTCAGGACCACATCGGCGCCATCACCCAGGCGGTGCAGGAGCAGGCGATGGGCATTCAGGAAATCAATTCCGCCATTGCCAGCATGGATCAATTGACCCAGCAGAACGCCGCCATGGTGGAAGAAACCAACGCCGCAACGCATGGTCTGAGCGACATCAGCAGCAATCTCGCAGCCCTCGTCAGCCGGTTCAACGTGCAGAAATCCATGCGCCACCAGCAGGCGGTCTACCGCGCCGCATAGCCCCACAGGCCTTGCCCGGGAACGGAAAAACGCCGATGCGGTTGTGGACACCGCACCGGCGTTTTTTTCGTTCCGAATGCGAGATCATCAACATGACGATATGACCCCAATCAATTGATTGAGCACATTCTTTTTTTCTTATGCGATTGGATTAAACTATTGTATCAAATGAGCCGAACGATCGGCTGCTTCGGGCCGGCACGTCAGTGATGGCTCCAATTTTCAAAGGCCCATGGAAGGTATCTCGTCCAAAGAACAGCGCCGCTTGGCTGCACTCGATAGCTACAATGTTCTTGATACACCGCGAGAGCAGGATTTCGACGACCTCGCGTTACTGGCCTCCACCATTTGCGACACGCCGATCGCAGTCGTCAACCTCATTGGCGATGGCAGGCAGTTCTTCAAGGCCGAGGTTGGTTTGGGCGTTCGCGAAACACCGTTGGACACGTCGTTTTGTGCCCGCGCCATTCTCGAAGACGATTTTCTGGTCATTCCCGATGCGACCCGCGATGCGCGCTTCCAGACCAATCCGTTGGTCACTGGCGAGCCCCACATCCGTTTTTACGCCGGTGCGCTTCTGAAGTCTGATGACGGGCTTCCAATCGGCACCATTTGCGTTCTGGGCCACGAGCCGAAAGACATTACCGACGCCCAGCAGAATGCGTTGAAAGCGCTGGCGCGGCAGGTCATGTCGCACTTGGAGCTGCGCCGCACCCTGCAAAGCGCGACGTATGATCTCGCGCTGGAGCGTCGCCTTTCCGCAAAGCGCCAGCTGCGCGTCAGCAAGGTGGGTGCCAAGAACGAGGAGTTGCGGGTCAACCACGAACGCTCCAAGGCGGCCCATGATGCGGGCCAGATCGGCATTTTCGAAATCGATATCGAAACGAACGAAGCTATCGTCTCCGAAGAGTTCTGCCGCATTTTCGGCGTGCCGGAACAGCCGAGTTACGATTCGTCCGTTTTCGAAAAGCTCGTTGTCGATACCGACCGCAAAACGGCATCTGAAACCACTAGCCGGATATCGGCGACAGCGCAGCTCAGCGTCGAATATCGCATTCGTCGTGGCAGCGACCAGCGTGTTCGCTGGGTAGCGCGGCGCGCGCAGTTCATTCTGGATGACCGCGGAATACCGGTGAAGATGATCGGCGTCATCATCGACATCACCGATTCCAAGCGCAAGGATGCCCGAATCGCCGCCCTGTTGACGCTGGGTGACAGATTGCGCGCGGGCAAGACTGTTCAGGACATTTCGCGCATCGCGTCTGAGATTCTGGCGGAAGGCCTTGCCGTCAATCGCTCCGGTTATGCAACTGTCAATTCGGCGACCGATAGCCTGTTCGTGGAGTTCAACTGGCTTGCCGCGGAGGCACAGTCCATTGCCGGACATCACAAACTCACCGATTTTCAGGCAACGATGAAGCGTCTGGAAATCGGCGACACGCTGGCCGTACCCAATATCAACGCCGCCAGTTGGCTGGATAGCGATGCCTCAGGCTATGCGGAGATGGGCGTTCGCTCCTTCGTCAAGGTGCCGATCATTGACCGTGGCGCGCTCGTCGGCATTCTCTTTGCGCATGATGCCAAGCCCCGTTTCTGGAGCAAGCTGGAACTCGATTTTGCCTGGGGCGTTGCGGACCGCGCCTATGCCGCGATTGCAAGGCTGAATGCCGAGTCGGAGCAGCGCATCCTCAATCAGGAACTCAGCCACCGCCTGAAAAACACGCTGTCCATCGTCCAGGCCATTGCCGCCCAGACGCTGCGCAACGTCACGGAAAAGGACGCCGTCGCCGCCTTCAACGGTCGGCTTCAGGCTCTCAGCTCCGCTCACAACGTGCTGCTCCAGCAATCCTGGTCGACGGCGCGCCTGCGCGAAGTCATCGGCAGGGTCATGCATCTCCACGCCGGAGATGGGAAAGTCGTTATGTCGGGCCCGGAAGTGCCGCTTGGCCCCAAGGCCGGGCTATCGCTTTCGCTTCTGCTGCACGAACTCGGCACCAACGCCATCAAATACGGTGCGCTCTCGACCGATGCCGGTCTGGTCGACATTAGCTGGCACGTCTCTGATGATTCCGAAAAGCCGATCCTGACCCTGAAATGGGAAGAAAAAGGCGGCCCGCCCGCCTCAGAACCCGAACGCCGTGGCTTCGGCTCCCGCCTCATCCGCATGGGTATTGCCGGAACGGGTGATGTGGAGAAAAACTTTTCGCCAAGTGGCCTGATCGCGACGTTCCGCGCGCCATTGTCGCTGGTCATGGAACTGGGCGAGTAGGCTCAAGGTTCAGTGCCGATGCCTTTGGCTGTTACGACAAAGGCTTAACATCAGTCAGAGAGCGTACGCGGCCAGCGTGAGTAAACGCCACCCTATCAGGCAGCGCCACCCTTCATCAAACGCGATTTCTGACGATTCCAGTCGCGTTCTTTTTCCGTCTCGCGCTTGTCGTGCAGCTTTTTACCCTTGGCCAGCGCCAGCTCCAGCTTTGCACGGCCCTTGTCGTTAAAGTAGATTTTCAACGGCACCAGCGTCATGCCTTCGCGGTTGATGCCCACGCGCATGCGATGGATTTCGCGCTTGGACAGCAGCAGCTTGCGGCGACGGCGCGGCTCGTGGTTGAAACGATTGGCTTGAAGATATTCCGGCAGATGGGAATTGATCAGCCAGATCTCGTTGCCTTCATCCGACGCATAGGATTCGGCAATGTTCGCCTTGCCATCGCGCAGGGATTTAACCTCAGTGCCCGTCAGAACAATGCCAGCCTCGTAGGTATCGAGGATTTCATAATTGAAGCGGGCCTTGCGGTTTTCCGCAACAACCTTGTTCACAACGCGCTGACTGCCTTTAGGGGCCATTTCTTAATCCGTCTTTTATTCGTCCGCAATGATTTGCGGTTCGGCCCCTATGTAGTGGCTAAGGCACCGAAAGTGAAGGTGCGCCGTTGCCAGCGCACCTCGGGTTCATCTCAATTGATCAGGCCCGCATGTTTCAGTGCGGCATCAATGGCCGCTTCCGTCGCAGGCTCAAGTGTATCCATCAACGGCGAGCGCACCTTGCGGCTGACATTGCGACTGCGCGCCAGCGCGTATTTCGTGCCGCAGACACCGGGCTCCATGAAGATCGCCTTGTGCAACGGCATCAGGCGATCCTGATACTCCAGCGCCAGCGCGTAGTTTCCGGCCAGCATCGCCGCCTGAAACTCGGCACACAGACGCGGCGCAACGTTTGCCGTCACCGAAATGCAGCCCACGCCGCCATGAGCGTTGAAGCCCAGCGCCGTGCCATCTTCGCCCGAAAGCTGAATGAAATCAGGGCCGCAGGTGATGCGCTGTTCCGAAACGCGGTCCAGCTTGCCGGTTGCGTCTTTTACACCAACGATGTTCTTATGCGCCTTGACCAGCGCACCCATCGTTTCCGGCGTCATATCGATGACCGAACGCGGCGGGATGTTGTAGATCACGATGGGCAGCGTCACGGCCTCGGCGATTGCCGAAAAATGCGCAAACAGGCCCTTCTGCGTCGGCTTGTTATAGTAAGGCGTGACGACCAGCAGCGCGTCTGCGCCCACTTCCTGCGCATGCAGGCCGAGCTCTATCGCTTCGTGGGTGTTGTTGGAGCCTGCACCGGCGATGACCGGAACCCGTTTACCCGCCGTTTCCACGCACAGTTCAACGACTCGTTTGTGCTCGTCGTGAGACAAGGTCGGGGATTCCCCGGTTGTCCCGACGGGCACGAGGCCGCTGCTGCCTTCGGCAATCTGCCACTCCACATGGGCGGCAAACGCCGTTTCGTCCACTGCGCCTTGCGCGGTGAACGGCGTAATGAGGGCGGGAATGGATCCCTTGAACATGCAATACTCCTTGCGGTGAGCCAGTCCATGCTTCAGCCGCATTCCATGGTTAAAACGTCGTCACATTAAAGCGGGCCCACGCTACCGACAAGCTGTTAACGATGCCTTTTGATGTGCGAAACACAAATAGTTTCAGGCTTCACAGCATCGACAGCGCCGCGCCCGCCAATGATGGTTCAGACGCCCGTACACGCCGTTTCTGACCGAAATTTGATCAGCACCGGCCTTCGGGATTAAGGTTCTGTTAAGGCTGAAAGCAGCTAATGGAGGCATGACACCTGCAAGACACAGAGCCGCAAAACCAGACAGCCCTTTCCAGGTCGTACGCCCGGCAAAACCCGGCGTTGCGGCCAAGCGGCGGTCCAAAGTCGCGAGTGAACGCATGAAGAAAGCAGCTTTAGGCCTGGCCATGGCTGGCCTTGCGGCCACAGTCTGGGGTGCGTGGGCCGGGCCCGCGACCGAAAGCGCCATCGTGCCCCTGCCCTATGTCAAGCCCAATTCACCTGCGACCCCAGCATTCATGCCTGCGACGCCTGAAATCACCGGCTCGATCATGCGGCCGAACGCGCCGCTCGACGTCTCCGATCTGAAAGCAGGTCTCGATGCGCTGTCCAGCCGTGATGCTCTGCGCGCCATCGCCATTCGCAACTCCCTGCCCGCAACGGCTCTCGACCGGCATATCCTGACATGGGCGATTGCCATTTCCGGCCAGAAAAACGTCTCCTCCGCCGAGATCGCCACTGCCCAGACCGAACTCAAGGGCTGGCCGGGCACCGCCACATTCCGTGCCAATTCCGAGCGTGCCATGCTGCGCGAAAGTCCGCCTGCGGAACAGCTCATCGCCTATTTCGCCAACGGCGCGCCTGAAACGCCGGAGGGCACAATTGCCCTTGCTCAAGCGCAGAACACCAGCGGCAATACGGCGCAAGCGCAGAAGCTCATCCGCACATTATGGATCAACGAAGGTATGGACACGGCGCTGGAAGACCGCGTCATCGATGAATTTCCCGGATTTCTCTCTGCTGCCGATCACAAGGCGCGGATGGATTATCTGATGTATCGCAGCCGCGTCAGCCAGGCCAAACGCTTTGGTGATCTCGGCAAGGCGCAGCCACTCTATGCCGCCTGGGCCGCCGTGTTGCAGCGTGCGAAAAACGCGCCTGCCGCACTCGCCGCCGTGACCGGCCCTGCCCGCAACGATCCGGCCTATCTCTTCGCCCGCATCGAAAACCTGCGCCATCAGCAGAAATACGCCGATGCAGCAGCGCTTTTGGCGCAAGCGCCGACGGATCAGGCAAAGCTCGTCAACCCCGGTGAGTGGTGGAACGAGCGGCGCATCATCGCGCGGGGACTGGCAGACCTTGGCGATTTCCGCCAAGCCTACACCATTGTCGCCAATCACGCCGCGACGTCAGCAGTGGATATTGCCGATGCGGAATTCCACGCGGGCTGGTACGCGCTGCGCGCGCTACAAGACCCCACCGATGCTGCAAAACATTTCAACCGACTGCTTGAGACATCGAACCGACCCCTTTCCGCGTCGCGCGCCTATTACTGGCTGGGCCGCACCGCCGAAGCTGGCGGCCCAGGCAATGCCCGCGAGTTCTTCACCAAGGCAGCCGCCAATCCCGGCACATTCTATGGCCAGCTTGCCGCCGCGCGAATCGGTACGACCACAATCAACGTGACCTACCCTTCCCCTAGCGACAACGACCGCCAGCATTTTGCCGAGCGTGAAGCCGTGCGCGCCATCGAAAGACTTGAGGCTGCAGGTTACAGCTGGCGGGCCGATAGCCTCTACCGCGCATTGGCCGAGCAGATGGACAGCCCAGGCGAATTGGCGATCCTCGCCTCGCGCGCGGAAAAGAACAACAACCATCAGGTCTCGCTCCAGATCGGCAAGACGGCCTTCAGCCGTGGAATCGATGCCGCAGCGCTCGCCTACCCGATCGGCGTCATTCCCGGCACGGCCAACATCTCCGGCTCCGGCATGGCGCTGGCCTATGCGATTGCGCGCCAGGAAAGCGCCTTCAACCCCGCAGCCGTCTCGCCCGCAAATGCGCGCGGCCTCTTACAACTTCTGCCCGGCACCGCCAAAGGCGTCGCCAGCCGCCACGGCATGGATTTTACGCAAGCGAAACTCACAACCGACGCAGGCTACAACGCCACACTCGGCGCCCATTACCTTGGCGAACAGATCGACAGCTTCGGCGGCTCCTACATCCTCACCTTCGTCGCCTACAACGCCGGCCCCAAACGCGTCCCCGAATGGATCAGCCGCTACGGCGACCCCCGCGGCAAACCCATCGACGACGTGGTCGACTGGATCGAACGCATCCCTTTCCCAGAGACCCGCAACTACGTGCAGCGGGTGATGGAGAATTATCAGGTGTATAAGACACGGCTGGGTCAGAAAGCGGATATTGTCAGCGATTTGCGGGATGGTCGTTCGGGCTGATGCCGTCACGACATAACTGGACCATCCAAAGCGCCGAGTGATCGGCGCTTTTTTGTATTCAAGGCTGGCAACCGTGTCCGAGCATCCAAAAACTCCACACAGTCACCCCACCGCAAAACGAAAAAGCCCGGCTCGAGAGCCGGGCTTCCCATCACTGACCGAAGTCAGATCAGATTAGAAGTCGCGCTGAAGGCGAACGAAGCCAGTCCACTGGTCGGTGTCTGCACCATCTTCGTCGTAGTAGTTAGCCGTAACCTTCGTGGTCAGACCTTCGGTGATTTTGTAATCAACCGTTACGCCAGCAGTCCATGCATCACGGTTGGACCAATCGTTGGTGACGATGGCAGAGCCAGCGTCAACGAGGCCAATCGCACCTGCGCCCGTGATACCAGGAGTCACGAGGTTTACACTGTTAGCTACATTCGCAAGGTACTGAGCAGCAGGCGTAATCGTCAGCTTGTCAGTTGCCTTGATTGCGTATTCAGCAGCAACAGTCCACTCGGAGAGAGCGTAGTAAGCATTTGGACCGGAAGCCCAAACACCGGCAAGACCGAGTGTACCAGGTCCGATGTCAGCAAACATCATTGCGCGTACTGCGCCTTCTTCCTGATCAACATCGTAGGAACCGATGACCTGGAGAGTAGCTGCGCCGAACTTCGCACCAACGCCAGCAGTGATACCGACGTTGTTGTCAGCTTCTACAGATACTGGGAAAACGCCACCAACGGCTGGGCCAGTGATCGTGCGGAACTGGCTGTTTGTGCCTTCGAGTTCGTCAACCGAAACGCCTGCCCAGAAAGAGCCTGCATCGTAGGTGTAACGAATGGAGTTGAACAGCGTGTTGGAAGAAAGAAGGTCAGTTTCGCCCGAGAGATCATCATCCCACCAGCTGTAGAACTTACCAACGCGAAGACCACCAAGCTCGATAAATGCCTGACGAGCTTCCAAGCTCGAAGAGGACGTAGAACCAGCATCAGCATCTGCACGGAATTCGATGAAGCCACGCAGTGCGCCGAGTTCAGTGTCTGTACGTGTGTCAACGTTAAACTGAGCGCGTGTGAACGAGTCCCAATCAGACGTGCCGGACAGGTCACGACCGAAACCGGTCTGGAAACGAACGTAACCAGAGAACTTCAAGCAAGTCTCGGTGCCAGGGATGTAGAAGAAGCCTGTGCCGAAAGCGTCGCAAACGCGAACGTATTCCATTGGCTCTGGCTCAGCAGCGACGATTGCGTCGGCAGCCTGGGCGCCAGATACTGCTGCGAGAGCTGCAGCGGAGCCGATCAAAAGGCTCTTAATGTTCATGTTGACCTCCAAGTCAATTGTTTAAGCCGCAAGGTGGATTGCTGCTCTGAAAGTGATTACATCGAAAAGCGCAGATTCGCGCAATCTCGAAGTAATTGTTTCCGTCACAATCCAGCCAGCTTCCTGCCTTGCTGTTGCCCATTCGCTACAAATTAGCTGTTTGGTGTCCTGGTCGTTACCTAAACATTAAATTCCGACCCTGATATCAAAAATAAAATTTACGCAAAAAAACAAAAAAACCCGGCTCGAAAGCCGGGTTTCCCGTCACTGATACTATCAGATCAGATTAGAACGAACGCTGCAGACGAACGAAACCGTTCCACTGGTCAACGTTAGAACCATCTTCGTCGTAGTAGTTAACTGCAACCTTTGTGGAGAGACCGTCTGTGATTTTGTAATCAACAGTCAGGCCAGCCTGCCAAGCGTCACGGTTAGAGAAATCGTTCGCAACGATAGCTGTACCAGCAGATACTGTACCGATGGCACCAGCAACGATACCTGGTGTGAAGAGCGCTACGCGATCAGAAACGTTACCGAAGTACTGGCCGCCTGGAGTGATCGTCAGCTTGTCAGTTGCCTTGATTGCGTATTCAGCAGCAACAGCCCATTCAGACTGTGCGTAGTAAGCATTTGCGCCGGAAGCCCAAACACCTGCCAGGCCAAGCGTGCCAGGACCGATGTCTGCAGTACCCATCAAACGAACTGCGCCTTCTTCCTGGTCAACGTCGTAGCCGCCGATCAGCTGAAGCGTAAAGCCAGCAACCTTTGCACCAAGACCAGCAGAAATACCTACGTTGTTGTCGGCCTCTGCGGATACAGGGAACACACCAGCAACTGCAGGACCAGTGATTGTGCGGAACTGGCTGTTTGTGCCTTCGAGTTCGTCAACCGAAACGCCTGCCCAGAAAGAGCCTGCATCGTAGGTGTAACGAATGGAGTTGAAGAGTGTGTTCGTTGCGAGAACGTCAGCTTCGCCAGAGAGACCATCGTCCCACCAGTTGTAGAACTTACCAACCTTCAGGCCGCCCAGCTCGATGAAAGCCTGGTTGACGTGGAAGCCAGAAGAAGCAGTAGAACCGTTGTCAGCGTTGCCGCGGAAACCGATGAAGCCACGCAGAGCGCCGAGTTCGGTGTCTGTCTTGGTGTCAACTTCGAACTGAGCGCGTGTGAACGAATCCCAGTCAGATGTGCCAGAAAGGTCACGACCGAAGTCGGTCTGGAAACGAACGTAACCGCCGAACTTCAGGCAGGTTTCGGTACCAGGGATGTAGAAGAAGCCTGTGCCGAAAGCGTCGCAAACGCGAACGTATTCCATTGGCTCTGGCTCAGCAGCGACGATAGCGTCGGCAGCCTGGGCGCCAGATACTGCTGCGAGAGCTGCAGCGGAGCCGATCAAAAGGCTCTTAATGTTCATGTTGACCTCCAGTCAAGTTTCAAAAGGGTCTGGGTTCTTAAGCTGAAGGACAGCATTCCCTGCCCCATTCCCGTGTTCTTCGAAAACGGACGATCCACCGCCTCGCTTCCGTTGCCGAAAATACAAAAGGATGGCGCAGTTGCAATCGGCAATGATGGATATGACAGCTTTGTGGGCCTGCTTCATTTTGCGTTGTTGCTGAAACAACACATTTGCGGGGTCCGGCGGCGTCAAAGGTTTACAGAATATTAAAAAATGCCTTTGGAATCCGGGGCTTATCCCCTCGCCATCGAGAGTGCCGCCATGTGGATAAGGTGGCTTGATGCCCTGGTAAGCCCGCATTCCCAAGGATTTTGCTGAGCCAGCGCATCGCCTGCGGTAACCACGCTGCACACTTCCTATATAGCAATGCAGCTGTTTGGGCGGATGAGCAACGCCGATTCCTCTGAAACGATTCTCTTTGCCTTTGTGAGAACTTGCTGATTCTATGTTTCTCAACCGCCATGCCCTTGAGAAAACATTGGAGGAAACGGTTCTTTTTCGTCTCTTTATAGAAAAGGCCTTGCATTCGATTTTTATACGCCATAATCAGGCGGCACCGGAGAGGTGGCCGAGTGGTCGAAGGCGCTCCCCTGCTAAGGGAGTATACGTCAAAAGCGTATCGTGGGTTCGAATCCCATCCTCTCCGCCATCATGACAAAATCCCCATTTAAAATCTGAACACATGAATTCGCTGCATTGCGGAACATTTCGTTTGGCCGCTGCGTTATCACCCCGGAAACAGCAAGAGGTGATTTCACATGGCTCAGACCAAATTGAACGTTGTCGAAGATACAGTTGAGAATCAGATTGCAGAGCTGCGTGCGCAGATCTCTTCCCTGTCCAAGTCGGTTTCGGCGCGGGCTGGCACACTTTCCGAAGATGCTTCGGAATTTGTGGATGAGGCACGCGGTCGTGTACAGCGTGTCGCGCAGACAGCTGCACAGACCGTGAAGGCACAGGGCCACAATGTGGTCGAAGCCGTCAAAGAAAATCCAGGCACTGCGACATCGCTGCTGACAGTCGTCGGCGCTCTCGGCTTTGCACTTGGTTACTGCGTGGCCAATGCCGCGACAGAGCAGAAGAGCAGCCTTTATCGCTGGCGCTAAGCTCTGACTTCAAGACATTCGAGAGGCAAGGAGCGTTCGGCTCCTTGCCTTTTTCGTTATTGGGATGGGAGATACAAAATGATGTTCAATGAAGAGCTCGAAACGGCATTGGCTGCCTTCGTGCAGGAAAGCGGCCTTGATCGAGAAGAGGCGATACAACGGATTTTGCGAGAGTGGTTGGTGCGGGAAGGCTTTCTTTTTTCCGGTCAGGAGGGTATTCGCCCGGAAAAACTCAATGCCAGCAATGATGACTGAGCAGTTTCAGTAGCTCGATGCCTTCTCCGGCGCACCGCCTTTGTAACGCGCGCAGAGCGAGCGAATGGCGTTGGAAAACTCCGTAACATCCGCGCCAACCGCCACGAATGACGCGCCGAGTTCGAGATAACGCTTATTATAGGTCTCGTTGAAGGTCAGAATACCAGCGGCTTTGCCGGATGCGACGATCTTGCGAATGGCCGCTTCGATGGTCTCCTGCACCTCCGGCTCGTCGATCCGCCCGAGATAGCCCATATCGGCGGCCAAATCCGCGGGGCCGATGAAGACGCCGTCGATACCATTCACCTGCAATATATTGTCGAGATCGGCGATGGCCGCGCGCGTTTCTGCCTGCACCAGCAAACACAGGCCATCGGATGCGTTTTGCGCATAGTTGTCGATGGTGTTGAAAGCCGACGCTCTTGCTACCACAGCGCCCATGCCGCGAATGCCGCGCGGCGGATAATGCATGGCGGCAACGAGTTCCGCTGCTTGCGCAGCCGAATCGACCATCGGCACCAGCAGCGTGCGCGCACCGGCATCAAGCAACTGCTTGATGATCCAGCTCTCCCCCACGGGAACACGCACCACAGGCTCAGCGGGGAATGGGGCTAGCGCGCGCAACTGGTCGATAATGCTGCGCAGATCATTGGGGCCGTGTTCACCATCGATCACCAGCCAGTCGAACCCGGCTGTTCCGGCAATTTCTGCCGTGATCGCCTCGCCCATATCCAGCCAGAGGCCGATTTGCGGTTTGCCTTCGCGAATGGCGGTCTTGAAGCGGTTTTCCTCGGCGCGCATGGGTGTTCCTTCAGGCCAGCAGCAGTTTCAGGTCGGCAGAATGATCGGCCAGAATGGCACGGTCCGGCTGTTTGCCGGTCTCCAGCAGCTTTTTGCCGCTGACATAGGCCTTGGCATCGTTGATGGCATCCACGGCGATGAAGCGGCCCGCACGGAAATACCAGATGGAATGGCTGCCTTCCCGCTGGCCGGGCCGCAGCACCGTCTCATCGTAACCCATGTTGAACCCGGCAATCTGCAACTTCACATCATATTGGTCGGACCAGAACCATGGCTTGGGCTGGTAGGGTTTCTCCTCACCGGTCAGGACGAGAGCCGCCGCCTCGGCCTGATCGACCGCGTTCTGCACCGATTCGAGCCGCACCCGCGCGCCATCAAGCGGCAAAAGTGCGCAATCGCCCATGGCGTGAATATCAGGATCGGATGTGCGGGTGAATTCATCGACCAGAATACCGTTGCCGATATCGAGGCCCGAATCACGCGCCAGCCGGTCATTCGGCAAAACGCCGATGCCGACGATGACGAAGTCCACCTCCAGCACCGTTCCGTCTGAAAGCTCGGCTGCGCTGACATGGCCATCCGTTCCGATCAACCGCACGAGGCCGGTCTTCTCGCGGATGGAAACGCCGTGCGGGTTGTGAATGTCGCGCATGATGCGCGCTGTTTCGGGGGCGGCCACGCGTTGCAAGATGCGGTCGGCCATTTCGATCAGCGTCACCTCCAGCCCCAGATGCCGCGCAACGGCTGCCGCTTCTAGCCCGATATATCCACCACCGATCACCAGCAATTTGCGCCCAGGCTTCATCTCTTCCATCAGCCGGTCGGCATCGCGCTTGTCGCGCACCGTCAAGACTCCTTCGAGATCGCCACCGACACCGGCTGGCAGGGTGCGCGGGGCAGAGCCCGTCGCCAGCGCCAGCTTGTCATAGGCAAGCGTGCTGCCATCCTGCATGCGCACCGTCTTCGCCGTGCGGTCGATCTCTTCGACCCAGGTGGACAGGCGGATGTCGACATTGTTGTCCGTGAACCATTCGGCATCGCGAAACTGTAGCCTGTCGAAGCTCATCTCGCCCATCAGATATTTCTTGGATAGCGGTGGCCGCTGGTAAGGCAAAACGTCTTCCGAACCGATGATCGTAATCGGTCGTTCGTCCTTCAACGCCCGCAGTTTCGCGGCAAGGGAAAAGGCGGCCTGGCCCGCACCAACGATGACGAGTGTGCCTGCCATATGTCGCTCCATCACTCCATGAGATGTCACAGGCGTAACGACAAGTACGCCTGCCGTCAACCGATTAAGGACGAACGGACGCCTCCTCGCCCCCACCCGTCTACAGTTTTGCGCAACCTAATGGCACTACATACGTTTCAAGCTCGAAGCCGGTTCGCGCGGGCTGAAATGCTGTGGCATAACGTGCCAGAAACACTGGTGTTTTATCGTTTTTCTTCAGCATTTGGCAATGAAGCGGGCCTATGATTGTAACAAGACAAAAGGCAATCGGGAGGTTGTCATGGCGCTCAACGTAAACATCACTGCAAGCGACGCCGTACCGCACGACGAACTCTATGAGAAATTTCCGGTGGATCGCCCCGGCAAGATCACCTTCATTGGTCATCATCTCAGTGCGAAAAACACCATGCGTTGCCTCATTCGCAACGTCTCGCTCTACGGCGCGGATCTCGAGGTCAGCCCTCATTTGGACATGCCGACGAACTTCTATCTGGAAATCCTCGGCATTCGCGATGAAATCGGCTGCACGCTGATACGTCGTGAGGCAGAACAGGCAACCGTCGGCTTCAACATGCTGATCGATGCGGAATTCCTGCACCATATTCGCCGCCTGAGTTTCGAAACGGCACTATAGAGTAACCCTGTTTTCCGGGTACTTGGGAAAACCTTTCAAAATTCCGCCAATTCCATTGGCCTGCCTTGCGCGGGCCAATTTTGATTCTATTGTGAGGTCCGTCTGTCAATAGATAACGGAACTCTCTGAAATGTCCGCATTTTCGCGCTTTACGTCGCTCGCCGCTTCGCTTCCCTCTTCGGTGCCTTTCGTCGGGCCAGAGGCGATAGAGCGCAACCGCAAGCTCGCCGTCAAAGCACGGATCGGCGCGAATGAAAGCGGCTTTGGCCCGGCCGCATCGGTGCTGGAAGCCATGAAGCAGGCAGCGTCCGAAACCTGGATGTATGCCGACCCAGAAAATTTCGAATTGCGGGAAGCGCTGGCCATCTATCACGGCATTTCCCGTAACAACATCGCCATCGGCAATGGCGTGGACGGTTTGCTGGGCGAGATCGTGCGGTTGGTGGTGGAGCCCGGAACCCCTGTTGTCACGTCCTTCGGCGGTTATCCCACCTTCAATTATCACGTCGCCGGTTACGGCGGACGTCTGGTGACGACGCCCTATCTGGATGACCACGAGAACCTCGACGGTCTGCTGGACCTCGTCAAGAAAGAGAACGCGCCGCTGGTGTATTTCGCCAATCCCGACAATCCTATGGGAAGCTGGTGGGAAGCAAGCGAAGTCCTGACTTTTGCAAAGGCGCTGCCGGAAAGCTGTCTGCTGGTGCTGGACGAGGCCTATTGCGAGACCGCGCCGGAAAGCGCCATCCCCAGCGTTCGCGCCATGATCGGCATGCCGAATGTGCTGCGCATGCGCACCTTCTCAAAAGCTTACGGTCTGGCAGGCGCGCGCGTTGGCTATGCCATCGGCACGCTGGGCAATGCGCAGGCCTTCGATAAAATCCGCAATCACTTCGGCATGCCCCGCGTTTCAATCGTCGCAGCACTCGCCGCATTGAAAGATCAGGCCTATCTGCGCGATGTGGTCAAGCGCATCGCCAACGCCCGAGAGCGCATCTCCACCATCGCCCGCCAGAACGGCCTCTCACCCCTGCCCTCCGCCACCAACTTTGTCACCATCGATTGCCACAAGGACGGCGTTTACGCCAAAGCCATCGTGGACGGCCTGATGGACCACGGCGTCTTCATCCGCATGCCCGGGGTGGAGCCACTCAACCGTTGCATCCGCGTCAGTGCCGCGCCGGACGCCAAGCTGGATTTGTTTGCAGATGCGCTGCCGAAGGTGTTGAAGGCGCTGGAATAGATGGAGTGCGATAATCAACGAATGGTTGATTGCGCATGGCGCTTATGAGACACTGCATACAGTATCTGTAGTGAGCGCTCGATATGAACGAAGAAGAATTTCAAAAGACAAAAAAAGCACTGCGTGAGACGCGTGAAGCGGCGACGCAGTCAAAGGAATCTGCGCTTCGTTATTTGCAAGACATTGGTATGGTCGATGAAAATGGCGAGTTGACTGCCGAATACAATCACAAAAAAGTTGCCTGATCTGCCTTGCACTCGCTCAACACCTCTTTCGTTCTTGGATATCACGGTTGCAGCAAAACTGTCGCCGCGAGTTTGCTGAACGGCGATCCCTTTCGCCCTAGCGAGAACGCCTATGATTGGCTTGGAAAGGGAATATATTTCTGGGAGGCCAATCCAAGAAGAGGCATCGAGTTTTTCCGCGATGCCCAAGTCCGAAAAGAACGCGACCCAAACGATGTTGCTGTTGTCGGCGCGATACTTGATCTCGGGTTTTGTCTAGATTTATCGTCGTCTCGTGGGGTCGATGCAATCAGCAACGCTTACACGGACTTGAAAGCAATTTTCCAAAAAATACCTGAACTCGATATGCCGAATAATAAACTTGGAGACGACTTGCTTTTGCGTGAGTTAGATTGTGCTGTTATCAATCACCTGCATTCAAGTCGAGAACGCGCTGGCTTGCAAAAATTTGATTCCGTTCGTGGAATTTTTCAGGAAGGCGAGACAGCCTATCCCAACTCAGGCTTTAAGACTCGTACGCACGTCCAGATAGCTGTCTGCAATCCTGCCAAAATTCGTGGCGTTTTTCGCGTTCCTTCCTCAGACCTCTAAACAGCTCGGCCAACAAAAAAACCGTGCCAGCCTTGTTTCTGCTGGTCACGGTTTGATGTGTCGGCGTGGATCTGGCCGCTTGCCTTTTAAGGCTTATATTTTGTGCCGACCGGGACTGGAGGATACCGGTTGGGAGGGGAATGGCGGGCTTGAGCCCGCTCTGTCTTTTTGATCTGTCCTGTAAGAGTCTCACCTGAACTTAGTGCGAGGTCATCCAGTCGCGGGCGGCGCGCAGTGCCGTTGCCAGGTCTGCCTTGCTCATGTTGCGGGCCAGATCGGCGCGCAGTGAAACCGCCCGTTCCGAACCCTTGATCGCGGCGATGTTCAGCCACTTGTGGGCAGCGATGAGGTTCACCGGGCAACCGCGGCCTGTCGCGTAGATAAGGCCGAGGTTGCAAAAGACGTCCGCGCGGCTCTGGCCACCGGCGACTGCCATTTCGATATCGCGAACTTCAAAGCGTGCCATTTTCTCTATCCTGTTTGCCCGTTTTTCTCTCTGTCTTCGCCCCGCTGCGGGAGCTTTGGCGGATGGGACCTTACCGTCTTCTGCGGCTTGTTTTGGCCTTGTCCGTTGGCAGATTTGCTCTGCTCTTTCGATGTCCCCACTATGCCAAACGGGCTTCAACGGGCGCTTAAAATCCATGATTAATAGGGGACAAACAAAGTCCAAACGATTGGTAAAGTTGGGTTTTTGTTAAATATCACAAGCCCCGGAAATTAAGGACTTTGCAGACAATTTTACGAAAAGTTTACGGATGAAATTCAACCCTTTCGTAACCACGTCTCAACTCGGCATTTTTGGATGGATGATTTTCAGCGGCGCAAAGAGCTGAAAATCGCCGAATTTTGCCGCCGCCATATTTCCTTTTACGTCCACGTAAACTATAAATCTGCGTATTCGCATGAGGAGATGCGAGAGCGAACCTTTGGAACACTGCAAGGTTCAGCCAAAGCTGGATTGGGAGGTCCCTATGAAGAGAATGACGATATTTGCCGCCGCCGCATTTTTGATGGGCAGCAGCGCCTTTGCTGCAGAAGCCATCGAGGGCAACTGGAAGACGGCCAGCGGCGAGACCGCAGCGATCACCCAGTGCGGCTCTGCCTATTGCGTGACCCTGAAGACCGGCAAGCATGCCGGAAAGCAGATCGGCAAGATGAGCGGTAAGGGCAACAGCTATTCCGGCGAAATCACCGACCCCGCCAATGACAAGACCTATGCCGGTACCGGCACCGTTTCGGGCAGTTCGCTGAGCATGAAGGGCTGCGTACTAAAGGTGCTGTGCAAATCCCAGACTTGGTCGCGGCTTTAATCAGCACGGCACAGGCTGAATGCATGTATGCAGGCGGGTAAAACCCGCCTGTATCTGTGATTCCACACAGGTGTAATTACTATAGGTTGCAATATATGCAATAAATCGAATTTTCTCCGTCATATCGCTGTAATAAACCCTCTTTAGTTGCCCTCTCTGGAACTATTCCAAACAACGAGCGGATGGAGAGCGCTATGACAAAGATCGACACAAGCAAGCTGAGCTGGGATGAGTGGGACGAGCTTCAGAACCCGCCACCAGCAGTGACGGATTTTGATCGCGTGGTGGAATCGGCCATTTCGCGTCGCGGTTTTCTGGGCGGCGTTCTGGCCTTTGGTTCTGCTGCCGCCGCACTCGGCACGTTTGGCAACCTCGCCTCCAGCACATCCGCACAGGCGCAGGAAGCCGCATCGCGCTTTCCGTTCAAGCCAATTGCTGCAACTACCGACAACACCATCCACGTGCCCGAAGGCTATAGCTGGAAGCCGGTTGCCAAGTGGGGTCAGCCGCTGTTTCCCAATGTGTCGGATATCGACCCGGTCAAGGGTGTCAGCCTTGAGAACTCGGACAAGGTTTTCGGCGAAAACACCGATGGCATGGAGTTGTTCGTGGTCGGCAGCCATCAGCTGATCGCCGTCAACCATGAATATGTGAACAACGAAACCAACCTCCCCCACCGGGAAAAGGGCATGCCTGCCAATCTGGACGAGGTCAAAATCCTCCAGCACATGCAGGGCGTGACCGTCATGGAAGTGGCGGAAGGCAAGGATGGCTGGGGCATTGTGGTCGGCAGCCCCTTTAACCGCCGCATTCACCACAACACGCCGATGAAGCTGTCCGGCCCTGCCGCAGGCTCCGAACTGGTCAAGACCAAGACCGATCCCAACGGCATCGACTGTCTTGGCACCTTCAACAATTGCGGCGCGGGCCGCACACCGTGGGGCACCTACCTGACCTGCGAAGAAAACTTCAACGGCTATTTCGGCTCCACCGACGCCGCCTTCAAGATGCCGGATGATTACAAGCGTTACGGCATCGCGGCCGAAACCCGTTACGGCTACGAGCTGTTCGATGAGCGCTTCGACGTGTCCAAGCACCCCAACGAGCCGCGCCGTGCCGGTTACGTCGTGGAAATCGATCCGTCCAACGCCTCCTCCACGCCGATCAAGCGCACGGCCCTTGGCCGCATCAAGCATGAAAACGCCGCCGTCGTCATCGCGCGCGATGGTCGAGTCGTCGTTTACATGGGCGACGACGAACGTGGCGAGTTCCTCTACAAGTTCGTCTCCAACGGCATCTACGTGCCGGGTGGCGATACCTCCAAGCTGCTCGACGAAGGCATGCTCTACGTTGCCAAGTTCAGCGATGATGGCAGTGGCGAGTGGGTGGCACTGACGCCTCAATCCACCGGCATGAAGATGGACGAGATTTGCGTCTTCACCCGCCAGGCCGCCTCAAAGGTTGGTGCCACCACGATGGACCGCCCGGAATGGGTTGCCATCAACCCCGTTGCCATCGAAGCCTATTGCGCACTGACCAACAATACCAATCGCGGTGTTATGAAAGACGGCAAGCTGCGCGCCAATGGCGGCGGCGATGCCATGGCTCTCAACGCCGCAAACCCGCGCGAGAAGAACGAGTACGGCCAGATCGTGCGCTGGTATCCCGAAAATGACGACCATGCCGATGGCAAGTTCAAGTGGGACCTGTTCTGCATGGCTGGCAATCCTGACGTTCACAAGGATGCCTATGCGGGCTCCTCCAACATCAATTCCGGCAACATGTTCAACTCGCCTGATGGCATGATGTTCGATTCGACCGGCCTGCTCTGGATTCAGACAGACGGCGAAGACAGCAATGACGGCCAATATGCCGGACAGGGCAACAACCAGATGCTGGCAGGCGACCCCTTCACCGGTCGTATCGAGCGTTTTCTGACGGCACCGAAGGGCGCGGAAGTCACGGGCCAGACATGGTCTGCCGACAAGCGCACCCACTTCGTCGGCATTCAGCACCCCGATGCGCCCTTCCCGGATGGCGAAGGCAAGCTGCCCCGCTCGGCCCTCATCGCCGTCAAGCGCGATGACAACGCCATGATCGGCTGATCACGCGACACCAATAAAAAAGGCGCCGTCCACGCGGCGCCTTTTTTGATTCTGCTTCAGGCCTTCAGAAACCTGTCAAATCCAGTCGTTGCTGCCACCAGCACTGCAGCCAAGCGGCGGCACAGCGTTGCCGAAGGTCTGGTGCAGTTTGTCACAGCCCCATTTTCTGATTGGCGCTGGCATGCGGCTGTTCAGCTCGATGCCCACTTCGTCGTATGGGCTCTCGGTGTTGGTGACGTAGCTGTACCAACGGTAACCGAAGATCACGACGGCGAAGATCACAACCATCGTCAGCACTCTTATAATTTTCACAGTATGTCCTTACGCGTCATATGAATGTCGACCCGCGCCACAGCTCTTTCGCACGATCTGCGTGAGAGCCGCCCTTGCACGAGCCAGGCCCGGTCCTAGCCGGGAAAGCCGGTTTCAGCAAGCAACCTGATCTTTATGCTTCCCCCGCCAGTGCGCAGTTGAAAAGGCAGGGTGCATCTGTCAGTTTCGGGCCGGGGGTAACGTAATTTGGAGGACATATTTTCATGCGCATGCTTTTGCCTTGCATCCTTTTGGCCAGTTGCATCATGACCGCACCCGCTTTCGCTGCCGAACCACCCGCCTCGCCACCGGCAGACCGACCGTTGAACGAATTCGTCACCGCAGTCGAAAAGGACGGATCGATCACATTCCGCCTCTTCGCGCCTGCGGCCAAGGCAGTATCCGTCACTCTCGGCAGCAATGCGCCGCTGGAAATGAAGCGAGCAGACAACGGCGTCTGGAGCGCCAAGAGCGACGTGCTGAAGCCCAATCTCTATGAATACTACTTCAACATAGACGGCTTCCGCAGCATCGACACCGGCACCAATTATCCCAAGCCGCAGCGGCAGGTGAACACCAGCCTCATTCTTGTCCCAGGCAGCATTCTCGATGTGCGCGATGTGCCGCACGGCGAACTTCGCCTCGTCACCATTCCGTCTAAAGCCTTGAAATCCCAGCGCGCAACCTATGTCTACACGCCACCGGGCTACACGGATGCGTCCGAACCTCTGCCGGTCATGTATCTCTACCACGGCTTCGGTGACACGGTTGCCTCCTGGGTCACCCAGGGCCGCGCCCCGCAAATCCTCGACAATCTCCTGGCCGAGAAGAAAATCGAGCCGATGATCGTGGTCATTCCCGATACGGAAGCGGACATTCCCGAGGCCATCGCCGAAAACTTCCCCGGTGCCGACCGTCGCAAGAACTTCTACCCCATCAATGCCGATGCCATCGACCGCGAACTCGTGGAAGACCTCATCCCCTACATGAAGCAGCACTATAAGGTGCGTGACGATGCCGATGGCCGCGCCGTGGTCGGCCTGTCGCAGGGCGGCTACCAATCCCTCGTCTCCGGCCTCACCCACTTGGGCACCTTCGGCTGGGTCGCCACCTTCAGCGGCGTCACCACCACAACGGTGCCAAACAAGGCCGTGGATGCCGCGCTGGCCCAGCCCGACAAGATCAACAAAGCCTTGCGCAACCTCACCGTCACCGTTGGTACAAAAGACGTCGTCACCGGCAAGGACATCGCAGGCCTCAAAGCCACGCTGGACAAAAAGAAGATCGCCCACGACTACACGGATTACAAAGACCTCGGCCACGAGATGGACGTCTGGCGCCCATCGTTCGAGGCGTATTTGCAGAAGGTGTTCAAGAAGTAGAGACTAAAAAAAGTTGCCGCCTTGTCTCACTGGGGCAAGGCGGCAAATTAAAAGTGTTACCAGCGCCGCTGTTCCTCATGGACCGTCGCGCCATAACGCCACTGGTCGTAGTAACGCACCGCAGTATCTTGCGCATTCCGCAGCAGAACGGGATTGTGCCAAACCATCAGCCCCCCGATTATGATAGCCGCCAGCAAGGCAATGCCGATCAGCTTGCGTACGACAAACAGCACCAACCAGATCGCAACGACCACAACAGCGCCCATCACCAACAGCGAATAGACGTCTTCGGGAATATAGGTCTCAAGGATTTCCATACCTGCTTATAGGGGGAGTGTTTTGGCCGAAGAAAGGCAGTTTGAAAAGCGAGGTAGCTGCGCTCTCGAAATCGCCGATATTTTCATGATCTTGAAAATATTTCCCCAAAACATCAAAGGGCAAGTGCGGTTTTGATGAAGAGAACTGCAGCTACCGCCGTGGCGATAAAGGCCCAGTATTTCATCGGCACAAACATAAACATGTGGCTCGATCGGTTGATCGTCAGCTCTTCACCGGTTTCCTTGTCGATGACGACGCGATCTCCATTCTTTTGAAGGGCTGTTCCAAGGACCCAAATGAACGGCGCAGCGACCAACAGAGCTAACGGAAACCATATCGGTTGAGTGGAATATGCCCCCTCACCATAAATTCCATCGACAACCATATTCATGAGTAATGACACGCCAAACACAATAGCTGCGACGAGATAACCTTGTCCGCTCCAGATCATCATATCTCCTTTCACATCATCGTTTACCAGAACATAAAACCATGGCTGGCAGATTGATAAACGGCAGCACGTGTAGTGAAAAGAGGCAATTGAAACCTGCTTTGTGCCTCATCGTGAAAATCCCAAACATGACAGTACTTGTTGGTTCAACGTCGCAAAACGAGTCATTCAACGTTTGGTTTTTCGAATACTCCCATTATCGACCCGATAGCTGAAAGCAGCATCCCTGCCCCCGCCGCTCTCATCCGTTACGACAAAGCTTTCGGCGTCCATTGCCTTTTGTATGGCTCCGGTCACGAAAGAGAAAACGGCTTTTCCATCGCTTCCCCAGAAATCGTTGAGTTTGACGAAGTGGCGACCATCTATGCCCGCAACAATGAGCGTACCGTTGGAGCGGTAGAGCCCCTTGTCATCCGCCGCCCAGCAGTTGGTCTTAGTTTCGCAGAGAAACCGGAAGCTGGCGGCATCCAACTTTTTCTGATGTTCGCCCCGCAGATAGACCCTAGCAGCATCAGCCGCCCACACGCCGCGCTTTCCAAACACCTGAAAACTCTTGGCATCTGCGTCATCCAGCGCAACTAGAATGTCGTCCGGGCACCCGAACGGCCAAGTCGTGCGCGCATGGGCGGCCACGTAAACCCGCTTATTGTCTTTCGCCAGCGGAACCACTGACCGGAGAACTTGAAACTTCGCCGGGTCGGCATGCTCGACAGGATAGCCGTTGAAATAAACGCCCGCCTTATCTTTCCCGAAAAGGCCCTCGATCGGCAGGAAAGTCTCTCGATCAACACCGTCAATCCGCCTTGATCTGCAGAACACATTTTTCGCGTCGCGCGCATGGAAGGCATCCAGCGGCTCGAAACTGGCGGAATCTGCGCCGCGAACAAGATTGAAGACCTCTTGGGACGTCCGCATCGTCGTCAGTGTCTCTTTGAAAAACACGGCGTTCGAGGTCCTGTACCAATCATCCGCGATCTGTTCTGCGCCATCTGCATTGAACGGGTAAGCGGGATGCCACCAGCCGACGATGTCGGGGTAGTGTTTGGCAAACCAGTCCTTCAACAGCATATGATGCTCTTTGCAGAGCGAATACCGCACGGTCTCATTGAGCTTCGAACTGTTACTCAGCGTCAAGGAATCGAACAGATAGTAGAGATCGTGCTTGTCCCCGACGTAGGGTCCGTTTGCCACCAGGGTGGCCGGATCGAGTTTATCGACGTGGAAAAAACGGGAGCTGGTTTTGACGTACAGGCGATGCTTATCCTTGGCGAAATAGTTAGTGTTTTCCATGAGTGAAAAACTGCGCGGATCAGCACCGGGAATGACCCGATCTTCAAGATAGACTTGGGCGCCGTCCAACCCGTAGTCATCATTCACCACACGAAATCCATCGGCGTCGCTCGTGACGAACTTCGCCTTTTTGTTGCGCTGATGATACCACCAGATACCCTTTTTATCCCGCAGATATCCGCTCCAGAGATACCGATCAGGAGACTGGCTTACCACCGCGAAATCCTGCGGGGAAATGCCACCCTTCACCTCCACCGGTTCGTCGCTGCCATCGACGAGGAAAACTTTTTTGTCTCGAACAGTGAATGCGTCGCTCATCACTCTTCCTCCACTTTTGATAGAAACTTTACCACAACCAAAACTCAGCATACTGCAATCTTTAGTAAGCCGAAGCCATTACTAACGAACACAAGAAAGAAGAGTTGTGAATGGAGAAATCAACCTGCCCGCCAGATGTTCATGGACCTCATCAAAAGCGGCGGGGCCATCTCCTGCCGGCGCTGCGCATCGCAGCAGGCCTTGCCATTGCTGTTGCGACGGCGATTTATGTGATGGGATTTGGGGGAAACGCTTTATTTGCGCTCGGCGCCTATGTCCTGCTTATTATCGCGTGCGGGCCTGCAATGCTGAAAGTCCTGAGGGGCTGGGTTGCCATTGCAAATGGTGGAGAAGGCATTCTAAGGATACTCTTGCTATTCGTACTTATAGCTCTGCTACCCTTGGCCGCACTGGTTTTTCTCGCTCTTGCGTTGCTGAAAGCCGCTTTTGCTGGCCGAAACAACAAAGCCTGAGGCAAGACAGGCATCGACTTCACCCGATGATCGCCGCCTTGAAGTAATAAACCGGCACGAAGGTTTCGCTAGCGATTGGACGATATTCAAAGCGCAGCTCGGCGAATTCCACCATATAGAACCGCGACATCAGGATGAGCGGCTTTCGCTCACCGGCCGCCGAAAAATTGATTTCCGCCACATCATCCGATTCGTCGCCCGGAGCGCCATAGATTCTCCAATCCTTCTCCTTGGCCAAATCGCTGTCGACAAACACCTCCAGACGAGGGGTATTCTGTCCATCCGTCGTGTAAGAAAGCTTGAATACGAGGTCGAAGACCTCCGCATAAGCGGGATTGAACGGCCATCTGTACAGACTGAACGACGCCCATGTTTCGTCCGCCATTACCGTTTCCATCTCCCGTTGGACGCCACCAATCGTGCTCTGTTCCCTGAACCCCACATGAACCCGGCTCTCAGCATCGGTTCAGTCCAAACGTGGCAATGTCGTGTCAACAGTAAGGGACACGGTTACACACAAAGGGGAAATGGGCATGGCAATCTTGGTACGTCGGTTCAGCATCATCGTTTTGTTGATGGCAATTTTCGCGATGTCGTTCGCGGCGCTGGTGGTCAATCCCAACCGCAGCTTTCAGCGGGTCAATGTCGGCGCATCGATCGCCTGCCAGCAAAATCTTTCCACAAACTGCCACATGACGATTTAAGAGCTACGCTGAGGGCTTACCCGCTCAACGCGTAGCGATAGCCGCAGCGGCCAGAGCCATTGCTGCGCCACTGATTTGATTGATGCGGCGGATCGCGCGGCTGTTTTGCAGAAACCTGCGAGCCTTTGAAGCAAGAAATACCCAGGAGAGATCAACTGCGATCAGCGTTACGACCAAGGTTGCCAGCAGTTGCGCCCAGCCCATGGCTGTCACACCCTGAATGTCGATCAGCGATGGCATCAATGTCAGATAGAACAGCATGTTCTTTGGGTTGCCGATAGACACCGAAAGGCCTGAAAAGAACGCTTTCAGGCCGCTTCCTTTGACGGGCAGTTCGCCTTGCGCAACATCGGGCTTTTGCGTGAAAAGCGTCCAGGCCAGATAGAACAGGTAGACGACGCCCAACCATTTGATGATTTCAAAAACCACGTAGAAGGTCGATGCGAGCGCTGCCAATCCTGCGAGAGCAACGCTGAGCCAGATCGCCTCCCCAATCCAGATTGCGATTAGAAACGGCAAGACATCGCGAACCCCACGCGACAGCACGCGCGCAACCAGTGCTGCAACGGTTGGCCCGGGGCTGATGCTATCTGCAATCAGGGCTCCGGCGAAAATCAAGAGCGCCATCAGAGTCATGGGAAGACGTTATCCATTGCGCCCTTGAAAGCAAGCGTCACCAACGGTTGTAGCGCGTAATTTTTCGAATGCTCATATTTCTGTCGCTTGCCTGTCGAAATTGGCTCTCTATAATAGGCCATGACAATAGCAAAGCACACGATTCCGCCCCTCGCCTTCATCACGCCGGAGCCTTTCGCGCCGCAGACTTTCACTGATCCGAAAGAAGCCGTGGATGCGTTGACGGCGCTTTATGAGCGCAACACGAATTTCCTCATCAAATCGTTCACCGATCTGGCGCAGGGCGCGCCGATCGAGGGTCGATACCGGGCGTGTTATCCCCAGGTCAGCATCGAGACATCGACCTTTGGTCATGTCGATTCGCGCCTGTCCTATGGCCACGTCACCTCGCCCGGCGTCTACACGACGACGATCACGCGGCCACAGCTTTTCCGACATTACCTGAAGGAGCAACTCGGCCTTCTCATCAAGAACCACGGCGTGCATGTCACGGTTGCCGAATCGGCCACGCCCATTCCGCTGCATTTCGCCTTTGGCGAAGGCGCCTATGTCGAGGCTGCCGCGGCGTCTTCTCTGTCGGATGTGCCCCTGCGCGACCTGTTCGATACGCCTGATCTCAACAACACCGATGACCTGATTGCCAATGGCGAATATGATCAGGTGCCCGGCGAGCCCGCGCCGCTGGCGCCGTTTACGGCGCAGCGCATCGATTATTCGCTGGCCCGCCTCAGCCATTACACGGCCACCAGCGCCAATCACTTCCAGAACTTCGTGCTGTTTACCAACTACCAGTTCTACATCGATGAATTCTCCGCCTGGGCGCGCAAGATGATGGCGGATGGCGGCGAAGGCTATACGGAATTCGTGGAACCGGGCAACATCGTCACGCAGGCCGGTTCAGACCGCCCGATCACCGATATGACACTCGGTCGCTTGCCGCAAATGCCCGCCTACCACCTCAAGAAAAAGGGCCATGCGGGCATCACGCTCGTCAATATCGGCGTCGGCCCCTCCAATGCCAAGACCATTACCGACCACGTCGCGGTGCTGCGTCCACATGCATGGCTGATGGTTGGCCATTGCGCAGGTCTTCGCAACAGCCAGCGCCTGGGCGATTATGTTCTGGCGCACGCCTATGTGCGTGAAGACCATGTTCTGGATGATGACCTGCCCGTCTGGGTGCCCATCCCCGCGCTTGCCGAAGTGCAAATGGCGCTGGAGGGCGCGGTTGCCGAGGTGACCGGTTACGAAGGCTTCGAGCTGAAGCGCATCATGCGCACCGGCACCGTCGCCACCATCGATAACCGCAACTGGGAACTTCGCGATCAGGCAGGCCCGGTCAAGCGCCTGTCGCAATCACGCGCCATCGCGCTGGACATGGAATCCGCCACCATCGCCGCCAACGGCTTCCGCTTCCGCGTGCCCTACGGCACCCTGCTCTGCGTCTCCGACAAGCCCCTGCACGGCGAGTTGAAACTGCCCGGCATGGCCACGGAATTCTACCGCACCCAGGTCGCGCAACACTTGCAGATCGGCATCCGCGCCGTGCAAAAGCTCGCCGCCATGCAGAAGGAAACGCTGCATTCTCGGAAGTTGCGAAGCTTTTACGAGACGGCGTTTCAGTAGGATTGCGGCAGAACGATCAGAAAATCGTTCGAACCGGCCGCAACTCTACCGCTTCTTCGGCACGAACAGCGCCAGCGTCGTGCCGATCAGCGATGAGATGATGACCAACAGGTGGACGTTAACGGCGGCTTGGCCGAGGGTGGATAGCGCGGCTTCACCGGATGCTGCGCCAAAGCCGATGGCACCGGCAATGATTCCAGCAGGATAGGTCCCTACCCCGCCGGGTGCGTGGATGGGCAGAACCGAGGATAGCTCACCGCCCAGTGCACCGCCAAAGCCAGGCGGCAGGACGATGTTTCCCATCAGCATCAGCACCCATGCCAGTACGGCGATTTTGACGAACCAGTTGATCAGCGTTACGCCCCAGGCGCGCAGGAAGGCAATGTTGTCAGCAGGCAACCCCTCCTGCACCTCGGCCAACAGCTTGATGAGCTTCGGCGAAGGAATGCGCCCGACCAGCCCGAACAGCACCGCGCGAACACCAAAGCCAAACGCGGGAAGCAGCAAGAACGCCGTCCAGCCCAGCCAGATCAACGTGCCACCTTTCTCCAGCGCCAGTCCCACGCCCGCGGCGGCCAGTAGGGCGTGGAGATCGAACAGGCGCATGACGAACAGCGCCGACGTGCCGCGCAACAGCCCCACGTCGAATTCCTTGCGCATCAACAATGGAAAACTGGTCTCGCCACTGCGAAAGGGCAGCATGATGTTGAGCAGATTGTGGATCTGCACGACCCGAAAAAGCGCTACAAAACGCCCATTGGTCTCGCGCGGAAAGTAATCGTAAATGCGCCAGGTGCGCAGCACATAGGTGGAGACCAGTAGTGCAAGAGCCAGCACGATTGCGCCCCACCCGGCGGTGCGCCAGAGGTCGAAAATGCTGCGCCAGCCCCACATCCACTGTATGAAGCCCGCATAGGCGGCAATCACCAGCACGGTGAAAAGCGTCATCGCGTTGCGGCTAAGCCACGCCGTTGGTTTCATAGTGCCCGGATTCCCTGTCAAACTACGGCCTTATCTGGACAAAAACCCTGGGGCGTCCTATCCGGCTGAGAGTATATGTCCCATGCCTTAACTGGAGAGAGCCTCGGTGCCAACAACGACTGCGTTTCGCGACGAGTTTCTGATGAAAGATACACCGGAACTATCGCTTGTCGTGCCGATTTTCAACGAGCAGGAAAGCGTTGGCCTGCTGATCGAGCGTGTGGTGGAGGCCATGTCCTCCTACGCTGCTGGCTGGGAACTCATTCTGGTCGATGATGGCAGCACGGATGCGACCATCGCCAATGCCCGGCCCTATCTCTCGCAGGACGGACTGTCGCTGAAGATCGTCGCATTGCAGCGCAATTTCGGCCAGACCGCTGCCATGCAGGCGGGCATCGACAACGCTCGCGGGCGCCTCATCGCAACGCTTGATGGCGACTTGCAGAATGACCCCAAGGACATACCCATGCTGGTCGCGGAGTTGGAGCGCCGGGAACTGGACCTTCTGGTGGGTTGGCGCAAGAACCGGCAGGACGGCTTGTTTCTGCGCAAGGTCCCCTCCTGGATTGCCAACCGGCTGATCGGCAGGATCACCGGTGTGCGCCTGCACGACTATGGTTGCAGCCTCAAGATATACCGCTCATCAGTTATCAAACAGGTGAAGCTGATGGGTGAAATGCATCGTTTCATTCCGGCCTGGGTGGCGGGCGTGGTGCCCAGCACGCGCATCGGGGAAATGGCTGTCACCCACCATGCCCGGCAGTTCGGCGCATCGAAATACGGCATCTCGCGCACGTTCCGCGTCATTCTCGACTTGCTGTCGGTCATGTTCTTCATGCGCTACAAGGCGCGTCCGGGGCATTTCTTCGGCTCGCTCGGCCTCGGTCTCGGCGCACTCGCCACCGTCATCCTGTTTTATCTTTGCGTAGACAAGTTCATCTTCGGAAACGATATCGGCACACGTCCGATGCTGATGGTGGGTGTCGTATTGCTCTTGTCTTCGGTTCAGATGATCACCACCGGCATCCTCGCCGAAATGATCGCCCGGCTCTATTACCGCGATGAGCGCACCCCGAATTACATCGTCGCCAAGACCTTCACCGCAACCGAGTCCTGAGCCCCATGCGCAAAGCTCTTTCCCGCAATGCAGATGTGGTTCTGGTGCTGATTGCGGGATATTTCCTGCTTGCGGTCGCAGCAAGGCTCATCCGTTCGCCAGCTCTGGAAGTAGACGAGACGCAACAGGCACTGTTTTCCCAGTTTCTGCTGTTTGGCTATGGTTCACAACCGCCCATCTACACATGGCTGCAATATGGCGCCAACAGCATTCTCGGCCCTTCCGTTGCGGCTTTGAGCCTGCTGAAAAACGGCCTAATGTTTCTCTGTTGTCTCTATGTCTGGTTGGCCGCGCGCCTGCTCATCCGCGAAAAAGCACTGGTGAACATAGCGACGCTGGGCGTTATCACGCTGCCGACTGTTTTCGTCATGGTGCAGCGTGATCTTTCGCACACCGTGCTGGCGCTCTTTGCAGTGGCCCTGTTCATCTATGCTTTGTTCAGCACGTTGCAGAAACCGACGGCCTGGGGCTACATCCTCACCGGTGCTGCCATCGGTCTCGGTGCATTGTCGAAATACAATTTCGTCGTCCTGCCCGTTGCGGCCCTGATGGCAATTGCACTCGAAAAGGACATGCGCGCGCGCCTGCTCGACTGGCGCATGCTGCTGACCATCGCCGCTGCACTGGTCATCGCGACCCCACATATTATGTGGGTGCGGGATCACCTCAATCTGGCCGTCAGCCAGACCACGACCGAAATGCGGGAAGGCGATGACGACGTGGTCTTTCATGCGCTCGAAGGCTCCCTCGAACTCCTGTTCGCCTTCGTGAAAGGCATGGCGCTGACCGCCGCCATCTACGCCCTTCTGTTATTCAAGGACCTCAAGGCAATCATCCGCGCCAGCGATCAATCCACGCGAATCGTTGGCCGTATCATGCTGATTTCATTCATCTGTGTCATGTTTATCATCTGGGGTCTGGGTGCCACGCAGGTGCGCCAGAAGTGGGTAACGGTCTATCTGTTGCTGTGGCCGCTTTACCTTGCTCTCAAGGTTCAGGCCGCAGGCATCCTTGCGGAACGCAAACTGCCATCGATGCTGGCGATCACGGCCACCTTGTCCGTCGGCTTCGTCATCGTCCTCTTGTCGCGCGGATTGATCGCCCCCTATTTCGAGCGCTATTCGCTGGTTCACATTCCCTATGACAAATTCGGCGAAGCGGTGCGCAAGGATGGCCAACCGGAGCCGCGTTATGTCATCGCCTCAGGCGGTCTGGTGGGCGGTAATCTGAAAATGCAGTTCCCCAATGCAACCGTCTTTTCCGGCAACAAGGATGTCGAAACGCTGCCGGCAGAATGGCCCGCCGGAGCGATCGTTCTGCTAGCTGGGACGAGCGACGATGGCGTAATGCCGGAAAATCCGGGCGCCGAACTGGAGAAGCTTGCGCAGAGGTCTGCCCTGCCAGCGCCGACGGAAATACGGAATGCCAACGTGCCCTATACCGGCAAGGGCAACAAGCGCCATGCCTTCTACTACGCCTGGGAAACCATTCCGGCGCGATAGGAGAACCTGTCGTCGACTCACACCGACCTGATCTGCGCTTCAACGCGGATTGGAAAATTCACCGAATTGGCGATGAAGCATTTCTCGTGCGCGTCGTTGTGCAGTTCCTGTGCCGTCTGCGCATCGCCCTTGGAGATGGTCACGATCGGCTTCAGCACCACCTCGGTGAACTGCCCTGCCCCATCTTTCGCCAGCACCATCGTGCCATCTGGCTCATCCACATAATCCGTTACCACCACGCCGGAAACGGCGCAGAAATGCAGATACCAGAGCTTGTGGCAGGCAGAGACGGAGGCAAGCAGCAACTCCTCCGGGTTCCAGCGCGATGCGTCTCCCCGGAAGGCCGGGTCGGATGAGCCTGATATATCGGTCTTGCCCTCGGCTGAAATAAGATGGTCGCGGCCATACTCGCGGTAGCCGGATGTGCCGGTGCCGCGATTGCCGGTCCATTCGATTTTCACCCGGTAGTGATGCTCGTTGTCTGCCACGTCTTTCAAACCTTTATTGTATCGCGAAGGTGGTCCAGCCCCTTGCGCAGTTTCTCGATGATCTGGTCCACCTCGGACCGGCTGATGGTGAAGGCAGGCGATGCCAGCATGCGGTCGCCGGTGGCACGCATCACCAGCCCATTCTCCAGGCAATGATTGCGCACCAGTGCACCGATATCGTCAGGCTTGTCGTAACGCCTGCGCGTGGCCTTGTCCGCCGTCAGTTGCAGCCCGCCGATGAGACCGACATTGACCGCTTCGCCCACCGTTTCATGGTCGGCCAGGCTTTCCCAGCCCTGTCGGAAATAGGGGCCGATTTCATCGCGCACCCGCTCTACTAGTCCCTCGTCCTCGATGATGCGAAGATTTTCAAGTGCAGCGGCGGCACAGACGGGGTGGCCGGAATAGGTGAAGCCGTGGTTGAAATCACCCACCTTTGTCAGCATCACCTCGGCCACACGGTCCGAGACCAGAACGCCACCGATCGGCAGGTAACCGGATGAAAGCCCTTTCGCGATGGGTGCCAGATCGGGCTCATAACCGAAGTGCTGATAACCGAACCACGAGCCCAGCCGCCCGAAACCGCAGATCACCTCGTCTGAGACCAGCAGAATGTTGCGCGCCTTGCAGATCCGCGCGATTTCCGGCCAGTAGGTCTCCGGCGGCACGATGACGCCGCCTGCCCCCTGAATGGGTTCCGCCACAAAGGCGGCAACATTTTCTTCGCCGATTTCATCGATCTTGGCATCCAGTTCTCGCGCAACCGTCAGGCCGAATTCGGCAGGCGTCAGGTCACCCCCTTCGACATACCAGTAGGGCTGGCCGACATGCGACACGCCTTCGATGGGCAGATTGCCCTGCTCGTGCATCCACGTCATGCCACCCAAAGAGGCGCCCGCCACAGTAGAGCCGTGATAGCCGTTTCGCCGTGCAATGACGTGTGTTTTCGTCGGGTGCCCCAGCGCTTTCCAATAGACGCGGGCCATACGAAACCACGTGTCAGTGGCCTCTGAGCCGGAATTGGTGAAAAACACATGGTTCATGTTCGGCCCGGCATGGGCGGTTATTTTCTGCGCCAGAAGGGTCGCCGGAGGCGTCGTCGTGCCGAAGAAGGCGTTGTAGTAGGGCAGCTCATTCATCTGCCGGAAAACGGCATCGGAAATCTCACGCCTGCCGTAGCCGATGTTGACGCACCACAGACCGGCAAAGGCGTCCAGATATTTCTTGCCGGTACTGTCATAGATGAAAACGCCTTCCGCCCGCTCGATGATGCGCGTGCCCGTCGCGTTCAGTTTGCCCATGTCGGAAAAGGGATGCAGGTGGTGTGCGGCGTCGATGGCGGCGAGGTTCGATATCGTCCCGGCATTGTCGTTCATCGCGTCATGCACTCCCATTGACTCATACGGGCGCAGCATGGAGGGCGCGGCAGCATTTTGCAAGGCTGTCTATACGTTACAAACCGTCTTTCGGCATTGCCACTCAGCCAATAATATCAGTGGCTTGAGAAGTCTTTGGGAACGATGACTTTCAGTTCACCAGCATGAATTTTCAGCGTGACATCGCGTTTCATCGGCAGCAATTCGCCATCGATCACGCATTTCACGTCGCCATGCCGCTTGGGAAAATGCAGATCGGCATTCGTCACGGCCATGGCCGTCACCGCCGCATTTTCCTTCAGCTTGCCACGCAGAATATCGATGGCAAGACCCATGACGCCAGAGGGCGTCAACGCCTCGGCGATGTAAAGGCCAAGCTTGCCTTGGGTGATATCGTCGGCGACCAGCAGCGGGCTTTGCCCGAATTCGTTGTTGGATGCGGAAATGGCGCAGGCGCGGCGGTGCTGGGTTTTCCCGTCGACCGTGAATTCCATGTCGAATTTCGGTGGGTTGAAGACCACACCAATGGCTGCGCGAATATTCGCCCGGATCTTGCCCAGCCGTGAAGCATATTCCATCTGGTCGCGGTAGCGCACCATGCGGGCATGCAGGCCTGCGGAAAACTGGTGCACAAAGGGTCGTCCATTGGCGCTGGCAATATCGACATTCTCGACATGCCCCAGCGCCAGCGTGTCCACCGCCTGCCAGATATCCAGCGGCAGCTTCAGGGAGCGGGCAAAGAGGTTCATGGTTCCGGCGGGCACAACGCCCAGCGCAATGCCGTGCTTCCAGGCAATACCGGCAGCGGCTGAAATGGTGCCGTCGCCACCACCTGCAATCAGGCCATCCAGCCCTTTGTCATCGGCAGTGCGTTCCATTTCCTCGACGATGTCCTTGCCGGACACCAGACGGCATTCGATGTCGTGTCCCGCAGCCTGGAAAACCGTTCGTGCGTGTTCGCAGAATGCATCCATATCCGTGGTCTTGAAGGTACCGCCATCGCGGTTAAAAATCGCAACCAACTTCATATGACTGTCCAGCCCCCGTTGCGCCCATGCGCGCGACCTAAATGGAATAGCGAACGTTCCGTTCCGTACACCTTTGCGTGAGTCGAATATTTTGCCGAATCAGAGACTACCGCAACGCACAAGCCTGTGCTATGCGTGGAGATAAGGTCATTTTGGTGGCCACATAACTCCAGTCAGGGCAGGCCGAGACCTCGGTCTTGCCCTTTTTTTTGCTCGTTTCACCGCAGAAATCATGACCCAGATACTTAACTCCGAAATCCGCGTAGACGCGGCTGCAACGCCCGTTGCACCAGTATCGACAGCAGCACTCACCCCTCTTTCCATTGCATTGATCGAACTGGCGCTTGCCGCCGGTGGCTTTGGCATCGGCACGGGTGAATTTGCGATCATGGGTCTTCTGCCGGATGTCGCCACCACCTACGGCGTCACCGTCCCGCAGGCAGGATATGTTATTGCAGCCTACGCGATCGGCGTCGTCATCGGCGCACCCATCATCGCCGTCCTTGCCGCCCGCATGACACGACGCGTGCTTTTGCTGGCATTGATGAGCCTCTTTGCGGCGGGCAATATTCTCAGTGCCATCGCGCCTGACTTCGCCACCTTCACGGCACTGCGGTTCATAACCGGCCTGCCGCACGGTGCCTATTTCGGCGTGGCAGCGCTGGTGGCCGCCTCCATGGCGCCCATTCACAAACGCGCCCGCGCTGTGGGCCGCGTCATGCTGGGCCTCACCATCGCGACACTGCTCGGAACTCCGCTTGCCACCTTCTTCGGCCAGATGTTTTCCTGGCGCGCAGCCTTCATGATGGTGGGCGGCATTGCACTGTTGACCGTCGTACTGCTGTGGCTGTTTCAGCCCCGCGACAAGGTGCAGGAAGGTGCCAGCATCTGGCGTGAACTCGGCGCCTTCAGACGCGTGCAGGTGTGGCTGACACTGGCCGTTGCCTCCGTCGGCTTCGGCGGCATGTTCTCCGTCTTCAGCTATATCGCCAAGACCACGACCGATGTTGCCATGATGCCCGTGTCTTCGGTCTCGCTCGTTCTGGCGCTGTTCGGCATCGGCATGAATGTGGGCAATGTCGTTGGCTCACGCCTTGCGGATTGGTCGCTCAACGGCACCATCGGCGGCATGCTGGCGCTCAATGTGCTGCTCATGGCGCTTTTCAGCCTCACCGCCCATAATCCTTACATGCTGTGCCTGTGCGTCTTCCTCATCGGCTGCGGCTTTGCCGCCTGCCCTGCGGTCCAGACACGCCTGATGGATGTGGCCGCGGACGCGCAGACGCTCGCCGCCGCCTCCAACCACTCCGCCTTCAACATCGCCAATGCACTCGGCGCATGGCTCGGCGGTCTCGTCATCGCCATGGGTTACGGCTATGCGTCGACGGGGTACATCGGCGCGGTTCTGTCGCTGGGCGGCCTCATCGTGTTTGCCGTGGCCGTGGTGCTGGAACGACGCGAGAAGGCGGCGTTAACGGCTTGATTTCATGGCGCTTTAGAAACCTCTAAAGCGCCTCTTTACGCCCGAATATCTACCTTGCCAAAATTTCATATTTGCCCGCTTGACTCGGCCTTTTTTCAGGCGCAACAGATAGCACATGCGCAGGTCAAACCATCGATCTGGCGCAGATATCCACGGAGCATCATTAGATGTCTAGCGACAGTAGTAGTCGATTGCCTTTGCCGAACACGGCGAGACGTGCACTGATCTGACTCCTGTCGGCTCACCACGTTCCGCCGTGATCGGCGGATCGACTGGAAGGTGAGCAATCATGAACTTTCACAACCTCTCTGAAAGAGCCAGCAAGGCTGCCCGCATTCTGCGTACCAGCAGCATCGGCCCAACCACGACAGCAGAACGCGTCGATCAGCTGAACACGCTCGACGTGCCTGACGCAGTCGATGCTTTGCTGAAACTGCCTCAGGCAAAAGCCGTTGCCGTTCTGGACCGTCCTGAACTGCATCATGCCTCCGAGATCATCGCCCTGATACCGCTGGAACAGGCTGCCCGCTTCGTCAACCTCATGTCGGATGACCGCGTGGCAGACGTGATGGCCGAAATGGACGACGAGCCACGCGCCAAGCTGTTTTCCCGGCTGGACCGTGCAACGGCCACCGCCATTCAGCACCTGATGACCTATCCGCCCCGCACGGCTGGCTCCATGATGACCACGGAGTTCGTCAGCGTGCCGGACCGCTGGACGGTGGAGCAGACCCTTGCCCATATCCGCATCGTCGAGCGTTCCCGCGAAACGGTCTACGCCATCTATGTGCTGGCCGAAGACGGAACGCTGACCAAGGTCGTCACCCTGCGCAGCCTCGTGACGGGCGAGCCCACCGCATCCATCCTCACCGTCGCATCCAAGGAAGGCATCACCTATGCCGACCCCATGATGTCGCAGGAGGATGTCGCGCGCCTCATCCGCAAGCATGACCTTCTGGCCATTCCTGTCGTGGATGAGCACGTCCACATTCTGGGCATCGTCACGGTGGATGACGTCATCGACACCATGATTGCAGATACGACGGAAGACGCCCATAAATTCGGCGGTATGGAAGCACTCGGCAAGCCCTATATGGCGATGGGCTTTACGGACATGATCCGCAAACGCGCCGGCTGGCTGTCCGCCCTCTTCCTCGGTGAAATGCTGACGGCCAGCGCTATGCAGCATTTCGAAGGGGAACTGGAAAAGGCTGTCGTACTGACGCTGTTCATCCCGCTCATCATGTCCTCGGGCGGCAACTCCGGGTCGCAGGCCACATCGCTCATCATCCGGGCGCTGGCGCTGGGCGAACTGAAGCTCTCCGACTGGTGGAAGGTGCTGCTGCGTGAACTACCAACAGGCCTGACGCTCGGCGCCATCCTCGGTGCCATCGGCTTCCTGCGGCTCACCATCTGGCAGCAGGCTGGTTTTTACGATTACGGCGAACACTGGCTTCTGGTCGGCTTCACCGTCTTCTGCGCCCTCATCGGCATCGTCACCTTCGGCTCGCTCGCAGGCTCCATGCTGCCCTTCCTACTGCAACGCCTGCGCCTCGACCCCGCCAGCGCTTCCGCCCCCTTCGTGGCAACATTGGTGGATGTGAGCGGCCTCGTCATCTACTTCTCGGTGGCGTTGGCTATCTTGAGCGGGACGCTGCTTTAAGGTGGAAAAAAGTGTTCCGGTTGCGTCTTTCGCGCCTCCGGGACACCCTTCATAAACGGGCTTGCGAATAGTATATAATTTTTTGTATAATTCGCGATATGAAGACAATAAGGTTTCGTGGCAGCGCCCTTGGTGACTTACGTGCGTTTCCGGAAACGGCGCGGCGGGAAGCCGGTTATCAACTGGATAAAGTGCAAAACGAGCAGATGCCCACCGATTGGAAGCAGATGGCGACTGTCGGAAAGGGTGTTCAGGAAATACGGATCAGAGATGAAAGTGGCGCGTTTCGCGTGATCTATGTCGCGAAATTCAGCGATGCAATCTACGTCCTGCATTGCTTCCAGAAGAAAACCCAAAAGACCAGCAAGGCAGATATCGACCTGGCAGCAACACGTTACGGCGATCTGGTGAAGGAGTTAGGCCAATGAGCAGTGAATCGTTCGGAAGCGTCTGGGATGCCATCGAGGACACGACCGGTGAAGCGGAGAACATGAAGCTGCGCTCCACGCTGATGATGGCACTCGAGCGGCAGATCAAGGAAAAGGGCTGGACACAGGCGGAAGCGGCTCGCAAGCTCGGCGTCACGCAACCGCGCGTGTCCGATCTCTTGCGTGGCAAAATCAATCTGTTCGGCCTGGATACGCTGGTCAACATGGTGGCTGCGGCTGGCCTGCATGTTGAAATGCAGGTTCTGGACGCTGCGTGAACGGACGAATGCACACGCAGCGCTGCGAGCCGATTACCGAGCCGTAAGCGCACCCGCAACCGTATGAATATGCGCAGCCCCAATGCCGCAGCAACCGCCGATCATCGTCGCACCGGCATCGGCCCATCCGCAGGCGAAGCGGGAATAGGCGTCGTCGGTCAGGTCCGCGCGGGTGCCGTGCAGGCCTTCATTGGCGGCAGAATCGCCCTGTTCGCCTTCGAAGGCGTTGGCGTAAACGCCGATTTCGATGGAGACGCCCTTGTCCTTGAAGACGGATGCGGCTGTCTCGACAGCAGCTTTCATGACTTCCGGCTTGCTGCAATTGAACAGCAACGCCGCAGCGCCTGAGCCTGCGGCCCATTCCGCCGCGGCGCGCACGGTTTCGCCGGAGCGAAGCTGCGGTTCGTTGCCGCCAACCTGCGCTGCATCGTCGTTCAGGGTGAAGGAGACCCAGAAGGGCTTCGCCGTCCCAGCCACCGCTTCACGCACCGCCTCACCTTCCGCAATCAGGCTCAACGTTTCGCCCAGCCAGACATCGACATGGGGAGCGAGGTTTTCTACGAGCACCTTGAGGTAATCCTGCACGCGGGCGGGATCGAAATTCTGTGGCTCATAGGAGCCGAAGATGGGCGGCAGGCCACCGGCGACGGTGACCTTGCGGCCAGCAGCATCGGCTGCTTCGCGGGCCAGCTTGCCTGACAGCGCAATGAGCGATGCGCCTTCTTTCTGGAAGCGTTCCTCACCGATGTGAAACGGCACCAGCGCATAGGAATTGGTGGTGACGACATCGGCACCCGCATCGATGAATTCCGCATGCACCTGGCGCACGATGTCTGGCGTGTCGATCAGCGCCAGGGCCGACCATTCCGGCTGCTTCAGCTGCGCACCCAGCCGCTGCAATTCACGGCTCATGCCGCCGTCGAGAATACGGATATCGCCCATGTGGAACTCCTTAGGTATGTTACCGCCGCTGCGGCACCTGCGCCTCGACAAAGCCGAAACAGCGCACGATGATGGCGGTGAGGATGAGATAGAAAATGGTGACGACGAAGAGCGGTTCATAGACCAGCAGCGTATCCTGTCGCACCTTGTAGGCCACGGCGTAGAGGTCCATGACGGTGACGGTGAAGGCCAGCGGCGTCGCTTTCAGCTGCATCACCACCTCGCCCGCAATGGTCGGCAGGGCGATGCGGATGGCGCGTGGCAGCCAGATGCGGCGGATCAGCGTGAAACGGCTCATGCCGAATGCCCTCCCCGCCTCAAGCTCGCCCTTCGGCACCGCCAGCAGCGCGCCGCGCAGCACTTCGGCCTCATAGGCCGCATAGTTCAGCGTGAAGCTGACGGCAGCAAAGAAGAAGCCTTCGCGCAACACCGGCCACATGAAGCTTTGCCGCAAACCGGGGATCATCGGCAGCAGAGAACCGACGCCGTAATAGAGCAGCCAAAGCTGGATGAGCAGCGGCGTGCCGCGAAAGAAGGTGCAGTAGCCCCGCGCCAGCACCCGTGTCAGTCTGCCGCCGCTCACCTGCGCGAAGGCTAGACCGATAGCGAAAATAAAGCCGAGGACAACGGAAATGACCAGCAGCGCCACCGTCTGATAGGCACCGGATAAAAGCAGCGGCCAGTATTTTTCGATCCAGGAGAATTCCATGATCTTCCCCTAAACCAGAGCCGGTTGGCCGCGCCGGACGCGGCGCTCGATCAATGAAAAGACGAGATTGGAGACGAGCGTGATCGCCAGATACATCAGGGCTGCTGCGGCAAAGAACAGGAAATACTGCTTGGTGCTGGCCCCGGCCAGACGCGTCGCCAGCGCCAGTTCCTGATAGCCGACGACGGCCACCAGCGCGCTGTCCTTGGTTACCGCCAGCCAGAGGTTCGCCAACCCCGGCAGCGCATTGGGAATGAGTGCGGGCAACACAACGCGGCGGAAGCGCAGAAATGGCGACATGCCGAAGGCCCGCGCCGCTTCGATCTGACCACCCGGAATGGCGAGGATTGCGCCGCGCAGAACCTCGGTCATATAGGCGCCCTGAACGAAGCCCAAAACAGCGATGGCGGCGGCGAAGCCGTTGATTTCCAGCGGCGGCATTCCGGCCCATTGCAGCAGCCGGTTCAGGCCATCCGTTCCGGCATAATAGAGCCCGACGATGAGGATCAGCTCCGGCACGGCCCGGATCATCGTGGTGTAGAAACTCAGCACCACACCCAGCGCCCTGTTGCCGGAAAGCTTGCCTAACGCACCGGCCATGCCGATGACGATACCGATGAGATAGGCACCGGCAGAAATGGCAAGCGTGGAAACGGCACCGGTCAACAGCGTACCGCCCCATCCCGGAGGATAGGGCGACAGAAGTTGAACCATGGTTTCAAAGCTTGCCATCGACTCGACCGAGATTTACTTCGCGCCGTAGATGTCGAAGGTGAAGTATTTCTTGGTGATCTCGTCATATTTGCCGCTGGCGCGAACGGCAGCCAGAGCCGCATTCAGCTTCTGCTTCAACTCGGTGTCATCCTTGCGCAGACCGCCTGATACGCCCAGTCCCAGGATTTCCTTGTCGTCGGCCACGTTGCCAGCATCCGCGCAGCAATCCTTGCCCGCATCGCTTTTCAGGAAGGCGTCAAGAACAAGCGAGTCACCGAAGACATAGTCGATACGACCGGCAGCCAGATCCTGAAACGCTTCGTCCAGCGTCTGGTAGGTCTTTTCGTCAGCCGCATCCTTGAAATACTTGGCATAATAGGCGGACTGGATGGTGGAGACCTGAATGCCGATGGTCTTGCCCTTCACGTCTTCAGCGGTCGCACCCGGCTTGCCATCCTTGGCGCCGATCAGCTTGCTCGGCGTGTTGTAATATTTGTCGGTGAAGGTGATGACCTTCTGGCGTTCCTGCGTGTTGGACATGGACGACCAGATCACGTCGAACTTTTTGGCTTCAAGCGCCGGAATAAGGCCATCCCAGGACAGTTCCACGATGGAGCATTTTTCCTTCATTTCCGCGCAGACGGCGTCCATCAGGTCGATTTCCCAGCCCTGCCATTTGCCGGATGCATCCTTGGCGAAGAATGGCGGGTAGGACTCGTTCATGATGCCGAAGCGCACATCGGCGCTGGCGGTAAAGGCGGATAGCGCGAATGCCGAACCGGCAAGCAGCGTGGCGAACAGTTTCATGGAAAATCTCTCCGGTTAAAACGATGATAAATCAGTTGGCGATGGCGCCGGTAAAGTCGCGGGTGCGGGTGCTGGTCGGGTTTCCGAAGACCTGGTCCGGCGTCCCCTCCTCTTCCACGCGGCCCTGATGCAGAAACATGACGTGGTTGGACACATCGCGCGCGAAACGCATCTCATGCGTCACCAGCAACATGGTGCGGCCTTCTTCTGCCAGATCGCGGATGACCTTCAGCACCTCGCCCACCAGTTCCGGGTCGAGTGCCGAGGTCGGTTCATCGAACAGCATCACGGCAGGCTCGACGCAGAGCGCACGCGCAATTGCCGCACGCTGCTGCTGGCCACCGGAGAGAAACGCCGGATAGGCATCCTTCTTGTCGTAAAGGCCGACCTTGTTGAGCAGCGCTTCTGCCTTCTCAATCGCGTCCTGCCGCTTCACACCCATCACATGGACGGGCGCTTCGATGATGTTTTCCAGCACCGTGCGGTGGGCCCAGAGATTGAAGTTCTGAAACACCATGCCAAGCCCGGTGCGCAGGCGCTCCACCTGCCGCCAGCTTTTCGGCACGGCCTTGCCATCGCGACCGATCTTGACGGAAACTTCCTCGCCATTGACGGTCACGCGGCCACGGTCTGGCATTTCCAGAAAGTTGATGCAGCGCAAAAATGTGCTCTTGCCAGAGCCGGAGGAGCCGATGATCGAGATCACGTCACCCTTGCGGGCGTTCAGCGAAATGCCTTTGAGGACTTCATGCGTACCGAAGCTCTTGTGGATGTCCTCCACCGCCAAAGCGTAACCGCCCTCAATACTCATCAACGGGTCCCGACTGTCCTTGTTGCGGATGGATACTTATAGAAGCAAACGAAAAATACCGCGCAATAAACGGCTCTATTGCACATCCGGGGTGAAAAATCATTCCACGGGAAAGATTTCAAGGAAAATCGTCAGTCGGTCCTCGGCCCTAAAGCCGAGGATGAGACATGACTGCGTCGTCGCTTCTTACGCCGCGCTGATCACGCCCGTGGAGAGAAGCACCAGAAGCAACACGCCCAGACCCACGCGGTACCAGACGAACGGCATATAGCTTTTGCTCGAAACCAGCTTCAGGAAGCCGACGATGACGGCATAGCCGACAATGAAGGATATCAGCGTGGCAAGTGCTGTCGGACCCCATCCAACCGGATTGACCTGACCGATGCTCTTATAGAGCTGGTAGAAACCGGAACCGAAGACGGCGGGAACGGCGAGCAGGAAGGAATAGCGTGCAGCTGCCTCACGGGTATAGCCCAGCAGCAGGCCTGCCGTAATCGTGCCGCCGGAGCGGGAGACGCCGGGGATCAGCGCCATGGCCTGTGCAAAACCGAACAGAATGCCATCGCGCCAGATGAGCTTGTTCAGCGGGTATTTCTTCTTGCCGATTTTATCCGCATAACCAAGGATGATGCCGAAGACGATCAGCATGACGGCGGTTATGTAGAGATTGCGCAGCGACGTTTCGATGGAATCTTTGAACAGCAAGCCCAAGAGCACGATCGGAACCGAGCCGATAATGATGAGCCAGCCCATGCGGGCATCGGCAGCATCGTAACTGCCGCCAAGGCGCAGGTTCTGGCGAAGCCACGCCATGGCGATGCGCATGATGTCGGACCAGAAATAGACCAGCACCGCCAGTTCGGTACCGATCTGAATAATGGCGGTGAAGGCAGCACCCGGGTCTTCACCCGTTCCCAAAAACTCCCCGGCGATCCGCAGATGCGCGCTGGAAGAAATCGGCAAAAATTCCGTAAGACCTTGAATAAAACCGAGAATCGCGGCCTCGATCCAACCAATACCCATGCTTGTCGTCCCTGACTGAGAATCACTGCCGCGACGCTATGAAGCAATCCGGGCAGATCAATGTTGCACTGCGGAAATTTTTATCGAAGCAGAAATGCCAGCGTCCAGTCTGTCAGCCGCCCGAATGGCGCGCGCAACAGGGTCGGCAGGCTCCACCGCCCCTGCACGAACACGCCTTTGGCGTGGCTCATGCGGCGAAAGCCCTCTATGCCGTGGTAGGCGCCGGTGCCGCTGGCCCCTACCCCGCCAAACGGCAGATCATCCTGCGCCACATGCAGGATGGTGTTGTTGATGCCGACATTGCCGGAGATGGTGCGGGCCAGCACCGCGCGGCAATCCTCGCTCTTTTCATCGCCAAACACGTAAAGCGCCAGAGGCCTTGGCCTTGCATTGATGTAACCAATCACTTCGCCGATCTCGCGATAGGTGCGCACGGGCAGGATCGGCCCGAAAATCTCTTCGCGCATCACCGCCATCTCGTCGGTCGCGTCGAAGACCAACGTTGGCGGCAGAACGCGGATGCGGCTTGTGGCGGACGGCGCGTCATTGCCGACCTCCACCACCCGCGCGCCCTTTTGCCGTGCGTCATCCAGCAGGCCGTTCAGCCGTCCAAAGTGCCGCTCGCTGACGATGGAGGCGAAATCGATGGTCGATGGTCCGTTGGGATAGGATTTCGCCACCGCTTTGCCGAAGGCATCGGTAAAGGCGTCCAGATCATCCTCATGCACGAAGACGTAATCCGGCGCCACGCAGGTCTGCCCGCCATTGGTCAGCTTGCCGAACACGACGGAGGCCACATTGCTTTCGCTGGCATGGCCTTTCTCAATAATCGTCGGGCTCTTGCCGCCCAGTTCCAGCGTCACCGGCACAAGGTTCTCGCTGGCCGCCTTCATGACAGCCTTGCCCACCTGCGTGCTGCCAGTGAAGAACAGATGATCGAAGGGCAGACCGCTGAAGGCCGCGCCCACCTCGGCATCCCCTAAAATGACGGCGGCTTTTTCCTCCGGGAAAATGCTGGCCAGCATGTCCTTCATCAATTGGCTGGTGCGTGGCGTTAGCTCGGAGGGCTTCAACACTGCCCGGTTTCCGGCAGCAATGGCCGTTGCTAGCGGCACCATGGCCAGCAAAAACGGGTAGTTCCACGGCGACATGATGCCGATGACGCCCAGCGGCTGATACTCCACATGGGCCCGCCCCATCTGGAACGTCGCCGCCACATGGCGACGCTCCGGCTTCATGAAGCGTTTCAGATTACGCGTCAGGTAATCGATGCCCTGCACCACGCCCAGAATATCCAGCAGCGCCGTTTCACGCGGTGAACGCCCACCGAAATCCAGATCGACCGCCTGCTCGATATCTCGTCTGCGCGCCGTCACCACTTGGCGCAGCGCTTTCAGATCAGCCTTGCGCGCCTCGAGTGTCGGCGGTCCGTCACGCAGAAACGCATCGCGCTGACGGGCGAGAATCTCGACGGCGTCGCTCATTCGGCGGCCTCCAGCGACCTGATCAGATCGGCGGGGGAAACGAAGCGCTTTGCGCCATCCTCGCAGACCACATGCGCCTCGCCCCACGTCTTCAGCGCGGCGATAACCGGCTGCATGCTGAGCCCCAGCGGCGTCAGAGCGTAATCCACACGTGGCGGCACCACGGCAAAGACCTTACGGGAAATCAGCCCGGCCTCTTCCAGCTCACGCAACTGCTTGGTCAGCATGCGCTGGGTCACGCTGGGAATGTGGCGGCGCAGCTCGTTGAAGCGTAGCGTGCCCTCGTTCATCAGGTGATAGAGGATCACGCCCTTCCATTTCCCATCCAGAAAACTCAGCGTCGACTCCACCGGACAACCGGGAAAATTGCCGGTCAATTTGGCACGGGGACGGGACATCGTAGTATCCTTTTTGTGCGTATATACAGAATATGTGCATTCTTGCGGTGCGCGCTCATCTCTATCAAATAGAGGTCAACGCAACAAGCAAAGGAGAATACGCCATGCGTGCTATCGGTTACAAAAGCGCAAAACCCATCACGGAAGCAGATGCGCTTGTTGACCTCGATGTATCCGTGCCGGAAGCTGGAGGGCATGATCTTCTGGTCGAGGTGAAGGCGGTGTCCGTCAATCCTGTCGATACGAAGGTACGCCGCAACCAGCCGCCGGAAGAAGGCCAGGCCCGCATTCTCGGCTTCGATGCTGCTGGCATCGTCAAGGCCGTGGGCGAAGGCGTGACGCTGTTCAAGCCAGGCGACGAGGTGTTTTACGCCGGTGCCATCAACCGCCCCGGCTCCAACAGCGAATTGCATCTGGTGGATGAGCGCATCGTCGGCACCAAGCCCAAAAGCCTCAGCTTCGAGGAAGCCGCCGCCCTGCCGCTCACCGCCATCACCGCTTACGAGGCGCTGTTCGACCGGCTCAAGGTGAAAGATCCCGTCGCCGGTGCAGCCAATGCCATCCTCATCATCGGCGGCGCTGGTGGTGTCGGCTCCATCGCCATCCAGCTTGCCCGGCAGCTGACCGACCTCACCGTCATCGCCACGGCCTCACGCCCTGAAACCAAGGAATGGGCCAAATCCCTTGGTGCGCACCACATCATCGACCACAGCCAGCCGCTCGCCCCGCAGGTGGAAGCGCTCGGCCTCGGCGCACCCGCCTTCGTCTTCTCCACCACGCAGAGCGATCTCCACGCCGCCGACAGCATCGCGCTGATCGCCCCACAGGGACGCTTCTGCCTGATCGATGATCCCGCAGGCGGCTTCGATGCCATGCCCTTCAAACGCAAGGCCATCTCCATCCACTGGGAAATGATGTTTGCCCGCCCGGTCTTCGAAACAGCCGATATTCTCGAACAGCACAAACTGCTGAACCACGTGTCTGAACTGGTGGATGCGGGCAAGATCAAGACAACGCTAACAGAGGTGTTCGGCACCATCAACGCCGCCAATCTGATCAAGGCGCATGCGTTGATCGAAAGTGGGACGGCTCGGGGTAAGATTGTTTTGTCGGGGTTTTGAGGGCGGAGACGTCATGAGTGGTTGAGACTGCGCTCACCCCCCTCTGCCTTACCAGGCATCTCCCCCTCAAGGGGGAGATCGACTCGCGGCAGCCCTTCGGCCATCTCGTACGTCGAGACTGACGCAATGTCGGCGCACCTTGCTAATCTCCCCACCTGAGGGGGAGATGTCCGGCAGGACAGAGGGGGGTAAGCCACACCCACCGGCCCTGCGTCCCGCCCGACCCTCAATCGTCGTCCGGGTCCTCAGGGCACGGCCATTCCGCAGGTGCGGTCAGTCCCTGCGGCAGTTTGGTCTTGGCATCGCCGCAGGCAATATCCACCTGCTTCTGCTCAAGACCGGTCGCGGCCGAAAGGTCCAGCCCTTCGATGCGGGCCAGAAGAAGAAACGCATTGGCGAAATCGATGGGCCCGGTGAATTTCGCGCCTTCGAAACGCGAGCGCGACAGGTTGGCCATCGAGAACTTGGCGCCCGTCAGCGTCGCGCCTTCGAAATCGGCCCTGCCAAGTTCAGCCTTGCTGAAATCGGTACCCACGAGCTTGGCATTCTGAAAATTCGCCCGCTGCATTTCAGCACTGTTGAACTTCGCATTTTCCGCATCCGCATCGCTGAAATCACCGCGATAGGCCTCGACCTTCACGAAATTTCCGCCCTGCAATTGCGATGACGCCAGAGACGTACGGATCAGCTTGGCCTTTTCCAGATTGGCTTTCTTGAAGGAAGAACCACGCAGATCGGTAAAGGTGAAATCCGTTCCGCGCAAATCCGCACCATCCAGCACGCTGCCGCCCAGCATCAGAAGACGCTTGTTGCACGCACTCCAGTCGATCTCCGCAGCGGCATCTGCACGGCAGCTTGCGGCTAGGCTATCCTTTGTCGGAATGGTCACAGCCGCAAAAGCCGTCAAAACCGCCCCGTAAACCAGCCTTGCACCGCGGTGAGAAAAACCCTTACCTGCTGCCGTCGTCATCATCTGCTCCCACATCCGACCTTGCCAGCACATCCATGAACGCCTGTCGGACTACACCCATACAACTATGGTATTCGTGGTAATCCTGCAAATACCAAACTGGAGAACAACCGACACGGTCAAGATGGATGGTGATATTTTTCTTGAGAATGAAAGTTCAGAACGCTTCGTCAGACAAATCCATTTGCATGGCAACTCGACGATCGGGGTCGAGACCAGCCGAGATTTGCATCTCCAACCGCTCCCGCAGAAAGGGCGGAATGTCATTTCCCTCCAGAATGCGAAATCCCAGCCTTGCATAAAACGGCGCATTGAAAGGCGCGAAGCGGTCTGTCGTCAGCACAGCATGCTTCAGTCCGGCTTTCGAACCTTCGGCAAGCAGCGCCAGCATCAGCGCACGCCCCAGGCCTTTTCCCTGCGAAAAGGTTTCGACATCGACTTCTACGATATGGAGGTGATGGCCCAACCTATGCCCTGCGGCAAAACCAGCGACATGTCCCGTGGCGTCTTCTGCCACCAGCAAGAAAGCCTGATCGAGACTTTGCCGAAGAACGAAGTCGGGTGCCGATGACGGCTCTGATGTGACGCCGCAGGCCTTCGCCCAGACCACAAACGCATCGAGTTCGATCTCTGCCAGCCGCGCAAACTCTTCAGCCCGCGCGGCGCGGATGCTCACCATGGGATTTGCCATCTGCGAGAACTGGCTCACATATTGGCGTAAACCGGCCCTTCGCCGCCCTGCGGCGGCACCCAATTGATGTTCTGGTTGGGGTCCTTAATATCGCAGGTTTTGCAGTGGACGCAGTTTTGCGCGTTGATGACGTAGGTCGGCTCGCCGTCCTTCTCTACCCACTCATAGACCCCGGCGGGACAGTAGCGGGTCGAAGGACCGGCGTAGACATCGTGTTCGGATCGCTTCTGCAGGTCCATATCCTTCACCTGCAAGTGCACCGGCTGGTCTTCCTCGTGGTTGGTGGAGGAGAGGAACACGGATGACAGGCGGTCGAAGGTCAGCACGCCGTCGGGTCTTGGATAAGCGATGGGCTTGTGGAACTTCGCTGGCTCCAGGCTTTGCGCATCGGTCTTGCCGTGCTTCAGCGTGCCGAAAATCGAAAGGCCGAGCAACTGGTTGGTCCACATATCCAGCCCGCCCAGCGCCACGCCGATCGCCGTGCCGAACTTCGACCACAGCGGCTTGACGTTGCGCACGCGCTTCAGATCCTTGCCGATGTCGCTGCCGCGCCATTCGTTTTCGATCTCGATGACTTCGTCATTGGCACGGCCCGCGGCGATGGCATCCGCCAGCCTGTCCGCCGCCATCATGCCCGACAGCACGGCATTGTGGCTGCCCTTGATGCGCGGCACGTTGACGAAACCGGCGGAACAGCCGATCAGCGCACCGCCGGGGAAGGTCAGCTTCGGCACCGACTGATACCCGCCCTCGGTAATCGCGCGCGCGCCGTAGGACAGGCGCTTGCCGCCTTCGAATGTCGGGGCAATTGCCGGATGCGTCTTGTAGCGCTGGAATTCCTCGAAGGGATAGAGATAAGGGTTCTTATAGTTCAGGTGCACGACGAAGCCGACGGCAACGAGGTTGTCTTCGAGGTGATAGAGGAACGATCCGCCACCCGTCTTCATGCCCAGTGGCCAGCCGAAGGAGTGCTGCACGAGGCCCGGCCTGTGGTTCTCCGGCTTTACCTGCCAGAGTTCCTTGATACCGATGCCGAATTTCTGGACATCGCTGTCCTTGGAGAGGTCGAATTTCTGGATGAGCTGCTTGGCCAGCGATCCACGCACACCCTCGCCGATCAGCACATATTTGCCGTGCAATTCCATGCCGCGCGTAAACGCCGGGCCGGGTTCGCCGTTACGTTCCACGCCCATGTCGCCGGTCGCAACGCCGATTACGGCGCCTGCGTCGTTGTACAGCACTTCGGTCGCCGCAAAGCCGGGATAGATTTCAACGCCCAGCGCTTCCGCCTTTTCCGCCAGCCAGCGACAGACGAGCCCGAGCGAGACGATGTAGTTGCCGTGGTTGTTCATCAGCGGCGGCATGGCGAAGTTGGGCAGGCGGATGGAGCCAGCGGGGCCGAGAAGCAGAAACTGGTCGTCCTTGACTTCCGTCTTGAAGGGATGTCCCTCCTCTTCGCGCCAACCGGGCAGCAGACGGTCGATGCCGATCGGATCGACCACAGCGCCGGAGACGATATGCGCACCGACTTCCGCGCCCTTTTCCAGCACGACGACGGAAAGCTCAGGATTGACCTGCTTCAGCCGTATCGCCGCCGAAAGCCCCGCAGGTCCTGCACCAACGATCACAACGTCGAATTCCATCGATTCGCGTTCCGGCATTTCCATCGCGTCCGTCATATCCATCCTCTCAGCTCGCCGGTCCCATCCGGCGTTGTTTTTCTAACGTGCCAACCGCCGCAGGGTTCACAACCCAGCTGCACCCGCCTGCTTTTCAGGCACTGTCTCAACTCCTTCTTCGCAAAGCAAAAAGCCGTTGTCGAGGTTGAAACGCGGCAAATCCTGTTCGAGCTTATTACATTATCGACCGCACATGTAATATCTTACTCTTACGTTCACGTAAGTTGCCGGGATTTGCGAGGAGGTCAAGGTTGTAGGTGAAGAGCGCATCATCTCGTAGACGAGCTGCGAAATAAACACCTTCAAAACTCTGACGCCCACCCCTATAACCACCCCAACACTTTCAGGAGGATTACCCCATGGATCTCGGCATTTCCGGCAAACGCGCGCTCGTTCTGGCCTCTTCTCGCGGCCTTGGCCTCGGCATTGCAACGGCTCTGGCGAAGGAAGGCGCGCATGTGCTTCTGGTCGGACGCACCAGCGAGAAACTGGCAGCCAATGCGGACGCCATCAATGCGCTGGGCAAGGGCAAGGCGTATTGGGTGCAGGGCGATCTTTCGCAGGAGAATTTCGTCGCTTCCATGGTCGACGCCGTTCAGACGAAGCTTGGCGGCATCGATATTCTCGTCAACAACACCGGCGGCCCGACGCCCGGTACGGCGCAGGACATCACTGTCGAGAAGCTGGAAACCTTTTTCCAGTCCATGGTGCTGCGCGTCATCACACTGACGGGCGCGTTTCTGCCGCAGATGAAGGAGCAAGGCTGGGGCCGCATTCTGACGGTCGCCTCATCCGGCGTGTTCGAGCCCATCCCCAACCTCGCCCTGTCCAACACGTTGCGCGGCGCGCTGGTTGGCTGGAACAAGACACTTGCCACCGAAATCGCAGGTTCCGGCATTACCGCCAACATGCTGCTGCCCGGACGCATCCACACCGACCGTATCGACGAACTCGATGGCGCCAACGCAACCCGGCTGGGCAAAAGCGTGGAAGAAGTGCGTGAAGCGTCCCTCAAGACCATACCCGCCGGTCGCCTCGGCAAGGTCGAGGAATTCGCCGCAGCCGGTGCCTTCCTTTGCTCAGAGCCTGCGAGCTACATCACCGGCACCATGCTGCGGGTGGATGGCGGCGCGTCGAAATCGATCTGATGTAAACAGGGTATGCCCGTCATCGCTGCGGCATGGCGGGCTCTCTACTTGCCCTCTACAGTGACGGGCCCGTGGAACCTTGGCCGCACAATGCACGCACAAGCTTAGCCGAATACCTCCGATGTATAGATAGCCACCTGAATTGCGGCTGCCCTAATATTGATCAGAGGGATTCCATGCATACCATCGTTTTAGCGAGATACAGCGAAGCACTTGAGTGGATCGTTGATATTCCAACAGATTTTAAAGTCATCATCTATAATAAGGGCCAGGAAATCACCTCGCCTGCCGTGCTTCAGCGCGCCGACGAGATCATCGCACGCCCCAATGTCGGTCGCGAATCCGAGACCTACATTCACCACATGATGACCCGCAAAGCGGACAATCGCGACTTTACCGTCTTCAGCCAGGGCGATCCCATCACGCACAGCCCTGACTTCATCGATCTGCTGAAGAACTGGCGCAGGTGGGATGATATTCAGGCTCTTTCCTGGCAGTGGCTGACGACGAACAACATTCCAACAGCAGAAACGCTGGCGCGCTATCAGGAGTATTTTCCGATTCACCTTCGTGTCCGGCCTGAAACATTCTCGCTGATGGACTGGAAAGCCCTCGAATTCAAAGATGCCGGCGCATGGAACATGGGGCTGGTGTACAAGACACTGGAAGGCATCTCGCCCAATACCAGCAATATTGCGGCCTATGTCTTGAAAAAATGGAAGCTGGATGCGCAGGCCGAAGAAGCTGCACGGCATACGGTTGGCGTCTTCTCCTATGGCGCGATCTTCGCCGTGCGCAACGAGAATGTTGCACGGCTATCGGACGAAACGAAGCAACTGATCTACGAATTCGCGACCGGAGCAGCCAACGCAAACGGCTATATTCTGGAACGCATGTGGCTCCATATTTTCGGAGAAGGTTTCTATCGCCGCGTTCCGTTTATCGATCAGCACGCCAGTGCACTCAACCTGCCGGGCGTACCGGATACGACACGCGTCGATCTGAGCAACCTCGTCCTGGGCCTCGCAGATCAGGGCATGTCGATGGACGATGTTGGAACCCTCTTGCAAGGCGTAATGCGTGAGCGTCTGGCCGAACTGAAGCTTGCTGCCAAAAACGCCGCCCATAATTCATAAGCGGCAACCGTTCGGGTGTAGCCGGGCCCGCGAAATCCATTGGCTATTGCACCCTCCCCGGGGTAACCTCCGGGGAGATTTTCTCCTGTCGAGGCCTACCATGCAGATACTTCGGATTTCCCTCGTTGTCTTCGGCGCATTGCTCACCCTCATCGGCCTCGTCTGGATTGGGCAGGGCAGCGGTTACTTCCCCTACCCTGCCTCCAGTTTCATGATCAACCAGAGCCCGTGGATGCTGCGCGGGGCAATCGTTGCCATCATCGGGTTGGCCCTGATTTTTGCTGCCCGGCGCTTCGTTCGCTGAGTTACTTCACCAGCTTCGGCAGGTCCGCAATCAGCGCGTCGCGGGTTGCTAAGCTGATGGGCTCGTCGCTTTTCCAGTCCTTGACGTTCATAGCGGCGAACACGACCTGCCGGTCACCCTTTTGCGCCCAGCCGACGAACCAGCCTAGTCGGTAATCGCCGTCGAATTTTCCAGTTTTGGTCTGCATACGCCCGGAGCCGGTTTTGCCGTGCACCTGCCAGCCATCGGCTGCGGCAAATTGCGGAATGATCGCCATGGTCTTTTTCGTAGCCTCGGCGGAAACCGGCAGTTTGCCCGTCACGAAGCGACGAACGAAGTCCGCCTGCGCATCGCCGGAAATTTTCAGCGATGACATCAGCCAGGATTCGGTCAGCCCGTCCGTTCGGCCTTTCACGCCCTTCACATCCGCATTGCCGTAATCGAAGCGGCGCACGTAATCGGCAAATTTTTCGGCACCGAGACGCCGCGTGATTTCCTGTGAATACCAGACGATGGAATCGCGCTCCCAGATGGTCGGGTCGGTCGCCTTCTGCTCGCGCTTGGGTCGCTTCCATTCCGCCTTGTAGTCCCAGCGCGGGTTCGTCTCGTCCTTGAGAATACCAGCATCGTAACCCATCACCGCCAATGGCAGCTTGAAGGAGGATTGCGGCGCAAATGCCTTGTCGCAGGCACCGTCGCGATGCAGGGCTTTGCCGCTGGCAGCATCCAGAACCACCGTGCAGTGCGCCGTCTCGGCGGCAGACGCAGGCGTCATGGAAAGGCAGCATAGAGAAACAGCAGCAAAACTTGCCGCTGCAAAAGGTCGTTTCAAGGCCATTGGCACTCCACTCATCCGCATAAGAGATTTCCCAGCAACCTTATAAGCGCGATGTGGGCGGGCATTATTATGGCAGCATCAGGGAAAATCCGCCCTTGTGCTTGCCATTCACAATTCGCTGTGCGATCACGCGCCCTCTTCAAAACAGGCGGATGCTTTTGCATCCCGTTCATGACCGGACGCCATTGGCACCCGGCACAGCTATCACTGACTTTGGGAAAAACACGCTATGGCAAGAACACTCGGGCTCGATTTCGGCACGACCAACACGGTCATGGCAATGTCTGACAACGGTAACACCAGCCAGTCCATGCGCTTTACCAGCAGTGCAGGCACGACCGATAGCATGCGCACGGCGCTGTCCTTCATGAAGACGGGCACATTCGGTGCCGCAGCCCTTCAGGTCGAAGCCGGTCATGCCGCCATCCGCCAGTTCATCGATAATCCTGGCGATTGCCGTTTCCTGCAATCCATCAAGACCTTCGCCGCCTCCTCGCTGTTTCAGGGCACGCTGGTCTTCGCCAAGCGCCAGAGCTTCGAAGATCTGATGGAGGTCTTCCTGCGCAAGCTGAAGACCTATGCGGGTGACGACTGGCGCGACGACGTCTCCACCGTGGTAGCCGGTCGTCCGGTCCGTTTTGCTGGCAGCAACCCGGATGAGGCACTGGCCATCGCCCGTTACAATGATGCCCTCACGCGCGCTGGTTTCCCGGAAATTCATTACGTTTACGAGCCCGTGGCAGCCGCCTATTACTTCGCGCAGAGCCTGAAGAAGGACGCCAATGTGCTGGTTGCCGACTTCGGCGGCGGCACCACCGACTATTCGCTGATCCGGTTCGAAACCCATGGCGGCAAGCTGTCGGCCACCCCCATCGGCCATTCTGGCGTCGGCGTTGCGGGCGACCATTTCGACTTCCGCATGATCGACAATCTCGTATCGCCTGAAATCGGCAAGGGCAGCAAATTCAAGAGCTTCGACAAGGTGCTGGATGTTCCAGGCGGGTACTACGTGAACTTCGGCCGCTGGAACCAATTGTCCATCTTCAAGACCTCCAAGGAATTCTCGGACCTGAAATCGCTGGTTCGCTCCGCACTTGAGCCGGAGAAGCTGGAGATGTTCGTGGAGCTGGTGGAGCATGATGAGGGCTACCCGCTCTACCAGGCCATCTCCGCGACGAAGATGGCCTTGTCTTCAAGCGAAGAAGCCGAGTTCAACTTCTCGCCTCTGGGCAAGGCTGGCCGCAAGACGGTCAAGCGCGCAGATTTCGACCGCTGGATCAGTGATGATCTCGCCAAGATCGAAGGCGCGCTGGACGAAGTATTGGAGAAAACCCAGACCGCCCCTGAAGCCATCGACAAGGTCTTTCTCACCGGCGGTACCTCTTTCGTGCCCGCCGTACGCCAGCTTTTCACCCGCCGTTTCGATGCCGATAAGATCGAGACCGGTGGCGAGTTGCTCTCCATCGCCCACGGTCTGGCCATGATCGGCGAAAGTGGCGACATTGAGCGCTGGACAGCGTGATGACAGGGGTTTCGCGGGGCGAGCACTTAAGGTAGTTTTGCGCTATGATCTTGGCCCAAGACCTTTCACCAGCAGAACTGGCGGCGCTCCTGCATTTCCATGCGGATGCGGGCGTGGACTGGCTGCTGGAAGACACGTCTCTGGATCGCTTCGCGGAATTTGCCGCCACCCGGCAAAACCGGGCGCCACAAAGGGAAGCACCACCCCGCCAGAACGATGCACCGCAGAACAGCCCGTCCCGCTCGACCCAGTCGGCACCGCAGACCCGTAGCTCGGCGCCCGCTGCGCCCGCTATCCAGACCAATGTGGCCATGCCGGACGAGCAGGCCATTGCCGCCGCCCGGTTTGCTGCGGAAACCGCTCGTTCCCTGCCGGAATTGAAGACGGCGCTGGAAAGCTTCAACGGCTGCAATCTCAAGAACAGCGCTCGCAACACCATCTTTGCCGAGGGCGACCCCTCCTCCGGCATCATGGTAATCGGCCCCATGCCGGATGCGGATGATGACCGCGAAGGTCAGCCCTTCGTCGGCAAAACCGGCGTTCTGCTGGATCGCATGCTGGCCGCCATCGGGCTCGATCGCGCCAATCTGCTGCTGACCAACGTCGTGCCGTGGCGCCCGCCGGGTAATCGCTCGCCATCGGGCCCGGAGATGGAAATTTGCCGCCCCTTCATCGAACGACAGGTCGCTTTGGCAGAGCCGAAAGCACTGTTGCTTTTGGGCAACTTCACTGCACGTTTTTTCTTTGGCGGCACCGGTACCATCCATACGCTGCGCGGACAGTGGCGTGATGTCGCATCCGGGCACGGAATCGTGCCCGCAATCGCCACCCTGCACCCTCAGGAGCTTTTGAACGCTCCAGCCAGTAAACCATTGGCGTGGCAGGATTTATTAGCATTTCAGGCCCACATTCGCCAAATGTGAATGCTTCCTTTTTGATCAATATGAATCATTTATGAAAATAGCCATGCAAATGACGCATAACAGCGGCGCATTTGCCCTGATTGCCGAATCCATACCGCACTGCAATAAGTGATCTCGTCTTGGGAGGAAAAGGTTTAAGGAACCAAGGCAATGACCACTCGCTTCCGTCCGGTTCACTCCGGCTTCGAAACTCTCCGACTTGCAGGCCTTGGCCCGCGCTCGGGTGATAGCTACCACCGCTTCGGTGGCACCAACGAACAGCTGACCGCTCGCGCGTCATCTCAGCAGGTTCGCACGACACGTCCTTCGGCAGTCTTCGCGGATTTCCGTGAGCGCTGATAGAAGTCGTCTTCAGGCAAAGCCCTGAAAGACATTCAAGATACGACGCTTTCGCAGCGCCTTTCCCATGGAGAGGCGCTTTTGCGTTTTAATGGTGCCGATATTTTACATATGGCATGTTTTACGCGGTGACGGATTGCGTCGCCCCACTTACGGATATGTCGTGGCAACGCCCTCAGCACGCAAATATGCCCTGAAAAATCCCAGATCAAAAGCTGCCGCTCAAAGTCGAACCCTCTCCGCACGAGAGGGCACCCTTATGCCCCCCTTGTAATCGAGCGGGCTGTTTTCAGAGGGAACGGCGGCATGATTTCGGAAGCAGATCAGACAGCTTTCGCCTTGGCCTCGATGAATGCATCCTGGACATATTTGAACTTGATTGCCTGCCATCGGCAATACTCTTCCAAAAAGTCGCGCGCAAACCACATGCCGCTACGAAGGCCGCTGTCATGCCAGCCCATCGCACCCTGCTCTGCAGCCTTATTGAGAAGACGCTGCAAATGCGTGCGTGACATCATGAATTCCGCCGCCAGAGCGCGTGCATCGACAAAACCGATATCGATACGCTCTACTTCGCGGTCTGCATCTTCAATCCGGCTGATGAATTCATCCATGACCAGAGCCCCTGCCTCTGTCCATAGAAAGAGCCCAACGCGCGGAGGCGGGTTCACCCATGCAGGATCCATGAGGCACAGACGAGCGGCCAATGGTTGCGCCACCTCCAGCAAGTTTGAATGCGCCATCATCTCAACGGCGCGTATTCCCCCATCAAGACAATCGAGAGCTGCCAGATTGGCGATATACCACATCAGGATTGCCTCTTCGCTTATGGGCGTCGCCTTGTATCGGCGGGGTCGCTGAGAGGCCGGGCTGACCCTTTCGACGTATCGATAAATTTCAAGTTGATCGAGATAGTTCTGAACCGTGTTACGGCTTGCGACATGATTGGTTGTGATGAGTTCCCGCGCTTGTGCAACCGTGAAGCCACGCGGTCCGCTTTCCAGGTTCAGGGCCATCCCCGCCTGCGTCATCAACCATTTCTGGTGCGCTGAAAGTAACCGAGCTATCCGCGGATTACTGTTATAGGCGCCCCGCAGATTGCGGGCGAGTGTTCTTATTGCTCCCAGCAATTCAGGATGCGCAACGAGGTCGTCATACGAATACGTCATGACCACCCCTGAAAAATGATGAAAAGAAATTTGTTTTGTGGCGACCGTTCTTCGCCACGTCATTGCCCTGCCAAACACGAACGCCCATTAACAGACGCGCGTTATCAGGCTCCACGCGTTTTACCCCAAACACGATTATGCCACCTTAGATTTGCTTTTTACCACCCGTGTGTTCAATAACACACTCGTGCGCAAATTGAATAAAACTTTGATAAAAACATCGTTTTTTGAAGCTGCTGAAATCACCCAATCAAACGAATGTTGCGACTAGCCCTGCGGGGTGGATGCTTTTCGCGCCGCCTTGCGGGCAAGTCCGAGCTGATGCTCGCGAAAGATGATGAATATCCCCGCAAAGACCACGATTGCCGTTCCCACCAGCATCGTCACCGTCGGAATGTCGCCGAACAGGATATAGGACACGCCGATACCGAAAAGGATCGAGCTGTATTCGAAAGGCGCGATGGTCGAGACTTCGGCGTGGCGATAGCTCTCGGTCAGCAAAATCTGGGCGATACCACCGGCGATACCACAGGAGATCAAAAGGGTGGTTTGCTTCCAGTCCAGCCATTCCCAGGCAAAGGGCAGGCTGAGAGCCGAAAGCAGGCTACCGGTCAGCGAGAAGTAGAGAACGATCGTCGCCGTCTTTTCCGTCACCACCAGTTGGCGCACCTGCACCATGGCCAGCCCGCCCAGCACGGCTGCTAGCAGAACGGCTAGCGCACCGATCCCCTCACCCGCTTCAAAACCGCCCTGCTGCAAAAGCGTCAGTTTCGGCCATAGAATGATAATGACGCCGGACATGCCGATCAGAACCGCAGACCAGCGATAGATGCGCACCGCCTCACCCAGCACCAGCGCGGCAAACACCACGGCCATCAGCGGCGAAGCATAACCGATGGCAATGAACTCCGGCAGCGGCAACAGCGTCAGCCCGTAAAAGCCACAGATCATCGAGAGGATGCCAAGCAGCCCGCGCTTGAAATGCCCGAAAAGATTTTCCGTGTGAAATGCGCTGCTGAGACTGCGCAGATAGGCCAGATAGATGACGATCGGGACAATGGCGAAGGTCGAGCGGAAGAAGCTGATCTGCCCGGCAGGCACGTCCGAACCGGCCGCCTTGATACAGGTCTGCATGACCAGAAAAAACGCAACGGATATCAGCTTGAAACTTATGCCCCGGATGGGGTTGTTGGGGGCGGCACTCATGGGAATTGGCATTCATAGGTTCGAAGTGTGAACCGGTTGCACCTCACAGACCGCAACGTCAGCCTGCATGTTCACCCTGCCTAGCAGATTATCGAACCCGAGTCGGACACAAATTTGATCATCCTGTTCACCCCAAGGCATTTTTGCCGGACACCGTGCGCAAATGCCACGTCGCGCCCAAACCGCCGTGCAGTCGTCAAGTTCTGCCGCAAAGTAATGCATATGCCCACTTAGTACGCATTGCATGATCAACTGCATGACAACTTGTCGTAGTTCTGTATAAATCAAATATTAACCACGCTCTATTCTAATTTCAACAGTTCGAAACTCAGCTCTGCAATCCGGTGGATGGAAAGACTGACACTGTTTTCATATCTATTTGGAATTGATGGCACCCCATGAACAGCGCTTTACGGACAGCCGGGAAAAACGCATCGCAATCCGCGACGCCGCGCGGCATGCGTGTTGTCACCGATGGCATGTCCACAGACCTCAAGCGGTTCAGCACCGACAATACACACATCGTCAAGCAGATCCGCCTGCTCGCCATCAACGCCCTCATCGAGGCGGCAAGAGCGGGTGAAGCGGGCAAGGGCTTTGCCGTCGTCGCCAATGAAGTGCAGCGCCTCGCGCAGATTGCCTCGGATATTTCATCGACTTTCGAACAGAACGTGCTCAGCCGCATCGGTCTCAGCCGCGATATGGCCGAGGCGCTGGTGGAGGAGATGGAAGGTGTGCGCCTGATGGACACGGCGCAGACGCTGGTCCAGCTCATCGTCCGCAATCTGTTCGAGCGAACCGCCGACGTGCGCTGGTGGGCGACGGACACCGCCCTCTGGCAGGCCCTGCAAAGCAGGGACAAGGCCGACGCCGCATTCGCTTCGGAGCGTCTCGGCGTCATCAACCGTTTCTACACTGTCTATCTCGACCTCGTCATGACCGACATGAACGGCATGGTCATCGCATCGGCCAATCCGCGGCACCAGCGCAATCTCATCGATCGCAGCTTGAAGCTCGAACCATGGTTTATCGCCGCCTCGCAATGCCGCAGCGGCGACGAATATATTGTCGATCAGGTCAAGAGCAGTCCATTCCACGATGATCGCGACGTTCTGGTCTATGCGACCGGCATCCGCGAAGGTGGAAAGAATGACGGCGCGTTGCTTGGCACGCTCGGCGTTTATTTCGACTGGCAGGATCAGGGTCAGGCCATTGTGGAAAAGGAAGCGAACCTGCCGCCGCAGGTGGCGGAACGCACCGTCGTCATGCTTCTGGATGAAGACATGCGGGTCATCGCCAGCAACAACGCTGCTCTGCGCTTCACCCGGTTCCCGCTCGCCAACGCCGCGGATGCCATGCGTGGCAGCTATTACGACTCAAACGGCGCAATCGTCGCCTTCGCTAAAACGCTGGGATATGAAGACTATAGCGGCCTTGGCTGGTACGGCGTCGTCGTGCAGCAAACGGAAAACGAAGATGCGATCAGGGCCAGTCTCGGCCTCAAGTGCTGAACCATACCCGCCAGTGCCCCGGCTTTTTGGGGCGGCAGCATAAATTTGCCGTCATGCAGCCTGTTCTAATAGAATTGATAACCAAGTGAATATTTTATCATAATATAATTCTGGCACGGCGATAATTTCAGTAATCGTTCAACATTTAATGGAATGATGTGCCAATGCGAGACACATTCATTGATCCTCTCTGAGCGGTTGGTCTGGCGAGGACAACACGCAGGACATCATGTCTTGCGAATTTCACATGTATGTGACCCTCTTTCAATTTTACTTTCAGGTGGCATGCGGCATGAAACCTGAATCGTGGCAGACAAGGTTCATTCAGGAATAGTCATGCGAACAGACATAGGCCAAATCGTTCACCTGGCGGATTATCGCCCTTTCGATTTCGTTCTCGAACGAGTTGACCTCACCTTCGAACTCGATCCGCAAAACACCAAGGTCGAAGCGCGGCTGATCTTTCATCGGCGCGAAGGCGTCGATGTCTCGGCACCGCTGGTTCTCGATGGCGATGAGCTTGCGCTATCTGGTCTGCTTCTGGACCAGATCGACATTCCGGCAGCGCAATATGATGCGACGCCGGATAGCCTGACGATCCGCGATCTGCCAGCGGCAGAACCGTTCGAAATCTGCGTCACCAACTACATCAACCCGGAAACCAATACGCAGTTGATGGGTCTTTACCGCACCAACGGCGTCTATTGCACCCAGTGCGAAGCCGAAGGCTTCCGCCGCATCACCTATTTCCCTGATCGTCCTGACGTTCTGGCGCCCTACACCATCACCATCATCGCGGCGAAGGAAGGCAATACCTTCCTGCTGTCGAACGGCAATTTCCTCGGTGGCGGCAATTACGATGAAGGCCGTCACTTCGCGGCATGGTTCGATCCGCATCCCAAGCCAAGCTATCTCTTCGCGCTGGTCGCTGGCGATCTCGGTCTGATCGAAGACACATTCACCACCATGTCCGGTCGTGAGGTCGCGCTGAAGATTTACGTCGAGCACGGCAAGGAGCCCCGCGCGGCTTACGCCATGGATGCGCTGAAACGCTCCATGAAATGGGACGAAGAGCGCTTCGGTCGCGAATACGACCTCGATATCTTCATGATTGTCGCCGTGTCCGATTTCAACATGGGCGCGATGGAAAACAAGGGCCTCAACGTCTTCAACGACAAGTACGTTCTGGCCGATCCAGAGACAGCGACCGATACCGATTACGCCAATATCGAACGCATCATCGCGCATGAATATTTTCACAACTGGACCGGCAACCGCATCACCTGCCGCGACTGGTTCCAGCTCTGCCTGAAGGAAGGCCTGACGGTCTATCGCGATCAGGAATTTTCCTCCGACATGCGCTCGCGCGCCGTCAAGCGTATTGCCGATGTGCGCCACCTGAAGTCGGAACAGTTCCCGGAAGACGGCGGCCCGCTGGCGCATCCGCCACGCCCGGATAAATACCGCGAAATCAACAACTTCTACACCACGACCGTCTACGAAAAGGGTGCCGAGATCACCGGAATGATCGCCACCATTCTGGGCCCGGATGATCTGCGCAAGGGCATGGACCTTTACTTCGAGCGTCACGATGGCGATGCCTCGACGGTCGAAGACTTCATCAAGTGCTTCGAAGAAGCAAGCGGTCGCGATCTCCAGCAGTTCTTCCGCTGGTACGTGCAGGCCGGTACGCCGCTCGTCAGCGTATCGACGGCCTTCGACGCCGCCACCTTGACCTTCACGCTGTCGCTGGAACAGACCGTTCCGCCGACGCCCGGCCAGAGCAAGAAAGAACCGCTGCACATTCCGCTCTCCACCGCGCTCATCCTCGACAACGGCCAGATTGCCGAACCGTCGAAGGTCGAAGGTGGTGAGTACCGCGATGGCGTTCTGCACCTGACCGAACGCAGCCAGGCCTTCACGTTTTCCGGCATACCGTCGCGTCCGGCGCTGTCGCTCAATCGCGGCTTTTCGGCGCCGATCAACTTGCATCTGGAACAGCCGACCGACGACCTCGTGCTGATCGCCCGCCACGATACGGATATGTTCTCCCGCTGGCAGGCGCTCACAGCACTGGCGATGCCGAACCTCGTCAAGGCAACACATGCCGTGCGCGCTGACGCCCCTGTGGAGTTCGATCCAGCCTTCATCGCAACGCTCATCGAAATTGCTGCTGACGAGACGCTGGAACCTGCCTTCCGGGCGCAGGCGCTGGCATTGCCGAGCGAAGCCGATGTGGCCCGCGAGATCGGCAGCAACAACGATCCAGAAGCCGTTCACACCGCACGCAAGGCTGCCATGACAGCCATAGCCGAAGCAGGTTTGGCGACCTTCACGTCGCTCTTTGCTGATTTCGAAGACAAGGGCGCCTACTCGCCAGACGCAACAAGCGCTGGCCGCAGGTCCCTGCGCAACAGCGCCATGAGCTATCTGTCGTTTGCGCAACCGACACCGGAGCGCGCTGCTGCAACCTTTGCCGCAGCAACCAACATGACTGATCTGGCCCATGCGCTCAGCGTTCTAACACAGCGTTTCCCGGATGCACCAGAGACGACGCAGGCACTGGCAACCTTCGAGAGCCGCTTTGCCGATAACGCTCTGGTTCTGGACAAGTGGCTGTCCATCCAGGCTGCCATTCCCGGCGATGGCGCGCTTGCCCGCATCAAGCAGCTGACAAGCTCGAAGCACTTCATCGCCACCAATCCGAACCGCGTTCGCTCCCTCATCGGCACCTTCGCCTTCGGAAATCCGACCGGCTTCAATCGTGCCGATGGTGAAGCCTATCGCTTCCTGGCCGAACAGATCGTCAGCATCGACAATCGCAATCCGCAGCTCGCTGCCCGCATCCTCACCTCCATGCGTTCTTGGCGCTCCCTGGAGCCTGTTCGGGCCGATCACGCACGCGACGCACTGGCCACAATCGAGCGGGCTCCAGCCCTCTCGACGGACGTTCGTGACATCGTCGAACGCGTGCTAAAAGCTTGACGTTACGTGAGTTTGGTGGCTTTTCAGCAGGCCGCCAGACATGTCCCAAAAAAATACGGAGTCGGTTCAAAGGGTTAAAATTCTTTTAACCTCAAGCTCTGGACAAGCCGAATCAGCTTTGATTCACTGGTGTCAGATTCGAGCGGCGGCGCTTCGAATTCCACTGGGGAGATCAAGGCGGGACAATGACGAACGTGCGGCGGGCGACCGCGGGCGATGAACGCCCGTATGCCAAATTTGCTGACATAGCTGCATGGGGCGAGAAGCTTTCTGGATATCTGACGGCATTTGCCACAGTGCCCAGAAGCAGTCTTCAGTTACCACAATTGGAAGTGCTGCTAAAGCGGCTCATACCGGTCCTCATTCTGGCCTTTCTGGTCGTCGTGGCCGCCTCGCGCATGGTCGGCATCGTCGCGGAATCTGGCCGCATGGAAGCATCCGCGCGGCAAGCCACCGCCCTCTCCGCTCTGGCAGCCAAGGCATCGCTCAACGGCGCTGAATCGCTGTTCATGACGCAGGATCAAGGGGCGGCAGAGGCGCGGATGCGCACCGCTTTCCCCGCTGGCAGTCTCGATGACGACACGCTGCTTCTGGTCGCGGGCAATGATGGCCGTATCTTCGGCGGCATCGGCAAACATGCAGGGCTTTATCTTGGCACATCGCTGACCAATCTCCTGCCGGAAATCGCAATCGTCAGACGTTTCCCAGGCGCTCCAGGCACCATTGAGACCAACATCGAAGGCACGGCCCACTACGCAACCATGCTGCCCCTCGGCATGGATGGCGGCATGATCATCGCGGCGCGTTCGCTGCAACCGATCCGCTCGTTCTGGCGAAGCGAAGTGGCGATGAACGTCACGCTGTTTACCGGCATCTCGGCCATTCTCCTCGTCATTCTCTACGCCTATTACATGCAGGTGAAGCGCGCTCGCACGGCGGATGAAATCTTCGTCGAATCCAACCTGCGCGTCGAGACGGCTCTGTCTCGCGGACGGTGCGGCCTCTGGGATTTCGATCTGTCGAACCGTCGCATGTTCTGGTCCACCTCGCTCTACGAAATTCTCGGCCTTCCTCCCAGAACCGAACCGCTGTCGTTTAGCGATGCCGCCCGCATGATGCATTCGGAAGATGGCAACCTCTACGAACTCGCCCGCTCCGTCGGCTGTGGCGACCTGCGCCAGATCGACCAGATTTTCCGCATGCGCCATGCACACGGCCATTACGTCTGGCTCCGCGCGCGCGCTCAGGTCATCCGCACTTCCAACGGCCCCCGCGTCATCGGCATCGCCATGGACGTAACTGAGCAGCACCGTCTGGCCCAGCGTTATGCGGAAGCCGACCAGCGTCTTGCAGATGCCATCGAAAGCACGTCGGAAGCCTTCGTCCTCTGGGACAAGAATGATCGTCTCGTGATGTGCAACGCCCACTTCCAGCAGGCCTATGGTCTACCGGATAGCGTGCTGGTCGCCGGCACCGAGCGTTCCGTCGTCAACGCCGCCGCCTGCCGCCCCGTGGTGGAACGTCGCGTGGCCGACCCGGATCAATCGGGCCTTTCCCGCACCACCGAAGTTCAGCTTGCCGATGCGCGCTGGCTACAGATCAACGAACGCCGCACCCGTGATGGCGGTCTGGTTTCGGTCGGCACCAACATCACCCTTCTCAAGCGACACGAAGAGCGTCTGCGCGACTCCGAAAAACGCCTGATGGCAACTATCGGCGATCTCTCCGCCTCCCGCCACAAGCTGGAACGTCAGAAGACCGAGCTGTCCAACGCCAACGCCAATTATCAGGCTGAAAAGGAACGTGCGGAAGCGGCCAATACGGCGAAATCCGAGTTCCTCGCCAATATGAGCCACGAACTGCGCACTCCGCTGAACGCCATTCTCGGCTTCTCCGAAATTCTGCTGGCGGAAATGTTCGGCCCCGTCGGTTCATCGAAATACAGCGAATATGCCCGCGACATTCACGATAGCGGCAAGCACCTGCTTAACGTCATCAACGACATTCTCGATATGTCCAAGATCGAAGCCGGGCACATGCGCATCAATCGCGAAAAGGTCGATCTCGCACCACTGGTCGAGGAAACGCTTCGCCTCACCGCCATTCAGGCCGCTCAGAAAAACATCGCCATCCAGCAGCGTGTCTGCCGCGACATGCACATGACCGGCGACCGCCGCGCCATGAAGCAGATCATGCTCAACCTGCTTTCAAACGCCGTGAAATTCACAGGCGATGGCGGGCGTGTCGAACTTCGCACCCATATTCACCAGAAAGGCCTGATGCTGACCATCGCCGACACAGGCATCGGCATCCCCTCTGCCAACATCAACAGGATCGGCCAGCCGTTCGAGCAGGTTCAGAGCCAGTACGCCAAGAGCCAGGGTGGCTCCGGCCTCGGCCTCGCCATCTCCCGGTCGCTGGTCAAACTGCACGGCGGCACCATGAAAATCCGCTCCTGCGTCGGCAAGGGCACTGTGGTCACCCTGTTCATTCCGAACACGGAAACCGCATGAGGGACTTGGCGGGGAGATTGATCGTCACCCCGCACGGCGCAACGTGATCCGCGTGAGCTCCGATGGAACTCCCAAGCGTATCGCAAATCCAGGCCAGAGCGCTGTACCGTTGTTCACGTAAAGCTGCATGCCGCCGATCTGATAGAACCCCGATACGAGGCCGTTATTGGCGCGCGCCACGAGGCTTTTGAGACCCAGAACCATACCGCCATGCGTATGGCCGGAAAGCTGCACGGCAACACCCGCAGCCGCGTTGCGTGCCGCCTCCTTTGGCTGGTGATCCAGCAAGATCACCGGCGCAATTTCCGGCGCGCCATTCAGCGCTGCTGCGATATCGGGAGGGGGAGCGCCGGTTCTCGATGACGACAGGTCGGTCACTCCAGCGATGACGATTTTCGCCCCGCCTCGCTCGATGATCGCATGGCCGTTGGCCAGCGTCTTCATGTTCAGGCCCTCGTAATACTTCATCCAGTCCTCGTACCCGAAGAAGTATTCGTGGTTTCCCGGAATGGTGTAGACGCCGTCCTTTGCCTTGAGGTTGGCAAGCGGCGCGATATCACCCCGACGACTCTGAATATTGCCATCGATCAGGTCACCCGTGATGACGATCAGATCGGCGTTCAGCGCATTCGTCTTGGCCACCACCTTTTCGGCCCAGCCTGTTGAAAACAGACGACTGATGTGCAGGTCCGTCAATTGCACCATCTGGTAGCCGTCGAAGGCTGCTGGCAGGCCTTTTATCTGTATCTCGATATCTTTGAGAGGCGGAACGCGAATGGCCTGACTGACACCCAACGCCGCCATGCCGAAAGCGACGATACCCATGGCGTATCGCAGCCCCACAGGCGCTCGTGGAAAATGGCCCTTGAACGGAAGCAGGACCAACGAGACCAGATCCAGCGCAATCTGAAAGAATGCCAGCAGGATCACCGTGCCCATCACAACGTTGAAGGCAATGACCAGCACCCTCGGGAACTCAGGGGAAAACACCGAACCGGACGAAAGACGGTTGAACAGCAGATATTGAGACCCGATGAGAAGAAGGATCGCAAGCGACACCTTAACGGACAAAATCCAGGGAAGCGGCTGGATGAAACGTGTCACGACCAGCAGCCAAGGCAGTCCGAAGATCAGATGAAACATGAATGCGCCTTTGTTAAACATCGTATGACGAACTTGGCCGCCCGGCAGATCAGTCCGCCAAGGGCCAATGCCCGTCCTAGTCATCTGGTGCGTCAAACGGCCAAGTCAATGATTTCCTCATTTCTTCGCAGTCCGAGAACCCTCAGCCGCTCTTGTTAACGTCGTAGCAAACGAATGCGATCTTGTTACCATCGGGATCGCGCACATAGGCGGCGTAAAAGCCTTCGCCGTAATCCGGGCGCAGGCCCGGCGCGCCCTCATCCGATCCACCATTTGTCATGGCAAGTCCGTGCAGCCTGTCGATCGTATCGGAACCATCGATCACGAACGCCGTCATCGTGCCGTTGCCAACACCAGCCTTGCCACCATCGAAGGGATAACCCGTTGCAAAACGAGGCGCGTTGACATCGCTCTTGTCACCCCAGAACGAGACCTGCTCGTCTTTGTAGCACTGCTTCAGTCCCATCTCGGTAAAAATCGGATCATAGAACAGCACAGCACGGTCCAGATCCGTCGTGCCAACCATGGTGTATCCAATCATCTGCTAATCTCCAGCTTGAGGTTGGTACATCCTATAATTTAGTCCTTTACTGCCACAACCGCAGAAAACGCCTTCCGCACAGTTTTCGACAGTCGCTTCACCTCACCCTCTAGCGTGCCGATATCAGGGCAATCGCCGGCACGGCAGACGAGGTCGATCAGCCCGGCTGGCGCTTGCTTCGGTTCGAAATCGCTGTCGATGCACAGGCGGATGATCTGGGAAAGTTCCGTAAAAAGGTTGAGCGCGGCCATGCAGTCGTCATAGGTTTGCGGCTCCATCGCGCCTGCCGCGACGCGTTTCCAAACATCTGCCGTGCTTTCCCCGGCCACATGCGGCGGCAGGTCCTTTGCGGGCGCAACCAGTGTCAGGTATTGCGCGATGAACTCCAGATCGACCAGACCGCCGGGGATCAGCTTGAAATCCCAGCTATTGGCAGGCGGCTTTTCCTCGCCGATCAGCTTGCGCATCTCGGCCACGTCAGCCGCAATCTTCGCCACATCCCGCTTCTGCGAAAGAACGGATGCGATGATGCGTTCGGCGTCCTCAATCAGCGAGGCATCGCCGCAGATCAACCGCGCGCGGGACAGCGCCAGATGCTCCCATGTCCACGCTTCCTCCCGCTGGTACTTCTCGAAGGTGGAAATGCGCGTCGCCACCGGCCCCTTGTTGCCGGAAGGCCGCAGCCGCATATCGACTTCGTAGAGCACACCTTCCGCAGTCGGCGCTGAGAGAGCCGAAATCAGCCTTTGCGTGACGCGGGTGAAATACCTAACCGCATCCAGCGGCTTTGCCCCATCCGATTCAGACGCCGCATCGTCGTAATCATACAGCAGAATCAGATCGACATCGGAGCCCGCGGTCAGTTCGAACGAGCCAAGCTTGCCCATGCCCACGACCGCCACGCGGCCACCCGGATATGTGCCATGCGCCGTCTCCATCTCGGCCATCACCGCTTTTACTGCCGCCTCGATCACAAGATCGGCAAGATAGGTGAAGGCGCGCGCTGCCACCTCTCCCCGGATGGCACCTGTCAGCAGCCGCACACCGATCAGGAAGCGCTGTTCAGCTGCAAAGATGCGCAGCCGATCGAGGATGTCTTCATAGTGCCGCGCCGGTGCGAGAAACCCCTGCATGCGCTGGCCGAGATACTCGCGTGTCGGGATTTCCGTCATCAGCGCCGGGTCCAGCATGCCATCGAACACATGCGGGCGCGCAGCGATAATTTCTGCCAGTCGAGGCGCAGACGACATGATCGTCACCAGCAGTGATAGCAGCGCCGGATTGTTGCCCAGCAGCGAAAAAAGCTGAATACCGGCAGGCAGACCGGACAGGAAATTGTCGAACCGCAATAACGCCTCATCGGCCCGCTTGCTCTTGCCGAAAGCCTGCAATAGCTCCGGCGTCAGCTCCGTCAATCGCTCCCGCGCCTCGACGGATTGCGTGGCGCGGTAACGCCCATTGTGCCATGTGCGGATGACGCCCGACATGGATTCGGGTCGCTCGAAGCCGAGCCTTGCCAGCGTCTTCAGCGTATCGGGATCATCCTTCTGCCCGGTGAAGACCAGATTGCCGCTTTCGCCCGAAAGCTTGGTTTCCTGCTCGAACAGCGCCGAATATTTTCGCTCCACCAACCGCAGCACCGTCTCCAGCTTTTCGGAAAACGCCTTGGTATCGGCAAAGCCCAGCATGAAGGCGATGCGTTTCAGCTCCGCCTCGGTATCGGGCAGAATATGCGTCTGCTCGTCGCGCACCATCTGGATGCGGTGTTCCACCTCGCGCAGAAACCAGTAGGCATCCGTCAGCTTGTCACGTGTGCTGGCATCGATCCACTTCGCCTCCGTCAACGCTGCCAATGCTTCCTGCGTCGAGCGCACCCGAAGCGGTGCCATCCGCCCGCCCGCAATCAACTGCTGCGTCTGCGCAAAGAACTCGATCTCGCGAATACCCCCGCGACCGAGCTTGACGTTGTGCCCCTTCACCGCAATCGCGCCGTGGCCCTTGTGGGCATGGATCTGCCGCTTGATGGAGTGGATATCGGCAATCGCCGCATAATCCAGATATTTGCGAAACACGAAGGGCGTCAGTTCCCGCAGGAAGCTTTCACCCGCCTTGATATCTCCCGCTACCGGCCGCGCCTTGATATAGGCCGCACGCTCCCAGTTCTGCCCCCGTCCTTCATAATAGGTCAGCGCCGCCTCAACCGGTATGGCCAGCGGCGTCGAACCCGGATCCGGGCGCAGCCGCAGGTCGGTTCTGAAGACATAACCATCCGCCGTCCGCTCCTGCATGATACGGATCAGGCGGCGCATCATGCGCCCAAAGATTTCCAACGCATCCAGCGGGTCGGGGATGATGCCGGAGGATGGCTCGAAGAACACGACCGCATCGATATCCGAGGAATAATTCAGCTCCTGCGCACCCAGCTTGCCCATGCCCAGCACGATCAGGCCAGAGCCTTCACTCGGCGCATCCAGATTCTCCAGCGTCAGCTTGCCACTATGGTGGTTGGCCAGAAGCAGATGGTCGATCGCCGCCGCCAGACTGGCATCGGCCATATCGCTCAGCCATCGGGTCGTATCGCGAGCCACGAAAATCCGCGCCAGATCGGCAAGTGCCGCGATAAAGGACAGTCGTCGTTTGGCAATCCGCAGCCGGGTCATCACCTCGGCCTCGCTCGGCAGGGCGCCCTCATCATCAGGTCGCCAGCAATTGCGGGCATCCTCGACCAAACGCGCGAGTGTTGCATCCAGCGGTCCAGATATGGCCAGCGTCAGCAACCCCTCATCGGCCACCGCAGCGTCCCGCAGATAGGGAGACAATGACAAAGCCTGCGCGACAAAATCCTTGAGCGGCCTGTCGCTCGCCAGAAGCGTCGCGACATCCGGCTCGCTTTTGCCGATATCCTTCAGGGTAGAGAGAACGGATTTCAGCTCCGTCTGCGTATAAGGACGGATCACCCCCGGCTGCACGTCTTCCAGCCGTCTTTCGACGGTTGCGGCTTCTTGCACTGTCTCTCTCCCTACTCCAAGCTCCCCTCATTCCTGTGACGAGCACAGGAATGAGGGCTAACATCTTTAGCTTAAGGTGTGGAAACAGGAAAAACCATCGAAACAGTCAGGCCGGGTGCCTCGGCGTTGTCAGGATCGGTATCGGAGAGCCGCAGCGAACCGCCATGCAGTTCCATCACCGCCTCCACGAGTGAAAGGCCAAGACCAGTTCCCGGCTTGGAGCGGCTTTCGTCCAGCCGCACAAAACGCTTGATGACCTCATCGCGCTTGGCTGCGGGAACACCGGGGCCATTGTCGGCAACCGACAAAACAATCCCCTCGTCCTGCCGCGCCAGCCGCACGGCCAGCGCCTTCTTGCCCTCATGCCCACCGGCATATTTGATGGCATTGTCGATGATGTTTGTCAGCGCCTGACCGATCAGTTCGCGGTTGCCCTGCACGATCAGCCCCGGCGCAATATCCGCCGTCAGCGTCAAGCCTTCCTCATCGGCCACCGGCTCGTAGAGCTCAGCGCTATCCTCGGCAATCGCAGAAACATCTACATCGCTCATCTCGGCGGCAATCGAACCGGCCTCGACACGGGAAATCATCAGCAAGGCGTTAAAGGTGCGGATCAGTTGGTCGGATTCGGCAATGATGCCCTCCAGTGCTGCCCGGCGCTTGCCGTCATCCCGGTCTTCCAGCGCCTCGGTCGCCTTGTTGCGCAGGCGCGTCAGCGGCGTCTTGAGGTCGTGGGCAATATTGTCGGAGACCTGCCGCAGACCCTCGTTCAGCTTCTCGATGCGCCCCAGCATGGCGTTGAGCGAACCGGAGAGACGGTCGAATTCATCGCCGGAACGCCCCTGCGGCAGTCGCTGCGAAAGGTCGCCCGCCATGATTTTCTTGGTCGCATCCGACATGCGGTTGAGACGCTTCAGCGCATTACGCCCGATGGCGAACCAGATCAGAACCGCACCACCACCCATAATCGCCAGCGCCACCATCAGCGCATTGCGCACCAGCAGACGGAACTTCGTCGGCTCGCCCAGATCGCGACCGACCAGAATGCGAAGTCCATTGTCGAGGCGGAAGATGTTGGCCGTAGCGAGATGCTTCACGGCGTCGCCGCTTTCGGAATAGCGCTCGTAACCGAACGGTAATTCGGTCCAGCCCTCGCTGTCGAAAACACCGGGCTGCACGGAGGCGACATTGCCCGCCAGAATTTCCCCATTCGGCCCGGCAATCACATAAAGGCTCGCCCCCGGCTGACGTGCGCGGCGCTCCATCATCCGCAGCAGCGGGTTGATGCCACCGCGATTATAGACGCGCTGAACGTCGTTGACCTCCTGCTGCACGGCATCGCGCGTCTGCTGGTTCAGCAACCCTTCGGACAGCGCGGTAACATAGAAAACCAGGAAGGCGGCACAGAGCGCGAAAAGCAAAATATAGAGCGCCGATAGGCGCACCGCCGTCGAGCTGAACAAAAGACGAAGACGGGCCATGAGGCGGCGTTACCCCTCATCCTTCATCATATAACCGGCACCGCGAATGGTTTTCAGCAGCGGCTTGTCGAAGTCTTTCTCTATTTTGGAGCGAAGGCGCGACACATGCACGTCGATGACATTGGTCTGTGGGTCGAAATGGTAATCCCACACATTTTCCAGAAGCATGGTGCGCGTCACCACTTGGCCCGCATTCTTCATCAAATATTCCAGCAGGCGAAACTCGCGCGGCTGAAGGAGAATTTCCTTGCCGCCACGACGAACGTCGTGAGAAAGACGGTCAAGTTCCAGATCACCGACACGGTAGATCATATCCTGCTCAGGCTTGCCCTTGCGGCGGCCCAGCACTTCGATACGCGCCAGAAGTTCGCTGAAGGCATAGGGCTTCGGCAGATAATCATCACCACCGGCGCGCAGACCCGTCACGCGGTCATCCACTTGCCCCAGCGCCGACAGGATCAGCACCGGCGTCTCGATACCGCGACGTCGCAGCTCGCTGATGACGGATAGGCCATCACGGCGCGGCAGCATACGGTCGATGACCATAACGTCATAGGCATTCTCGACGCCCATAAACAAACCGCTCTCGCCATCGCTGGCGTGATCGGCCACAATGCCCGCTTCCCGGAACGCCTTGGTCATATAGGCCGCAGCTTCCAGATCGTCTTCGATAACAAGAATCTTCATGTGCGGGACAATAGCGTCCTCGGCCTTCGCCACACAACTGGAAACAGTGGGGTTGCTATCGTTATGCAGATTGCTTTCCATATGTTTCGGCTCCTGGGTGCTAGCAGACGATCGAAGTGAAACCTTATGCCGCCTTTTCAACCGTCACCCCGCACTTGGATAGCGGGGTCCAGTGCGATCAGGTCTCTGATCGCTTAAGACTCTTCTGCCGCGCAGACGCGCGGCGGCTGGCTCCCGGCTCAAGGCCGGGATGACGGAGAGAATGAGACGCACTCCGCAAAATATTTCGCCTTTAAAAGTGATACCGGGTGTCTACACACCCGGTATCCTATTTTCTCATCAACCCTGGTCGATATCCAGCGCGATGAAGCGGCTGCCATCGTCCGTCTGTATCTGGAACAGCGCCTTGGAGCGCCCATCCTTCTTGGCCTGCTCGAGAATTTTCTCGACATCGGCTGCCTTGGCCACCTGCTGGTTGTTCACAGAGGTGATCTTTTCACCGGTCTTCAAACCACGCGCTGCGGCATCGGAGTCGGGGTCGACATCGGTAATGGCAAGCCCGTTGCCGTCGTCAGCCGGCGCAACCGAGAGTCCGAGGCTCGACAGTGCCTTCTCGCTGGAGGACTGGCCGCCCTTATCGTCGTTCTGGCTTGCCGTTGCCTTGGAAGCATCATCGCTCGCCAGATCGCCCAGCGTTACGCTGACCGGCTGCGACTTGCCACCGCGCCACAGCGACAGCTCAACCTTGGTGTTCGGTGCCATCGCACCGATGCGGCGTGACAGATCGCGAGCATCCTTCACCGTATCACCGTTGATCGCAGTGATGATGTCACCCTGCTTGATGCCAGCCTTGTCACCGGGCGAACCGGCCTGCGGGGCAACAACCAGCGCACCGCTTGCCTCGGAAAGTCCAAGCGATTCGGCAATATCCTTGCTTACGGGCTGAATCTGCACACCAAGCCAGCCGCGCTCGACCTTACCATCCTTGATCAGATCCTGAATGACGTCCTTGGCAACGGAGGCAGGAATGGCAAACGCGATACCGACGTTACCGCCAGATGGCGAGAAGATCGCCGTGTTGATGCCGATCACTTCGCCGTTCAGATTGAACGCCGGACCACCCGAGTTACCACGGTTCACGGCAGCATCGATCTGAAGATAATCGTCGTAAGGGCCAGAGCCGATATCACGGCCACGGGCCGAAATGATACCCGAGGTCACCGTACCGCCGAGGCCGAACGGGTTACCCACGGCAACCACCCAGTCACCCACGCGGATTTTGCTGTCATCCGCAAACTGCACATAGGTAAACTTGCGGTTCACATCCACTTTCAGCACGGCCAGATCGGTGCGGCTGTCGCGACCGACCAGCTTGGCGTCAAGCTCGGTGCCGTCATTCATGACAACCGTGTAGGCGGAACCATCGTCAACAACGTGGTTGTTGGTCACGATGTAACCGTCTTCAGAGATGAAGAAGCCGGAGCCCTGAGCCGTTGGACGCAGCGGACCCTTGCCATCACGGTGAGCCTTCGGTCCACGGTCGGCACGCTTGTCGTCACCGGAGCCGGGGCCACCGAATTCTTTAAAGAAACGCTTCAGCGGGTGGTCATCGGGAAGCTGGTCGAGACCACGACCGCCAAAATTGAACGAGTAGCCACTGTTGTCGTCGGAAGCAGGCTGCACATTGGACTGCACACGCACCGAAACGACAGCGGGCGAGACCGCGTCAACGACATTTGCAAAGCTCGGCACCTGTGGCGCGGTCACTTCAACGGGTGCTGCAAAGGAATGAGCGATTGGCCCGGCCACACCGGTCGTCAGCATCAGAGCCGCCAGACCGCCAACAGCGGAAGACTTGAGAATGGTCTTCAACGAGGGACGTCTGTTTTGCGAATTCAACATGGAACTTACCTTCTTTCTTCATTCAGACTGGAGCCCCGGTGGATCGGGGAAGCGGTGGATGACTAAAGATATAGGTCGCTCTACCTTACAGCGAAGTGTCTGGTGCGTGAAAAATCGGTAATGTTGGGGGATTTGAGAGAGGTGGGATGATGAATTGCGACTAAATCACTGAAGTCTTTACGTTTTTGGTTTTTTGACTAACAACTAATAATATCGAACGGTGGGTGTGGCTTACCCCCCTTTGTCCTGCCGGACATCTCCCCCACAAGGAGGAAGATTGGCTAGACGCACCAACCCCGCTTCACCTGGACTTCAGAGATGGCCGAGAGCTATCCACGAGTCGATCTCCCCACCTGTGGGGGAGATGTCCGGCAGGACAGAGGGGGGTGAGCCACACACTCAGCGGTAAATAACAGGCCACCTACCCCAACAAATCCCGAATCCGCGCCTCTTCATCCACCGTCAACTTCTGCCCCTCCGACACCGCCACCCGACGTCGCGCAAAAACAAAAATCGCTGTCGCACCAATCAAAATCAGCGCAATCGGCGCACCCCAAAGCGCAATCGTCCGCGCGCTGAAACGCGGCTTCAGCAGCACAAATTCGCCGTAGCGAGACACGACATAATCGATCACCGCCTCGTCACTATCGCCCTGCGTCAACCGCTCTCGCACCAGCACGCGTAAATCCCGCGCCAACTCCGCATTGCTGTCATCGATGGACTGGTTCTGGCACACCATGCATCGCAGTTGAACGGTGAGCGCCCGCGCACGGGCTTCCAGTGCCGGGTCGGAGAGAACTTCGTCCGGGTTGAAGGCGAAGGCGGGGAGCGCGGTGAGGAGAATGGTGAAGAAAAAAGCGATGGTTCTGAGGTGGCGGACAACGCCCCCTCTGGCCTGCCGGCCATCTCCCCCACAAGGGGGGAGACACGGTGCGGCACCCACCCGGTCCAATGGAAACGAAAAGCGTGAGGCCAGGTTAAGCCCCTCCCCCTTGTGGGGAGGGGTTGGGGAGGGGTTCTTTTCTCGGCGAGTAAAATTCATTCCGCAGGCTCCGGCACTGGCCCGGCCTTCACGGCCTTCGCCTTGCGCGTCGGCGCACCCACGCGCAATCGGCGGTCAGACAGTGAAACAAACCCACCGATCATCATGAACACGGTGCCACCCCAAATGCACAGAATGAACGGTTTCCACCAGATGCGAACCACCATGCCGCCGTCGCTCATCGGGTCACCCAGCGAGACATAGAGCTGCGAGAGTCCAAATGTCATGATACCGGCTTCCGTCGTCGGCATGCGCCGCGCCGTGTAGAGCCGTTTTGAGGACCACACATCGGCCACCTCCGCTCCGCCTTTGCGCGCCGTGAAGTGCCCGCGATCCTCGGTATAGTTGGGGCCGACATGGTGGCGAATGCCGTCGAAGGTGAGGCTGTAGCCGCCCGCATCCACCGTCATTCCCTGCTTCATCTCCACGACGGTTTCCGTCTCGAAGGTCGTGACGGTGACGATGCCCAGCACACTGATGCCGAGGCCCATATGCGCCAGCGCCGTGCCGAATGTCGAACGCGGCAGGCCTTTCAGGCGGCGAAAGGCGATCCCGAAGGCCAGTTTGCCGAAATTGGCGCGGTACCACAGATCGGCCAGCGCTCCGAAGATGAGCCAGAACCCGGCCACGATGCCGAGAACCGCCAGCACCGGCCCGCCATGTTCTGCGTACCAGAGCGCAAGACCCGCAAGTGCAGCCAAACCTGCCGCCACGAACAGTCGCTGAAACGCGCCCAGCAGATCGCCGCGCTTCCACGCCAGCATCGGCCCGAAGGGCGTCACGATCAGAATCGGGATCATCAACAGCCCGAATGTCAGGTTGAAGAACGGCGCTCCGACGGAAATCTTCTCGCCCGTCAGCGTTTCCAGAACCAGCGGATAGAGCGTGCCGATCAGCACGGTCGCCGTCGAAACCGTCAGGATCAGATTGTTGAGAACCAGCGCACCCTCGCGTGAGATCGGCGCAAACAGCCCGCCCGCTTTCAGCATCGGCGCACGCCATGCAAACAGCGAAAACGCGCCGCCGATGAAGATCATCAGGATGCACAGAATGAAAATGCCACGGCTCGGGTCGGTCGCAAAAGCATGCACCGACGTCAGCACGCCGGAGCGCACGAGGAAGGTGCCGAGCAGCGACAGCGAAAACGTCATGATCGCCAGCAGCACGGTCCAGATTTTCAGCGCCTCGCGCTTTTCCATCACCAGCGCCGAATGCAAAAGCGCGGTTCCCGCAAGCCAAGGCATGAAGGATGCGTTCTCCACCGGGTCCCAGAACCACCAGCCGCCCCAACCGAGTTCATAATAGGCCCAGTAGGAACCCATCGAAATGCCCGCCGTCAGAAATGTCCAGGCGGCCAGTGTCCAAGGCCGCACCCAGCGCGCCCAAGCGGCGTCGATGCGCCCTTCGATCAGCGCTGCGATGGCAAAGGAGAAGCAGACGGAAAAGCCGACATAGCCGAGATAAAGCAGCGGCGGATGGATCGCGAGGCCGAAATCCTGAAGGATCGGGTTCAAATCCTGCCCCTCAGCTGGCACCGGCGAAAGCCGGGCAAACGGGTTGGAGGTCAAGAGAATGAACAGCAGAAACGCCGTCGTTACCCATGCCTGCACGGCCAGCACATTGGCCCGCAGCGTATCGGGGAGATTGCGGCCATAGACGGCCACCATCGCGCTGAATAGCACCAGAATCAGCAGCCACAGCAGCATCGATCCCTCATGATTGCCCCACACGCCCGTCAGCTTGTAGAGCATCGGCATCAGCGAATGGGAGTTCTCGTAAACGTTCTTCAGCGAGAAATCGGAGACGGCATAGGCATGCGTCAGTGCCGCAAACGAAATGCCCACCAGCAAAAACAGCAGAACCGAACCAATGGGCGCGATGTCCATCAGCGCCTTGTCGTTGCGCCGCGCGCCGAACGCGGGCAGCGTGGACACGATAAGCGCCACACCCAACGCCAGCACCAGAGCATAATGGCCGATTTCGGTGATCATTGCGTTGCTCCGGTTTTGGCGGTGCCATCTGGTGCCTGCTGCCACAGGCCCTTGTCCTTCAGGCGGTCGGCGACTTCCTTGGGCATGTAGTTTTCATCATGCTTGGCCAGAACGCTGTCGGCCACAAAGGCATGCGTCGCGGCATCGAAGGTGCCCTCGGTCACCACGCCCTGCCCTTCACGAAACAGGTCCGGCAAAATTCCGGTATAGCTCACCGGCACACTCGCCCCGCCATCGGTTACCGCAAAACTCACCGTGCGCCCCTCGCCGCGCTTGACCGAACCTTCGGCCACCAGACCACCGAGGCGGATGCGCGTGCCGGGTGCGACTGCGGTCTTTTCCAGATCGCCCGGCATGTAGAAGTAGGCAATGGATTGCCCGAAGGCGAACATCACCAGAAACGCCGCGATCATGATAAAGCTGACGCCACCGCCGATGATCGCCAGTCTTTTCTGCTTGCGGGTCATTGCGTTACTCCCTGCGCATTCACGCCCAGCTGCTGCGCCAGCGCCAGCAATTGCTTGCCCTGTTCACCGGCGGCCGGAAAGGCTTTCAGGCCATCGGCCAAAGCCTGGCGCGCCTTCTCATCATTTTTCAACATCGCGTAGGACCGCACCAGCCGCATCCAACCCTCGAAATTATCAGGATTTTCCTTCAGCCGCGCGTCCAGACTTTCCACCATGCCCGCCACCATCGCCTGCCGGTCTTCGCTCGACATATTGCTGGCCGCAGCCACATCCTCGGCGCTCGGTCCACCCGGCGCCTGTGGCTTTGGCGCTGCTGCTATATCGGCACCACCGGTGTTTTGCAGATGCGCCTGCACCAACGGTATCCACGGCGCACCCTCGGGCGATTCCTTCAGCAGCGCGGCAAAGGCATCGCGCGCTTGATCCGTTTTACCCGCCTGCTCCAGCGAAAGCGCCAGATAAAAGCGCACACGCGGATTGCCGGGGCTCATCTTCTCCGCATCTTCCAGTGCCGAGCGCGCATCCTCGACGACGACGCCGTCATTGGTCGCAATCAGCGTTTCGGCAAGTCCGGTCAGCCGCGGAGCGTTTTCGCCCTGAAGACGGATGGCATTGCGATACGCCATCTCCGCATCACCCAAACGCATGGTCTTGAAGTAGATCGGGGCCAGCACATCCCATCCCGCACCATCATCAGGGTTCTGTGCAAGATGCCGCTCGGCCTTGGCAATCATCAGGTTCATGTCGTTGCCGGGCTTTTCCAGCCGCGCGGCAAGCGGCATATCCGGCGTGTTCGGACTGCCCATATACAAGTAAAGACAGAGTCCCATCAGCGGCAAAAGCACGGTCACGATACTGGCGAGCGCATTGTGCTTGCGGGGCGACATCGCTGAGACCTCGCCCGTTTTGTCGGATGCCGCCCCCAGAAGCCGCCGACCGATTTCGGCCCGCGCATACTCGGCCTCGGTCTCGCCGATCAGCCCGCTTGCGCGCTCGCGCTGCAATTCAGCCAGCTGGTCGCGGTAGACCGCCACCTCGCCCTCACGGGCAGTGTCGGCTATGCCTTTGCTGCGCATCAGCGGATAGGTCAGAACGAGGGCCACGGCCGCCGTCAATAGGGCAATGATAATCCAGAACATGCCGTTTCAATTACTCGAATGCGCACCGCTTTGGAATAAGCCGCTGCGGGATGACGTGAATTTGAGGCCCTATGCCGCGGGCGGTCGCACCAAGGCGTCCTGCGGCAGATGACCCAACCAGTCCAAGTTCTTAAACGACAAGCCTTGCGCTTGCCTTGACATGTGTCAAGCGGCCATCAGGTCAGCGGCGTCCAGGTGCCGTCTGCGTTGCGACAGGCTGCACCGCGCACCTTGGCCTGCTTGCCATCGATCGTCAGATTGTGTGCGTATTGGCGGCAATTCTGGTTGCCTACCTGGTAGGGTGCGTTGGCAATCACTTCGCCGCGCGTATCGCCGCTGCCCCAAGTCACTGCTTGGCCGCCGGGTGCCGTTTCCAGCGCCTGATATTCGGCTTCCAGCGCCTTGTTGAAATCACCACGACCCATCTGCAAGCCGCTGCGGCCAACGATTCCGCCCTGAAGCGAAGAGATATACGGCGTAGATGGCGACGCGCTGCGTCCCAGCAGTCCGCCGCCGGTGGAACGTGTATCGGATGTCGTGCAGGAGCTGAGTGCCATCAGGCAGATGACCGGCAGAACGGCAGGGCGCATCAGGTTGGAATTCTTCCCGGCAAGTCCGGCTTTGCCCATCATGTCAAACAAGAATACACTCCCTATCAACGCGCCATCCTGGCACGGTCTGCTCCCGCCATCTCTTGCCAGTTTTTGGCCGTCATGCAAGCTCTTTCGAAAGTCCGGGTAGAAGCAATTCTGCTTTTAAGCCCCCAAGCGAACTGCGCGACAGGGCAAAGGTACCGTGGTACTCAGAAACCACCTCGCTGACGATGGAAAGACCAAGCCCGGTGCCCGGTCGGCTCTCGTCCAGACGCCTGCCGCGCTTCATCGCTTCGGTGATCTGCTCGGGTTCCAGACCCGGCCCATCGTCCTCCACCAGCAGCGTCACCCAGGAACGGCGTGTCACATCCGGGTCGGACGATGGATGAACGCCGGGCATCACGCTCACGACCACCTTCGTATCCGCAAAACGCGCTGCGTTTTCCAGCAGGTTGCCAACGGCTTCCTCCAGATCCTGTTGCTCCATGGCCAGCACGACTGCCGGTTGCTGCATATCCAGCTCGAACGTTTTCTCGGGGTTCAAACGCCGCATCACACGCACCAGCCGCTCAAGCGCGGGTTCGGCCTCCGCGCGCGCCAGAATGGAGCCGCGCTGCGCCGCGATCCGGGCGCGCGACAGGTAGGATTGCACCTGCGCCTGCATCGCCTCCACCTGTCCGCGCACCAGATCACCATGATGGCTGTCCAGCGTACGCGCCTCGTTCAGCAGCACGGCGATCGGTGTTTTCAGCGAATGCGCCAGATTGCCCACCTGCATGCGCGCCCGTTCCACAAGCCTCCGGTTGCTTTCGATCAGCGCATTGATCTCCGTCGCCAAGGGCTGGATTTCCCTTGGAAATTCGCCCTCGAGACGCTCGGCATCGCCGCCGCGTATTTTGCCCAGCGCCACACGCGCATGGTCCAGCGGTCGCAGACTGTAGAGAATGGCAAGACCATTGACGACCAGACTGCCCACGCCGAACACGGCCAGTGCCAGATAAAGACTGTTGGAAAAGTCACGCACATCGTCTTCAACGACGTTGAGATTACCCGTCACGCGAAACCGCGCCGCCCTGCCTTCGCCATCCAGCACAACTTCTGTTTCCGCCACCTGCACGCGGTTCTGCGCGCTATCCGTCACCACGTAATAACGCTCGTAGCGATTGTCGAAGGGCACATCCAGAATACCGGGAACCGGCAGTGTCGACACACCCAGAGACGATGACACCAGAGGCGCGGTCTGGAAATTGCCCAGCGGCTCCACCACCCAGTACCAGCCGGTATCGGGCTGCGAAAACCGGAGGTCTCCCAGCTGCGGACTTCCCGCCAGCGTGTTTTCGTTGGAAACGGTGATGGAATTGATGACGTTGTAAAGCTGCGCACGCAGCAGATCGGTAAAACTGCGCTCCACGCCCTGTCTATAGAGCGTGGAAATCACCACCGCGATCACCACCAGCGCCAGCATCGACCATGCCGATGCCAGCAACAGAACGCGGGCGGTGAGTGAGTTACTTCGCATCTGCGGGTGCTTGCATCCGGTAGCCGAGGCCACGGATGGTCTCGATCAGATCGACGCCCAGCTTCTTGCGCAAACGTCCGACAAACACCTCGATCGTATTGGAATCACGGTCGAAATCCTGATCGTACATATGCTCGACCAGCTCGGTACGCGAAACGACTTCGCCCATGTGGTGCATGAGGTAGGACAGCAGCCGGAACTCGTGCGAGGTCAGCTTCAGCGTCGTGCCGTTGACGGTCGCCTTGGAAGACTTGGTGTCCAGCCTGACAGGTCCACAGACGATTTCAGACGATGCATGGCCCGCAGCACGGCGGATCAGTGCGCGCACACGCGCCAGCACTTCTTCCACATGGAAAGGCTTGGTCACATAGTCGTCGGCCCCGGCATCGATTCCCGCCACCTTATCGCTCCAGCGGTCACGCGCGGTGAGGATAAGGACAGGCATGGTCTTGCCGCTGGCACGCCATTTCTCGACAACGGTAATGCCGTCCAGTTGCGGCAGGCCGATATCGAGAACAATGGCGTCATAGGGTTCGGTATCACCCAGATAATGCCCCTCTTCGCCATCGAAAGCCTGATCGACAACGTAGCCCGCCTCTTTCAACGCGTCGGTCAGTTGGCGATTGAGGTTGGTATCGTCCTCGACCACGAGAATGCGCATCATCAGCCCTTTCATTCCATCCGGCCTGCAGACCGGCAATCCAAATCACATCTATAACAGATTAAAGCAGATTTCGATGGGGCTTGACCTACATCGGCACGCGCATCGTCACCTTGCGCGGGCGCTCGCCATTGCCCTGCACCAGCACGGTCACGACACAATTCTGGCCGTCATTGGAGGGATAGACCGAAAGCAACTGCCCACCGGTCTCACGGACCACTCGGGATACGGCAGACGAGCAATCGCTTGCAACCTGCTGCACACGTGCCGGGGCTGACGAACCCTGCCCATCTGCCTGCGGCGCAGGAAAGCCGGAGAGACCGGCTGCAAGCGTCGCGATGATGAGAGGTGATGCCATTGCAAAAACTTCCAAGGAAAAATCGGATGCACGTCGAAACGAATTCTTGCCCGAATATGTATCGCAAAGCGTCTGAATGGCAAATGAATGTGGGATGTCGCGGATTTGAGGAGGTGGTGAAGTGTCGAGGGGGCGGCTCACCCCCTCTGCCTGCCGGCATCTCCCCCACAGGTGGGGAGATAGGCTAGACGCTCGCTCACCACCTTATCCGCAGCCCTCAAAGATGGCCAAGAGCCATCCGCGTGTCGATCTCCCCACCTGTGGGGGAGATGTCCGGCAGGGCAGAGGGGGGCTAACCACACCCACCGCCCTATCTGAAACCACCGCCCCTACCGAATAACCCGCGTCGCCGACAACCGCCCATACAGCGCAATCAACCCGCCCACGCCACCAGCCACCGTCATCAGCCCCTCAACAAGCTCGCCTTCAAACCCCCTCGGCAAGTTCAAACCCACCACCTGCAACAGCGGTGCCATCACGGCAACCAGTGCGCCCCAGACGGTTTTCGACTGATACCAGGCTTTCATATCGTCCATGTTTCTACCCTTTCCCGGTTGACGTCATTGTGAAGTTCAAAGGTCCAAGATCGCGCTCGCTGCGATCCCCAACGGCACCGCCCGCCCAAGCTGGCGCACCCGGACCGAAAGCGTCGCCTGCTTCGCGCCGAAATCGGAAATCTCGTCGTTGGCGGCATAAAGACAGGCGGCCTCAGCCACCTCAATCGTCCGGCGCACTGCCTCCCCCGCCAGAATGTCCACGCGGTAGCGCTCGGCCACCTCATCCAGAGGAATATCGGCTGCGTCCCAGCCATCGGCATCCACGCGCCCGCGCCGCACCCATGTCAGGCGCACACCGTCCGCCTGTCGCACCGCGCGCAGATGCACCGGTGCCAGCGGCGTCTCGGCACGCGTTCCACCGGCAAAGGCAAAGGGACCGATGCTGGAAATCTGCTTACCCGCCGCCTCGATGATCCAGTTCAGTTGCAGGCCGCGTTCTTCGCTGCGCAGCCCCATCGCCACCACGCCCGCGTCCAGAATCACCACGTCGCTTCCAGAAACGGCACCCACCGCCATTGCATCCTCGGTCCCGGCCAGCCCGCGCAGCAACCGGGAAAGCCGCCACGCGCCGCTTGCCACCTCCTGCGCGCGGCCGAACGCCGCCACCTCCCACGCACCGTTGGCACAGCGAATGGCAATGCGGTTGGCACCGTTCAGCACCGCAAGGTCGCTGGCAGAGGCCAGATCGCCATAGGGCAAGCTGATGTCTATCGTCCCCGCCGAGTTGAAACGACCTGCCACCCCCTGCGGCAGGGCGCTCGTCAGCGCGCCGATCTTCGCTGGCTGATCCAGCACCGCGCGTGCCTCATAGCCTTCCGTCCCGGCTGAAACGGATAGCGCCATTCGCCGCCATGGACGCGCATAGGCGGCTACGCGGGCAAAGCCCGCCGCCTCGCCCGTTTCGAAACGCGGCAGATCCATCAGCACGATATCGGGGTCGAAACCATCGGACGCACCACCACTGCCATTGCGCGACGGCTCCGTTTCGCCGGATGCGGCGACTGCCGAGGGTGAAAACTCCCGCGCCTCGATCCGCCTGACATCGCCATCCTCGATTCGGCTCACCAGAAACCGCCCGCTCGGGCCGCCAGCCAGTTGCACGCAGTCGCCGGGGTCGAGCGCGATCTCCTGCGGCGAGATCGAAAACCGCACCGTGCGCCGCGCCAGCCGGTTGTCGCGCAGCAGCGCCTCCACGGCATTCTGCGCCGTTTCCTGCGCCAGCACCGCACCCAGATCGTACCGCAGCACCCGGTTTCCGGCATTCTCGATACGGCGCGAGCGCACGCTGGCCTGCTCGTAGTCCAGCGCCGGGTTGAAGGCCGTCAGCACCGCTTCAGCGGCAAAATCACTGTCGTGCCCCCGCGCCTCGGACCACAGCGCCGCATCCTCGATATCCGCATAGGCGGAAATGACCGTCGTGCGCGTCGCAGCCTTGCCGCGAGACACGAACCGCAACACCGTTCCGTCCTCGATCACATCCACCTGAAACGCGTCCAGCAACGGCTCCAGCAGATTGCGCGCCGCCGTCACGTCGCCCTGCACATAGCCGCCGACATCGCCGGTGACGGCTGCGACGTCATAGTCGGTAAAACCATGTTCAGTCAGAACCGCAGAGATGAGGTCGGCCAATGTCGTTGCGCCCAGCCTGCCGTTCAGCCAGTGGCCGGTGCGCCAGTTCGCGCCATCGTTCCAGCTCGCCGTATCTTGCGGAAAGGCCGGATAGGGCCGCGCATCCCAGGTCCACACGAAAATCCTGTCGGGATCGACCATACCGGCAGGCGCAGCAGCACCCGCCCAATGGTCGTGATGCGCCTCCAGAAAACGCCGCTGCTGGCTGTCGGCACGGTTGCGGGTGGAAAAATGCGGGGAAGCGCTTTCGGAAGACTTCGGGTCGATGAAGGTATTGGGCCGGTTCGCCCCCTTGTCGATGGCCGGGCAACCCAGCTCCGTAAACCAGAATGGCTTCATGCCCGGCATCCAGGCTGTCGGGGCAGACCGTTCCGTACCACCCACCCGGTCGTAATGTCGGTTCTGCCACCAGCCAGCCAAATCCTTGTACCGATAAAGCCAGTGCTTGCCCTTCAAACCGTCGGAAATGGCACTTCGCTGTCGCGCCGCGCGGTCGGCATCGCTGGCGTAGTACCAGTCGAACCCCTCTCCCGCCGTCACGTTGCGCGCAAAACCCGCCGCATCGTCGGCCCCCACGAAACCATCCGGGTTGCCGCCCTCCACATCCTCGTCACGCCAGTCGGAAACCGGCATGTAGTTGTCGATCCCGACAGCATCGATGGCTGGGCTCGCCCATAGCGGATCGAGGTTGAAGAACACGTCGCCCGTGCCGTCCACCGGGTGATAGCCGAAATACTCGCTCCAGTCGGCGGCATAGGTCAGCTTCGTCGCAGCACCCAGCATCCCGCGCACATCGCCCGCCAGCCGCACCAGCTCCTCTACGAAGGGAAACGCCCCGGCCTGATCGCGCACCCGCGTCAACCCGCGCAGTTCGGAACCGATCAGAAATGCATCCACCCCGCCCGCCTGTTTCGCCAGCGCTGCATAATGCAGCACCATGCGCCGGTAACCATCGGCTCGGGTGCTGAAGGTGGTCACCTGTGCGCGCGCCGCTGCCGTGCGGTCAACGCTCCCCACCCGCCCCGCCGCCGGGTGGCAGGTAATGTTGCCGCGCCAGCCATAGGCGTCCTGCTCGCTTTTGCCGTAGGGGTCGGGCAGACCATTGCCCGAGGGAACATCCATCATCACGAAGGGGTAGAGGCACACCTTCAGGCCGCGCGCCTTCAGGTCGGCAATGGCCTGCAACACGCTCCCATCGCTGGGCGTACCGCCATAGGCCGGGCCGCCGTCACGATGGCTTACCAGCCGCGCCTGCCCGCGCCCCATCCCCGCCACGGACCACATGGCGCTTTCGCGGTCGCGATAGGCCACCTCCACCCCCGGCAGAACGCGGCATTCGCCCGCCCGCATGTCGGTGCCGAACCACGTCACCACCAGCGCAACGCTTGTCAGATTGGGGCACAGCGCCTGCAACTCGTCGATGGAAGCCTGCCAGTCGGTCGTCGCCACCAGCGTGTTGCGGTTCAGAATACGGCTTTCGCCAGCACCCGTGCGCTCGGAAACGGCAGTCGTCGCATAACCATATTCCGTTGCACCGGGAATGACGGTCACCGCCCGCATCTGGCGTTCCAGCTTGCCGATGGGCCTGATCACCTCGAATTGCAGCAGCGGAATACGGTTGCCAAAACTATCCAGCGGCAGTCGCTCGAACACCATATAGGACAGGCCGCGATAGGCCGGTGCATTGCCTGCGCCCTGCTTGGCCTCGATCAGCGGGTCGGGGAGCTGGTCGTCACTTCCGGGATAGAACCGTTTTTCGATGCCGGTCAGATCCAGCTCCTGCCCATCGGCCCACACCCGCCGCACCATGGCCACCTCGCCTTCGCACAGGCCGATGGCGATGTTGGCGAAATAGGTGAAGGTCTCCACCGTCGTCGTGCTGCCGCTGTTGCTGCCCTTGCCGCCCTGCCGCTCCCGCGTCACGCTTTCCTCAAACCGCGTCGCCCAGATCAACGTGCCGCCAATACGCACCGTGCCATAGGCCCGTGATATGGCCGCCCCCTCCTCGGCACCGGGAATACGCGCCGTCGAAAGCCGCGCACCCGTTACCGTTCTGGAACTCGACAGCAGCGCGCTATCGATAGCACTCCCCGCCAACGCCCCCGCCGCCCTGCCGATGATGGCACCCACCGGCCCGAAAAGACTGCCAACAGCAGCACCAGCCGCCTGTAGAACAAGGGTCGCCATAGCTCTCTCTTCTTAGGTTTATCGAGACTTTTATGGATGAACACAGTGGGTGCACCTTGCCGCCTTCGCCCCGCCGGGGAGAAGGTCGCGGCAGCGGATGCGGGGGGCTAGCTATCCGTTCCCATCAACGCCCGCCCCTCATCCGACCTCACCCCTTCGGGAAACCGAAACACCCCCGCAACACGCCTGCGCCAAGAGGGCACCAGCGCAGACCGCAGCACCGCTGCCGCCTCATAGGCATGAATAAAGTGGTCGGGCCCGGCCAGAATGCCCACATGCTTGGCAGCAAATTCTGGCCGCCAGCGAAACAGCAACATGTCGCCCGGCAGCGCATCTGCCATGCTGGCAACGGGCTGAAAATGCCGTTGCGCCGCCGCCATAAGCCGGTCCTCGCCACTGCGCTCGGCCCAGTCGCGCGCATAGGGCGGCGGCAGTTCCGGCTCGTCACCGTACAGCGCGCGCCAGATACCGCGCACCAGCCCCAGACAATCGCAGCCCACACCGATGGTGGAAGCCTGATGCCGATAGGGCGTGCCGATCCAGCTTTCGGCCACGGCCAGCACACGTTCTCCCGTATCGCTCATAGGTATATCGCCCCGCCATCGTGTTGCGTCCGGCTCGTCACATAGGAATAGGCAAAATCCGCTCCCGGCATATGCGGAAAGCCCCGAAAATTCAGATGATTGGCAAACTTCGTCTTGCAGGTCGCAAAGCTCTTGTCGCACCCTGCCGTCACCGTGAACGTGTCTCCCTGCTGCGGCAAAACCTCCAGCGGCAGCCACAACCGAAACGTCACTACCCCATCGCGCAGCGCATGGTCATCGAGGTCGAAACTGCGGCCTTTGTTCGCCCCGCTGGTAAAACGCATCTTGCCCTGCTTGAAAAACCCATCCGCAAAGGCAGACAGTCCAGACACCGTCAGTCGCCCCGCCGCATCCGTTGAAACCACCGCGCCACCGGCCTGAAACGCCCCCACATTGGCACCGCATCTGCCATCGCCCAGCGCCGCATCGCATCGCCGTCCATAGACCCGCCCCTGCGGCTGGCTCAGCCTGTGCGCGAAACTGCGCAGTTCCGCCGTAAACGCCCCGCCCGCCCGAGTCACCTCGCCAATCTCGCGGACCTTCAGCAGAATGTGCTGCTCCGGCGCCTGCCAGTTCACGAGGTAAAGCTCCACCCGGGCACCATCGAAACGCCCCGCGGCAAGGTCTGCCTCGCTCACCGCCTCGCTGGAAAATCCGCCTGCCACCTCGCCGCTGCTGGCCGCCAGTCCCGTCTCGCTGTCGTTTTCACTGGCCTGAAAACCGCTAGCGGCCAGATAGGTCACGCCGCCAAATGTCAGCGCCTCGTCATGCTCGGTAAAACCCATGATGACGCCATCGCGAAGGCTCACCTTCCAGCAATGACACGTCGTCGTCGCCTCGCCCGCCAGATGCGCGGCGAGAGCCGTAGGCACGGTCTTCATGGCAAAATCTCCACCAGTGGAATGGACGGAATACGTCCGGCCTCGAAGGCGCTGAGACTCACGTCGATGCGGTCGATATCGAACCGCACAGGCACATCGAACTCGAAGCCCGCCCGAATGGCGGACCCGGCAGCAGGCACATGCCCTGGCGCAAACGTCACGATCCCGGTCGCGTAATCGGTGCTAAAATTCACCGTCGCCACACCATTCACCGAAACCAGCACCGACCCCTCCACCGGCTTCGCGATACCTCGCGTCCACCCGCCACCTGCATCGGCATAGGTCTTCAACAGAGGAAACGCAGCCGTCACCCCATCGCCAGTGCCGATCCGCTGATCCATGGCTGTGGGTGTCGTCAGCGGCGGGCAGGACCTGAAATCCACCGGATCACGAAACCGAAACCCATAAAGCTGCCCGCCCCGCGCTTCGAAAAACTCCATGACAGCATAAAGGTCGCTCACCGAGCGCACCCCAGACCCCGCATCATAAGCCCGCCGAGAATTCCGCCACCGCTGGTTCCGGTTCTCCCGCCCATTGGACAAATTGACAATATCCGTCCGCCGCACCGGCCCTCCACTGGTCCCCAACGCCAACCGCAACGGAAACCGCACCTCATGAAATGCTGCCATGGCTCTGATTTTCCTGAATTTAAAATGAAATTTTTGCGGATAGAATCCCGCTTGCGTTCTCCGCCATCAGGCAGCAGTGGGTGGGGCTTACCCCCCTCTGTCCTGCCGGACATCTCCCCCTCAAGGGGGGAGATCTACTCGTTGAAACCTCTTGCCCATCGCTAATGCTGCGGATGGAGTGGGAGCATGCGCCTTGCCAATCTCCCCACCTGAGGGGGAGATGTCCGGCAGGACAGAGGGGGGTAAGCCACAAACTCAACGCCAACCGTAAGAAGCGTCTGCCACACCCTCAACGCCAACCGCATAAAGCAAAAACTAAAGCCCCCGCTGCCCCCGCCCCACACTCCGCGCCAGCATCGCTGAAATCTGCCCCTCGCTGCGCCGAAAACTCGCCGCATCGCTCGCCGTCACATTGAACACGATCTGCGTGCCCCCACCGCCACCGGCAGCAGCCACGCCCAAGGACCCATCCGCCCCGCGCTTCAGCGGCAAAATCGCCTCACTGCCCGCCTCGCCCATCAATCCCATATCGCCGCCCATGGGAAAAAACGTCGGGCTCGAAACCACCCCGCCATCCGCAAACGGCGTCACCCGCCCCGGCACGCCGCCGCTGGCAAAGGCAAACAGCGACCCCGCGCCGGATGTGAGGCCGCTCACCGCCGAAGACAACATATTCTCCAGCGGCTTCAACCCCGCAGACAGCGCAATATTCGACAGCCGCATTCCCAGCCCCTGCAACACGCTGTCCAGCCCCTTGCCGCCCGTCGTCGCTGCCTGCAGCGCAGACGTCAGCGCCGACCCAAACCGCTGCGACCGCCGCTCCAGATCGTCCATCACGTCAGCCAAAACCTGCGCCTCGTCACGCTGGTCGGCAAAACTCGTCTCATCCGCCATCGGCCTTGCCTTTCTGATTCAACTTGGGAAGCTAGGGGATTGGAATTATACAGCAATTGCTAGACGACTTGAAAAACCCAAGAAGTTAGGTTATTTATAAAATGGTAACTGTTCTTCGCCAGCATGGAATGCGTTTCGTCATCTACACGGCGGATCACGAACCGCCTCACGCCCATGTCTACGGCGAAGGAGAAAGCCGCATCGACATCATCAACCTCAGTGTTATCACGCAGGGAGGCATGTCAGATCGGGATGTGCGCCAAGCGGTAGACGTAATCGAAGAACACCGGCAATTGTTTCTCGATACATGGAGAAAATATCATGGTTGAGATCAGCGATCAGGAACTTGCCCAGGCAAAAAAGCGCTCTGCTGAAGAACGCGCCGAGCGTCCGATCCCCAATGCGGTCCGCTTCGATGGCCCATCGGAACGGATCATTGTGGATTTCACCAATGGTGCATCCTTCATGTTCCCCGCCCGCGCGGTGGAAGGGCTGGAACTGGCGACAGCAGCACAACTCGCCGAAGTCGAATTGCTGGGCGAAACCGGCCTCCACTGGGAAAGCCTTGACGTGGATTATACCGTCACCGGCCTGATGAGCGGCATCTTCGGCAGCAGGACCTTCATGGAGGCGCAAAGCCGGGGCGGGAAAAGCAGGTCCCCCGCCAAAGCCGCCGCCAGTCGCGCCAATGGCGCAAAAGGTGGCCGTCCGAAGAAAACGGCAAAGCCCTGATCACCCATCCGGAAAAGCCCGCATCAACCCCTCCAGCCCACCCCGATCCAACCCATCGCGCCTGGGCCTCATCCCACCCGTCATGGCAAAAAACTCCACGGGCGTCAGCGCCCAGAAAACAGTCGGAGAAAGCCGCAGCAGGCTCAGCCCCGCATGGATTACCTGCCCCCAGGGAAAGGACCTGATATCCTGCGGGGCATCTGCACCCGCTGCGGCACTCAAGGGGAAGCCGTGGCTTGCCCCTCTGTGCCGGTTCCGGCAAAGGTCGCGGTCAGGAGGTCTCCCACGATCGTCGCATAACCGGCAATTCCACCCTCGATGCTCATCGTGCCGACATCATCATCGGAAAACACGTTGCCCGCGCCGCGAAGCCCGGCACCAATGACGCGGATCATATCTGCGGCCTTCATCCGCCCGCTGGCGAAACGGCTGGCCAAGCCTGTCAGGTCATCGGCGGCAAAGGCGGTTTCCAGCTCCGCCAGCGCGCCCAGCGTCAGGCACAGAATGCGCCGCTCGCCATCCAGCACCGCCTCCACCTCGCCGCGCCTGCGGTTGGCCCGCCCGAAATTCGCGGCCCCCATCACAAAGCTCCGAAGTTGATGGCACCAGCCGATTCCAGCGCGATTTCGAACTGCACCTCGCCATCATGCCGCCCGGAATATTCCAGCGCGGTGATCTGAAACGGTCCTGTAACCATGCCGAAATCCGGGATCACGATCTGCCAGCCGGGAATGACACCGGCAAAAAACTGCCCGCGCACCAGCGCGTCGCTCTGCTGGTCCTTGAAGATACCCGATGCCGTCAGCCCCGCCCGCTGAATACCCGCCCCAGCCAGCAATTCCCGCCAGCGCCCGGCGCTTTCGGCATCGGTTACGTCAACGCTCTCCGCATTGAACGCCAACCGCTTCGTGCGCAGACCCGCCACGGTCACGAACGCCCCGCCATTATCGATCTTCAGCAGCAGGTCTTTCCCCTTCTGCGCCACCATGGTTTTTCCTTTCGAATGGTTGTGACGACACGCGACAGCGCGGCAACCCAGACTTAACGCGATGCGCGGTTACTTGTACTTCGCGCTATCCGGTGCCATATTTCGTTTGATGAGAGGATTGCTTCAAATGTCTGATAATGAAGCCGCAAAATTACTACCGTTACTGAATGCCCTCTTCGAGGGCCAACGCCGCACGCTTGGTATGGTCGAAGCGGCGATCGAAAAGTTTTCATCGGTCGAAACGGAAATCACCAAACTCAATCGCAAGATGAACGGCCTGCAAGAGTCGAACATGCGCCAGTTCGGGACTCTACAAGAGCTAGCCGTTCGCCAGCACGGCGAAACAACGGGTCGTCTTGATGCCGTTTCAGTTCGCATTGAAGATATGGAGCGGCAGCTTGACGAGCGTGCACGGGACGTCAAACGCACTCAAATTGATCTCACCGGTCAGTATAATGATATCCTGACGGCCCTCCAGAATGCTTCGCAAGCACTACGGATTTCAGAAGAGACAAGCATTCGACTGCATGATCTTGAAAATCGTATGTCACCTCCGTCCTGAGGCTTACTCCGTCACCGCCCGAAACCGTATCTCCGTCAAAAACTGCTTCGTCTTCGCTGGCCGCGCGGACCGGCTGTTGCGGTAAAACAAACTCACCAGCGCAATGCCGCCGCCCAGCACCAGAGGCGCATCGTCGAGAAGGGCCAGAATGCGCACGGCGATGTCCTGCGCCAGCTTTCGCCCGCCCTCCTCGCTCCACACTTCGATGGTCAGAAAATGCTCTTCGCCGCGCTCGGAGCCCGTGGAATAATCGCGGCTGTCGATTTCGCCAAAGGCCACGCAGGGCAAAACCGGCCTAGGCAGCAGCCGGTCGATAATGCCGCCGCGCCCCACCATGCCCGCCAGTTCGGCGTCGCCGACAAGCCGGGCATGAACCGCCTGCAACAGCGCATTGGCTGCCCTCATCGGCTTTCCTCCTCGCAACGGCAGACAATGAAACGGCCCGTTTCATCCGGGTCGATGACCGATTTCACCGCAAAAACCCGCGCGCCTTTGCGCAGCCGCATGCCCGCCACAACATCGGTGCGAAACCCGGCCCAGATGCGATGCGTGATCGCCACGCCTTCGGCAGAGGCGCGCTCGTAAGCCCCTTGCGACACCGGCTCGATAGCCGCCCAGAGCGAGCGCAGCGGACGCCAGCCCGCCGCAACACCACCCTGTCCGTCGGAGAGGTCTTCCGGTGCCTCCAGCTCCAGCCGCGCCGTCAGCTGGCCGGGGTCTAGAAAGGTCAGGTTCATCGCTCACAGCCCCACACGGCGAAACGGTGCAACCAGCCGCTCGTAACCAACGGGCACACCCGCAGGCTGGTCGGCAGGCGAAACCGCGCCGCGAAATGCAAACATATGCGCAATGTGGATCAACATCGCCCGCTTCAGCGTATCGGGCACATCGGCGCCGCTCTCGCCAAAGCCTGCGGTAAAGTCGATCTCGATGCCGTTCAGCGGCTGCCCCGGCGCGGGCGGCTGGCGCAGCCACAGCCGCGCCGGTCGCGCCTGCCCATCCAGCAGTTTATCCGTGTGGGTGATATCGGTCGGGTCGCCCGCATCATCGAAAACCAGAATCGTTTCGATGGCTTGCACCGGTCCGTTGGCAATCAGAATCACGCCGTTATCAGGCCAGTCGTCGAGATACAGTCGAAAGCTCTGGCGCATCAGGCACAGGCCCGTCTGGCGTTCCAGATGCTCGCGCGCGGTGGTGATCAGCGATGCCAGCAGCGCATCCTCATCCGCGCCATCCAGCCGCAAATGCGCCTTCACATCGGCAAGCATCAACGCCTCCGCCAGCGGCGGGGTCAGTGTGGCATAGGTCATGGTGTCTCCGGGGAATTGGGGTCGTTGCAGCAGCAACTGTTGTCTGTCAGCGCCCGTGGCTTACCCCCTCTGTCCTGCCGGACATCTCCCCCACAGGTGGGGAGATCGACCCGTTGAGACCTCTCGCCCATCTCAAAGGCTGCGGATAGAGTGGGGATCACGCGTCTAGCCGATCTCCCTCCTTGTGGGGGAGATGTCCGGCAGGACAGAGGGGGGTGTGCCACAAGCGATGACGCTTCTGTTCGTCTTCCGTCATGCCAGAAACCTCCGGCATGACGGCATCAAGATAAAGAACCGAGTTCTCAACTCGCCGCAAACTTCACCAGCTTCACCGCCTCGAAGTTCTGCACCCCACCGCCAACACGCTTGGTGGTGTAAAATAGCACATAAGGCTTGGCCGAGTACGGGTCGCGCAGAATGCGAATACCCGTGCGGTCCACCACCAGATACCCAGCGCGGAAATCACCAAAGGCAATGGCCATGCTGGCCGCTGCCACATCCGGCATGTCCTCGGCCTCGGCCACCGGAAAGCCCATCAGCAGCGCCGCCTGGCCAGCGGAAGCGGGCGGTTGCCAGAGATAATTGCCGGTGTTGTCCTTCGCCCGGCGCAAGGTGGACTGCGTCTTGCGGTTCATCAGGAAGTTGCCATTCTGGCGGTGCCCGGCTTTGAGCGCATAGACCGTGTCGATCAGCACATCCAGCGGCCCGGAAGAGGCAAACGCGCCCGCAGCCCCCGTCGCCACATAGCCGATCTTGCCCCACTCCCAGGCCGAGTTCGCCACCGTGTCATAGGCCAGCAGACCCTTCGGCTTGTTCACGCCATCGCCGGAAATGAAGGCCGTGCCCTCCTGTTCGGCAAAGGCTACGTCAACCTCAGACGCAATCCAGGCCTCGATATCGACAGCCGCATCATCCAGCAGACCTTGCGTGGCCGCCGGCATGGCGTAAAGCTCCATGGTGGGGAAGGTCAGCTCGGAAAGCTGTGGCGTGTTGGTCTGCGGGCGTGCCGCCGTTTCGGACACCCAGCCGGTGGCCATGCCGCTCGGCGCAAACGGCTTTTTCAGCACGGCGCCGGAAACCTGCCGCACGGTGGAAAGCGCACGCATGGGCGAAACAACCGCCATGCGTCTGCCAATATCGCTGTCGGTTTCGTTGGGCAGCAGATACCCGCCATCCGCCCCGCTACTCCCAGAAAACGCCTTGGCCTCCAGATCGCGCAACGCGCCCTCGTCACCCCGGCGAATATAGGCCTCGAAAGCCGCCTTATGCTCTTCCGTCTCTGCGTTGGCTGCACCCCTGCGCCCCAGCGCAGGTCGCGCCTTCTTCAGCGAAAGCTCATCCATCGCCTTTTTATTGTCGTCCAGCGCCTTGTCGATGCGGTCGAGCTTTTCGCGGGTCAGCACATCGGAGCCCATCTTGCGCTCGATATCCCCCAACCGCTCGTCATTGGTCTCCCTGAAGGCCTCAAACGCCTCCATAAAATCATCAAACGCCGCCGTCATCGTATCCGGCACGGCCTTGATCTGCGGCGCAACTGTCTGTTCCGTCATGTGGTTTTCCTCTGTTGATTGTTTTTAAGTTGGAAGACGACGCCCGCCTCCTCACCGTCACCCCGGACTTGATCCGGGGCCCAGCAGCATCGCGTCTGCGATGCAAAAGACTCTTCCTCGGCGCAAACCCACTCCTCTTCCCTCATCCCTGTGCTTGTCACAGGGATCCAGTCGACACGCGTCTGCGTGGCGAAAAGACTCCCTTCAGCCCAAGGACTTGGGCTGGCTGGATTCCTGTGACGAGCACAGGAATGAGGGCAAAACGGCGAACCTCAAAAGCCCCCTCACCGCCGAAACACCCCGCCCGCCAAACTCTTCGCCGCCAGGCGCATCGTTCGCACCAGCTCCGTCTCCCGGTCGCGAAAGAACCTCGCCTGCTTGACGTTGGAAACCCGCGCAGATGGCAGCATGGGAAAGGTCACGACCGAAATTTCCCAAAGGTCCGCCTCCAGAATACGCCGCACACCACCACGGGATGCCTTACCCGCCCGCACGGTCTGGAAACCGATGGAAAGTCCGTCCAATGCACCCGTCTTCATCAACGAATGCACCTCCTTCGCCCGCGCCACATCCGGCGCCAGCACCCCCTCCACGTAGAGCCCGCGCTCATCTTCACGAATGGTGCGCCATGCGCCGATGGGCTGGGCCGGGTCGTGCTGGTACAGCATGCGAATCCCGGAAGCGCCGCGTTCTTCCAGCGAGCGCCGAAACGCACCCTGCTCAATCACATCACGCCCCAGATCCACCTCGCCAAACACGCTGGCATAACCGGAAAACGACCCATCGAAAGCGATACCGCGCAGTTCCAGACTGGCAAATTTGCGCGTAGCAGGCCGCGGCCCGCGATAAACGTGCATGAAATTCTCCTGGGATTTTGAGGAAATGTGCGTTGACGGATCAGGTCAAGGTTTGGGCCGCGCCGCGTACCGCTCGGCCACGCGCACCATCGCGCCCAGCCCCCACCACGCACACAGGCTGGCGGCAGCCGAGCCGGTCAGCATCACCTCCTGGCTCGAAAGGCCACCGGAGATACCCAGCCGCTGGACGATCCACAGCCCCACCGGCCCGCCGAAAATCATGCCGCAGGCAAGCCCGGTCAAAAACCGGCTCGCCGCCTCGCGGTGCGTCTGCGGCAACAGATAGATCAACGAAACCCCGGCTCCCGCCACGGCCCCGGTAAAACGGGCAGCCCAGATGCTACCCTCGTTTGCAAATTCAGACATGAGTAACCATTCCGGGCTAGAGTAAGATGAGTTGCACAGCGGATGCCCTGCACCCGCAATACGGCTTTCTGCGCTTTTCTTGAGTCATTGGAATCGGTTGAAGGAAACCCTTCACAGATGGGTTCCGGTTGTTGAGAAAATGGTTCAACGGTGGAGCGTCGCGAGAGCGGGAGACATTCGATCGCCTTGTGCTCGTGGCTCACCCCCCACCGCTCAATTTGAAGCAACACCCCCCTCAGTACCCCACCGCCTCCCGCTTCTCCTCATCGCTCAAAAACCCAGCAGCCCCCACCCGCGCCCACAGCGCATCCCGCTCGCCAGCCAAGCCCGCAATCCGATCCAGATCCGGCTCCAACCGCAACGCACCCTCGAACAGCGGCGAAAGCCACGCCGACAAACTAGCCGCCGTACGATTGATCAGCGGCAGCACCGTCAGCCGGTAAAACGCCCGGTTCGCCTCCTGGTAATTCGCGTAGGTGTTGTCACCGGGAATGCCCAGCAGCATGGGCGGCACGCCGAGCGCCAGTGCGATGTCCCGCGCCGCGCCATTCTTGGCCTCCATGAAATCCATATCCCTAGGCGAAAGCCCCATGCTCTTCCAGTCCAGCCCGCCTTCCAGCAGCAGCGGACGCCCTGCATTCACTGCGCCCGCATAGCCCTCCTCGAGCTCCCGTTTCAGCCGCTCATATTGGTCAGCAGAAAGATTGCCGCCTTCCTTGGGCTGATAGACCAGCGCGCCAGAGGGGCGGGCGGAGTTGTCCAGCAGTCGCTTGTTCCAGATGCTGGCGGCATTGTGCAGATCCAGCGCCGCCCCCGCCGCCGCCAGCGGTGAAAACCCGCCGTGGTCGTCGAGCGGGTTGAACAATTTCAGATGTAGCAGCCCCAGTCCATCGCTGTCGGCAGCAATCCGCCGCGCCGCCCGGCCCTCGGCGCGGTAATCATAGGCCGCCACCCAGCCATCCGCGCCCTCGATGATGCCGACCCGATCGGGCCGCAGCAGATGCAGCTCCCGCAACCGCTCGCCCACCATCAGCGGCTCGATATAGCCATTGCCGGACAGCAGCAGATGCCCGTACAGCGCCTCGAAGAAATCCGGCCCGCTCATCTGCCCGTTGGGGCGCGCCAGCAGCCGCAATAGCGCATGCTCGCCAATCTCGTCGTCACCCTCATACAGCAACCAGCTGACGGACGCCGCAGCCTCCGCCACCATCCGCGCCGCCCGATGCGCCACCGGGTTGCGCATGAAACCTTCGCGAGACAGCGCGCCATACCCCCGCCCCGACCAATGCGCCCGCCCCGCCTCGCCAGACAGCACCAGAAACCCGCCCGCCGCCTTTTCTTCGCGCACAACCTCACGCCCCACCGGGCGCCGCCACGGCAGATGACCAAAAAATCGCATGGATATTTCCTTTGAAAGAAAACAAAAAAGCCACCCTGCAGGTAGCTAAGAAGGAGGGCCAGAAAGCTGACTTACTTGATCGGCTCTTTCACCGCCCGATCACTATCAAAATCCGCAGCCACCCGCGTATCCCTGAGCGGCTTCACCGTATTGGTCGAAAGCTCATAGGCCGGGTCTGCCTTATAGGCCGCCAGCGCCGCCTCGTTCTCGAACTCGCCATAGACGATGAAGTCTACCGAATTGCCCCATTGGTCCTGCTTCACGTTCTCGCCGATTTCCAGCTTCGAAGCATGGGAGATCGCGGTCAGGCCGGAGAGGCCCTTGCGCACCGCGTCGCGGTTGGCTTCCGGTACGGTAAAGAAAACGATGTGGCGGATCATAGTGGCACCTGTCATGCAAAATCTCTGGGGTAGAAATCGCTATCATCCCACCGCTGGCTGTTCAATCAGGCTTGCCGTCAAGGCCGCGTAAAACGTCCGGCCATAACCGGCAATCAGTGCCGCCCGGTCATTGCCGTTGACGATGGCTCTGGCACCCTCCCAATCGGCACGCTGGGCATCGAAATATTGCGAAAGCCGCCTGCCGGTAAAACTGCCGCGCAGCATGCCCTCCACCAGAATGGTGGCGGAAACCTGCGGCTCCATCGCCCGTTCGGGCCGCTCCACCAAATCGATGCCTGTCACCGCAGACATCGCCTCGTAATTGCGTCGGTGCGTCAGTTGCACCAGCCCACGCCCCAGCCAGCTTTTGCCGTTTGCGTCGCGTCGCCAATAGGGGGTGCGCACCTGCCCCAGCCTTCCTGCCGCATAGGCCCGGTCCAGAATACGGATCGCCGCCTCGTCGCTGGCGGCAAGCGTTTCGCGCACCGGCTGCATGGTCGCCGCCGTTTCGTGAAACGCCGTCGCCAGCATATAGGCCAGGTGGCGAAGGTCTCCATCCGGCGCTCTTGTCTCGAATTCCTCGAGCACCAATTCCGTGCCGGTAACCTGTGTGGCACTCAATCGGCCCGGAAAGGGAGCACCCCGAATCATCGTGAAAAAACGTTGTCTGTCCAACAGCATTATCACCTCTCAGAATCATGGTGGCCTAAACCCCAGATTTTAATATGCAACTTTCCGTACCTAAATCGATTTAGAAAAATCCTAATCGATTTTATTTCATGCGAACCGTTTTAAGGGTAAAATTTACCTTGAATTGCGGAACCTCTGGCCCCCTACTCTGTTTCACACCGCGCAATGAACAGCGCCAACCCGAAGGAGGAATGCCATGACCGCGACGATCCCTCAGACGACCTACGACCGTCTCGAAAACGAATGGCGTCAGATGCGCGAAGTCAGCGCACAGACAAAACCTTCGCAGGCCCCGAAGAAGTAATTGGAAGGGGCACATGCTGCCCCCTGCTGGAATTCGAAACCGCCCGTGATGCGCCCTTATTGGCCTTCGCGGGCGTTTTGCGTTTGTGCTGAAGCGCTAGCCCAAAACTCCGTCACCCCGCACTTGCTGCGGGGTCCAGCCGCCGCGTGTCTACGCGGCGAAAAGACCCGTCCGCGATCAAGGACTTGATCGCACTGGATACCGGGTCAAGCCCGGCATGACGGAAGACGATGTCATCTCCCCTCACATCCCCCGCACCCGCGGCTCCGCCATCGTCTCCATCGCCAGCGCCGTCAGCGCCCAGACCAGCGCATCCAGCCTGTCCGGTGACTTGCCCGAGGAAAGCCCATCCGGCCCGAAATCCGCCATCTGGTCTTCCAGCTTCCCGAACCTGTCCGCATGCCGCACCCGGCCCTGCTCATAAAGTGCCGCCACCGGTTCGGCGCGGGTGAACTTGCCCCGGCTGGCTCGCACCATGGTAATCGGCAGGTTGGCGTCGATGCTCTTCAGCATGGCGCTCACCATCTCGCCGCCCTGGTTGACTTCCGCCACCACCCGGTCGGCCTCGAAGCGGCGGAAGGCGGCAACCACCGCCCGCGCCCAGCCCGCAGGCGTCGCGCCCTCGGCGGAACAATCCGCCAGAACCCAGAACCGCCCGTCGATGCCGATGCCCGCCACCACGATGCCGCAGCAGGAGCCCTCGCCGCTTCCCGCCGGCGGGTCCACCGCCACCACGATCCGCGCCAGAGCATCCGGCCTTGCATCGAACACAGCCTCGATATCCGCCCGCTTCCACAGCGCATCATCGCGCTGCGCAATCAGCTCGCCATCCAGTTCCTGCCGCCCCAGCCGCGTGCCGCCATAGCGTTTCAGCATGGCGTCGATGAAGCCGGGCGAAAGATTATCGACATTGTCGCGGGTGCGCATTCGCACCACACGGCTTGCCGGGTCGGCCATCAGCGTCTTCAACAGCGGTATCGGCCTTGGCGTGGTGGTAATCAGCTGACGCGGATTATCACCAAGGCGCAGACCGAATTGCAGCATGTCCCAGGTTTCCTGCGCATAGCGCCATTTCGCCAGCTCGTCAGACCAAGCAAAATGAAACTGCGGCCCGCGCAGGCTTTCCGGGTCTTCGGAAGAGAAGATTTGCGCCATCGCCCCGTTCGGCCAGACCAGCCTGCGGCGCGATGCCTCGAAATCCGGCCTTCGAAACCGTGCCACCCGGCAGATGCCGGAGACGCCGTCGATCATCACCTCACGCGCATCACCCAGCGTTTCCGCTACCAGTGCAATGCGCAGATCGGAGCGGTCGCCCATGGAGGCAACCAGATGCACCCATTCGGCCCCGGCCCGCGTCTTGCCGGAACCACGCCCGCCGATCAGCAGCCAGTTGCGCCAGTCGCCCTCCGGCTGTTGCTGCGGGTGGTTACCCACGAAGCGCCAGTCGCGGTTGAAGCGGGCAATGTGCTGCCGTTGATATTTCTCTGCCAGCGGCGCTGCCATGCCTTGCGCAATCTCCTGCCTGCGAATGTCAGGAACGGTGGAGCCGATGACAGGCACCGCCGCCCGGCCCGCCTCATTTTCAGGCTTGAACCGCGTCTTCGTCCGGCGAAACACCGGCAGCGACAAGCCTTGCCCGCACCTTTTGCCGGACGAGTTCGTCGATGCGCCTTTGGAAGAATGCGACGGCCTCTTCATAATCTTGCGCTCCCGCCGCGTCTTCAGCCGCCGCCTCGCGATCGCGGGCCAGTTGCCGTTGCAGCGTGTCTATCTTTTCCAGCGTTCGCACGATCAACGAAACGGCATCGTTTGCCGCCTTCACATCGGCCCGCGCCACCTTGCCCGCCGCCTCATCCGCCACGCCCTCCAGCGCAGCGCCTGCCCCTTCGCGCAACTGACGAAAGAACCGGAACTGCTCGCGCATCTCAGCGGTCATTTCGTTCAGCAGGCCCCACAACCCATCTGGCCCGTGAATGGTACCCGTTGCGATGGCATGCGGCAGAGATTTCGTTTCGAGCGTTATGAGCGGCGCGTAGACGCGGCTGTGCGGCCACGCGCGGTAAAGCGAGAGGTCGTCGTCGATTGTCGATGTCATGGTGTGCCTGTTGGTGAGAACATCAAAAGCTGGCGCAAGCTCGCCCCCCTCTGCCTTGCCAGGCATCTCCCCCACAGGTGGGGAGATCAACTCGTGGCTAGCTCTCGCCCATCTTGAAGACTTCGGATAGAGCGGAGTGCGTGCGTCTTGCCAATCTCCCTCCTTGTGGGGGAGATGTCCGGCAGGACAGAGGGGGGTAAGCCCCACCCGCAACGCCGACGATGTAATAGAGAAAGCGTCCGCTCCTGCGGCAACACCCCCACCACCCACACTTTTCCGACTATACCCAAACACTACCAAACGACCGTAACGCCGTCAAGGATTATTTTCCTATTGCATCCAAAATTTATTCTTCCAACCCCTCCCCCGGCATATTACACTCAGGCATGGATACGGGGAAGGAAGCAAAATCTTGAGATGGATCAGTCGTTTGGTCATGCCGTTGTCGAGCACGGGCATTGTCGTCGGCACGGTGTTGCTCTGCGTCTCGCTCACGCCGTCGCTGCTTCCGCGCACCTTCGTCATGCAGGGCGTGTTGTGCGGCTTTTCCTTTGCCATCGGTTATCTCATCGGCGTTTTCCTGAAGGATATCGCCATTTATCTCGGCCTGCCGCAGCCCTCCCGGCATGATAAGCGCGGCATTCTCTTCGTCGTGTCGCTGGCCGCCATCATCGCGGCGGTCGGGTTTCTGTGGCAGGCGGCAACGTGGCAAAACTCCATCCGCGTCTTGATGGAACTCGACCCGCTGGACAGCGCCCACCGCATCAAAACCGGTACCATTGCCGTTGGCGTCTCAGCCCTGCTCATCTGTTTCGGGCGTCTGTTTCAGATCGTGCGGCGGCTGTTTGCCCTGCGCAGCCGCCGGTTTTTGCCGCGTCCGCTAGCCAATGTCGTCGGCATTGCCGCCGCCGCCGTCATCGCTGTGCTCCTGCTCAACGGGCTGGTGGTCGATGTCGGTCTGCGCTTCATGGACTCATCGCTGAAACAGGTGGATAGCCTCATCGAGCCCGATGTACCGCGCCCCTCCGACCCCATGAAAACCGGCAGTTCCGCCTCGCTCATGTCGTGGGAATCGCTGGGACGCCGGGGTCGTGAATTCGTCGCTACCGGTCCCCACAGCGCCGAAATTTCCGCCTTCACCAACCGCCCCGCCATGGAGCCCATCCGCGTTTATGCCGGGCTGAATGCCGGAGCGACACCGGCAGAGCGCGCCAAACTGGCTTTGGAAGAACTCAAACGCACCGGCGGTTTCGAGCGTGATACCCTTGTCGTCATCGCCCCAACCGGCACCGGCTGGATAGACCCGGAAGCCATTGATACGCTTGAATATTTGCACAATGGCGATGTCGCCACCGTCGCCGTGCAATATTCCTATCTCTCCAGTTGGATCGCGCTTCTGACGGAGCCGGATTATGGCGTGGAAACCGCCCGCGCCCTGTTTGAAGCCATCTATGGCTACTGGACGACGCTGCCCAAGGACACCCGCCCCAAGCTCTACCTCCACGGCCTTAGCCTCGGCGCGCTGAACAGCCAGAAATCCTCAGATCTCTACGATGTGTTGGCCGATCCCTTCCAGGGTGCGCTGTGGAGCGGCCCGCCCTTCTCCAGCCCCACATGGCGCATGGCCACATCAGGCCGCGCCTTCGGCTCACCCTACTGGCTACCGAAATTCCGCGATTCCTCGGTCATCCGCTTTGCGGACCAGTACACCAACGCCCATATGCCGGATAAGCCCTGGGGCCCGATGCGCATTGTCTATCTGCAATATGCCAGCGACCCCATCACCTTTTTTGAGGCCGCCGCCCTCTACCGCCGCCCGGAATGGATGAAACAACCCCGCGGCCGCGACGTTTCCACATCCTTCCGCTGGTTCCCGGTCGTCACCGAACTGCAACTGCTCCTAGACGTTGCCGCCGCCACAACAGCCCCCATGGGCTACGGCCACGTCTACGCTCCGGAACACTACATCGATGCGTGGCTGGAAGTGACCCAACCACAGGGCTGGACACCTGCCGAAATCCAGCGGCTGAAGATGTTTTTCAAGGCGAAACGGGGCAGTACGGACCCGGTGTAAGCCCTCTCCTCCGTCACCCCGGCCTTGAGCCGGGGTCCAGCCTCCGCGCGTCTGCGCGGTGAGAAAACGTCTTTGACGAAAAGTATATTCTCGGCTATCTTTGTATTACAAATCGAGGAAAAATCGATGCCGGATCAAAGAAATCTATCGCAACCCATTACCATGCGCCTGCCGCAGGATATCTTGGCGGAAATCGAACAGATCGCAGCAGCCTGCGACAAGACACGAAGCTGGGTTTTCGTCCGCGCCTTGAAAACATATCTCGCCGCCGAAGGCCGGGAAATCATCGAAATCGCTCAGGCCCGCCAGCAGATCGAGAACGGCGAAAGCTTCGATCTGGATGACGTCATTGCCGAAGTCGACGATATCGTAAAAGGCGCTGCGGCGTGAAGCTTGTCGTCTCTCCGCTGGCGCGGGATTACATCAAGTCGGAAGCGGCCTATCTGCGAAAGCGCAGCCCGCAGGCGGCCACTCACTTCCGTGACGACCTTGCGAGACTAAGGCAAAACCTCCTGCAATTTCCGCGCCTTGGCCACGAAACCGAAGAGCTTCCCCTACCCGGTGTGCGCCGCGCCGTCATGGGTGCCTATCTGGTGGATTATGAGATTCACCCAAACGAAATCATCATTTTGAAGGTTCGACACGGGCAGCAGAAACCACCAACTATCGATATCGAGGATGACGTCGATTACGAAGCGTAGCCCACCTCACCGCGAAATCCGCGTCGACAAAATCACCGAAGACAACGTCCGCTCCACCCCATCCAGCGCCCCGATGCCGTCGATCAATCGGTCAAGATCGGCAATCGAAGGTGCCGTCAGAATAGCAATCAGGTCGAAGCTGCCGCTGACGGAATGCAGCGTCGTCACCTCCTTGATCGCGGCAAGCGCAGCCGTCACGCCCGCCAGTGCCTTGGGCGCAATGGTAATCAGCACATGCGCCCGAACCAGCCCGGACAAATAAGCGTCGGAAAGCTTGATGCCGTAACCAGATATCACCCCATCCGATTCCAGCCGCTCGATACGCGCCTGCACCGTGGTGCGGGAGAGGCCGAGCTTCCGCGCCAGTTCCGCCACCGGCATGCGCGCATTGCCCCCCAGCAGCGACAGCAGCGCCCGATCTTTTTCGCTTAGCATTGTGCATAATCCTCTCGGCGATCTGCACAATTCTAGTCACTCTTTCGCGCAAAGTGAAGCTACGAATCGTCTGCCAAAAGCGGCATTCTGTTACCTCAACAAAAATCTAAAGGGGACAGAATGAAACACATCGTCATCATCGGCGCAGGCAATATCGGCTCTGCCATCGCATGGATGCTCGCCGTCACAGGCGATTACCGTGTTACCGTCGCGGACCGTTCCGCAGACCAGCTCGCCAACGTTCCCAGCCATGAACGCGTCGATACCGAGATCGTCGATATCACCGATCGCCTTGGCCTGCAGGCGCTGCTGAAGGACAAATTCGCGGTCCTCTCCGCCGCCCCGTTCCACCTCACAGCCGGTATTGCAGAAGCGGCGGTTGCCGTCGGCACGCACTATCTCGACCTCACCGAAGACGTTGAATCCACCCGCAAGGTCAAGAAACTGGCCGAAACCACCGAAAGCGCACTCATCCCGCAATGCGGCCTAGCGCCCGGCTTCATCTCCATCGTCGCTGCCGATCTCGCCTCGCGCTTCGACAAGCTGGACAGCGTGCGCATGCGCGTCGGCGCCCTACCGCAGTACCCGTCCAACGCCTTGAATTATAACCTCACCTGGAGCACGGATGGCCTCATCAACGAGTATATCGAGCCCTGCGAAGCCATCGTCGAGGGTCGCCTGACAGCCGTTCCCGCGCTGGAAGAACGCGAGGAATTTTCGCTCGATGGTATGACCTACGAGGCCTTCAACACGTCAGGCGGCCTCGGTACGCTCGCCTCCACGCTGGAGGGCAAGGTGCGCACCATGAATTACCGTACCATCCGCTATCCCGGCCACGTTTCCATCATGAAGGCGTTGCTCAACGACCTCAACCTGCGCAATCGCCGCGATGTGCTGAAAGACCTGTTCGAAAACGCCCTGCCCGCCACCATGCAGGATGTCGTCATCGTCTTCGTCACTGTCTGCGGCACCAAGAACGGCCGCTTCATGCAGGAAACCTACGCCCACAAAGTCTACGCCGGCCCCGTCTCAGGCCGCATGATGAGCGCCATCCAGATCACTACCGCCGCAGGGATCACGACAGTTCTGGATTTGCTCAGCCAGGGCAAGCTGCCGCAAAAAGGCTTTGTGAAACAGGAGGATATTGGGTTGGCGGATTTTCTGGCCAACCGCTTCGGGCAGTATTACGCGCCGCGGGATGGTTTGGCGAAGGTGGGGTAATCCCCGTCTTCGCACATTAGCCACAGCGTGTGCGGCTCACCCCCCTCTGCCTTGCCAGGCATCTCCCCCTCAAGGGGGGAGATCGGCCAGACGAGAGCTCCCCACTTCGTCCGCAACGTTCAAGATGCACGAGAGCTAACCACGAGTCGATCTCCCCACCTGAGGGGGAGATGTCCGGCAGGACAGAGGGGGGTAAGCCCCACCCATTGCCCTCACGACTGAACCCTCACGTCCCACAAAACGTCCGAAACACCCGCTCGTGCCCCATCGGTGCCTGCATATACACGCTGAACTCCGGCACCTCCTCATAAGGCCGCGCCGTTGCCCGAACCATCGCATGAAACGGCTCGAAATCACCATCCTCCACCGCCGCCGCAATCACTTCCTCAATGCGGTGGTTGCGGGGAATGACCGCCGGGTTCACCGCCCGCATCGCCTGCGCCCGGTCGTGCTCCGTCGCACTCTCTCGCCATGTCCGCTGCCGCCAGCGGGCCAGCCATTCATCCGCACCGGCCAGATCGGTAAACATGCCGCGAAACGCCTCCGGGCTGCCATCCGCCGCATCGCAAAGCCTGCGGAATGTCAGCGTAAAATCCACCTCGTTTCGCTGCATCAGCGCCAGCAAATCCTGCACCAGTTGCTCGTCGGCATCGTCCTGCGTCGTCAGTCCCAGCTTCTCGCGCATGCCGGAAAGCCAGCGTTTGGGGAAATCACTGGCAAATTCCGCCAGCACGCCATTGGCCAGTTCAACGGCCTTTTCAGCATCCTCATCCAGCAACGGCAACAGGCACTCCGCCAGCCGTGCAATGTTCCACTGGGCGATGCCCGGCTGGCTGTTATAGGCGTAGCGCCCCTGCGCATCGATGGAGGAAAACACCTTGTTAGGATTATATTCATCCATGAAGGCACAAGGCCCGAAATCGATCGTCTCGCCTGATATAGCCACGTTGTCGGTATTCATTACGCCGTGGATGAACCCCACCATCAGCCAGCGACACACCAGCGAGCGCTGGCGCTCCGCAATCGCTTGCAGCAAAGCAAAATAAGGCTTCTCCGCGCTTTTGACATCGGGATAGTGCCGCTCGATCACATAATCAGCCAGCGCCTTGATCGCTTCATTGTCTTCACGCACCGCGAAAAACTGAAACGTCCCGACCCTGATGTGGCTCGCCGCCACCCGAGTTACCACGCCACCCGGCAGACCTGTTTCCCGCTGCACGCGCTCGCCGGTCGCCACCGCCGCCAGCGCCCGCGTGGCCGGAACGCCGAGGGCATGCATCGCCTCAGACACGATATATTCCCGCAACACCGGCCCCAACGCCGCCCGTCCGTCGCCTCGCCTTGAAAACTTCGTCGGCCCGGCACCCTTCAGCTGAATATCGCGCCGTTTTCCATTGATATCAACGACTTCACCCAGCAGAATGGCCCGGCCATCCCCCAGCTGCGGCACGAAATTGCCGAACTGATGCCCTGCATAGGCCATAGCCAGCGGCTCCGCGCCCTGCGGCACGACATTGCCCGAAAAGATCGCCGCCAGACGCGCCTCATCGACACCTTCAAGCTCCAGGCCCAGCTCGTCAGCCAGCGGTCGGTTGAACGCGATCAACACCGGCGCCGCCACCGGCGTCGGCAACGCCGCAGCCGTAAACTTCTCCGGCAAGCGCGCATAGGAATTGTCAAAATGGATCACGGGTACTCTCCCTGTTTCCATCTATATGGGCGGGTTTAGCCAAATATTCCAGCAGCAGACGCCGAGGCCCTCATTTCACATCGCCCATCTTCACGTCGATAATGCGCAACCCTTCGTGCCTGACGAACGGGGCGGAGGGTTTGAGATGCGCGCGAACAAGGCGTACCCCCTCGGCATAATCGGCATCGGATGCAAAACCCCGGCGCGGCAGGATCAACGCTTCGCGTTTGGACAAGGCCAGAAAGAGATGCGTCCTGGTTTGTATCGCCTTGACGATACCACTCCAGGAAATGTCACTGTTGATATCCGCAGAACGAGCCCTGACGCCATCCCTCGACAGCGTAACGACGATGTCCTGGTTGGCCGCCGCCCTTGTTTTGAACACCATCGCCGCCATCAGACCGGCAAGATGACCGCTGAAAACGGTCAATAAAAGCGGCAGAAACCAGATGGGCCAGTAACGGAAATAGAATTCGGCATACCATGTCGGCACCCCCTCCTTGACCGGCCAAAACCATGCCATGACGAAGAGATTTCCAGCAATAATCAGTGACAAGACGACTTTCAACGCAGTCTGCCAGAAGGGTCTGCGGATCAATGCTCGGGTGACCGCAATGAAGTCAGACCGCATACAAACATAGCGTATGTCCAGAACTCGCTCCTTGGTGTCCACGGCTAAATTTCCTCTTTGCCCAGAGCCTGCCATTGCCCGTGAACGAGGCGGCTCGCATAGGGCGGCGCGGCTTCTCCACCGCCGATGTAGATGTAGAGAAACAGCTCCATCACCCTGTCGAACAAAGTCTTCGGCATCATGAGTTCTGGCTCACCGTCCTTAATTTCCGTCTCCCCTCTGTCCGCTTCAATCAGGAGATTGACCGCCGCCTGCGCTTGTCTTTCCGGCACGAAAACACCGGCACCGCCAACGGCGTTTGTGTAATGCTGGAAATTGTTGATGACGTGAACCGGCTTCGCCACAACGACAATGCCATATGCTTCGAGATAAGATGTGGTCACTGCAAAATCGGAAGCGGTGAAAATGGTTGCCACGCGAAAGATACGGTCCGAATATTCGGCCATCAGCTACCCTTATAAAAAACAATCGCCGCACAGACAAAATTGAAGAACATGGCCAAGAAATTAACAAATACAACCAAAGGTCAATATCTAAATTAAATTCGAAGGAAGATCGGTAAATAAAGATGTGCGTCGAATGACGACCGCGAAAACAGGCCAAAGACGGTGTTCATGAAAGGCCGGAGCACAATTACGTAGGTTAGTGCCTGGAAACCCCGCGTTTCAAACATCTACCTGATCTGCCGCGCCACCCAGCCTCGGCCTACACAGCACTGCGTATTTCCGCAGATTATGTTAAACCAAAGCGAGCAATATTCGGAATATGTGTGACCGATGAATCGTCGTGAATCAATGATTTTTGCGGGGTTTATGGCCTTGGCTGCAGTCGGCTTTCTTATAGCGGCCCCAATATCACATTCCGATGCCGAACCGGCATTGTCTGGACAACTCTTTCTTATCGGTATGTTTTTGATTTTCGCGACCGTGAGCGCCTTGTTTCATATTCTGCTAGCGCCGCTATTTCCGAAGATATCTGTGAAAACGTCTCTTTGGCTGCTTGTTATCGCCTTATGCATATCCTTCCTTACGGACTGGATACGGCAGGCTTGAACTTTAACCTGCCACTTTCGTTGCTATCCTGTCACCGCATATTGATGAAAGGATATTGGAATGAACGATAAAGCTTTGCCCGTAGAGATCGAGAGCGCCGTTCGCACCATACAAACCGATCTTCCGGTCAATGCCACGTTCCACGTCTGGCTGAAGGCGAAAAAGGCGGATGAGCCGGGTTCGGTGTCCTTTTCCAATCATAATGGCAAGTTCGGCGAGGTCTCCACCACCAATGTCGATGAGTATAATTTCCGTATTTATCAAGTGTTTGGCGGCGGGCGGGTCGAGCTGAGCTATGATACGGTGACCACTGCGGTCTCCGTCATGTACTGGTTCATCGCCTCCGATGTTCTGGAAACCGGCATTACCGTCGTCCATACTAAGCCGGATAATGCCGCACCCGATCTGCCGGATAGCTACCACTTTCGCCCACCCTTCGGCTGGATGAACGACCCCAACGGCTTTGGCCGTTTCGAGGGGCGCCCGCATCTGTTTTATCAGCATTATTCCCACGGCCTTCGCTGGAACACCATGCATTGGGGCCACGCGGTTTCCTCGGATTACCTGCGCTGGCGGCATTTGCCCATCTTCCTCTTCCCTTCCGAAGACCTGACGACGCGTCCAGACAAGCGCGGCGGGGCCTATTCCGGCTCCACCATTCCGCTGGTAGAAGGCACCGGCATTCGGGTGTTCTTTACCGAGCAGGTGCAGGACCGCGTGCCGGAACAGCAGATACAGCTGACTGCCACATCGTCCGATCTCATTATGGCGGGACAGGCAGATGTCATTCTCGGCCATCGCCCGGATGGGCAGGGGCTGACCCCGGATTTCCGCGATCCCTATGTCGTGCGCGGACCGGATGGCCTGTGGAAAATGCTGCTGGGCAGCCAGAGCGATGGCGGCGGCGTCATTCTTCTCTATGAAACGCAGGACCCGACCGCCGCATCCGGCTGGACCTATGTCGGCAAGTTGTGGGTGGAAACGCGCTACAAGACCACGGCGATAGAATGCCCTTGCCTGCTGCCGCTGGATGGCCCTGCCAATGCCCGCTCCACCCGTTGGGTGCTGACCTATGGCCTCATGCATTCCGAAGATGCCGCCACGGGCCGCAAGAACCTGACCATGGCAGATGTCGGCTGGTTCGATGGCAAGACGTTCGTCAAGGAATTCGGTCAGGAGCTGGATTTCGGCACGGATAATTACGCGTTTCAGGCCTTTCTGGATGGGGACACCATTGTCGGCATCGGCTGGCTGGCCAACTGGGCGGATGCCACGCCGGAAATCGATTTTCCCACAGCCATGACCCTGCCGCGCCGCCTGCATTTCTCCCACGGCGCACTGCTGACACCGCCCATCGGTGCGGCGGAAAGCCTGCGTCACCGCATTCTGGACCGCACACGGCTGGCAGCAGGAGAGCGCGTGGAGTTTCCGACAGGCGCCGTCGAATTGCTGTTCGAACTCACCACACCCGGCCTGCCCTTCGAGCTGGAACTGGACCACCCCGACGTCAAACTGGGCGTTGTCTGCGATGAAACGGGCCTGTGGATTCGCCACGAAGATGGCCGCGAAGGCCTCTCGCCGCGTTATATCGCCGAGGGTGCACGCCCGTTCCGCCTGCGGATTTTCCTGGATTACGGCGCCGTCGAAGTGTTCGCGGACCATGGGCGCTATGTCGGCACCAAGCGCATCGACAGCTTCGAGCCGGTGCGGGCCGCCCACCTGAAAAGCATCGATGGAGCAGTGGCCCATGCCACGATCTGGGCGCTAAAACAATAAGTGCGTAGGAACATTCCTGGGCCCACATCGTTCTCTGGGTAACCAGAATATCCAGAGGAGAGCCGCGTGACCAAGATTCAGGAAACCGATCCTATTCTATTTCCTTCCGAGGCCAACGAGAACAAGGGCGAGAAGAAACGCGCCGGTCGAGGCATCATCCTCATCATTGCTGGCGTCGGCATCATGGCTTTCGTCATTTATCTGGCGATGATCGTGTTCGCCACCACACAGTCATAAGGGTGAAGGCGCAGCACCCTTCGTGACGCGCCGACCGATCCAGATGGCGGCAACCGAAACCGCAGCCGCCACTCCATAGATTGAAGATAGCGATGGCGATAAATCGCCGCGCTCAAGAGCGGGAACGAGAGCTGTGGCGGCAGCGATCGTCCCGCTCGCCCCTGCCCCGGCAGCAGCGCCCAGAGTAGCGACGGTTGGCAGCAGTGCTCCCGTCATCTTGCGTTCGTGCTCCGGCGCTGCCTCCATGGCATTCTGGTTGATTCCGGCCCAACACATGCCGAATGTCGAGCCAATCAGGGCCTGTCCCGCCAGCATGTCCAACCAGCTTCCCGTCAGCAGACCGTAGCCCAACAGCACGCAACCCGGCGCCATCTGCCACGGGCCGTAATGCACACACGCATCGCGAAGCCGCTGCGATCGCAAGCTGCCGACAATCACCGCCACCGTGCTCCAAGCCAATGGCATGGCCACCACGATGAACCCAGCAAATGTCGGCTCATACCCCCACCGCCCGATGGCGATGAGCGCCAGATATACGCTGGTCAGCGCCTGCGCATAGGACATCAGAAACAGCATCCAGAAACCGTTTCCCACCACCGTGCCGGGCCGAAATGCGTCCTTGGGAAACAGTCCGGCGTCGGGCCGCACGCCCATTTTCAGTGACGTGAACAGCAATGCCGCGCCAAGCAGCAGGCTGGCAATGCGCATCTCCAACCCTTCGAACGCCGCGGGGGCTGACAGGGCAAGCGCACCCGTCAGGCACAGCACCAGCGGCCATGTCGCCTTGCGCTGCGACACGGCGAGCTTTTCCGGCGAAACCGACACCCAGGTATAGACGACCAGCAACAGAATGAGCGGTATAGGCAACAGATAGGTCGCCCGCCAGGACACATGTTCGGTGGCAAGCCCGCCCAGAAGCGGACCCGCCACGGATGCAGCCGCCCACACGCCAGCCTCCACTGCAAAGACCTTCGGCAGCAGATCGGACCGGAAGCCCGCGGGGATCAGGCTGTAACAAACGGCAACAATCAACCCATCGGCAATGCCCTGCAAACCGCGCCCCACGATCAGAATGGGAAAATTGGTAGCCCCAGCACAGATCACCATGCCCAAAGAAAAGAACAGCGCCGAGACCACCAGCGCCGCCCGTGCGCCAACCCGTTCGCGCAGAAGAATCGCCGTCACACCGCCCGCGACGGACCCGACGAAATAGATGCTGTAGGCCCAGCTATAAATCAGCGCGCCGCCAATATCCGCCACCGCCACCGGCAAAGCCGCGACAATGGCGAACTGGTTGAAGGCATGAAGCCCGATGCCCGCCGAAATCGCCAACAGCAGCGCCAGATTGCGGCCCCGTAACAATGCCGCCCAACTGCTGTCTTCCATCACATTTACCACTGCCGTCTCCATGCCAATTCAAAGGTCGGCAGGGAAAATAGGTCCTCAACCATGGTTGAGGTCAAGACTTTGTTTTGATGCACAGCCGGAACTCTGCGCGCCTCATTCAGTTTAACTCACGACAAGAACAAAAACCCTAAGGGAGGCCCCCATGGACCCGCGCAAGCCACTGACAGAAAACGAAGACGCCCTCGATCAGGACATCGTAGATCTCGAGGTAGACGATCTGCCCGAAGACGGCGAACTCTCCCAGCAGATCGAGCAGGAACTGCGGGACGAAGAGGCCGAAACGGATGACGATCCCTATCAGGAAAGCGACGACGCTCTGCCTGATGACGATGAGGAACAGGTCTTGGATCGCAATCCATCCATGGAAGGCGGGAAGTTCGACGAGGTTTGATTGTCGAAAATTTCAATTGCGAAAAGGGTGATCTCCGGGTCACCCTTTTTCGTTTATGTCGTGTGTTAAAAACCGCTTCAGAATATGTCTTTGATGATCTTGAGAGCCAAAGAACACAGCAAGGAGTTTGACTTGCTGACGATCTTCCAAGACCTCGAAGTAAAATATGGCTCTGTTTTTCGTGACGTTGCGCAGGCCGGGCAAAAGATGAGGCGATAAGGTCCCTTGAAACGGTGCTTGCCCCAAAAGCTCGATGTCTTTGTTGATCGATCTGATCCTAACGCTCGCCCGCTCAAAAGCTTCTGTTAATTCGTCGCCAAAAGCCAGATAAGACTCTACGAGATGATCAAAGAGCAGCGCGAGATCACGCTCGACATCGTCAGAGCGAACAATCTCATAGGCCATAAGCGATCTTTTTCGCGGCAATCATCGCCTCGGTACGTTTTTCCCCTTCTTCCTGAGATATAAATTGACCTTTGCTGCGCTCTCGCAGCAGCGCTTTAAGAGCGGCCAATTCGGCGTCATGCAACTCTGTCTCCTGACGCAGAAGCTCTATTCCGCGTTGAACCACGGCACTGAGGCTAGAGAACCTGCCGTCTTCAACAAGTTGGCGTGCAAAGCTATCCTGTTGATCTGAAATGGAAACCGACGCTTTCACGGACATCGCAACTCTCTCATCGAAAGAATAATGCTACTCAGTAGCATATTCGTTGTTCTTTTTCCAGTGTATCATCCCGCCCGTTCCGGGCTATACCCCACCTCTCGTATCGCCTCCTCAGCCATCGCAGCATCACCACTCACCGTCACACGATGTGTGGGCAGATCGATGCCGATATCTGCGCCGGGAAGCGCCTCTGCCAGCGCGCCGCGAATGGCTTTTTCGCAGTGGCCGCAGGTCATGTCAGGAACGGTGAACGTGGTGGTTTCCATTGGTGGTATCCTCTGTATCGTTGCGACTTAGGTCTGCGGAGCGGCAGTGTCGATGCCTGCCAGATCGTCCAGAATGGGGCAATCGGGCCGGTGGTCGCCGCCGCAGCAGTGGGCGAGATGGGAGAGCGTTTTGACCATGGCTTTCATCTCGGCAATCTTGCGCTCGAGATCGTTGATATGGGCAAGGGCTATGTCCTTCACGGCTGAGCTTTCGCGGGTCTTGTCCTGCCAGAGTTTCAGCAGCGTTTCCGTTTCTTCCAGCGAAAAGCCCAGCGTGCGGGAGCGCTTGATGAAGCGCAGATTGTGCACATCCTGCTCGCCATAGGTTCGGTAATTGTTGCCCGTGCGGGCGGCGGGCGTGATGAGGCCGATCTGTTCGTAATAGCGGATCATCTTGGCCGAAACGCCTGAGACCTGCGATGCCTGACCGATGTTCATAGCGATACCCCCGCTGTTTTCAATCTTAAGGCGTTGCCCAGCACGAAGACCGAGGACAGCGCCATGGCGCCCGCGCCAATCATCGGCGACAACATGATGCCGAAGCCGGGATAAAGCGCACCCGCCGCCACGGGAATGAGCGCGACGTTGTACCCGAAGGCCCAGAACAGGTTCTGGCGGATGTTGCGCATGGTGGCGCGGCTCATCTCGATGGCGTGGACGACACCCATCAGGTCACCACCCACCAGCACCACATCGGCGCTTTCGATTGCGACATCCGTGCCGGTGCCGATGGCAATGCCGATATCGGCCTCAGCCAGCGCCGGTGCGTCATTGATGCCGTCTCCCACGAAAGCCAGCGTCTTGCCGCCCCGTTTCAGGTCCTTGATCGCCTGCACCTTTCCGTCCGGCAGCACCTCGGCCACCACCTTTTCTATGCCAACTTGGGTGGCGATAGCGTTGGCCGTGCGGGCATTGTCACCCGTCACCATCGCAACCTCGATGCCCATGGATTTCAAGGCTTTGATGGCGTTTATACTGGATGGTTTCAACGGGTCTGCCACCGCGATGATAGCCGCCAGTTGCCCATCGATGGTTGCATAGAGCGGTGTCTTGCCTTCCTCGCCCAGCTTTTGTGCGGTGTCCGCAAAAGCTGCGATTGAGAGGCCAAGCTTTTCCATGAACCGGTCTGCGCCAACATCAACCTTACGACCGTCGACGGTGGCGGAGATGCCGAAGCCGGTGATGCTTTGGAAATTAGTGATGGTGGGCTGTTCGAGTCCTGCAGGGGTCGCAACGTCTTCCACCCTCGCCGCCCGCACAATCGCCTCGGCAATCGGATGCTCGGACCGGCTCTCAACCGCCGCCACCAGCCTCAAAACCTCGCGGCGCTCAAACCCATCCGCCACCACCAGATCGGTCAGTTCCGGCTTGCCTTTCGTTACCGTCCCCGTCTTGTCCACCACCAGGATCCCCGCAGACCGCAGCGCCTGCAAGGCGGCGCCCTTGCGGAAGAGAACGCCCAGTTCCGCAGCACGCCCTGTGCCAACCATGATCGATGTCGGGGTCGCCAAGCCCATAGCGCATGGGCAGGCGATAATCAGCACGGCCACGGCATTGATCAGCGCGTAGGTATAGGCGGGCTGCGGACCTAAGATTGCCCAGGCGATAAAGGTCAGCACCGCAACCCCGATGACCACAGGCACGAACAGCGCCGTGACGCGGTCCACCAGCAATTGGATGGGCAGCTTTGCGCCTTGCGCCTGCTCCACCAGCGCGATGATCTGCGCCAGCATCGTATCGCCACCGACCTTGGTTGCGCGGAATTTCAGCGTGCCATTGCCGTTGATGGTGCCGCCGACCACATGCGCACCGATGCTCTTTTCCACCGGCACCGGCTCGCCCGAAATCATCGATTCATCGATATAAGATGCCCCCTCCACCACCTCGCCATCCACGGCCAGACGCTCGCCCGGGCGGATGACGACGATATCGCCAACGGTAACCTCGTCCGTTGGAATATCAATGGCTTGACCGCCCCGCTCCACCCGCGCCGTCTTGGCCTGAAGGCCCGCTAGCTTGCGAATGGCATCGCCCGTCTTGCCGCTGGCCCGCGTCTCCAGCAACCGCCCGATGAGGATCAGCGTGACGATGACGGTGGCGGCCTCAAAATAGACATGCCGGGCACTTTCCGGCAGCAGGCCGGGCGCGAATGTGGTGACCAGCGAATAGAGATAAGCAGCACTCACCCCCAGCGCCACCAGCGAATTCATCTCCGGTGCGCCATGTAGTAGGGCCGGAAAGCCGGACTTCAGGAAGCGCCAGCCCGGTCCGAAAATCACCACTGTCGCTAGCGCGAAATAGACATAATATAGCGTCTGCGTCTCGATGACGCCCATCAGCCAATGGTGCATCGGCGCATAAAGATGCCCGCCCATTTCCAGCATAAAGAGCGGCGCTGTGAAGATGGCCGCCAGAATGACATCCCGTTTCAGCGTCGCCTCGTCACTAACATGGTACATATGCTCATGGCCTGCGTGATCTTGACCAGCAGCACCTGGAACCTTCAACGCAAACCCGGCAAGCCGCGCCGTTTCCACCAGCACCTCGCGCTGCCGCGCACCGCCCATGCTTGCGATGGTCACAGCACCGCTGTGCGCATCCACCTCCACGCTAACGGTGGTCGGCGCTGCCTCCAGCACGCTGATCAATCGCGCAACATCATCCGCACCCTTCAAGCCATGCGCCATCAGCGTCATCGTTTGAGGCGCGACCTCATACCCGATCTTCCTCACCGCTGCTGCCAGCGTCTTCGCCGAAAACCCGTCCCCCGGTTCCACCGTCAGCTTCTTCGTCGCAAAATTCACCGAACTCGCCGCCACCCCCGGCACCTTGCCCGCCGCCACCTCAACGCGCCGCACGCAGGACGCACAGGTCATGCCCTCCACGGACACGGAAATCGGCTCTGCCGGGATGGTGGTCTTGACTGTCTCGTTCATGGGATTTCCCCTTTCGAGACTTCATGTAATGCTTCCCATGATGGGAAGGTCAAGGGATGTGATTGTATTTATCACCATCCCGTCTAAAACTGTCTAACGATATGGATGACCATCATTTTTCAAATGCGAGATTGGAAACAGCGATGCGATTTTTAACGATGATATTTCTTCTGACAGTCGCCATGATGAACCAAGCCTATGCCAACTGGATACAGTTCGGCGATCAGTCCCTGCCCTGCTCCAGCGAATACGATGTCGTCCAGGCCAAGAACCTCTACACCGCAACGGTGCTGGACAATGGAACGGGTAAGCTCCATTTCGTCAAAAATCCCGCGACCGACAAACAATGCGCAAGTGACGGGACCAAATGCGAAGAGGATGCCTACCTCATCCCCGGCGACAGGGTGATCGTGTCCTCTGGAACGGACGAACTGTCTTGCGTTCTGTATATTTCCGCCAAGGGAAACAGCAAAATGGGCCTTCTGCCAGCGCGTTGCCTCGATTTCGAAACCAACGTCTTCGCCAAGTTCGAAACACAGGAAATGCAGGGTTCATGGAAGACCGGAAATTCCACCATCACGATATCGGGTGGAGAGAACAGCAGCTTCGTGATGATTGAGGGGGACGCTGGCAACGGGCCGCCCTCCTACCACACAGGGTCGATTATGGGACCGGCGTTTCTTCAGCCGGAAGGCATGTTGGCCGGGTATCAGGATAATCATTATGATGGCACGGAGCCAGCCATGGGCACGCCTGAACCTGATGACGGTTGTCGTGTCCGTCTTCGTTCCCTAACCCACTTCATGGTCGTGGAAGACAATGACAGATGTGGCGGGCAAGGCGTCAGCTTTTCCGGCGTTTACGTCAAACGGCCTGAAGCCGGAAAGTGACCTTGCCCTATCGGTGCACCGAAAACCGTGGGATATCCCTCAAGAACTCGTCACGCACCACCTCTCCCATCGGCTTGTCCGACGGTTTATCGGCCACGCGGAAGCGGACGAAGACGATGTGCTGGCCTTCGCGTTCGGCCCAGCCGACGAACCAGCCGAAGGGGCGGTTGGGGTCTGGTTGGCCGTCGTCGCCCTTGAGGTTGCCAGTGCCGGTCGTGCCGTGGGCGCTCCAGGCTTCGGCGCCATCGAAGACGGGGATGATGGCCTTGGTCTTGTTCTGGGCATCGCGGGAAAATGGCAGATTGTTGGCCAGCAGGCGGCGCATGAAGCCGATCTGTTCGACCGGGGAAATGGCAAGAGACGTGCCGACCCAGGCGTCCGTCAGGCCGTTGTTCTTGCCTGCCTCTCCCGCCACATCGGCATTGCCGAAGCCCAGACGTTTGACGTAACTGGCGAATTTCTCCGGCCCAAGGCGGCTGGTGATTTCGCGGGAGTACCAGCGGATCGACTCTTTCTGCCAGGTGGACGGATCGACCGTCTTGCGCTCCTGCGGCTCTGCCTCCATGCCCTTCTGCCACTCCCAGACGGGATTGAATTCATCGAGCAGAATGCCGGAATCATAGCCGATAAGCGCCAGCGGCACCTTGAACGTGGCACCGGGAGAAACCCGCTTGTCGCAGGTGCCCTGCTGGGTGATGACCGCGCCGGTTTCCACCGATGTTACGAAGGTGCATTCATAAGGCTGGGTGGCGGCATAGGCCCAAACGGGTGACAAACCGAAAGCGGTCAGGCACAGAGCTTTAAGAACGGCGCAGCGGGGCAGCATGCATTTTCCTTGAATGTCCGGTCGTCATCGCCGGTAACGGGCGTGTGTCAAAGGTATGGGGAGATATTAGGATGCAGATGGGGCAGGAATAGGACGAGCCCATATCCCCCTCATTCCTGTCCTTGTGACAGGAATCCAGTCGTCGCGCGTCTGCGCGGCGGAGAGGGCCTTCTCAGCCCAAGGACTTGGGCTGGCTGGATTCCTGTGACAAGCACAGGAATAAGGGTGGAGTAGATACACGATGATCTTACCGCTGCTGCGCCTCCGGCTGCTCGCCCACCGTCAATGGCCAGTCCACCACGTAGTTCTCGAAATCATCCACCTCCACCTTCAGCTCATTCACCGTGCGGCCACGGGCGGAGATGCCGGCCACATGCACCGTCTCACTATCGCCCGAAACCAGATGGTGCCACCAGTAGAGGTCCTCGCCGTCACGCACCAGCGCATAGGCGCAAGTCGGCGGCAGCCAGCCGATTTCGTTGACGAGCTTGAGGTTCAGCTGGATGCAATCCGGCACCGTAGCGAACCGGTTGGGATAATCCGAGCACTGACAGCTATCACCATCTAGCAACTGGCAGGCAACGGAGGTGAACACCACGTCGCCCGTGTCCCAATCTTCCAGCTTGTTGAGACAGCACAGGCCGCAGCCATCGCACAGGCTTTCCCACTCGCTGTTACTCATTTGCGCCAGCGATTTGGTTTTCCAGAATGGCGCGTCACTCATCGTTAACATTTCCGTTTCATTTTGGGGCGTCGGGCGGCAACATGGCATAGCCCGTTTTGTCATATCGCAATCTTCAGGATTTTAAGATAACTCTAAAATCTGGCGGAGTGGTGGTGAGGGAAATGACCCGCGCAAGGTTGCTGCGTCAAGCATCCGCTCGCCATATCGAACAGGAATTCGTTTTACGTGCAGGAAGATAAAGACAAGAAACAAGCGCGTCGTAAACGCCATATCCTGCTGCGGATCGATTCCTTCATCGATTCCGGCCTGTGGACGGCTGCATCCCGCGTTTTCGATTTCTGGGAAGACGTTACCATCGCATCCCGCAAACTGCACGTGCGCGGGTGGAAGAAATTCCTCATCAACATTGCCGACGATGCGCTGACGGTCGGCACCGCTGGCACCGTGCTGATGCTCGCTCTGGCCCTGCCCGCCTTCGAGGAGACCAAGAAGGACTGGCGCTATCGCGGTGATTTCGCCGTCACATTCCTCGATCGTTACGGCAACACCATCGGCCATCGTGGCATCATCCACGAAGATTCCGTGCCGATCGACCAGATGCCGGACCATTTCATCAAGGCGGTTCTCGCCACCGAAGACCGACGTTTCTTCGAGCATTTCGGCATCGATTTCATCGGCCTTGCCCGCGCCATGAGCGAAAACGCGCGCGCAGGCGGGGTCGTGCAGGGTGGCTCGACGCTGACGCAGCAGCTGGCAAAGAACCTGTTTTTGACCAATGAACGCTCGCTGGAGCGCAAGATCAAGGAAGCCTTTCTGGCGCTGTGGCTGGAAGCCAACATGTCCAAGAAGGAGATCCTCAGCCTGTACCTCGACCGCGCCTATATGGGCGGCGGCACCTTTGGTGCGGCGGCGGCGGCGCAATTCTATTTCGGCAAGAACCTGACGGATGTGACGCTGGCGGAATCCGCAATCCTCGCCGGTCTGTTCAAGGCACCGGCGAAATATGCGCCGCATGTCAATCTTCCCGCGGCGCGTGCCCGTGCCAACACGGTTCTCTCCAACCTCGTGCAGGGTGGATTGATGACCGAAGGTCAGGTCGTCGGCGCACGCCGCAACCCGGCTACCGTCATCGACCGCGAAGACGTGAAGGCACCGGATTATTTCCTCGACTGGGCCTTTGACGAGGTGCAGAAGCTGGCCAAGGACGGCAAGCTCAAGGACCACACCGTCGTGGTGCGCACCACCATAGACAGCGGCCTGCAACAGGCCGCCGAACAGGCGATGGAAGGCAGCCTGCGCGAGTTCGGCGAAGGCTACAAGGTCAAGCAGGGCGCGATGGTGATGATCGAAAATGGCGGCGGCATCCGCGCCATGGTCGGCGGTCGTGACTATGGCGAAAGCCAGTTCAACCGCGCAACAGCAGCTCTTCGCCAGCCGGGATCGTCCTTCAAGGTCTACACCTACTCTGCAGCCATGGAAAAGGGCTACAAACCTGAAACACTGATTTCGGATGCGCCCGTCACATGGCGCGGCTGGTCGCCGCAGAACTATGGCCGCTCCTATGCCGGCAAGGTCACATTGCAGGTGGCGCTGGCCAAATCCTACAACACCGTGCCGGTGCGCCTTGCCAAAGATGTGCTGGGCACGCAGATCATTGCCGATACGGCCAAGGCCATGGGCGTGGCGACGCCGCTGCGCACCGACAAGACCATTCCGCTCGGCACGTCTGAACTGACGGTGCTGGATCAGGCAACCGGCTATGCCGTGTTTCCGGCCAACGGCATGCAATCCCGCCGCCACGGCATCGAGCAGGTGCTGGATTACGAAGGCAAGGTTCTTTACGATTTCGACCGCGACGAACCGCCCGCACACCGGGTGCTGTCGGAAGAAGCCAATTCCAAGATGAACCGCATGCTGGTGACCATTCCCGTGGAAGGCACGGCAAGGCGCGGCGCGTTGGACAATGGCATCGTCTCCGGCGGCAAGACCGGCACGTCGCAATCCTACCGCGATGCATGGTATGTGGGCTTCACCGGCAATTACACGACCGCCGTGTGGTTCGGTAACGACGACTTCACCTCCATGAACAACATGACCGGCGGCGCCCTGCCCGCCATGACGTTCAAGCGCCTCATGGACTATGCCCACCAAGGCATGGAACTGCGCCCCATCCCCGGCATTCAGAACCCGCTGCCATCAGGCTCCCGCCCCAAACCAGTGGCTGGCGCAGAAGTGGCGGCAGCAGACGCCAACGCCCTACCAGCCCTCACCCGCCCCCGCTCTCTTTCCGCAGAGGCAACACGCGTTATCCGCTCGATCGGCAAACAGCTGAAGGAAGCATCTGCGCCTTCGTTGACGGTGCAGAAGGTGGCGGACGTTGGTGGGGATGTGGGCGTGAAGCGGTAGTTTTGCTCCTCTGATAATATCGCATTAGCTGCACCTGAAGAGTGTAAATTCCTTTGGGTTGAAAATTTTTGCCGTTATGATAGCGAGTATTCTGGGCGAAAAGAGGTGGCAGGGCAGCGTTGATATTATCGATATCCAGGTTCTGGCCGGTGCTTTTAAGAGTGCTCAGTGCGATACTTGTCGTGCTGGCACTCATGCTCGGCGAACAGCTCGCCTTTCTCATCCGTCTGCCCCAGCTCGCAATATTAGTCCACGACAAGCATGCCGTGTGGCTGGTGTTTTCCACTTGGCCCACTCATTACAACGGCTTTTACAATCTGGTGATCATTTTTGCGTGGGATCGTGCACGCAATTTCGCGGAAAGCGATCCAAGAACGTCCGATGTTTTGCAACGGCTTAGAAACATAAGCGCCCTAAAAGTTTTGACATGCGGTGGCATTGCGCTGCTGTTAATTCCCGTTTTCGGAGTTTTCAGTGTCATATCGTTCAGAACAGCGTTGACGATCTTCTGCTTGTTTCTCTGTCACGTGATGTTTTTTCGGGCTGAGCGACAGAACATCCCTCGTGTTCTCGTCTTGGTCACGGCTGTTTTGTTTTGGGGTTTTGTTTCAGGCCTTCTTTTAACGGACCACGATAAACGTGTCTTCGCTTGCCAGTCCGAAACATTGCAACTTACTTCTGGCGACGTGCTTCCATGCAGCAGCTTAACTTTGCTGGAGGCAAAGTCACTGTGGCTCGTGGAAGGTCCGACACCGCCGCGACTTCTAGAAAACAGCGACTTTGTAAGCGACGGAATTGTCAAAAGAAAAAAACAGTAGCGTAGATGTATCTAATACAGGGAATGAACGATTGCCGGATTGGACGAAAACGGTTGGTCTGCTGCTCTTATACATGCTTTTGATTGTCGTTATTTTCTGCTTTTTCCTGTTTGGCGCGCAACTCGCCTTTCTCATCCAATTGCCTAACCTCCCGGCCTTGATCCAAGACGGACAATCCGTTTGGCTGGTGTTTTCCACCTGGCCGACAACCCGCTTCGGTTTGTTTTTGGCTATGGCTTACTTCACCAATCAAACTCTGCCTGATCTATCGCAAAAGCCGCTCTCTATTGTCGCGTTCCGTGGAATTTACTGTTCTACAGCGGTGGATTTGAGCGTTGCGCCAGATCACCAAAGATGCCCATCAGCGCGACTGCAAACGCGATGTAAGTCAATTTCGTATTTGAGAACGACTTTAGTTTCGAGGGCTCACGGACCAGTCGAAGCCCGTAATAGATGATCGCATGCACCCCAAAGAAAATGAACAAGGGGCCGACGATGAGAATACTTGACGCCTCGCCCCAAGCACCAGCGCCAGCCAACTGTGCTGCGGACACCGCGTTGAAAATGCCCGAAACAAGCAGAAGTAAAATTAGGCAAATCGTCAGATGCATGGAGAACCCCCTCAACCAAAATTAAAATCATCAACTTAAGGGTGATTTAATTGTGGCGATGTTGAGGAAATTTCGCAGGCCTGTTGGCCATAACTCCTGCAACCAAAACATCTCCAAACCGTTCACGATAAAGCCAAAACGTCTAAGCCGTGCAGGCAGTTGGGCGTATTTCTCGATCCCGTTGGAGCCATCCATGAGTGAAGCGTCTCGCAGAGAAGCCTCTGCCTATCCTTTTCAATCCCTATTCGTGCCATTTCCCTTCGTTTGTTTTTCGCTGGCGCTGGGCACTGACATTGCCTTTTGGCAGACGGCCAATCTGATGTGGCAGAATTTTTCGGCTTGGTTGTTGTTTGCCGGGCTGGTGTTCGGCGGGCTGGCGATCCTGGCGGGGTTGGTGGATGTGTTGCGGGCGCGCACGCGGCCTATGCGTCCGTCGTTTTTCGCGATCATTCTGTTTCTAGTGATGCTGGTACTGGCTTTCGCCAACAGTCTTGTTCATGCCGGTGATGGCTGGACGGCGGTGGTGCCCTATGGGTTGCTGCTCTCGGCGGTGACATTCGTTGTTTCGCTGATGGCAGTTGCCGCTTCTACCCGCAAATATGCACGTCTGGCCTGGAGAGTATGATGATCGCGCGCCGCCTTATTCACACGGCTGTCCTGATGGGCAGTGTCGCCGTCGTCCTTTCCGCATGCAACCAACAGGACGCAAATTTCGATCCGGCCCAGCAGATCGGGGCCGACCCTGTGTTACCGGAGCCTTCGCGGAACCTCATCCCCGACCTGAAAGTGGCCGAGGTCACCGGCTGGAAGGACGGCGAGATGCCGACCGTGCCGGATGGTCTGAAAATCTCGGTTTACCAGAAGGATCTGGTCAATCCCCGCACCGTGCACACGCTGCCGAACGGTGATGTGCTGGTGGTGCAGTCCCGTGCACCTGCCGGTGAGGCACCGACGCGGCCAAAGGACATCATCCGCGGCTGGATCATGGCGATTGCGCATGGAGAAACCGGCGGCACGCCGAAGGAAAGCAACATCATTACCCTGCTGCGCGATACCAACCGCGATGGTGTGGTGGATGAGCGCCACGAGTTGCTGACGAAGCTAGACTCGCCCTTTGGCGTCGCCTTTGCCGATAACACTCTCTATGTGGCGACAGCGTCCAACATCGTCGCCTACCCCTACCAGTTGGGGCAGAACGAGATTACGGCTGAGCCGAAAATCCTCACGCCTCTGCCCGGCGGGCCGATCAACCACCACTGGACGAAGGATCTGGCGCTGAGCCCCGATGGCAAGTTCCTTTATGCCTCCGTCGGCTCAAACTCCAACATCGTGGAAAACGGTATCGAGGCGGAAAAGAACCGCGCGGCCATCTTGCAGGTGGATCGCCAAACGGGTGCGTTCAAGCTGTTTGCTTTCGGCCTCCGCAACCCCAATGGTCTGGCCTTCAACCCTGAAAGCAAGGAACTGTGGGCCGTCATCAACGAGCGCGACGAGCTCGGCCCCAACCTCGTGCCCGATTATATGACATCGGTAAAGGAAGGTGCGTTCTATGGCTGGCCGTGGAGCTATTACGGCAACCATGTCGATGCACGCGTTCACCCGCCACGGCCTGATATGGTGGAGAAGGCAATCAAGCCGGATTACGCTTTGTCCAGCCATGTTGCCGCGCTCGGCCTGACATTTTCGCTGAACTCCGCCCTGCCCGCAGCCTACGCGAACGGCGCGTTCATCGGCGAGCACGGCAGCTGGAACCGCAACGCCTTCAACGGCTACCGCGTGACCTACGTGCCGTTTGAAAACGGCAAGCCAACAGGCAAGACGCAGGATGTGGTCACCGGCTTCATTCAGGGCGACAAGGCCCGAGGCAGACCCGTTGGCGTCGGCATCGATGGCACCGGCGCACTGCTTGTGGCCGACGATGCGGGCAACACGGTCTGGCGTGTCGCTGCTGCCGATGGCAAGGTCACACCTGCGCCGGTGGCGACGGACGATGTGTCCGGTACGGCTGCTGCTGCATCAGCCACACCTGCCCCTGCGACACCGGCACCTGTGGCACCATCAACACCGACAGCGCCTGCGCCCGCGAATTGACGCTGCATTTCAGCAAACGCCGCTAACCCCTGGGGTTGGCGGCGTTTGTTCGTTGATCCCAAGGACATGATAGCTTACAGGTTTCAACCGCTCAGAAACCCTCGAACGCGTTACACACCGCATCGGGCGGTTAGATGGCAATTCAGCGCATTGCCAGCAAAGGGCGTGGACATTTGCGCAAAGCCTTGTCTCCGCTTCGTTCTGCCCATTTCCCCGAAACGAAATCAATGCTAACGCTGGCCTGTTCCAAAACGGGAAAACAGCGTGTTTCGAGTTCCATTCCTTGTCGCGATTTCGCTCATCATCGCCTTTGGCGGTGGCATATTGTCAACGTTTGCGGCGTTGGAAGCAACCGAAGGGTTCGGTTCGATCAAGATCGGCGCGTGGGATGCGTTTCCCGAAGCGCAGACCATTGAGGCCGACCCTTACGCGAAATCGCATCGGGCAGATGCGGGCAAGCTTTTGTATGGAACGGCAGAGGGCCTGAGCTTTTCTGCCGCCGCCGATAGCAGCGGCCAGCGGCTATCAGGCGACTGCCGTTACCGGCTGACCGGCACCTTGCCGCCTGCGCGCTTCTGGACGCTTTATGTCGCGGACCAACAGGGTAATCTTCTGGATGACGGCACCGGGCGACCCATGGCGTTGAACTCCCGCACCTTGCTGCATGGTGCAGGTGGTGGCATGGACATCAGCGTTGCCGCCTCTGCGCAGACCTATAACTGGCTGGCGGTGCCACCCACCGGCCATTTCAAACTGGTGCTGACGCTGCTCGACACGCCCGTTGCAGGCAGCACCGGGCTAATCGATATCAAGATGCCGGACATTAAGACGACAGGATGCGGCAATGCTTAAAGTCCTTTTCGCCGTCTTCGTCGGGCTTGTGGGCGCCGCCGTTCTGCATCTGGTTATTCTGCTCGCAACGCCCCACTTTTCCAACCGCGATGCCTATACGCGCGCGATGGCGGAAGGCGCGCCAAACGCGTTTCACCTGTTGGATGAAGCCAGTGAAAAGAAGGCTCTGGGCAGTGGCGATCCGTTCATGCGGGTTGCCGTGTGCACCTTCAACGTGGATGAAAAGCCTGTGCGTCTGGCGGCTTTCGGGGCCGTGCCGTTCTGGTCAGTGGCCGTTTTCGACAGCGCATCCAACGAAATCTTCAGCATGAACGACCGTACCTCGGCAGGCGGAGAGCTGGATATTCTGGTGGCAAACCAGGTGCAACTGGCTGCCATTCGCAAGGCGCAGCCATCGGGACTTTCCAAGTCCATTCTGGTGGAGGCGGGGCAGAACAAGGGCTATGCCGTGTTGCGCACCATGGTACCGCAGTCCTCTTTCGGCGAGGAAGCCACGCGATTTCTGAGCGAGGCAAAATGCGAGCAGACGCCGTGGTCGTAAACGGCGGCCTGACGTTTGAACTCAGGAACCGATAGCCGCATCCGGCGTAGCGACCACGACCTTGCGCTTTCTCGGTTTTCTCTGCGCCTGAATATCGATCTCGACCTCAGGGCGCTCATAGCGAACGCCGGTGAAGAACAGAAGCTGGGCGGGACCACCCATCGGCTTTTGCACATCTGTCGGTCGGTTCAGGCGGCGGGCCGCCGCATAAAACGAAATAATTTCCGTCATCGTTTTCTCCTCTCAGGGGGCATGACGCTTGGTTGTTGAATAATCGCGCGGATAATTAAAGAAACGCGCGGGAATGCCATCACCACAACATTGTGCATTTCCAGTCCACAGACTGGCATGGGAGACGAGAGGCCGCTGCAAACCATGTCGCTTGCTACAGTAAAGCCTAAATTTCTTTATCGAAATCTAACACCGAATCTGAAGGCCGCCTATGGGATTACAAACACGCATAGGTTAATCATTCGTTAACACTAATGTTCCGGCTTTGAACCATATGCCATTAAAATTGAGTGTGTTATTTATACCGTCCGTAAAGGTTGAGTTCACGGTTCTGTGACTCCAGAAAAGGACCTTCTCCCAAAGTCATTGTAATCAATAACCAATTTCGAAAAATCCAGAAATTTGCGGGTTATTTTTGCAGCGCAATAAATTTGACGGGCGTCATTTGCTTGCTGTCTAAGATGCCTCAGCCGACATGATGGCGGTCAGGGGCTCGTCTTTATCGGCCAGTGGTCGATGGGACGAGTTCCCGCTGAGGGTACGCAACGTTGCGATGCCCATCCGAGTTCCCGGTACGCCCAAAAATATTGTCTTAAAAATTTGCTGTGCATAGCGGCAAAAAAGTCCTTTGCGCCAGTGCTGGTTAACAGCGCGTCAACACGTTTGTTATAGTTTGAACGGATCGTTTTGTTTTGCGTCACATTGGGTATTGCGTTGACCGACCGGTTTCGAGAGTTAGAAAGGCCTAGTGCCGAGAGGAAGAAAGATGTGGTGCTGATGGCCACTGTTTCGAGTTTTGAAGGGCTTTCTCATCCGTCCAAATCCGAGCTTCGCCAGTTTGCGGAGCTGTTCATGCCGCTGTTCACCGCTTCCACACCGGAAGCGAAGCGTGAAGCGGTGGCGGCATTGTCGCAGAACCCCAACGTCCCCTCGGCGGTCGCCTTCTTCATCGCCAGCCAGCCCATCGGTGTTTCCGCACCCTTTCTGGTGTCGTCGAAGTGCCTCGATGACGATACGCTGATTGCCATTGCCCGTAGCCAGGGTGGCGCCCATGCGCGCACCATCGTGCGCCGCGACGATCTTTCGCCTACGGTTATCGATGCGCTGGTGGGACTGCGCCATTCGCGCAACGCCCCCTCGCCTGCCATGGCACAGACAACGGAGCAGCCCACCGTTTCTCGCACCATGGAAAAGACGATTGCCGAGCGCGAAGAAGATTTGCGACGCCAGTTGCGCACCATGGCACGCCAGCTTCACCGCCCGGTCGGCGATGGCCTGGGTGCACGGCGCCTGACGGATGTTCAGGAAGCGCTGCTCGTACGCTTTGCCCGCGAACGAAACGCCCGCCAGTTTTCCACTGCCCTTTCGGACTCCCTATCGGCAAGCCACTGGCTGTCGGAACGCATCATGCTGGACATTTCCGGCCAGCAACTGGCCACGACCATGATCGGCCTCGGCATGGACTTCGCCGACGCAGCCCTCGTGCTGGAATGCTTCTACCCGCACCTCAAAGTCCGGGAAGACGACATGACGCGTGCGGAAGCCATGCTCGACAAACTCGACGCCGCCCAATGCGAAGACCGCATCGAGAGCTGGCGGCGCGCGGACCGGTATACGGTTGATCCGAGCCGGGAAACCGCAGTGCCGCAGCAGGACGAGCGGGACCGTGAGCGGATGGTGGTGAGGCGGTGAGCTGATTCTTGCGGAAATTTGGATGCAGTTGGAAGGCGTCGATGCGTTAGCGTTGGCGCTTTTTGTATTGTGGCTGCGCGTGGTGATGAAGGGTGTAACTGGCTTAGCGTTCGCTAGTTTGAAAGCTGGGATGCGCAGGAGGGCGTAAGTTGGCAGGCGGCAGTGGGTGGGGCTTACCCCCCTCTGGCCTGCCGGCCATCTCCCCCACAGGTGGGGAGATCGACTCGTGGAGACCGCGCGGCCATCTCATAGGACGCGGATAAAGCGAGGAGCAAGCGTCTTGCTGATCTCCCTCCTTGTGGGGGGAGATGTCCGGCAGGACAGAGGGGGGTGAGCCCCACCTACTACAGCCGCGACAACGCGACAAACCACTGCCGCAAATGCTGCTACCGCCACCCAAAGCCTCCCCCAAACCTCAAGCAACAACCGTAAACAACCCCTCCACGGTTTCCGTCTCCAACTCCACCACCCACAAATCGCTATCGAACCGCAGCTCCTTCTCCAGCAGCGCCTCGACATCCGGCGATTGCACATTCACAAGTCGGCGCTCGAAACGGCGTTCGGCCCTCTCCTCTTCATCTTCGGAGAAGCTTTGCGGGGCTGGGCCGTAGAGGTTTTCCAACCCGCTGCGAAGGCGCTGGCGAATGAAGATGGCGCCTGCGGCGTCTGCGCCCTTGCGCTCGATGGTGGCGAAATCACCGGCGGCGAAGACGCGGCGCAGGAGGGCGGAGACGACGATCTCGGATTTAAGGCGCATGGCAGGAGCCGTTCCAGGCTGGCATCACAAGGCACCGATGGATTTCAGTTTCTTCAGCACGGCTTCACTCGGCTCTCCGGTTTCCGGCAGGCGGTAGTGCTTTTCGAAATTGCGGATGGCGGTGCGGGTCTGTTCGCCAGCCATGCCATCCACCTTCACATCCGCATAGGCGATGTTGACGAGGCCCTGCTGTATTTTCGCGACGATATCCTTCGTCACAGGCTTGGCCGTGTTGCCTGATGTCAACGAAACCGACTGTGCCTTCGGCTTGCTCTCCTCGGCGCTGCGAATGGCGGCGGCCACGGGATCGATGGCGACGCCGCCGGAATTGGCACTGGCGGGACGATCCTTCGGAAGCGCCTTGGGAATGGCGGCGACCGTCGTGGCGCTATCGATCTTGAGGGCAGACAGAATGCGGCTTGTCGGCTCGCCTGTCTGCTCCATGCCGACGGTTTCTTCGAAGAAGAGAATGGCAGCTGTGGTGCGCGGGCCGGTCATGCCATCGGCAACGCCTTCATAGAGGCCGCGACGGGCAAGCTCGCGCTGGATTTCCGCCACGAGTTCGGAGGGCTGATGGGGCGTCGCCAGCGGGGGCAAGGCAGGCGCATCGTCGGGGACCGCAGCTACCGCGGGCGCTTGCGGTGGCGCTGCCGGTTGCGGCGTGTCCGTCTGGCGCTCGATGCGGAAAGTGGTGACGTTGCCATTTTCGCCAAGGCCGGAGGCCACGCGATAACCGGCGATGCCGTTGGGATTTTCCTCATCGCGCGTGCGCAGGAAGGGCGATGGATGGTGGCCCGGCTGATACCACAGCGCATTGGCGGCGATGAAGCCGAAAACGACGAAAAAAGCGGTACAGCCGCCGACCAATTTTGGATGCTGCAACAGTTGCCGTCCCATGGCCGAAGCGACCGTGGAAACGAAACCGGGCTCCTTGCGAGCCGGTGTCTTCCTAGGCGATTTTCGCTTTGGCGCGGCCATCCGCAACATCCTCCTTCGTCATTTCATCTGCATCCACGACCTGCTTGAGACGCGGCGGAAATTCCACCGGGTGTCTTGCATCATCGCGGTCACCGCCAGCGGAGCGGCCGGAGCCATCCGCAGGCAGCAGGATCGTTACGATGGTGCCCTCACCCGCGCGGCTGGAAATCGCAAAGCTGCCGCCATGCAACTCCACCAATCCCTTGACCAGCGCAAGGCCGAGGCCCGTGCCTTCGTAGCGCCGCGTATATTCGTTCTGCACCTGCATGAAAGGCTGGCCCAGAAGCGCCATCTTGTCTGCGGCGATGCCGATGCCGGTATCGCTGACCGTGAGCTTTAGCATGCCGCCTTCCAGCGATGCGTCCATGGTGACCACACCACCCGATTCTGTAAACTTGATGGCATTGCCTGCAAGATTGATGAGAACCTGCTGAACGGCGCGCTGATCGGCTACGACTTCACCGATATCACGCTGAACACGGCTCGTCAGCGTCAGGCCCTTCTGTTTGGCCTGAAGACCCAGCATGCCCTCGCAGGTAGCGATGGCATCGCCAATGCGGAAGGGTTCCATGATCAGCTCGTAACGGCCCGCTTCCAGCTTGCTCATATCCAGCATGGTGTTGACCACCGACAGGAGATGGGCGCCCGACTGGCGGATCAAAGAGACGTATTCACGCTGGCGGTCATTCTGCAGCTTGCCGAAATATTCGCCCGCCAGAACATCCGAAAAGCCGAGCACGGCATTGAGCGGCGTGCGCAATTCATGGCTGACGGCAGCGAGGAAACGCGACTTGGCATCATTGGCCGATTCCGCCTCTGCCGCCTTACGGGCAACCTCGGTGCGCAGCAATTCCTTCTCGGTAACATCGCGCAACTGGCCGATAACGCCGGTCAGCCTGCCGAAGTCGTCGCGCTCTGCGGTCATGTCCATGCGGGCATGAAGGAACTGTGTCTGGCGCGCTGAAACAGGATTGTCGAACCGCAGATCGGCAATGGAAGACTCTTTGCCCTGGCGAAGGGCATCGAACGCCTGCATCAGACCGATGCGATCTGACACATGCACCAGTTCAGCAAAGAAATGACCGGCGCAGTTCTGAAACTTCGATGGAAACTGGCCGACATCGCGGCCCGAAACGCTTTTGACCACGCCGTGCTCATCGAAGACCAGCAGCAGGCCGGGAACCTGGGACGCAAGCACCATGTTGCCGATAACCGGAGAGGCTACGATGTCCTGCGGTTTCTGGGGGCGACGCAGGGCAAGCATGGATGCGGCGGCAGCAAGGAAGATGGCAAACACGGTCGCAACGCCCAGCGGCAGCGCGACGGATACGGAAAAAGCCAGGCAGAAGACGGCGGGCAAAACGACCAGCGCGGCCATGCCGAAGGCCACGAGACGGCGCAACGCGTGGACCGTCTCCACCCGTATGCTGGCGTCTTCTTCCATGCGCGAAAGCCACATGCCGGTGGCATGATCAATCAACGCAATCGCTTTTTCCGTGATTTTACGCAATACTTGAACACCGAATTCCAAAGGGGCGAGGCCGCCCTTAACCATGCCCGACAATAGCGGCCCGCGGCTTAAGGAAAGGCTAAAAGCGGAGCCGCTGCTCCCGGTTAAAGCCCCGTGGAATCCCATTTCGAGGCATTTGGGGCAGACTTTGCATTTCATGGTTAATGACGGGTAAGCGAAGGATTTCGTTATATTTTTCCCTTCGCGTTAATATTTGAGGCAGTGTATGGTGGGCTTATCCCCTGCAATTGCGGGCCAGCGCCGCAATTATGATTAATAGCGTCCGTTAAACTTGTCTCGAATTCGCAATCTTCGTCCAGCCACGGAACAAATAGAGACAATTTGAATTAAATCCTGCCGGTTTTTGCAAATGGCTGTTGGTCTGTTGGCTCTAGGGTGATTGCAAGCCCGAAAAACAGGGCAAACACGGATGACCCGCAAAGGGCAACGGTCAAACAGGGTAGTGTCGCAATGTGGTTTTTGATCAAAGGGTCGATCTTCTTTTCGCTGGTGCTGGTGGCGCTGTCCTATTTCGGTGGTTCCAGCGACAGCAATACACCGACCTCGCAGATGAATGTCGCAGGCGCCGTATCGGCAGCCAGCGAAGCCTACCGTTATGTCAGCGCCATCTGCGTTGAAAAACCCGATGTCTGCGAAAAGGGTGCCGAAACATTCCACGCCCTTGGCGAAAGAGCCCGCGAAGGCGCCAAGGTCGCCTATCAGCTGATCGATGCCCAGCTTGCAGGCAGCGAACAGCCCGCAAAACTCGCTGCCGCCGAAGCGCCTGTCGTCCATGTCGATGCGCCCTTGGCGATCGAAGACGTCAAGGCCGATGCGATCCAGACCGGCACCATCAAATCGCAGCCTTATGTGCCCCTGCCCCAGCGCCGCCCAGCGCTCTGACCTAAAATAGTTCACACGATTTCTTTCCGAGGCCGCCCGCCTCGCGACCATCCCTTGCGGCTCATGCGTGAGCCGCCTGACTGCCCGACTTGCAAGCCCTGCACGAATTTGCTTCGTCGCAGGGCTTTTTTTCATCCCTGCGGCTGTTCAATTCACACAGGCTTTGACCTATATGCTTGCCTATACGCATCCGACGAACGGACGACCGACCCATGACTTCTCTCGACAAAATCCTCGATGACTTCGCCTTTCTGGACGACTGGGAAGACCGCTATCGCTACGTCATCGAACTGGGCAAGGACCTGCCCGATCTCGCAGACGAGAAGAAGACCGCCGAAAACAAGGTGCAGGGATGCGCCAGCCAGGTCTGGGTCGTCAGCCACAGCGATGGCGGCGATGATCCTGTGTTGACGTTCGAAGGCGATTCCGATGCCCACATCGTGCGCGGGCTGGTGGCCATCGTGCTGGCCGTCTACTCGGGGAAGCATGCCTCCGAAATCGCCGGCCTCGACGCCATCGAAGTCTTCGGCAAAATCGGCCTCGTGGAGCACCTCTCCTCCCAACGCGCCAATGGCCTGCGCTCCATGATCAACCGCATCCGTGGGGAAGCGCAGGTTTTGGCAGCGTGAGGGCCTCCCTTCAAAGAACCGGACGGTAACCCTCCGCGCCCCAATGGTGTTGGCTGCGGCTTTGCGGAGCTGACGGTGGGGCGTAGTGGCGGGCGAGGCTTTGGAGGGCGGTGCGGAGCATGAGTTTTGCGGAGCGGACCGGCCATTGCCTTTCGCGCTCCACGACCTCGAGGCCTTTTTCGAAGCAGCAGATGTCGATGGCCACGCCCGCAAGCTCCGGGCCCATGGCGTCGGCGGCGCGGGAGAAGCGCATGCGGGCAGCGACCGCTGTGTCGGTCAGGTCCTGTGCGCCATTGGCCTGCCCTTTGGTGCGTTTCGCCAGACGTGGCTCCCAGCTTGCGGTGATGCGCGGGCTGAGTTGCCCCCGGTGGAAATCGCTGGCCAGCCTTTCGCCCGCCTCGATCGTATCGGCGGGAAAAAACAGTTTCCCATCGCGATCCTTCAGACGCAGCAGCGATAAGAGGGGCGAGGATAACTCGTTGCGCCTTGCGGACTGGCGCTCGCCGTCGATCTCCACAGAGACGACTTCGCAGTCACGGTGCTGTTCCTGAAATATCTCGTCCCGTTCCTTGATCATTGCGCGCTTCAAGAACGCGCTGGCCGCGAGCTGAGCGAAAAGCCGATCGTTTTCTCGGCGCAGCAGCCCGGCGGAAAGGCCTTGCTCCAGCACGCCGTTGTCGATCTGCCTGATCTCGCCGGTCTTTTCGAGGGTGATTTCCATATAGGCGACTTGGTCTGTGACCAGCGCGGCATCGCGACCGATGAAGCGCAGCAGGCGCACGAGGGAGCGGTTTTGCTTGGCGGGTGCTTCAGGCATCGTGTGCGATCTCCAACGTTGGGATAAGCGGTTTGACGGCCTCTTCCACGGCCAGCACGAACTCATCGAAACCCGCATCTTCGCGCCGATCCTCGACATTCTGGCAGGTGATGCTGGCCGTGGATTGATCCCGACCGAAGCAGATGGCGACCTGCCACATGGGCAGAGACAGTGCGACGTGGCTGATATAGAGCGCGATCTGGCGGATATGGGCCATGGCATGGCGGCGGTCACGGCGCACCATCTCTCTATCAACGATATCCACGAACAGCTGATAGGTGATCTCCCGCACCCGCTGGCAGGCATCGCGATTGGCCTTGGGCACAGGCGGAGTGGGGATTGGTGGGGCAGAGTGATGGGGGGAGACGGGCGGTGGTGGGCCGGAAGGGTCGAGATTGAACGTCATGATGCAATTCCTCGTTAAATAGGAATTAATTCATACACCAGCAAAGCAGTGACGACAATCCAGTAATTTTAGTAGGAAATAACAGGTTTTAAATCACACATTCTGCAATAAGAAATTCATTAAGGATTATTTTCATATTTCTTTGACCCAAAACGCACAAAAAAGCCGGCCACGAGGACCGGCTTTCCGTTAGAAAGATTGGTGTGATTAGCGACCGGACTTGCGGCGCTGGCCGAGGCCCATTTCCTTGGCGAGGCGCGAGCGCGCTTCTGCGTAGGCGGGAGCCACCATCGGGTAATCGACCGGCAGATCCCACTTGTCGCGGTATTCTTCCGGGCTGATGCTGTGATGTGTCGTCAGGTGACGCTTGAGCGACTTGAACGAACCACCACATTCCAGGCAGATGATCTGGTCATCCTGAACCGACTTGCGAACGGAGACCGCAGGCTTCTGCTTTTCAACGTTGACAGCAGCCACCACCGGTGTGGATGTGCCGCTCAGCGCCGTATGCACGTCGGAAATAAGGCCAGGCAGTTCCGTGACCGGAACAACGTGGTGGCTAACATAGGCAGCAACGATATCCGCCGTCAGTTCAACGAGCAGATCCTGCGCACCGCCGTATGTAGTTTCCGTCATTTATGTCTCTCCTGTTCGTATTTTCACCGGCACGGGCATATCCCGCCTACCTGTGAAACAAAGTTAAACCCTACCCACTGATTGCATCTTGCGAAGTTCAATTCCCGATTCTGATCTCCACAGAACAGGGAGTAATGCTTACGACATTTGCAAACACCTAGGAAATATCGTGCTATTCTCGAAGGAGAATAGATTAGGCATTATTAAAATACCAAGACGATTTCGCTGTTGCGCGTGCTGCAAATCAACATCATTCACGTTACCTGATGTGGATAACACCAAACCAAAAAAAGTCCAATTATTATTTTGGAACATTTCAGAGCAAATACCGACTATTCTATCTACAAGAAATGACAGGTAACAAAATTAGAGCTTATGTTGGAATTGTGGCCAAGCTTACAATAAAGCATTAGCATCAACTCAACTTACGGTTTACTTTCAACTCGTCTTTTATGGTTATGCCTGATAAGCGATATCCAGCTTCATGTGCAGCTTTGGCCAACAAATGCGCCGATACCGGGGCAGTGAGAATAACAAAGCAAAAACCGATGAAAGACCGTGCGAAAACGGCAAGTTCAAGTGAATTCAGACCGACGGCAAGAAGAAGCAGGCCGGAGCCGACTGTTCCCGCCTTGGATGCAGCGTGCATGCGAGTATAGAGGTCGGGAAAACGGTTGATACCAATGGCGGCGGCCAGCGAGAAGAGTGCGCCGCTGATCAGCAAAACCGAAACTGCGATGGCAATAACCCAGTTCATGATCGCTTCCCCCTGCCCGACCGCTTGCGCTGTTTGGGTTGATGCGATGGCTTGCCTGCGGGCATCTGGTCGGTGCCATCGAGCACCTGTTTTCCATGCTGCCCTGCCTGCGGCCTGCGGGACAGAATGAAACGGGCGAATGCAACTGTCGCAAGAAAGCCGACAAGCCCGAGCGCGATGGCAATATCCACATAAAGATCAAAGCCGGTGCGAATGGCGATGACGCCCAGAAAGCCGATGGCGATGCCAACCAGCATATCCAATGCAATAACCCTGTCCGGCAGGGTGGGGCCGACCACCACGCGCAAGACCGTCAGCAGGAACGCTACAGAGAGGATGACGGAAGCGGCGAAGGTTGCGCCGGAGACCAGCGTTTCCGGTGTCATTTGCGGAATGCCTCCATGATCTTACGCTCGAAGCCCTCGGCAATGGAGCGTTTGGTGGCCTCCACATCGCTGCAATCCAGCGCGTGGACATAGAGCGTCGCGCGATCGGGCGAGACATCCACCGAGAGCGTGCCGGGTGTGAGCGTAATGAGATTGGCAAGCAGCGTGATCTCGAAATCGCTTTTGACCGTCAGCGGATAGGCGAAAATGCCCGGCGTCAGGGCAAGGCGCGGTCTGATGACCAGCATGGCCACGGCCCAGGCGGACAGCGCCAATTCCTTGATGAACAGCAGCGCGAGCGACACAATGGCCGGGATGCGGCCCCAATAGGTCTCGCTCTCCCTCACCTGATGGCGAATGAGAAAGAGCGACAGCGCCGCAACACCCGCGCCGAACAGCCCATTCGCTACCGTAAAACTTCCGGTGATGGCGAACCAGACGACAAGAAACAGCAGACCGATGACGAAACGGCTCATGGCGCACGCTCCTGCGGAAAGACCGAGCGAATATAGGCCGACGGCTCTGCCAGTTGATCCGCCGCCTGCTGGCTAAGCCGCACGACGGCGTCGGGGAACAGGCCAAAGCCGACGATGACCAATGTCAGTCCCACGAGCGGGACAAGGGATGGCGCAGGTGACGCGGTCTCGACCGCCTTCATGCCCGGCGGCGAGGAACGCCAGAAGCACAGCAGGTAGATGCGGGCAAAGGCGATGGTGCAGAGGAAACCGGAAATGAGGATCGATGCCGCCAGCCACCATGCGCCGATATCGATGGCCGATTTCGTCAGCATTAGTTTCGGCCAGAAGCCGGAGAAAGGCGGCAGGCCGGAGCCTGCGAAAAACAGCGCCAGCGCAAGGCCGGAGAACAGCGGTGCCTTCGCATAGAGACCGCTGAGATCCGACAGCGTCGACGCACCGCCAAGGCGCATGGCGTGACCGATGGCGAGATAAAGCGCCGTCATGACGACCACGGAATTCAACGCATAGAAGATGAGGCCGCCGAGCGCCGAAGGAGAGCCGATGGCAAGGCCTGCCAGCATGGTGCCGATGCCGGACACGACGATATAGCCCAGCAGGCGGCGAAGATCGTTCTGGGCCAGCGCACCCATGGCGCCCAAGAGCATGGTGAGCGCGGCAACGACGGCGATGACGAGGCTGAGTTCTTCCCGCTGCACTGGAAACAGCATGACCATGACGCGTAGCAGCGCATAGATGCCGACCTTGGTCAGCAACCCGCCGAACAGCGCGGATACCACGAGTTTGGGCGTGTGATAGGAGGCGGGCAGCCAAAAATTGACGGGAAACGCGGCGGCCTTCATGGCGAAGGCCAGCAGGAACAACGCGCCGAGCGTCATCAGCGGAGCGCCGCCATCTGCCACCCTGACCTTCAGCGCAATGTCGGCCATGTTGAGCGTGCCGAAGATGGCATAGAGGTAGCCGACCGTGATCAAAAACAGCGTGGTGCCGATGAGATTGAGCACGGCATATTTCAGTGCACCATCGATCTGCTCCTTGCGGGAGCCGAGCACGATGAGGCCGAAGGACGAGACCAGCAGAACTTCGAACCAGACATAGAGGTTGAAAATATCGCCGGTCAGAAACGCGCCGCTGACGCCTGCCATCAGCAGCATCAGAAACGGGTAAAAGCCATAGCGCGTGGACGCGTCACCGATTTCACCACGCGCGTGGATGGCGCAGCCAAGGGCCGCGATTGCGCCCGCAAGGGCGAGCGCCGCGCCGGTCAGGTCTGCGGTGAAGGCAATGCCGAAGGGCGCCAGCCAGCGCCCCATGACCATGGTGAAGGGACCGCCCGTCGCGACCTTCCACAGCAAGGCGGCATCGATGGCGGCGAGGATGGTGAGAGCCGAAATCGCGATGGTGGAATGCAGGCGCGTGGCGTGACGCACCATCATCAGGATAGCGCCGACCGATATGCACAGCGCGACCGGGGCGATGATCAGCCAATCCGACAGCACGGTTGGCTGGGTCACCAGTGCAGCGGCAAGATCGATGGGGGTGGAACCGGGTGCGGCCATATCAGTCGTGTTCGCTTTCAATACGTCAGCGGCGGCAAGGGTTCACGCGCCGGTTCGGCTGCGCGCATCTCGTCGGTATCGTCGGTTTTCAGCTCCTGAAACGCCCGCCAGACAAGGACCAGCAGAAAGCAGAAGAAGCAGAAGGATATGACGATGGCGGTCAGGATCAGCGCCTGCGGCAGCGGATTGGCAGCGGTTGGCGACAGCACATCCTGCCCCGCGCCGATGATGGGCGGCACCTCGCGCGTCAGCCTTCCTGCGGTAAACAGAAGCAGGTTCACGGCGTTTCCGAACACGGCGATACCGAGCAGCAGTCGCACACTGTGGCGCGACAGCATGAGGTAAATGGCAACGCTGAAGAAGATGCCGACGAGGATCGAAAACACAGCTTCCATCAGTCACGCTCCCGTTCTTCCAGGGCCAGCGCAATGGAGGTGAAGCCACCGACCACGACGAGGTAGACGCCGATATCGAAGGAGATGACGGTTGCGAGCGGCACCTCTACCCCCGCGAAACTGGGGGTGACCCAGAGCCCGGTCATGAAGGGCACGCCGACGAAAGCCGAGACGACGCCGGATAGCGTGGCAAGCAGCAAGCCGAAGCCGGAAATGGACAACGGATGAAAGACGATGGCGCGCCTGACAGCAGCGACGCCATAGGCCATTCCGTAAATCGCCAGTGCAGACACCGCGATCAGCCCGCCGATGAAGCCACCGCCCGGCTCGTTATGACCGCGCAGCAGGACGAAGATGGAAAACATGACCATGAGGCTGGTGATGACGGGCGCGGCGGTACGGAAGATGAGCGTGTTCATGGCTTACCCTCCGTCTTTCCGACAGGCGCCGGTTTGGCACTGTGGCGAATGCGGATCAACGCCAGAATGGCAAGGCCGGTGACCATGACGACGGCGATTTCGCCCAGCGTATCGGTGCCTCTGAAGTCAACGATGATGACGTTGACCACGTTGTTTCCGTGGGCGATGAGCTTGGAATAGGTGCTGAAAAAGGCGGTAAGGCTGGTATCGAAGGGCGCTTGCGTGGATTTGAGCAGCATCAGCGCGAAGCCGGTGCCGCAGGCGATCGCTATGGTGCCATCCAGCAGCTTCTGGCCGAGCTTGCGATGATCTGTTGGAGACAGGCGAAGGCGTGTCATGACCAGCGTCAGGATGACGACAGAAAGCGTTTCGACCATGAACTGGGTGAAAGACAGGTCCGGCGCGCCAAACAGGAGAAACAACACCGCCACGGCGAAACCCTGAATGCCGAGCGCAACGATGGCCGTCAGGCGACTTGCTGCCGTCAGCACGGCAATGAGGCCGATGATGGCAATGGCGATGAAGGTGAGTTCGGGCAGTTGGATATCGGCAGGCCAGACCGGCATGGCGGGCAGCTCGCCATAGGCAAACAGCGGCACCAGCAGCACCAGCGCGATGATGCCGAAGGTCGCGGTGACGTAGAATTCCAGCCTTCCGGGCTGGATGACGCGTGTGAGATGGAAGGACAGTTTGACGAGGCCGGAGATGACGGCATCGAAAGCCTTGTCCGGTCCCGGCCCGGCAGCGGCGAAGGCGCGAACCATGAGGTGGCGTGCCAAGGAAAGCTTGGTGTAGATCATCACGCCCAGCGCCACCGTAAACAGCGACAGCGCCAGGGGAACGCCGATATGCGGTATCAGCGATATCTCGACCGGGGAGGAATCACCCGCAATGGCCGTTGCCATGGGCATGGAAATGGCGGCGTGAAACACATCTGAAAACAGCGCGGAGATTAGACCGGCCAAGGCCAGAACCGCAGGTCCGAGCCAGAGCAGAAGCGGTCCCTCATGCGAATGCTTCAGCGTTTTGGAGGGCTTGCCGATAAAAGGTTTCAGGCCGACGGCAAGGGCGATGGCGAGCATGGCGGCATTGCCGATGATAGCGACGCCGACGAAAAGAATGGCACGGGGATTGGCGTGCGCCAGTGCCGCATAAATCTCTTCCTTCGCCAGAAAGCCGAAGAAGGGCGGCAGGCCCGCCATGGACAGCGCGGCAGTGATGGCGACGACGAAGGTAACGGGCATGGCACGGCGAAGGCCGGAAAGCTTCGTCACATCGCGCGTTCCCGTCTCATGGTCGATGGTGCCGACGACCATGAACAGCGCGCCTTTGAACAGGGAGTGTGCCACCAGATAAAGCACGGCAGCTTCGATGGCATAGGGTGCGCCGAACCCGGTGAGAAGAACCAGAAGGCCGAGGGATGAGAGGGTCGTATAGGCCAGCATCAGTTTCAGATCGGTCTGGCGCAGCGCCAGAAACGCGCCGGTCAGCATCGTCAGCCCACCGAAGAAGGGCAGCAGGATTTCCCAGGCCACCGTGTCGCCCATGACGGGGTTGAGCCGCATCAACAGATAGACGCCAGCCTTCACCATGGTCGCGGAATGCAGATAGGCCGACACCGGCGTCGGCGCTTCCATGGCATTGGGCAGCCAGAAGTGAAACGGAAACTGAGCCGATTTGGTGAAGGCACCGCCCAGCACCAGCACCAGCGTGGCGAAATAGAACGGGCTCTGGCGCAGCACATCATCGCCATGCACCAGCATCGAAAGTTGCGTCGTGCCGCTGATGTTCCAGATGAAGATGAGCCCCGCCAAAAGCGCAAGCCCGCCGCCGCCCGTCACCACCAGCGCCTGCAACGCCGCCCGTCGTGCCGCCTCTCGCCTATGATCGAAGCCGATCAGCAGGAAGGAGGTGATCGATGTCAGTTCCCAATAGATGAACAGCATCAACAGGCTATCGGACACCACAACACCCAGCATGGCGCCCATGAACAGCAGCAGAAAGGCCAGAAAGCGCCCCTGCTGCGGATGACCCTTCATGTAGCCGCCCGCGTAGAGCACGATCAGCGTGCCGATGCCGGTGATGAGCAGCGCGAATGTCAGCGAGAGACCATCGATGAACCAGGAGAAACTGAGATTGAGGCTGGGCACCCAGGCGTAACCGCCGGTGACAACCTCACCTGCCGCAATGGTGGGCACAAACCCGAGGAAGTGAAAGAAGGCCAGCGCCGGTGCCAGCGCCAGAAGCCAGACGGCATTGTGCCCCAGCCGGGCAACCGCCAGCGGCGCGCACAATGCCATGACGAAAGGCAAAAACAGCACAACGAATGTCAGCAGCGTGACATTGGCAATCATCTCGTCTCCCAGCCCCCGCCGCTCTGTTTTTCGCGGCACGATTTTGAGGGAATCAATTAGGGCAAGGTGGCGATGACCTCAACTGTTTTCGGACTTTAGCGGGATCACAGCAGCTTTATTGCCGGGAAAAGCCGCTTCCTCTTTTATCCCACGGGCTGCCACACTATCTCTATGCCAAACGAAAGGATCTCCCGATGAGCGATCTCAAATCTCCGAAAATCACCAAGAGCGATGCGCAGTGGCGCGAGGAGCTGACGGCGGACCAGTACCGCATTCTTCGCGAACACGGCACCGAGCGGCCCTTTACCGGCCCCTACTGGAACAGCACCGAAAAGGGGCTGTACCGTTGTGCTGCCTGCGATGAGGAACTGTTTTACTCGGACACGAAATTCGATGCCGGTTGCGGTTGGCCGAGCTATTTTGAGCCGGTGAAGCCAGATGCCGTGACCGAACATCGCGACAACGCGTTTGGCATGGTGCGCACGGAAATTCGCTGCGCCAACTGCGGCGGCCACCTCGGCCACGTCTTCCCCGATGGCCCTCCGCCCACGGGCCTGCGCTATTGCATCAACGGTCATTCGATGGTGTTCGAGCCGCAGGATTGATGGCGTGGTGACTATGGCTGGCAAGCACCACGCTACCGCCGGGAACTTCACAATCACGGCAAGACCCTACCTCCGTCATCCTTGGGCTTGTCCCAAGGATCTTCTAGGTTGCATCCGCAGAAGCGTGATTAGGCCCTCGGGACAAGCCCGAGGGTGACGATATTGGGTGGAACTTGCCACCTATTCCACACCGCCCTTCACAAAACCAAACCCTTCATCCTCCCACCCCGTCATTCCGCCAATCATGATTTTGACGGGTCGGCCCAGGCGAGCAAGCTTGAGAGCGGCGCGGTCGGCGCCGTTGCAGTGGGGGCCTGCGCAATAGACGACGAACAGCGTATCATCCGGCCACTGCGCCATCCGCTCTGCCGTCATCTCCGCATGGCGAAGGTGAAGCGCGCCGGGAATGTGCTTGCGGGCGAACACATCCACCGTGCCGACGACGTGCAGCAGGACGAAATCCTGCTCCCCCGCGTTCATCGCTCCGTAAACGTCCCAGCAATCTGTTTCCAACGACAATAATCTCGAAAAATGATCGGCGACGACCTGTGGCGATGCGGCGGGAATCTCTGTGACGGTGCTCATGGTCTTCTCCTTCGTGTTGCGATGTCCAAACGTAACCCGGATGCGAAAAGACTGGCAGATGGCATGATTGCCATATATCGTCAGGATCATGACAAAACCTGGCTCCACCGCTCCACCCAACCGCCTCGTCGTTGCCCTTGCCTATGACGGGCTGTGCACGTTCGAATTCGGCGTCGCGGTCGAAGTCTTCGGGCTGGCGCGGCCAGAGATGGGCGACGACTGGTACCGGTTTGCGGTGGCGGCGGTCGATGGCGGTGAAATGCGGGCGACGGGCGGCGTCCGGTTCGTTGCCGATGGCGGGACCGAGTTGATCGAGCAAGCGGGAACGATCATCGTGCCGGGCTGGCGCGGTATCGATGCGCCAGTGCCCGAAGCGTTGTGCAAGGCCCTGCGAAAGGCGCATGAGAACGGTGCGCGGCTGTTGTCCATCTGTTCCGGCGTGTTCGTGCTGGCGGCGGCGGGCCTGCTGAAGGGCCGCAAGGCTACGACGCATTGGCGTTATACCGATGCACTCAAGGAACGGTTCGCCGATATCGAGGTACTGCCGGACGTGCTCTATGTCGATGGCGGCAATGTGCTGACCTCGGCGGGCAGCGCCGCCGGGATCGATCTCTGCCTACACCTCATCCGTCGCGATTTCGGCACGCGGGCGGCGAATATGGTGGCGCGCAGGCTGGTGGTGCCGCCGCACCGGGACGGCGGACAGGCACAATTCATCGACAAGGCCGTGCCGGACCCGCACGAAAAATCAAGGCTTGGGCCATTGCTGCACACGATGCAGGCCGATCTGACCGGCGATTACAGTGTCGCCCGTTTGGCGCAGATGGCGGGCATGAGCAGCCGTACGTTTCTGCGTCGCTTCGAGGCCGCGACCGGCACTACGCCTGCCAAGTGGCTGTTGCTGCAACGGTTGGCGAAGGCCAGGGATCTACTGGAGACGACCGATATGGGCATGGAAACGCTGGCCGAGACATGCGGTCTTGGCAGCGCCGCCAATCTGCGGCACCATTTTCGCCAGCAATTTGCCACCACGCCCGCGAGCTATCGCGAGCGCTTCGGCGCGGTTCAGTTCACACCGTAGGAAGCTTGAGTTCCATGCTGGTCAGGTCCAGCCAGCGGTCGAATTTTCGACCGACCTCCGAATATCTGCCGGCAATGCGGAAGCCCAGCGCCTCATGCAGGCGGATGGATGCTGTGTTTTCCGATTCGATGGCGCCGATCAGCACATGCACGCCATTTTCTTTGGCGTGTTCGATCAGCGCCTGCATCAACAGCTTGCCGAGGCCTGCGCCACGGGCATTTTTATGCACGTAAATGGAATGTTCGCGGGTGTGGCGGTAACCATCGAAGGCACGCCAGTCGCCGTAGGACGCATAGCCTACGATAGCGCCGTCCCTGACAGCGACGATGACCGGGAAGCCACGGTCCTTGCGGGCCTTGAACCAATCCTTGCGGTTTTCCAGATCGACCAGAACATCGTTCCAGATCGCCGTGGTGTTCAGAACCGCGTCGTTGTAAATTTCCATGATGCCGGGAAGGTCATCCGGGGTGGCGTCGCGCATCTCGATGGTCATGCTGTTTATCCGCTGCAAATCAATGTCGCGGCCAACATAACGAAAGCTGCGGCACCGTACAGTCGTCTGGCTGTTAAATTACAGTGCTCTATGCGCTGACGGGGGCCATGCTGAAACTGGTCATCACTGCCACGTAATGCACCGCTGCCGCCGTGACCACGAAGCCGTGCCAGATGGCGTTTTGGAAGCGCAAGCGTTCCCAGACGTGGAAGATGACACCCATGGAATAGATGATGCCGCCGATAACGATGAGCCAGAGGCTGAGCGGCGGAAGATGGTAGGACAGGCGATCTGCCACCATGACGCCGCTCCAGCCCATGGCGAGGTAAAGCAGAATGGTCAGGCGGTCGAACCGTCCGGGAAAGAAGCATTTCAGCATGATGCCGGACAGCGCCGCGACCCAGATTCCCGCCAGCGTGACGGCAATCAGCGGGTCTTCGATGCCGCGCTGGAGAATCGGCGTGTAGGTGGCAGCGATGAGAATGAAGATGCCGGAATGATCCAGCCTGCGCAGGTACCATTTCACGTTGGAATGGGGCCAGATATTGTAGGTAAAGGAGATGGACAGGCAGGCCACCAGCCCCAGCGCGTAAATCCACACGGCAGCAATAGCACTTATGCTGCCCCACAGCGTGACGTAGAAAATCAGCGCCGTCGTGCCGATCAGCGCAAAAACGATGCCTACTCCATGGACAATGCCATCAGCGACGACTTCGGGAAGGTCATAGCGGCGTCCGAAGCGCCAAAGCTCACTCATAAATCTGTTCCTGCATGTTAGTTTGCAGATCATGCAGGCAATATGAGACGGGAACAAGACCACGGTTGCAAAAGGCGATCACTTTGCATTCACGCCTGTTGCAAAACGCTATGGGACCGCTGCAGCGCCTCGAACTATCGGTCCACCAGCACGGAGCATTTGGCGTGACGCACCACGCGATCTGCCGTCGCGCCGATGAAGTAATTCGTCAGGTCAGGCGTGTGCGACGCGATGATGATCAGGTCTGCGTTGAGATCGGCAGCGGCGGCGAGAATTTCACGCGCGGGCGCACCGCTGCGAATCTCCACCAGCCCGACGCGGGGCGATCCCTCCTTCAAAACGGCAAGCCGGTCCTTAGCGTCCTTGATGGCGTTTTCGATGAGGTCCATCGGCAGGTCGATGGCGAGGTAATTCGGCAGATCCTCGACCACGTTCAACAGCACGATCTCACCACCCGGGTTCAGCAAGGTCTCGGCCTTGGCCAGGATTTTCTGGGCTTTTTCCGTGCCGCTCAAATCAACCGGAACAAGAATCTTGTTGTACATATCTGTCTCCCTTCGATGTTGATCTGATGCTAATCTACACGTTCCCGGCACGGATGGAATTGATCGACGTCAAAGTCAGTTCATATCATTGTCAACACTGAGTGCACGCTGCTTCACCAAATCACTATCTTTCGTGAACGATCATTCGCGCGCATATTGGCTCCAACGTCGCCGCAAGGGCGCAACCGACAGGAGTGCATGACATGAACGAAGACAAGATGTTCGCGCTGACGCGCCCGGCCTACGTGGGACAGGCGCATCTGGTGGTGCAGGATCTGGCAAGCGTCTCGGCCTTCTATCAGAAGATCATCGGTCTTTCGGCGCTGGAGACGTCGCCGAGCGGCGAGGTGCTGGGTGCTGGCAGCAAGCCTTTGCTGACGCTGACCACGGGGCAGAACACCACGCGCGCACCGGGTGGCGCTGCGGGCCTGTTCCACACCGCGTTTCTGATGCCGACACGCAGCGATCTGGCGCTGTGGCTGACCCATGTTGCCAACAACAATGTCGCCTTGCAGGGCGCATCCGACCACCTCGTCAGCGAAGCCATCTACCTTGCCGACCCCGAGGGCAATGGGATCGAGGTCTACCGCGACCGCACACCGCAGGAATGGTCCTACCAAGCGGACGGCACGATCAGCATGTCCACCTTGCGGCTCAACCTTCAGGAACTCTACGACAGTGCGCCGAAGGCGACCTTTGCCAAGGCTGCCGAAGACACGGCGATTGGCCATATCCACCTCCAGGTGGGCAACATCCCGGAGGCGGATGCCTTCTATCAGGATGTGCTGGGGCTGAAGATAATGGCGCGGTATCCCGGCGCGAGCTTCTTCGGCTCCGGCGCCTACCACCACCATGTGGCGGCCAATATCTGGAACAGCAGGGGTGCTCAGGCGCGCCAAGACACTATGACAGGGCTTTCCGGCTACTCGCTGAAATTCAACGAGAAAGCGGCACTCGACACCGCGATCGCCGCCCTTGAGCGGATGGAAATCGCAATGGAGCGACAGAGCGATGGCATCGCGCTGAAAGACCCATGGGGCATCGGCCTGAAGCTCTCGGCCTGAGGTGCTGGCGGCAAGCGCGGTTGCGTCTCTGCCGCCCCACACCAAAATTGGCCATACACCGGAACCGGCGTACCCGTTGAGCGTTATACGCCCTGATGGGGGACTGTTCGATGAATGACCAGACGATTGCCAACCGGAAACAGGCGGAACGGAGCCTTCTTGCTGCCGATCCCAAGGACCCCTATATGCGCGGGGCTGTGGGTTCAGCGCAGGACGATGAAAGAAGCCAGCAACCGCTGGGCCGCGAGGCTCTGGATGTGGCCGTGGCTTGGTCCACCGTCGGCATCTTCGTCGTCATCATGATGAGCGTCATCCACTCCCTCTCTATCATCCTCATTCCCGTGGTCATGGCCATCGTGGTGGGCATGATTCTGGGCGTGGCCGCCACCAAGCTGAACTCCTACGGCATTCCCGGGTTTGCAGTGGCGCTCATTCTGTCGTCTGCCGTGGCGCTCGTTCTGTTTCTGGTCGTCAACTCGCTGATCGACCCGCTTTCGACGCTGGCCGCAGAAGGCCCCAATATCGTCGAAAAAGCCATCGACCGCTTTTTGCCCTACCTGCAAAGCCTGCGCTGGCTGAATGTTTCCGCCGCCACCTTCAGCCTGAGTTCCATGTCGATGGAATCGCTGATTTCACGCAGCGGCGATATCATCGCCGTCATCGGCTCCAACATCACGCCTGCCATCGTCCAGGCCCTGATCTTCTTCGCAGCCTTGCTGCTGTTTCTCTACAGCCGCGTACGCCTGCGCAAGGCCACCATCATGGCCTTCCCCCAGCGCCACCAGCGTCTGCGTACCATCCGCACCATCGGGTCCATCGAGCAGGTTTTGAGCTCCTACTTCGCGACAGCATCTATGATGTATGCGGGGCTTGGCGTCTCGATGATCATCATCGCCTATGTCGGCGGTCTCGCCATGCCGTTCCTATGGGGGCTGTTCGCGTTCCTTTCCAGCTTCGTGCCCTTCCTCGGCATAACCGCCATGACGCTCGCCCTGACGGTCGGCGGCATTCTGACCCACGACAGCCTCATCCTCGGCCTCCTGCCCGCCATCGTCTTCTTCACCATTCACCTGTTGATGGAAAACCTGGCGTTTCCGGCAGTGGTGGGAAAGAACATGGAAATCAACCCCTTCCTCGTCTTCGTCGCCATCATCTTCTGGACCTGGATGTGGGGCGCCGCCGGTGCCATGCTGGCGCTGCCCCTCTCCCTCATCGGCATGACCGTGGCCCGCGAGCTGTTTCCATCCCGCAGAGTGGTGCCGAATTTGCCGTCGTAAAAGTCAACACTTGCAACCGCGCCCATAAGTTGCTTTTTATAAAAATTCAATCTCGTACAACAATTCCTCCGATCTTGAATTGATATCAAAAAGTGATACTGTATGGAGCTAGGTAAGCGACGTCGCGCGGTGCTCGATGCCATATATGCAGATCCCGTTCGCGCTGGCATTGCGTGGCGAGACATCGAGGCACCGTTTGTCAGCTGCGGTGCCGAGGTGACGGAGGGCCAAGGCTCTCGTGTTCGTGTCGCTCTTAACGGCGTGCGTGCGGTTTTTCATCGCCCGCATCCACAGAAGGAAACGGACAAAGGCGCGGTCAAATCCGTCCGGCGTTTCCTCAGTGAAGCAGGAATAAAGCCATGAGCGTAATGCATTACAAGGGATACGAGGCCGTCATCGAATTCGATGAGGACGCGGATATTTTCCATGGAGAGGTAATCGACCTCAAAGATATCATCACCTTTCAGGGCACATCTGCTGCCGAGCTCAAACAGGCGTTGGCGGATTCCGTTGAGGACTATCTTTCCTTTTGCGCGGAACGGGGAGAAGAACCGGAAAAACCATTTTCAGGCCAGTTCGTCGTGCGTACGGAACCCAGGCTTCACAAAGCCGTTTCGAATGCCGCCAAAAAAGATGGTGTCAGCCTGAACAAATGGGTGACGGCGGCACTGGAACGAGCCGTCGGCTGAAAGCGATCAATTCGACGGAGCGATAAAAGCCGAGCTGTCGAGGCGGGTGAAGATGACGCCGCGGGCTTTCAGGGCCAGCAGGCCCTTGACAACGCCTTCGCCTGCTTCGTGCGTCGGCTGGTTGATGTGGGAGATGATGACATCGCCGTCTTTTGCGGATGCGATGTGTTTGGCGGTTGCACCTGCGCCCAGCAGCGAGCCACCATCGCCATTGATGGAATAACCCGCGACGCGTTCGCCGAGGCGATTGATGGTTGTCATGGACGATGCCGTATATTTCGCCGTTGCGCCGCGAAACCATTGCGGTTGGTGACCCGTGGCAGCAACGATGGCGAGCCTGCCGCCTTCCACTTCCTGCTCTACAGCCGCTTCCGAACCGGCGGCGGCAATGCCGTAAATCGAGACGGGCTTATCGACGGCGGGAATGTGGTTTTCGCCGTGATTTTCAAGCTCGAACAAGTCGGAGTGCGCCATCATGATCGCCAGCGCTTCGGGGTTGTGCTTGAGCCAGCGGGCGGTGACGAAGATGGTGGCGGGGATCTGCTCGTTGACGAGCGTATCGAGAATGCGAAAATCCGTCTTGCCCATGCAAGCATCCAGCGTGATCGCAACGCGCGGAGCATGCGCCTTGCCCGGCTGCATTTTCAACGTCGGCTCCAGCAGGCCGGAGCTCGCGAAAACGGGAGACGCGACTGCGGTCAGCATGCAGGCAAGGGCAAGTTTCTTCAGCATGTCAGGTGCTTTCAATCTTCAACTGCATGGCAAATCTGCCCGCAAAGTGCCGGAATTATGGCGTGGCGTTGGGCAGGCCATCCAGCTCTGCAAGCTTTGCCAGCGCCTCTTCCACCCGCGCGCAATCGCTGACGCTGAGCGGCATGACCGGCAGAGGTGGCTGGCGGTGGGTGAGCGACAGCAGGTTGGCGGCGGCATAGACCACGCGGAAGCTGCCGAACTCCTTGAACAAGGCCCATAGTGGCTCGAAGTAAGCGCTGATCCGCTGAACTTCGGCGCTGTCGCCTGCCTGTGCGGCACGCAAAAGCCGCAATGAAGGCACCGGCAAAAGGCCCCCGATGACGCTGTACCAGGCGTCTGCTCCTTGCAGCACGGCATCGGCACAGCCCCAATCACCGCTATAGCCGATGGAGAAATTGTCGCCCAGACGCGGGCGTAGACGCTCCAGTTCCGGCTTGAATTCCATATTGGCGGCCAGGGGCATTTTTACCGCGAGGATATGCGGGATGTAAGCCAGCCGCACCAGCAGCTCGTCGGTGAAGGTAAAATGCGTGGTGGACGGGTTGTTGTAAATGCAGAGCGGCAGGCTGGTGGCACCGGCAACCGCTGCGAAGTGGTGATAAACCTCTTCCTGCGTCAGCGGGGCATAGGACACGGGTGCCAGCAGCAGCGCATTCGCTCCCGCCGCTTCCGCATCCTTTGCCAGCAGGACCGCGTCATTGGTGCGCAGCGTGCCCACGCCGACGAGAAGAGGACGGCTGCCTTTCAGGCACTCCGCTGCCGCTTCCACGGCCCGGCGGCGCTGTTCGCGAGAGAAATAGACGTAGCTTCCCGTGCTGCCCAGCAGGCCGATGGAGTCCACCTGCGCTGCCCCTGCCCTGTCGATCAACCGCGACAGCGCCTCGACATCGACGACGCCTTCTTCATCCGCCGGTGTCAGCGGAAACGCCGAAAGCCCGTGAAAACGCACACTCATGCAACCTGCCCCTGAAAAACCCTCTGACACAAGGATTAGTCGGCAATTCGGCAAGCGGCAATATCAATAAGAAATCAGTTAGATATCGTTGCGGATTGGCAACTGGCAGTCTCGCGGCCCTCATTCCTGTGCTTGTCACAGGAATGAGGGACGTTGTGGCTCAATCATACAAATAATGCTTCGCCCACTGCGCTTCCGGCACCTTGTCTCCCACCTTGTAATCAAAATCCTTGATACCTAGCGTGGACGTCGTGATCTGGCATTTGTAGCGCAGGCGGAACCATTCGCCGCCGCTTCTGAACACGGCGCCGGAGGCCTTGATGCTGTCGGAGGTTACATCAGGGTCGCCGAAGGCATAGGCGATAACCTTGTCGGGCTTCATGCCCTTTTGTTCCTTGGCGATGCGCTCCATGGCCTCGATATCGCAGCGCTGCTCGAGGCGTTCCTCGGGCGCCAGCACGTTCAACTGGCGCAGGACGTTGGCGTCGATGGCAAATGCAGGCATGGCCGCAGGCAGGCCGGCCAAGGTTGCAAGAAGGGCGACGGGGAAAAGCTTTTGCATGGGATCCTGTTCGGGCTCTTCGTTTCTTCTTTTTGATTCGCTGTGCAAACCCACTGATCGACAGCATCGACATGGATGTGTCAGATTTGCGATCTAGTATGAAATTGTGATGGAAAGCTGACAGAATTGTGCCCGTGTCCGGTTTCACCACGGCAAGATTTCGACCTTGATCCACCTGCGGTGGCACTCTACATCTTTGGCTACGCAGACTGATTTCCCATGAAAGCGAGTTTCCCTTGTCCATTTTCAAGAACCTGCCCGCAACGCCCGTTGCAGCGAAAAAGCCGACCACCGATACGCATCACGGCATAACGCGCACGGATGATTATGCGTGGTTTCGCGCCGACAACTGGCAGGCCATGTTCAAGGACCCGACGCTGCTGGCCCCTGAGATCCGCACCCATCTGGAGGCCGAGAACGCCTATATGGAAGCGGCCATGGCCGATACCAAGCCGCTTCAGGAAAAGCTTTTCGAAGAGATGAAAGGCCGCATCAAGCAAGATGATTCATCCGTGCCGGTGAATGACGGTCCCTATGCCTATGGCACCCTGTTCGTGACCGGTGGCGAGCAGCCGCATTATTTCCGCACGCCGCGCGGCGGTGGCGAGAAGCACGTTTTGTTGAACGGCGACAAGGAAGCCGAAGGCAAGGATTATTTCCGGCTCGCCGGTCTCGACCAGACCAGCGATCACAGTCGCGGCATCTGGGGTTACGACGACAAGGGTTCGGAATATTACACGCTGCGCATTCGTGAGCTGGAGAGCGGCGAGGACCTGGCAGACGTGATCGAGAACACTGCCGGTGGTGGCGCATGGGCGCCGGATGGCAAGAGCTTCTTCTATTCGCTGCAGGACGAAAACCACCGTCCGTCCAAGGTCTTCCACCACATTATCGGTCAGCCGCAATCATCCGACCGGTTGGTCTATGAGGAAAAAGACCCCGGCTTCTTCATGGGTGTGGGTGCTTCGGTTCTCGATGATTTCATCTTCATCGATATTCACGACCACGAGACCAGCGAGTACCGCATTCTCTCCACCAAGGATTTGACCGCCGAGCCGCAGGTCGTGGCGGAGCGTGAGGAAGGCATCGAATATTCGCTGTGCGAGGGCGGCGATGTCTTCTACATTCTAACCAATGACGGCGACGCCAAGGATTTCCGCATCTGCCAAACACCGGTCGCGGCGCCGGGCAAGGAAAACTGGACGGAAGTGGTGCCGCACGAACCGGGCCGTCTCATCCTCGATATCGACGCCTATGCCCGCCATCTGATCTGGCTGGAGCGTCGCGATGGCCTGCCACGCATCGTCATCCGCGACCGTGTGAGCGGCGAGGAACACAGCGTTGCGTTTGACGAAGAGGCCTATTCGCTGGGTCTGCACGGTGCGGCGGAATACGACACCAATGTCATCCGCTTCAGCTACTCTTCCATGACGACGCCAAGCCAGCTGTACGATTACGACATGGTGACGCGTGAGCGCACGCTTCTGAAAACGCAGGAAGTGCCTTCCGGTCATAACCCTGAAGACTATGTGACGCGTCGCATCATGGCGACGTCGCATGATGGCGCGCTGGTGCCGGTCTCCCTGCTTTACCGCAAGGATACACCGCTGGATGGTTCAGCTCCGTGCCTGCTTTATGGGTACGGCGCTTACGGCATTTCCATCCCCGCGTCCTTCAGCACCAACAATCTGTCGCTGGCCGATCGCGGCTTCGTCTATGCCGTAGCCCATATTCGCGGCGGCAAGGACAAGGGTTTCGAATGGTACGAAACCGGCAAGATGGAGCATAAACAGAACACGTTTAAAGACTTTATCGCGGCGGCTGACCATCTGGTGAAGGATGGCTTCACCTCCTATTCCGGCATCATCGCGGAAGGGGGCTCTGCCGGGGGCATGCTGATGGGCGCGGTGGCCAATATGGCACCGGAGAAATTCGCAGGCATCATCGCTGCAGTTCCCTTCGTGGACGTGCTGACCACCATGCTGGACGACACCCTGCCGCTGACACCGCCGGAATGGCCGGAATGGGGCAACCCGCTGGAATCGGAAGAGGAATATCAGTGGATCGCGGCCTATTCGCCTTACGACAATGTCAGCGCGAAACCCTACCCGCCGCTTCTAGCCATTTCAGGCCTGACCGACCCGCGCGTGACCTACTGGGAGCCGACCAAGTGGGTGGCGAAGCTGCGCGAGCACACCACGGGTGAAGCGCCCATTCTGCTGAAGACCAATATGGCGGCGGGGCATGGTGGCAAGTCCGGGCGGTTCCAGCGGCTTGAGGAGATTGCGTTTGAGTATGCGTTTGCGCTGAAGGTGGCTGGGAAGGCTGCGGTTTGACGATCCGGATAGGTGAAGGAACGCCCATGATTGGGATAGGCTGACCTTTGTGGTTCACGCATCACCACCCACTCCCCTCATTCCTGTGCTTGTCACAAGAATCCAGTCGTCGCGCGTCTGCGCGGCGGAGAGAGTCTTTTCAGCCCAAGGACTTGGGCTGGCTGGATTCCTGTGACAAGCACAGGAATGAGGGGAGTGTGGATGTACGCTTCTAGACAAAGCTGCATTGTCAGTCGTGCGGCGGGGAGACGGTGGCCGTAGTGGTTAAATGTGAGGTTCCATTGACGCCCAAACCCACTCGGATCGTCATGTTCGGGCTTGTCCCGAGCATCTAACCACGTTGCGTCCGCGGAAGCGTGCTTAGATCCTCGGGACAGGCCCAGGATGACGAACTTGAGGGCCGCCGGGAGAAAAATACCTCCTAAAAATGATTTATATGAGATTTTTTCCACAAAAAATCAAATCATCAGGTTATTCGAATGTATCTTCAAAATTAATTGCATTTTAATTTTTCAAGAAATTTAAAAATACATTTTATCAGTATAATATAGCCATCCAAAAGTATTACCCATCCCTCAAAATGGTTCCGCAGCAATGCGCATGGCTGCAATGCGGCATTTTGCGTTGCAATATCATCTTCTCGCCGTATTATAAAACCCGTTGACATATTTACGCGCTTTTTCGCCGCTGTGACTGCGGCTCTTTTCGTCGCTGTCGAGCGACTTTTCTTTGACGGGTTTCCACTCGTCTTTCCGCGCATGTCATTTCGTTCTGGGGCTTTCGCTGGCGCATGCTGGCGGAATTCACGCTCCATGGCTTTAGCTCTGCGTTCTGGCAGCCGATATCGTTGATGTCGCGCCGGCGCTTTGGCAGGCCGGGCTTTGCAGTGCCCCGGTATGCCTCACATAAACACTGCATTAGACTTGGGGGTCTTACAATGAAGAAACTCCTCGCCTCGACCATTCTTGTCACGGGCTTCACCCTCGCCGCCGCCGCTGGCGCAAGCACCGCCAACGCCGCTGAGACCTGCGGCAATATCTCCATCGCCGAAATGAACTGGGCATCCGCTGGTGTCGCGGCTTATGTCGATAAGTTCATCATGGAAAACGGTTATGATTGCACGGTCGATATCGTGACCGGCGATACCACACCGACCTTCACCTCCATGAACGAAAAAGGCCAGCCTGACATGGCGCCTGAAATGTGGGTCAACACACTCGGCGCGCCTTACGAGGAAGCCATCAAGTCCGGCAATCTCATTCAGGACGTCAAGATCCTCAGCGATGGCGGCATCGAGGGATGGTGGATTCCGAAGTATCTGGCTGATGCACATCCCGACATCAAGACAGTCGAAGATGCACTCAAGCACCCCGAACTGTTCCCCGCCCCGGAAGATGCCAGCAAGGGCGCCGTCTTCGGTTGCCCTCCCGGTTGGGGTTGCCAGCCAACGACGGCCAATCTGTTCAAGGCGCGCAAGGCGGAAGACAAGGGCTTTACCCTCGTCGATACCGGCTCGGCTGCGGGTCTCGATGGCTCCATCTCCAACGCTTACGAAAAGAAGCAGGGTTGGCTTGGCTATTACTGGGCACCAACGGCGATCATGGGCAAATACGACATGGTCAAGCTGGATGACGGCGTCGAACTCGACCGCGAAGCCTACGACAATTGCATCGCCAAGGCCGATTGCGCCGACCCCAAGCCAAACGCCTATCCCGTCGCTGACGTCTTTACCGTCGTGACCAAGGAGTTTGCCGAAAAGGCTGGCCCTTCAGGCGAATACGTGAAGAAGCGCCAGTGGGATAATGAAACCCTGGCGAAAATTCTGGCCTGGATGGATGAAAATCAGGGCACCAATGAAGACGGTGCAGCGTACTTCCTCGAGAACCATGAGGACATCTGGACGAAGTGGGTTTCGCCTGAAGTGGCTGAGAAGATCAAGGCTTCGATTTGATGTGAGTGCGTTTGGGGCTGCGGTTTGATCGCAGCCCTTGAATGCGTGGCTCACCCCCCTCTGCCCTGCCGGGCATCTCCCCCACAGGTGGGGAGATCAGCCGGGCGCGCCGACATCGCTCCACTCTCGACGTTTGAGGTGACCGAGAGGTCGCCCCGAGTCGTTCTCCCTCCTTGTGGGGGAGATGTCCGGCAGGACAGAGGGGGGTATGCCGCATACTCGGCATCGACCCACAAGCCCCTCTAACAAACACTAAGGGAAAAAAACAATAATGGCCCTCTGTAATCTCCTGCCGGATATGCTGTGCAAGTTTCCGGCCATTGGCAACAGCACCATGCGCGTGGCGCGCAAGTCTATCGATGACGGCTTCCGTGATATCGTTCGCAGTTACGGCGATGTCATCGATACGGTCATGCACCCGCTGCAGCTGTTTTTGAATTCATCTGAACGCTTTTTCACGCAGACGCCGTGGATCATCATTTTTCTTGGCCTGCTGGCCATGGTGCATCTGGCCGGGCGCAGCTTCCGCATCACGCTTGGCACCGCCGTTTCGCTGTGCCTGATCGGCGCGGTCGGTCTGTGGCGCGATGCGATGACGACGCTGTCGATCGTGGCGATTGCGACGCTGATCGCCGTTGCCATCGGCCTGCCGCTGGGCATTCTCATGGCGCGGTCCGAGCGTCTCCAGCGTTTCATCAATCCGGGTCTGGATGTGATGCAGACAATGCCGAGCTTCGTGTACCTCATTCCGGTCGTCGTCATCTTCGGCATCGGCAAGGTGCCGGGCCTGATTGCGGTTGTCATCTACGCGATACCGCCGATGATCCGCCTGACCAATCTGGGCATTCGCATGGTGGACCGGGAAACGCTGGAAGCAGCGGACGCCTTCGGCTCGTCCAACACCCAGAAGCTGTTCAATGTGCAGCTGCCATTGGCGCTGCCCACCATCATGACCGGCATCAACCAGACCATCATGATGTCGCTGGCCATGGTCGTGGTCGCCTCCATGGTCGGTGTCGGCGGTTTGGGCAAGAACGTGCTTCAGGCCATCAACAACCAGTTCTTCACAATCGGCTTTCTGAACGGCTTTGCGCTGGTGGCCATCGCCATCATGTTCGACCGTGCCAGCCAAGCCTTCGGCAAGCGTTTGCAGAAATATCGCGAGGTGCAACATGGCTAAGGACATCGAAATCCGCCAACTTTACAAGATCTTCGGCAAGCACCCTGAGAGACATCTCGAAGCCGTTAAAAACGGCTTGAGCAAGACGGAGCTGAACGACAAGCACAATCACGTTCTCGGTCTCAACAACATCAACATCACCATGCCCGGCGGCAAGATCACCGTGGTCATGGGGCTCTCTGGCTCCGGCAAGTCTACGCTGATCCGCCACATCAACCGGCTGATCGAGCCGAGTGCGGGTGAAGTTCTGTATGGCGGCGAGGACGTCTGCTCGATGGGCACGTCCGCCCTTCGCGATTTCCGCCGCCACAAGACAGCGATGGTGTTCCAGAAATTCGGGTTGTTGCCGCACCGCACGGTTCTGGAAAACAGCGTCTATGGTCTCGATATTCAGGGCGTGTCCCGCAAGGACAGCCTTGAAAAAGGCCGCTACTGGCTGAACCGGGTGGGCCTTGATGGTTACGAGGACAATTACCCCAACCAGCTGTCCGGCGGCATGCAGCAGCGCGTGGGTCTGGCCCGAGCGCTCACCAACGATGCAGACATTCTGTTGATGGACGAGGCCTACTCTGCGCTCGACCCACTGATCCGCGTCGATATGCAGACCATGCTGCTCGATCTTCAGCAGGAACTGAAGAAGACCGTCGTCTTCATCACCCACGATCTGGATGAAGCGCTGCGTCTCGGCGACCATATCGCAATCCTGAAAGACGGCGAGATGGTGCAGCAGGGCGATGGCCAGAGCATCATCCAGCATCCGGCCAATGAATATGTCAGCGACTTCGTGCGCGACGTAAACCGTGGCCGCGTGTTGCAAGCCACCACCGTCATGGAACCGGCCACGACCGCGCCGGAAAACCTGTCGGTTCTGGAAACGGACACGCTGGAAAACATTGCCCGTGACATGACGGATGCCAACGAGACCACCGCGCAAGTGGTAGACGAGGACGGCAAGACGGTTGGCAGCATCGGCATCGAGACGCTGATGGCGGCCATGGTGACCCCAGCCACGCAGGATGATGAGGCCGCGACGACAGACGTGCCACTGACAGAGCCGTCAGAATCGCCGGAACCGGAAAAGCGGATCGCCTGATTCTACCCAACGCTCTCCACGACTCACCTTGCGGAGGGCGTCTTACGTTAGGGAATCGCTCGAAATAGCGGTTTTCTGGTTTGGCAACCCTAAAAAACGTAAAAACGAAGCAGCACTTTCCATGCTGTCAAGCGAAGAACGCAAGCCAAACACAATGACGCAAGCTTCGCGCAAGCTTCGGCCGTTAACAATTCGTTAATCGGTCAAGAAAGAGGCTTGCAATGAATATCGATAATAATATCGGCGGATCTGCGCATCAAAGCCGCTCTCAGCACATCGAAAAGCGCACGGTTGAGCCTGTCGCTCCCGAGCAGCAGCAAACGGTTTCCGGCGGCGGCAGACTTTCGTTCGTCAACGTGCTGGAAACGACGTCTCTTGCCAACGTTCTGTGGACCGTTAGCAATGACGCAGATTCCAGCACCGCGCAGGGCAGCGAAGGGGCCACTTCGCAGCTGGACAGCGCCTGGTTTCGCCAAGCCTATACGGAACATTGATCTGCCCACGAATCGCATCGCTCAAACTGCGTCTACGTCGCCAGCAAGCATATTTTAGATTAAAAGTTGATTAATGTTGCGGGAGTGGCTGCGCTCAAAAGTCATCGCGCCGCTCCACATTCAACGCTCTGCGGCTTGAGTTATGACGCCGCGATCTCCAAACTTTCTCAGCTAGCGCAAGCGCGCAGACGCGCGACGACTGAATTCCTGTGACAAGCACAGGAATAAGGTATGCACACGCCTTATCGCTTCAGGCCTTGAACTCAACACATCACGCCGGATGGGCAGTGCTGATCTCTACCGTCACATGCGACAGCTCGCGGATTGCTTCCAGCTTCTGCCGATAGAATGCTGGTGCCTGCGGTGACGATGCCTGGATCGAGACGATGGCGGCATGGTGCCCCGGCCCTACCTGCCAGACATGCAGATCTGTGATCCGCTCCTGCGGGGTTTCCACCGCATCTCTAATCTCACGCGAAAGGTCCTGCGCTTCTGGTGCGGCATCGACCAGCACGGATGCGGTAGAGCGCAGCAGCCCCCAGGACCAGCGCGCAATCACGATGCCGCCGACGATGCCCATGGCCGGATCGAGGAAAGTCCAGCCGTTCCATTTGCCCAACAGCAGCGCGACGATGGCGAGCACCGATGTCAGCGCATCGGCCAGCACATGCAGATAGGCGGAACGCAGGTTGTTATCCTTGCCGCCCTGGCTTTCATGGTGCGCGTGATCACCATGATGGGCGTGGCTTCCATGGTGCGCGTGGCTGCCATGCGAATGTCCATGTCCGTGGTCGTGATGGTGATCGTCCTTCAACAGCCACGCGCTGACGAGGTTGACCACGAGACCGATGGCGGCAACCGCGATTGCCTGATTGAAATCGATATCCACCGGCGAAAAGAAGCGCAGCAGGCTTTCCCACGCGATCATGATGGCGGCAACACCCAGCACCACGGCGCTGGCAAAGCCCGCGAGATCGCCGAATTTTCCCGTCCCGAAGGTGAAACGGTCATTGGCAACCTGACGGCGGGCATAGAGATAGGCCAGAGCCGAAATCAGCATCGCGCCCGCATGGGTCGCCATATGCCAGCCATCCGCCGTCAGCGCCATGGAGCCGAACCAGCTACCGGCGGCAATTTCCGCCACCATCATCGCCGTCGTCAGGCCGATGACGGCCCAGACGCGGCGCTCATTGCGCTCGTGGTTATCGCCGAGAAAGACATGGCTATGCGTGCCGTGGGGATGTGGATGCGAGTGTAAATGGTCAGTCGCTGCCGTCATGGCACACCTCTATCGAATGTAGGTTTTCAGAACCTGCGCCAGTTCTTCCGTGGCACGGGCACGCTCTTCGTCATTTTCGGCATGCAGAACATGTTCATGCAGATGGTCCTGCATCACCTCGCCCGTCAGCCCGGACAGCGCGCCGCGCACGGACGCCAGCAATTGCAGCACCTCTCCACACGGCTTGCCACCTTCCAACGCCCGCTCCACCGCTTCCATCTGGCCTTTGAGGCGACGGATGCGGGCAAGCAGCTTGTCCTTGTTCTGGGAGGTGTGTGACATGAGTTTCTTTCAAAATAATATAGGGGGGTATACTATATGGAAATGACGCAGTGTGCAAGGTGCCGCCCCCCTCACCTTGCTACCGTGCCACCAAAGATCTATATCTCCAGAAGCTATAGCTATGAGGAATGGATATGTACTCCATCGGTGATCTGTCTCGAAACACCGGCGTCAAGGTGCCGACCATTCGCTACTACGAGCAGATGGGCCTGCTGCGGGCAGCCGAACGGTCCGAGGGCAACCAACGGCGCTACGAAAAATCCGACCTCGAACGCCTCGCCTTCGTGCGCCACGCCCGCGACCTTTGCCTCAATCTCGATGCGATCAAAGAACTGATCGCGCTCAGCCAGCACCGCGATATGCCCTGCACCGACGCCGACCGCATCGCCGCCGACCACCTGACGACCGTCCGCGAAAAGATCGCAAAGCTGAAGAAGCTGGAACACGAGCTGGAACGCATCGTCTCTCATTGCGACGGGCATTCTATCGAGGATTGCTATGTTATCCGCGCGCTGTCGGATCACAGGCTGTGTGAGCACGAGCATTGAGATTGACTGGATAATAAAGGGAATTTTGCATTACTCCATGGCGCCAATTGAAACCCTAGAACAGGATTTTCGTCTCGACTGGAGCCGCTTTTACGGCCACCGGCAGCCTCTTGCTTATTCACTTCGGCAGGATAAATCTGTTCCATGGAAACGATTTCATGCTTTGCCGAACTCCAAGCGTTACGCTGAAAACGAGGCCGAAACGGCGATCATCTTGGAGAGGGCTTACGCCCTCGGTGATGCCGTGTTTGGTAACGAAGCGGAGTGTTGGCAGGTTGAATGCCGCGGATTTGAAGCGTGTGACGATGAGCCCGGAGAAAACTCTTGGTCATTCAAGGTTACGAAAATACGGTGGCGTAAGGGCGAGCACGACAAACTGCTCTTGGCGATAGCCGATGACGCAATCGGGCCAACAATGTGGGTATGCCGGGAACACGGAGCCATTTTACCTCCCTATGATGGAGGCTTCGACTTATTTCCCGACAGCTTTAAAAAAGTGTCGGACCTCGCTGCCAAATTCCAAAACTGGATTTCACCTCATCCAGAAGGGCTCTGACCAACGTGTCCGTAGCGGAAATGGGAGACGATATAGTCGAATGATTTTTCTGGATATTACAATCGAGAGGTAAATCACGATATGCCCAACGAGTGGGAAGAAAAGAGAAACCAGCAAAATTCTTGGTTCAAACAGCAATTTCGCGTCTGGCAGGCAGCCTGGCATGACGCTTTTGACCAAGACCAGTTGCTGAAGGTGAACGCAGAAGTAGAGCGTCGTTTCCCCCTTCCAGAGGATATCGACGTTGATCACCGGCTGATTTACGAGTTTTGTCATGTCCTACCCGAAACGCGGCGAGCCTGTTTTTCCATGTTTCCAAACGGAGCGGAAATGTATCGGAGGCTCGAGGATTATCTGGCGTCCCCTTCAACACAACTTACGGAAAAAGAAGCTCGCAAGCTGGTGCGGGACATAGAGCATAGTGCCCTTGAAGCGCGCCCAAACGAGCAGGTCGATTGGTCAAAAATCATCGTAATTGATCCAGCAGCGTGCAACACTGACGACGCCTTGCCCGATGTGCAGCGAATATCATACCTCTTCGAGCAAAACTTATGGGAGCCCACCCCGGATGAACAATTGCAGGCTGTTGGTGCACAGCTCTTCCTAAACGAGCCACTCTATGCGGCTGCAGGCAATACGTTCCATCTCCGAGACTGGGTGACCGCCGCGATGTTCGACCCCAACCTTGATCGCGTGTATGAGGTGAACCATCGGCTCCGGTGCGCAGGCTGGGGACTTCATTATGCAGATGGGCAGCTCTTTTTGATACGCGACGACGCGTAAGCAAATCCGAATTTTGGTCTGCATGCCCTTAGCGCCCTTGACACCTTCCCAATTCCAGCGCATCACTCACGGCATGATCAACGCACGCGCACCCATTTCCTGCACGTATTTTTGGGCCTTCCTTTAAGGGCGGCTCGACAGATCACTTTGTCAACAAGCCGCCGTCAGGCGGCTTTGTTGTTTTCAAACGTCCTGACGGCACCACCAAAAAACCGAGGGACGAGAAAATGACTGAGGACAGCCTTCTGACTTTGCCGAGACCGCCTGTCGTGACCATTCGTGGGGCGCGCAAGACGGATTTGCCTGAGCTGAACGAGATGATCACGCTGCTGGCCGCCCATCATGGCGATGCGGCTGCGATTACGCCTGAGAAGCTGGAGCGCGATCTGTTCGCGCAGATGCCGTGGATCACCGCGCTGGTAGCAGAGGCGGATGGCGAGTTGATCGGCTACGCCATTCTCGTGCCGCAGTACCGCGCGCAGGAAGGCCGTCGCGGCATGGAACTGCACCACCTCTTCGTGCGGGATGGACATCGTGGCCACGGCACCGGCCAACATCTGGTCGGGCGTGCACGCGATGTGGCCAAGCGTTGCGGCTGCGACTTCCTGTCCGTCGGTGCTGCCACTGGCAATTTCGCTGCGCACAAGTTCTACGAAAACATGGATTTCGTGCCCCGTCCCGTCACCGGCATGCGCTTCATGCAGGCACTGGCGTAGAGCATCGAACGAGACGGAACCGACCAAGCCGTTTTCAGGTTTCGCTTGACGGCCGGACATCCGGTCGCCGATCTTGATGTCTTTGATCGCAGGAGAAGACTATGCCTCGCATCGCCTTGGCTCTGACCGAGGAATTTGCCGATTGGGAACCCGCTTTGCTGGCCGCGGCAGCACGGGGATATCTAGGAGTCGATATTGTCACGGCCTCACCGGATGGCGCGCCCGTGACATCCATGGGCGGCCTGAGGGTCACGCCCGACATGGCCTATGACGCGCTCGCCCCGGAGACGATCCATGCGCTGGTCATTCCCGGCGGGCTGGCCTGGGAAAAGGGAGCGGCACCGGATTTCACCGATCTCGTCCACCGCTTTCGCACCCAGCACCGCGTGGTCGCCGGCATTTGCGCCGCGGCAAGCGCGCTGGCGGGAACCGGCGTGTTGAACCACGTGGCCCATACCGGCAATTCGCTAGAGTCCCACGGCAAGTACGAGATCTATCAGGGCGTGGAGCACTACCGCGACCAGCCGCAAGCCGTCAGCGACGAAGGCATCGTCACTGCACCCGGCAGCGCGCCGGTGACTTTTGCCGCCGAAGTGCTGAAGGCGCTCGATCTGTGGGGACCGGAAGCAGAAGCCGAAATCGCGGTGTTTTCAGCGGAGCATCGGTGAGATCAGCGCGGATCGAGAACGCGGCAGGCACGGGCTGCGCCCTGCGTGGCATTTCCGGCCATCACGCGTCTGACATCACGGCTGTTGATGTGCAGGCTGCGGTCGAATGGCAACGCAAGTCGCGCGATCTTGGCGGTAGCCGCGCTTAAGAACGCATTTCTGTTTTCCGCGAAAAATGTCAGGCAAGCATCCCTGCCCGGCTCTTCCGGCAACAACGCCTTGAAGGCCAGCCGATGCATGGCGCAAGGTGCGCCATGACCGGGGATGGAAAAACGCAGGGCGTCGAGCTCGTCGCTCCATTCCAATGCGTTTTCACCAGGTTGGGGCATATTACCGGGCTGTCTCGAAGCGCTTGAGGAACAGGCCGCTCAGCGAGCCGAGGATGAGCCAGAAGACAAAGCTGGTGACGGTGGCGAGAACCATGAAACGGCGTTCCAGCGGCAACGGGGCCAGCGCATGTTCACCCTCTGGCGGCAGTGGCGCGCCGACGATGTGCGGTGCGACGATGAGCACCACAGCAAGGATGATGGCCCACGGTTCGTTGCGTTTGAAGGCAAGTAGCGCAATGCCGCCAGCCGTTGCCGCAACGGTCGCGACCCACCAGATTTGCCGTGCTTCAAGCGCAGCAGCTGGGCTTCCCGGCAATTCCGGTGGCAGGCCGATCATGGGGGCGAGCATGACGGCGGCAAAACCGGCAAGGCCCCAGAACAGGCCCTCGCGCCAGCCGCCCTGGGTGCTGCGCAGCGAGATAAGGGCTGTCAGTACCAGCGCGTAACCGATAGCCGTCAGCACATTGGCGGCAAGGGTATAGGCGTTGCGCTCGAAGCCATCGGCAGGTGCCCATGCCTCGGTATCGTGGTGATGGTCGGCAGGTGTTGCTGCATCGTGGGCGTGAGCGGGGGCTGCTTCGCCACCCGCGTTCTCGAACGTTTCCGCCTGGAGAATGAGCGGCGTGGTGCCGATGGCTTGAAGTGCGCTGACGGCCAGACCGGCAATCAGCCCCACCAGAACGGCGGTGAAGACGATGTTACGGAAAAATGGCATTGATACTCTCCCCTCAATGGCAAGGGAAAGCGTTGGCATGACGCGTGTCATGCGCGGCATTGTGCACGGCTTCGACATGAGAAAAACCGACGAAGCCGACGATGAACAGGCCGAGTGCGGCTGCCGTCAATGATTGCGCGATTTTCGATGTTTTGGTTGAGACGGCTGAGGCCGTATTCTGCTGGATAGACATGGTGACCCTTTCCTGTGCGGGTGGGCGTTGTTCTGATCAAACGCCGCACGACCGCATTCAACATTCACCACGGGGAAAAGAGACACAGGGTCCTAAGGCCTGAAATGTCAGACCTCGCAACCGTGCTGTTCCGGACACCCCGCCGGTTTGGACGACACTTCACGTGATGGCAGGTCTCCTGGCTTGCGGGTCGTAACCTTGAAAACACCTTCCCAATCCTTTTGCATCGGCATCTTACTTTACGAAATCGAAGACGATTTCGCGTCGATGCGCCAGATCAGTGGCTTTTCGTTCTCAGGCTATCCGCTCACAGTTGCGGGGGCAGCCACGAATCAAAGCTTGGCGCTTCTATCGTGTTCCCTTTTCACTTTCCGGGCGAACCCGGAAAGACCATCACACATCTGTTATCCGGCGGAAGTTTCGCCGAGTCAATGGCCATCAGGGAGATGGCAGCGCCTTGAGGTAGGCCGCGATCGCATCGCGGTCTTCGGCGGGAATGCGGGCCATGTTCTGCTGCACCTTGACCATGGAGCCGCCAGCACTGTCGAAATCCGGTGTGAAGCCAGTCTCGAGGTAGTTGGCGATATCGGCCTGAGTCCACGAGCCGATCGTGGCGGATTCGGGACGGATGTCGGGTATCTTGCCCTCGCCCTCCGGGTTCGGTCCGCCCGCCAGCCACTGTCCCTTGAGGAAGCCACCCAGCGCATCGCGTGGTGTGTGGCACTCGCCGCAATGGCCAAGGCCTTCGACCAGATATTGTCCGCGCACGACATCCGCACTCGCATTGGCAAGTTCGACACGCGGCTGCCCCTTGTCGAAATACAGGAACTTCCAGCCGCCCAGCGACAGGCGAATGTTGAAGGGAAACGGCAGATCGTGGCCCGGCGCATCATTGGTGCTGGCGGGCAACGTTTTCAGATAGGCAAAGAGGTCGTTGACATCCTGCGGCGTCATCCGCGCATAGGAATTATAGGGAAAAGACGGGTAGAGATGTTCGCCCTGCTTGCCGACGCCGCGCGTCATGGCATCGCCGAATTCTGCGACTGTCCATGCGCCTATGCCATGCTGCGGATCGGGCGAGATATTGGGCATGTGGAAGGTGCCGAAGGGGCTGGGCAGCGCCTGCCCGCCGGAGAGCATCTTCAGCGCATCACCCGTGGCATCGGGTGCCGCGTGGCAACTGGCGCAACCGCCTGCCCAGAACAGGGTCTCGCCATTGGCAAGGTTCGGTTCGCCTAAATTGGCCCAGTGGCTGGGCGCCTGACGTTGAGGCGCGGTCACCCACATGAAAACACCGAGCCCCGCCGCGCCCGCAATAACGGCACCGCCTGCCAGCCTGGCCCAGATGGAAGCCATCGCCTTCTCCGCCTATTGTAAAATCCATGATGAAAAAGTCCGCCGGATGACCGGCGGACCTGGCTTTTCAGCGATTACTTCTTGAGGCGATACGTCTGGTGACAGCTGCTGCAATCTGCACCCAGCGTCTTCAGGGCAGCACCGACGCTGGCCTGGTCCGTCGGCAACTGTGCCAGAACCGCGTCCGCATCCGTGCCGAGCTTTTCGGACTTCGACTTGAAGTCTGCGAAGTTCTGCCAGATGGCAGGCGCCGCAGCACCGCCTTCGGAACCGGCAGGGAACTGGTCCGGGAACGCCTTGGCGTTGGTGCTGATGGTGGTGACGGCGGTCTTGACGGCGGCTGCGTCGTAAGGCTTTTCACCCTTGGCGATAGCGCCCAGCGCGCCCATGGCACCGCCGATACCCTTCATCAGGCCTTCGCGCTTTTCGACCTCGCCGGCTGCGGAAACCGCACCGGCGCAAAGACAGCCTATCAGTATGGATGCGGCAATGGTTTTAAGCTTCATCGTCTCTCTCCTGGGATCCGCCGCAGCGGGGTGATGCTATGAAATGGTCTTAAATGTCAGAACGTGGAACAGCCGCGCAGATACACTCAACATTGGCCACGAGCGAAACAGAAGATGCCTGTTTCACATGGCAAAAAGAAGTCACATTCCGGTGAATTTTTCAAGCATTATCAGTCCCATATCACCTCACGGCAACGGCCTCCCAAATCGTGAAACCGGCGATGATGACCAGCAGCAAGCCCGCAGCGCGACCGATAAAAATCGTTGTCTGCGGCGAGGACACCAGCAAATCCCGGCTTTTGCCCGCTGTTAGCGCCAGCGTTCCATAAACCGCAAGCTGCGTGCCCGCCGTCATCAGCCCCATGATGACGCCCTGTATCCACACCGGACCGTAGATCGGCTTCAGGAATTGCGGGTAAACGGCCATCATGAAAAGATAGGCTTTGGGGTTGGACAGGCACGTGACGATGCCACGCCAGAACGCACGACGGGCCGACGCGCTGGCGCTCACCTCATCCCCCTCCACCACAATGGAACTGCGCATGAGGCCGATGCCAACCCAGACCATATAGGCCGCGCCAAAAATCATCAGCGGCGTGAACAGCACGGGCATGAGGCTGGCGAGAAGCCCCACGCCGACAGCGCCGTACAGCGAATGCACCACCCCGCCCGCCATGATGCCGGATGTCGCGGCAAGTCCCGCCTTTCGGCCGCCGGTCAGCGAACTTGCCAACACAAGAAGCATGTCGATACCCGGCAAGATGATGATGCCGAACAGGAGGGAGAAATAAAGCCAGAGATTTTCCGTGTAGGTCATATCGAATAGTCCTGAAAATAGAGCGGTCGCAAAATGATCGATGTGGGATATCGCGCCAAATCCAGCCGCTTTTCCGGGAAACATCAAATGAATAGAAATATCAAATGAATACGTGTGGTGAACTCATCTCGCGGGCGATACATTTCGCCTGCTGACTACATTGCGGTGGGCTGTCTGAAATATCTTGATATCAGAAGCTTAGCGTTCTCGAGTCTTCACGACCGAAACCGCGGATGTCGATTCTGTCGTCATAGACATCGGCAATGGCGAAGGTGTTTTCGTCCCGCGTATCGACCATGCCCTTGAAGTTCAGAAAATGCGTGCCGCCAAGCAGGCCGTAGTTGCCGACGTGGTTGTGGCCGCAGAACCAAGCCTTGGCACTGGGATGTGCCGAGAGAAGGTCGAGGATGTCAGGTGCGTCCCACATATTGTGAGAGTTTTGCGGGTAGAGTGGGTAGTGGCAGAAAAGGACGGCGCTTTCGCCTGCCGCATCTGCCGCGGCCAACGTGTCGCGAAGCCACGTGAACTGCTCAGGGCTGAAAGAGCCGTTCCAGTCTTGCGCGTTGACGGCATCCGCCTGCGCAAGGGCCGCCAATCTCTGCGCCGCCAGCTCCCGACGCGGATCACCCGGGGGTGGCGCAAAGACGCTGACATCACTGCCATCCAGCACGATGAAGCGGACGCCGCCGATAGCAAAGTCATACCAGGGTGTAGGCATACCGAGACGCGCATGGACCTTGTCGAGATATTCAGGCGCAACCGCAAAATCATGATTGCCGGGCAGCAATACGGAGCGATGCTTCAGCCTGTCGTAACACGCCAGAATAGCGTCGAAATTCTCCCAGCCACGATCGATGATATCCCCCAGCGTCACCACGAATTCGAGATCGTGGGCGTTGAACACCTCGATTGCAGCGTCCAGCTTGCGCGTGCTTTGCGCATAAAACCGGTCCATCTCCGGGCGCGGCGCGATATCGGCATATTGAGCATCGGCGATGATGCCGAAGGAAAAGAGAGGGGATGTGTCGGTCATGATGGCACCCGCATAGGCCGGGCGAATGACACGCATATGACAGAACGAAAACACCCGGCGCTGAGGCCGGGTGTTTCGTATTCTAAAAGCGTTGAAAGCTTACTTGGCAGCAGCTTCGTAGCGCTCCAGAACGTAATCCCAGTTGATGAGATTATCGACGAAAGCTTCGAGGTACTTCGGACGCAGGTTGCGGTAGTCGATGTAGTAGGAATGTTCCCACACGTCGACGCCGAGGATCGGGTCTGCGCCGTGAACCAGCGGGTTTTCACCGTTTGGCGTCTTGGAGATTTCGAGCTTGCCGTTCTTGACGGACAGCCATGCCCAGCCGGAGCCGAACTGCGTGGTACCGGCTGCGATGAAGTCAGCCTTGAACTTGTCGTAGCCGCCGAGGTCAGACGCAAAAGCCTGCTCCAGCTTGCCGGGCAGCTTGTTGCCGCCGCCGTCCTTCTTCATCCACTTCCAGAAATGGACGTGGTTGTAGTGCTGGGCAGCGTTGTTGAACAGGCCAGCATTGGTGCCGAACGACTTCTTGACGACTTCTTCCAGCGAAAGGTCAGCAAGACCAGCTTCGGCAGCAAGCTTGTTGCCGTTGTCGACATAGGCCTTGTGGTGCTTGTCGTGGTGGAATTCGAGCGTTTCGCGCGACATGTAAGGCGCGAGCGCATCGTAATCGTAAGGCAATTCTGGAAGTTCAAAAGCCATGGTTTTACTCCTTGTTGCAGCGGCTTGACCGCTCCTTGAAACCGTGTGCCCGGACCATAAGAGCGGACGCCATCCGAGGCAACCTGTGAAATATCAAATTGTTCCGGCAAAAGAGAAAATTCGTCTCATGCCCTGCGGAAAACACTTTTCAACCCGAGGCTGCCGTACCGAAACAAGAAAATCCGTCCTCTTTTGCGGCGAGTACACTCCAAGGAGTAACACCATGGTACGACAGTTTTTCGTAGCCGGTCTGGCAAGCCTTCTGGCACTGCCCGCCGTTGCCTCTTCCGACGCTGCATGGCAGGAATTCGCAGCCGATGTGCAGGCCAAATGTCTCGATGCATCCAAGGACATGATCGAGGATGCCAAGGCGGTGGTCGATCCGACCGGCAGCGAAAACTATGGCCTGGCGATCCTCACCGGCAACGCCAAGGGCACTAAGACCACCATCAGCCACATCTGCGTTTACGACAAGAAGACGAAGAAGGTCGAACTCGGCAGCGAATTTTCAGCCGACACCGTCAAGGTCGAACTGCCGGGATCGACCAAGCCGTGATCAAAACCGTGGCGTCGTGTCCGCGTCACCCAGCGGACGCTGCATCAACACGATATCGAGCCAGCGACCGTGCTTCCAGCCAACGGATTTGAGCGTGCCGACCATATCGAAACCTGCCGCACGGTGGACGCCGACAGAGGCGGCATTGTCCGAATCGCCGACCACCGCCACCATCTGCCGGAAGCCTTTGGCGGTTGCCTCATCGATGAGCGCCAGCAGCAACGTCTTGCCGATGCCAAGGCCTTTGCGGTTCGGATCGACATAAATCGAATCCTCCACCGTGGCACCGTAAGCAGGGCGAGCGCGGTGCGGCCCCGCATAGGCATAGCCCGCAACCGTGCCCTCCACCTCCGCCACGATATAGGGAAAGCCCCCCGCCACCAAAGCATCCCGGCGCTGGGTCATCGTCTCGGCGGAAGGAGGCTCGATTTCGAAACTGGCGCTGCCGTAAAGCACGGCATCGCGATAGATCTCTGTAATGGTTTCGATATCGCCCTCTTCGCAGGGGCGGATGGTGACGGCTGGTCTTGGCTGGGAATGCATTTCAATATCCTGGAAAATTCACTGCACACAGTTTGCATCAGACAGAAGCCAAAATAAAGATTATCCATCTTATGCAAACCATAAGGGATTCTTTGTCTATGGATTTCGATCTCAAGCAGTTGCGCAGCTTCATGGATGTGGCTGATCTCGGCAGCTTTTCAGCAGCAGCGCAGAAAGCAGGCATGACCCAGCCCGCGATCAGTCTGCATATTCGCTTGCTGGAAAAGCAGTTGGGCACACGGCTGGTGGAGCGCGTGGGGCGGCGGATGCAGCCGACGTTTGCGGGTCATGATCTTCTCGTCCATGCGCGACGCATCGCGGAGGATGTCGCGCAGGCCCTAGAGGCGGTGGCGCCTCACCGCAGCGGCACTTCTGGTCGGCTGCGGATCGGCACGGGTGCGACGACGCTGATCTATTTTTTGCCTGCCATCCTGGGTCAGATTCACCAAGCCATGCCGGATGTCGAGATCAAGGTTCAGACCGGCAATACGCCGGATATTCTGCGGCTTCTGGAAGAGAATATGATCGATGCTGCCATCGTGACACTGCCCACGAGCGGGCGCAGCATTGAACTGCGCGACATCCATAGCGAAGAACTGGTGGCGATCTTTCCGCCAGATGCCGCGCCGCTACCAAGTGAAATCGCCGCCGATTTTCTCTCCTCCCAACCGCTATTGCTTTACGAAGGTGGCAATACAAGGCGGCTGGTGGATGACTGGCTGAGGGCGAGCGGCAAACGCGTTCAGCCCGTGATGGAACTCGGCAGCGTCGAAGCTTTGAAGAAGCTCGCGCAAGCAGGGCTGGGTGTCGCCATCATTCCAGCCATGGCCATCCAGAGTGAGGCAGAATCTTCGCCGCTGAAGGCGCGTTCTTTGTCACCCAAGCTCGAACGAAGGCTGGCGCTTGGTCTTCGACGCGACAAGCATTTGACCGCGCCGCTTCGGGCGCTTGCCGCCATTCTCAACCACCCGCCAACAGCTTGATGGCAATCAGCCACATGGTAAGCGCAATCACGCCCTCCAGTATCCGCCACGCTTGAGGATTGGCGAAGATGGGGCGCAGCCAGCAGGCGCCGTAGCCCAGCAAAAAGAAGAACAGGAAGGACGAGGTAACCGCCCCTGCCCAGAATGCCTTTTCCGCCCCCGGAAACTGCGTGGAGATGGTGCCGAGCAGCACGACAGTGTCGAGATAGACATGCGGGTTGAGCCATGTCAGCGCGAGGCAGGTGGCGAGCGTTGTCGAAAGGGGTGAAGCATTGCTGGAGGCAGCGACGAGGGCATTGGCGGGGCCGAGCGCCGATTGCAGGCTTTTTGCGCCATACCAAAACAGAAATGCAGCGCCTGCATAGCGCATGGCCGGTTCCAGCGCAGGCAGAATGGTGGCCATCTGCCGGAATGCGGTGAAACCGATGGTGATGAGGACGGCGTCCGACAGGGCGCAGGCCAGCACCACGGCGAAGACGTGCTCGCCGCGCAGGCCCTGCCGCAGGACGAACGCGTTCTGCGCGCCGATGGCGACGATCAGAGTCAGCCCCATCATCAAACCGGTCATGTACGTCGAAAAATCCATCGTCCTGCCCTCATTCATGGTTTGGATAGAGCGCGCAGTTGGGTTAATCCAGTTAAGGTTTCTTATCGTGATTAAGGCAGGCTAACTTATATGCTGGATTATGCGGCGCTTCGCGCGGTGGCCATGGTGGTGCAGACGGGCAGCTTCGAGCGGGCCGCTCATGCGTTGCATGTTACGCCTTCGGCGGTTTCACAGCGCGTCAAACAACTGGAGGAACGGTTGGGTGCGGTGCTGATCCTGCGCGGCAGTCCATGCACGGCAACGGAAAAGGGCGAGTGGGTTTGCCGCCACATGGAGCATGTCGGCATGCTGGAAACGGAGTTGTTCGGGCAACTGCCCGCCCTGCTCACGCCAGACGAGCCGGGGCGGCAGGTCACGCTGCACATCGCCACCAATGCCGATAGCCTCGGCACATGGTTTCTCAACGCCATCTCCGGCTTTGCCACCGAGCAGAACTACCTGCTTAACATTGCCGTCGACGATCAGGACCACACGGCGGAGTGGCTGCAACGCGGCCGGGTTCTGGGCGCCGTCACCAGCCTTGAAAGGCCGGTGCAGGGGTGCCGCGTCACGCCGCTCGGGTCCTTGCGATACCACGCAACCGCCAGCCCGCAATTCATGGCGCGATATTTCGCAGGCGGCGTGACGGAAGCGCGGCTCTCACAGGCACCAGCGCTGACCTTCAACCAGAAGGACCGGCTGCAACATCAATGGGTGTCAAATGTCTTCGGCGCACCCGTCGTTCACCCCACCCACTGGCTGCCTTCCACCCAAAGTTTCGTGGATGCAGCGCTGTTGAGCATGGGCTGGGGCATGAACCCGCACGCACTGGTGGCCCAACATCTGGCCTCGGGTCGCCTGGTGGAACTGGTGCCCGATACGCCGCTGGATATTCCGCTGTACTGGCAGGTGAATCGGCTGGCGGCGGAGAAGCTCAAGCCGTTGACGCAGGCGGTGGTGGATGTGGCGCGGGGTGTGTTGGTGCAGGGTTGACAGGTTGGAGCAAGGGGCTGGACCCCTCACCTAGAAAATCTACGACTTAGCTTTTAGCTAAGATCGTGATTTTCTGTCCTCTCCCACTGGGGGAGAGGTAACCTGCGGCGGCGCGGCAGCCTTATCTCTCCCCTTGTGGAAGAGAAAGCGATTTCAACATCTTAGCGTCTTCGCTAAGTGTTAGAAATCGCAAGTGAGGGGTCCCGCCCCAAGCTCAACACCTGCGGCTTGGCTCCCTCACTCCGCCTCGACACCCGAAGTTGCCGCCCACTCCATATACAAATCCAGCGCCTTGCGGGCCACCGGACCGGCCTGCAATTCACGCTCGTCCAGCTTCGTCACGGGCGAGACCTTGGAGTAATTGCCGGAGCAGAAGATTTCGTCGGCTTCGCGGAAATCCTGGACCGAGAGCGTTGCCTCGCGCACATCGAAACCGGCCTGACGCAGCAGGAGCATGACACGGGAGCGGGTGATGCCGGCGAGGAAGGTGCGGTTGGGCACGGGCGTGAAGACGACGCCGTCCTTGACCATGAAGACGTTGGCCGAAGACGTCTCGGCGACATTGCCGTTCATATCCAGCATCAGCGCGCCGCTGAACCCGCGAGAACGGGCCTCGATGATGGCGCGCCCGCTGTTGGGGTAAAGGCTACCGGCCTTGGCATCCGTCATGGCGGTTTCCGGCGAAGGGCGGCGCAGGGACGAGACTGTGAGCGTGACGGGCGCGCCTGCATCCATCGGCGCTTCGAACAGGCACAGTGCGAAGCGCGTGGAGGCTGCATCCGGTGCGACGATGCTGCCCGGCATGCCATGTTCCGCCCAGTACATCGGCTTGATGTAGATCGCCATATTGCCATCGAACTTGGCCACACCTTCCAGCGCCAGTTGCTCGATTTCCTCTGCCGTAAAGGTCGGCTTCAGGCCCATGTTGATGGCAGAGCGGTTGACGCGCTGGCAGTGCAGATCGAGATCCGGTGCCAGACCGTTGAACCAGCGCGCACCATCGAACACCGTGGAAGCCAGCCACATGGCATGCGAGGTCGGTCCGATCAACGGCGGGTTGCCGGGCAGCCACTGGCCATCGACATAGGTCCAGGTGGTGGATCGGGGTGCGGTATCGACGGACATGGCATTCTCCTTGGAATAGTTCCGGCGAATGAATGCCTCTGTACTCCAAGCGTCAAGACCAAATGCTCCTGACATCGGAAATTGATGGAAAGTTACGGAAAACCGCCCCAATCCTTGGATTTTATTGCGCAATCACACAAGCGGCGTCGATGGACCCATCACGCTTATTGATAGGTTGTCGGCTGGTCAGGGCCGCCACGCCGTGCAAAATTCAAGGCTGGCGAAGGAGTGCAAAATGGTCTGGTCGGCGCAACAATATCTGAAATTCGAGAATGAACGCACGCGCCCGGCCAGTGATCTCCTGGCGCAGGTGCCGCTGGAAAAGCTGGTGGCGGGGTACGATCTGGGTTGTGGACCCGGCAATTCGACCGAGCTTTTGGCCGAGCGTTACGGTGTCAACGTCATCACGGGCGTGGATAGCGATCAGGATATGCTGGAAAAGGCGCGGCTTCGGCTACCCAACACCACGTTCCAAAGGGCCGATCTGGCCACATGGAAGCCACAGCAGAAGGCCGATCTGCTCTATGCCAATGCCGTTTTTCAATGGCTGCCGAACCACTTGGATGTTCTTGTTGCGCTGATGGATCACTTGAAGCCCGGCGGCGTGCTGGCCGTGCAGATGCCGGATAATCTGGGCGAACGCAGCCATCTGGCGATGGAAGAAACCGGCGCTGCGGGACCGTGGAGCACAGCCTTCGAGGGCAACCGATTGCGCCGACGCCCCCTGCCTTCTCCAGCCACCTATTTCGACCGGCTTTCCCCGAAATCGGCACGCGTCGATGTCTGGCATACGATCTATAACCACCCTATGCAGGGTGCCCAGGCCATTGTGGAATGGGTCAAGGGCACCGGCCTTCGCCCCTATCTGGATGCGGCAGGCGAAGAACACCGCGAAGCGTTCCTCGCCGACTATCTGGCCCGCATCGACGCCGCCTATCCACCCATGGCAGACGGTCGGCGGCTGCTGCGGTTTCCACGTCTTTTTATCGTGGCGGTCAAGCGTTAGCCGTGGAATGCGTAGACGCGCAGGCGGTGCCCATCGGGATCGGCGGCTGCGAAGGTGTAACCGAAATCCATGGTGGTCGGCGCTTGCAAAATCGTCAGGCCTTTGGCCTTCCATTCCAGGTGGAGCGCATCGACGTCGCTATCCGCCGCAACCTGAAAGACGACTTCCGTTCCGCCGCCTGTGACAGTCACGGCGGGTTCTGCCGTGTGCCGTGACCAGAGGCCGAATTTGAGGCCGCCTTGCAGAATGAACAGCGCGAAGGTCTCGGACGCTTCGACGGGTGCAGTGCCGAACAGGTCCTTGTAGAATTCGGTGCTTTTTACCGGGTTTTCCACGAACAGGATGGTGAAGTTGGGATGGATCATCGCTCTGTCTCCTTTGTGACGATGGAGTGAGCCTAGACCGTGCTGCTGTCAGTTTTTGTCAGCAGTGATTGCCTGGCGCGCACGCCATTCCTTTAAAAGAGAGTGGCGGCTGCGTGGATATCGTGTGGACAGCGGCTGGAACGCGGTGATGCGGTCTGCCCGGAAGCTGCGAAAATCCTGCCGCAGCTCGCACCATGCCAGAACCACCCGCACCTGATCGAAAAACGCCAGCGCAAAGGGCCACACCGTGCGTTGCGTGCCCTGCCCGTTTTCATCGCCGTAGTCGATCTGCGCTTTCAACTGGCTGCGAATGGTCGCCCGCAGCATACCAAGCTCGACATGCGCCATCTCCAGCACCTTACCGGGGCCGATCAGAAGCGTGGAGTTTTCAAGCTCTTCGCCCAGTTCTTCCGGCAGAACGGCAGCGATTTTCGCCAGCGCTGCCCGCGCTGCCGTTGCCATGGTGCCATCCGCCCGGCCTGCCACCCAGCGCGAGCCCAAAACGAGCGCTTCTATTTCGGCTTCGGTAAACATCAGGGGTGGCAGCAGAAAACCGGGTCGCAGCACATATCCCACACCGGCCTCACCCTCGATATTGGCGCCCTGCGCCTGAAGCGTCGCGATATCGCGGTAGAGTGTGCGCAGGCTGATGCCAGTCTCTCTGGCCAGTTCAGCACCGCTGACCGGCCTGCGATGCGTGCGCAAAAGTTGCAAGAGATCGAGAAGCCGCTGCGAACGTGACAATGTATTTTCCTGGAAGATGGCCGTCATCTCGAAACGGCTTTAAGGCTCAATGATTATGCCTGAATATCAATAGATTAATGCAATATATTCACAACACGTTAGTTATCTCCAGAAACGAGTTTTCAATTTTGTCGACCTATACTTCCAGCACATCGAAACGCTGGGGTAGAACGTGCGAAATTTCTGGCAAGACAGATCGGGTAACTTTGGAATTCTGACCGCGCTGATGATCGTCCCGATTTTCGGGTCGGCGGGCGTGGCTCTGGATATCAGCCAGGCAATGGCGGTAAAGACCGATCTTCAGCAGGCAGCCGATGCCGCCGTTCTGTCTTCCGTGGCCAAGATGTCCACCTATGTGGAAGCTGCCCGAAAGATGTCGGGTGACGGCAAGATTTCGGTTCCCAATGGCGAGGCGATGGAGTTCTTCACGAGCGACGCCGTGGGGCGCGATGACTTCAAGGTCGATAGCGTTAAGCTAGCTGTCGAAAAGGTCGGAAACGTCGTCCAGGCGGCGATCACCTTTCAGGCCACCGTCGATACCTCGCTCACCAAACTCCTCGGCAAGCAATTCGTGACCGTGGGCGGCAGGGCCACTGCGAAATACGAAACGGAGTCCTTCAGCGACTTCTACCTGTTGCTGGACAACACACCATCCATGGGCGTTGGCGCGACACCAGCCGACGTGGCGAAGCTGGTGGCCAATACCAAAGACAAATGTGCCTTCGCCTGTCACATCGTGAAGGACGGTGTGGCCGATCAGAACAGCTACTATTTTAAGGCCAAGTCGCTTGGCGTTACCACCCGCATCAACGTCGTTGCGCAGGCAACCGCAAGCCTGATGGACACCGCCGTCGCCACCCGCAAGGCCGTCAACCAGTACAGGATGGCAGTCTATACGTTCGGTGAAAAGGCTGAAGATACCAAGCTTCTGGAAGTATCGGCCTTGAGTGCCGATCTTGCCACCACCAAAAAGAAGGCAAGCGACATCGACTTGATGTCCATCCCGATGCAGGGTTTCAACAACGACCAGATGACCGACTTCGACCGGGCGTTGACGCAAATCAGCACCAAGATGGGCACGGCGGGCGATGGCACCAGTTCCGCAAACCCCGATAAGGTCGTCTTCTTCGTTTCCGATGGCGTCGGCGATAGCTACAAGCCATCGGGCTGCACAAAGAAGCTGACCGGTGGTCGTTGTCAGGAGCCGATCGACACCAAGCTTTGCACCGCGCTGAAAGACAAAGGCTACCGCATCGCCGTGCTCTACACAACCTATCTGCCCCTGCCGACAAACGACTGGTACAACAAGTGGATCAGCCCGTTCCAGTCGCAGATCGGCACCAAGATGGAAGAATGCGCCACGCCCGGCCTCTACTTCGAGGTCAGCCCGACACAGGGCATTACCGACGCCATGGCAGCCCTGTTCAAGCGCGTGATCACCTCGCCACGCCTGACAAGCTGAGAAACGGCAGTCTGTTTCCACAGATAGACAACGGATAGAAATAACGATGCGGGCCATGGTGCCCGCATTTTGTTTTGGCCCGCCTGGGGCCTTGAAAACCGGGGCATTTGCGCGACGCGCCCGCCTGTCATTCGGCGAATGTTACGAAGGCGGCTTGAACCAAACCGCCGACCACACACTTATCCCTGGTACACATTCCCGCCCGCACTGCCGGGCCAACTCCCACCAAGGAGACCATCATGCACACAGTGAACGCCAATGGCGCGAACATTCCAGCGCTCGGCTTCGGCACGTTTCGGATGCCGGATGACGACGTCCACCGCATTCTGCCGCAGGCCCTGAAACTCGGTTTCCGCCATGTCGATACGGCGCAAATCTACAAGAACGAAGCGTCCGTCGGCGACGTCATTGCCAATTCCGGTGTTGCGCGTGGCGACATCTTTCTCACGACCAAGGTTTGGGTCGATCAATATAAGCATGCCGACTTCATCAAGTCGGTCGATGAGAGCCTGAAAAAGCTGAAGACCGATTACGTCGACCTTCTTCTGCTGCATTGGCCAAAAAGCGACGTGCCGCTGGCGGAACGCATGGGCGCGCTGAACGAGGTGCACAAGGCTGGCAAGACCCGCAATATCGGTATTTCCAACTTCAACGTGGCGCTGACCGACGAGGCCGTAAAACTCTCCGATGCACCCGTTGCCAACAACCAGATCGAGTACCACCCTTATCTCGACCAGACCAAGGTCATCGAAGCTGCCCGCAAACACGGCATTTCCATTACGGCCTACTACTTGATGGCCGACGGCAAGGTGCCCCACGATACGGTGCTGAAGGACATTGGCGCGAAACACGGCAAGACGGCAGCACAAGTCGCACTCCGCTGGGCCGTGCAGCAACCGGATGTCATCGGGCTATCCAAAACCGCGACGGAGAGCCGGTTGCAGGAAAACTACGACATCTTCGATTTCGAGCTTTCAAGCGATGAAATCCAAGCGGTCTTCGCGCTGGCGAAGGCGGATGGCCGGATCGTCAATCCGGGTCATTTGGCGCCGGAGTGGGATTTCTAAGTCACTACTACTTCAAACTTTAAAGGCCCGAAAAATCGGGCCTTTTCTCTTGGAAAAAGTACCTAATTCTCATATTTTCAACTTTTGATTTAAAAGAACATTAATGTCAGCACGTTTGACAAGGCGTCACCTTCTTATTGGAATATCAGCGGTAAGTGTGTTGAGCGTACGAGACGGCCAGGGAGAGAGCATGAATGACCAGTGGAAGCGCCTCGTAGAGCGGGTGGCCATGTTTGAGCAACGCGCTCTGGAAATGAGCTTTACCGGCGACTGGGAAGATGAGCCAAAGCCAGTTCATTTTATAATAAAACCACCCGCCGAAGAAGATGACATCGCTCGCGTCGAACAAAGAATCGGTCAATCCCTTCCTTCTAGTTTGAGAAAATTTTTTAAAGAATGCAGTAGCGGAATAAATATAGTCTGGTTTTTGCCCGCTAAAATAGTCGTAGAAAACCACCTTTACACCGTAGCGTTCAGCATTGTTCCTCCGAAGCCGTTTTCTGACGAAAATAACGATCCACTGATAAACAAGGGCAGTGTGCGGGTTGATCTAGAAGACATTGCTCAACTCTGGGAGGAAAGAGAAAGTTGGATTACATCCTTTAGAAAGGCAGCGACCGAAAAGCAGGACAAGAGGGAGCAAGCACATTATGCCATCCATGCGAATATGGCGGAACGTAGTTTCCCTATAGCAAGGGATGGTGGTGGCAACGTCGTTGCGATGGACATGGAGTCGCCCGACCAAGAGCTTTTCATGAGCTTTCACGATGGCTCCGATGAGCCCGCATCGCTATTTGGCCAAAACTTGCTGGATCATCTCGAAGAGCAGAGCCGCCTCGGATTTATAGGTTTCGGAAACTACGGCTTCTTCATGTTTGAGAACGATCAAAAAAGCTCAGCTGCACGCGCTCGCTTCAACGCACGTTATAAAGACAGAGAGACGATAGAAAAATACGGCCTAGCGCCTATCGGAGCATGCGTCATCGATTGGACGACGGATAATGGCAAGGCTTGGCGCGAGTGGCTCGGCCTGACGGCGTAACGCCGCCAGGAAACAAAAGCCATAATCTCTTCGAACACGAGGCTTTCGCGGAGCCTAAGAATGCACCCCATTCACCATCGCAAACACCTGATCGAAATTGCCGTTCTCAGCCGCGAACCGTAGCGGCTTGCAGCGTTCTACCACCACTTCCGTTGCATCCGGCTGGTTGGTCAGGATATCCATGACCTCGGCGATATAGGCATCCAGCGGCATGGCGCGGTCGTCCGTTGCCTGATGATCGCCTTGGAGCGTCGTCTGGACGTATGGCGGAATGATCTCGATGACCTCGACAGACGTGCCCTTGAGCTGTTCGCGGATGGCCATCGAATAGGCGTGGATGGCGGATTTGGTGGCACTGTAGGTGGGCGTGGCCACCATGGGTACGAAGGCGAGGCCTGATGAGACGGTCAGCACCGCAGCGTCAGGCTTTTGCAGGAAATGCGGCAAGAGCGCTGCCGTTAGCCGAATGGGGGCCAGAAGATTTGTGGCGATGGTCTCTTCTGCCGTGTCGAGATAATCAGGGGCGGATGTGATATCCTCGTTCTTCATGATGCCGGCATTGTTGATGACGACATTCAAATCCGGGTGCTCGCGGGTCAGGGCGTTTGCGAAATCGCGGATGCCAGCGGCCTGGGTTGCGTCCAGCACCATGGATGCCATGCCGGGGTTGGCAGCCGTCACCTCATCCAGCACCGCCCGACGACGCCCCGATATGATGACTTTATTGCCAAGCGCGTGAAACGCCTCGGCCAGCGCCCGACCGATACCGGAACCGCCGCCGGTGATGAGAATGGTATTGCCTGTCGTCTTCATCGAGATAACCTCTCTTGTTGGGTGAACTCAAGTTAGCTACGATGCTCTCCAATCGAAAGTAGGCACCCAAAAGATTTATACTTACCCGAAAGAGAGTGTCTGAATGAAAAGGCATCATGCCGATCCCGATATCGAAAACAGGCGCCAGCACCCGCCACCCGATGTGACCGATCCGGCCATCGAGGCACTGGTTCAGGATATTATCGCGAAGGTCGCGGACAAGTGGACGATGCTCATTCTGGAGGCGCTGGAAGAAAACGGCACGCTGCGCTTCACCCAGATTGGCAAAGTCGTCGGTGATATCAGCCAGAAAATGCTGACGAAAACGCTGCGGCAAATGGAATGCGACGGGCTGGTAAACCGCACCGTTCACCCCGTCATTCCGCCTCATGTGGACTATAGCCTGACCCATCTCGGCAAGACCTTGGGCAGCGCATTTTGCGGCGTCTGGATTTGGGCCGAAACCCACCATGCCGAAATAGAAAAGGCGCGGGAGGCTTTCAAAAAGCCATCCCCGCGCCTTGAATGATCAATGATTTAAGCGAACTGGCTGAGGCCCGGAACGGATGCGATGACCTGATCCACGGTTTCGTCGCCTGCGTGCTGGCGGGCGATTGCGATGGTTTCCTTGGCCAAAGCAGAAATCTCGCTCATGCCGAGGCCCTGGCTCATCAGCTGCTGGCCGAGACCCATGATGCCGCCGCCACCGATGGCGCTCATCAGGCCACCCAGCAAACCGCCACCGCCCTGGCCTTCGCCGTTGAAGCGGGCAACCAGATCCGGCGCGCCGGGAATGGCTTCGATCATCTTGGCGACGGGTGCGTCATCCGCTTCACGCTGGAGAAAGCCCAGCATCATGCCCAAAGCCTTTTCGGCCTTGTCGTGTTCGATACCAACCTTATCGGCAACCTGGGTAACGATTTCGCTCATAGTCTTCCTCCTGAAAACGAATAAATGACGTTAACGTCAACGTAAAACAACTGAAGTTTGGACACAAGGTGGGAAATGCCGCCGCCGCGAAGTTTGCGACCCTGCTTCGACAACCTTATCAAACAGTTGTTGAGCCCGCAGCCAGTTCATATAAGAATATTGCAAAGATTGGATAAAGGGCACCCATGCCCGCTGACCGGAGGAAATGGCCTGATGTTGCAGGATGGAAAGCTCTACATCGGCACGAGCCGCAACGCCGACGATAGCCTGAACAAGGGCGAATATCTCGATCTGCGCTTCGGCAACCGACACGCTCTCATTACCGGCGCGACGGGCACGGGCAAAACCGTGTCGCTTCAGGTGCTGGCCGAAGGATTTGCCAAGGCTGGCGTGCCGGTGTTTTGCGCCGACGTGAAGGGCGACCTCTCAGGCATCGCGGCCAAGGGTGAGGCCAAGGACTGGGTAACGAAGCGTGCCGAGCAGATCGGCTTTACCGACCTTGCCTTCGAGCAGTTTCCGGTGATTTTCTGGGACCTCTACGGTGAAAAAGGCCACCGCGTGCGCGCCACCATTGCCGAAATGGGGCCGCTTCTGCTGGCGCGTCTCATGGATGCATCCGAGGCGCAGGAAGGCGTGCTGAACATCGCCTTCAAGATCGCCGATCAGGGTGGGTTGCCGCTGCTGGATCTCAAGGATTTGCAGGCGCTGCTCAACTATATGGGCGAACATGCCTCAGAACTGTCCAACCAGTTCGGCCTGATTTCCAAATCCTCCGTCGGCTCGCTGCAACGCGGGCTGCTGGTGCTGGAGCAACAGGGTGCCGAGCATTTCTTCGGCGAACCGGCGCTGAAGATTTCGGATATCATGCGCACCACCAGCGATGGTCGCGGCACGATCTCGGTTCTGGCTGCTGACAAGCTGATGATGAACCCGCGCCTTTACGGCACATTCCTGTTGTGGATGCTCTCGGAACTGTTCGAGGAACTGCCGGAGGTGGGCGATCCCGCCAAGCCGAAACTCGTCTTTTTCTTCGACGAGGCGCATCTGCTGTTCAACGACGCACCGCGTGTGCTGGTGGAGCGCGTGGAGCAGGTCGTCCGCCTCATTCGCTCCAAGGGCGTCGGCGTTTATTTCGTGACGCAAAATCCGTTGGATGTGCCGGAAACCGTTCTGGCACAGCTGGGCAATCGCGTGCAGCATGCGCTTCGCGCCTATACGCCGCGCGAGCAGAAGGCGGTGAAGACCGCCGCCGACACATTTCGCCAGAACCCGGCCTTCAGCACGGCGGATGCCATCACCACACTCGGCACCGGCGAGGCGCTTGTTTCGACACTGGGCGACAAGGGTGCACCTTCTATCGTGGAGCGCACGCTGGTTCGCCCGCCATCAGGCCGCGTCGGCCCCGTCAGCGATGACGAGCGCCGCAGCATCATGAGCACCAGCCCGGTCGCCGGTATCTACGACACCGACCTAGACCGTGAATCCGCCTTCGAACTTCTCGCCGCCCGCGCCCAGAAAGCCGCCGATGCGGAAGCGGCTAAGCGTGCCACTGAGGAACAGGCAAACCAACCGGACGCTGCGGCCAGCCGCTGGAAGCTGCCCGGCTTTGGCGACGAGGAGCCGACACAAGCCTCCACCACCGGCACGAAACGCAAGGCTGGCGGTGGCTACCAGCGCGAAACGGTGATCGAGGCGGCGATGAAGAGTGCGGCCCGCACTGTGGCGAGTTCGGTGGGGCGTGCATTGGTGCGGGGTATCTTGGGGAGTTTGCGGCGGTAGGATACGCCACGGCTTTCGTCAGAAGCCTGTGGTGGTGCCCCTCATTCCTGTGCTTGTCACAGGAATCTAGTCAGCCCAAGTCTTTGGGCTGAAAGGACTCTTCCGCCGCGCAGACGCGCGTCTGCTGGATTCCTGTGACAAGCACAGGAATGAGGGAAGAGATCACTTGTCCCGATAAAAAATCATCCCCCCGTGATACAGCACATCATCCACAAACTCCCCATCCGCGGTAAAGCCCGTATCGTCCCAGTAATCGATATGATTGCCGTTGACCTCATAGCGCCCCTGATAGGCGCTTTTTCGGTTTCCACGTGCTTCGTCATATCGTCCATTCGGCAAAAGCTCCTGCCGAATATGGCCGTCACCCGTCACCCACATGCCGAGATAGGGGTGAGTTTGGTTTTGGGATGTTGGGTTCGTCATATGGACCTCCCTATTGGCGTTGGCCGCGGGTGAAATGCCGTCAGTGGCGGCGGTTGCAACCGCGATGGAAACCGAGGTCGAGACCATGTTCATCACTTGCTCCCCTCACGCAGCCGTCGGGCGAACGATGATTTCGTTGATATCGACATCGTCAGGCTGCTCGATGGCAAACCGCACCGCGCGACCGATGGCTTGGGGTTTGAGTGCGATGGAGCGGTACCCCTTCATCAATTCTGCTGCGGCGGGATCGGTGATGGTGTCAGCCAGTTCGCTTTCCACCACGCCGGGATGGATACAGGTCACGCGGATATCCTTGTTTTCCTGACGCAGACCATCGGAAATCGCACGCACTGCAAATTTCGTGGCGCAATAGACCGCCGCCGTGGGCGAAACGGCAAGAGCGCCGATGGAGGCGATGTTGATGATCTGGCCAGATTTGCGGGCAGTCATTTCCGGCAACACGGCGGCAACACCGTACAACACACCCTTGATGTTGACGTCGATCATACGGTCCCACTCGTCGACCTTGAGGGACGACATCAGCGACAGCGGCATGATGCCCGCATTATTGACGATGACGTCGATTGGCCCAAACGCATCCCGGCCAGCCTTCGCAAAAGCCGCGACGCTATCACGGTCCGTCACATCGAGGGTATGGGCAACGACCTCAGCGCCTGCCTGCCGAAGCTCCTGCGCCAGTCCCTCAAGGCGGTCCATGCGCCGTGCGCCGAGAACCAGCTTTGCGCGAGAAGTGGCGAGTTCGCGGGCGATGCCTTCGCCAATACCGCTTGATGCGCCTGTGATGAGAACGACTTTGTTCAATGCCATGATTTTTCTCCTTGTTTGCCAGCCCCGCCCCTGTTGCAGCGGTGCTGTTGCGAACAAGATAGTTCGATGGCATCGTCGTGATAACTGCCTCAATCCTAACCTCAATGGATAGATAATCTAACCAATGAACATTGATCTCAATGCCCTATCGATTTTCTGCATGGTCGCCGAAGAGCGAAATTTTCGTGCCGCGGCAGACCGTCTGGGCGTAACCCGCTCCGCCGTCAGCCAGACCATCCGCAAGCTGGAGGAGATGATGGGCATCGCGCTGGTGCAGCGAACGACGCGAAGCGTCAGCCTGACCGAAGCCGGGCAGCAGTTCTATGCCGATGTGTCGCCCTCCATCGCCAATCTGGCGCAGGCAGCTCTTGCCACCTCTTCGCTTGGCGGCACGGTGCGCGGGCAATTGCGGCTGGCCGTGTCCTCCATTGCCGAACGCTTTCTCTCCGGCCCGCTGCTGGCCAGTTTTGCGGCTGCTTATCCCGAGGTTCAGCTGGATATTACCGTGACCGACGATGAGTTCGATGTCGTTGCCGAACAATATGATGCGGGCGTGCGGCTGGGAGAATTGATCGCGCAGGATATGATCGCCGTTCCCGTCTCGGTCGAACAGCGCCAGCTTCCCGTCTGCTCGCCAACCTATAAGGATCGGCGCGGCGTGCCATCCCATCCGGCAGAGTTGATCGACCACAGCTGCATAGGCTGGCGTCCCCGCCCCGGCGTAGCGCCCTACCGTTGGGAATTCATGAAAAACGACCGTGAATTTGCCGTGGCGGTTCAGCCGGAATTCACCACCAACGATATGCAACTGATGATCAAGCTGGCCTGCGCAGGCGCCGGCATCACCTTCGGAATGGAAGAAACCTTCCGCCCCTATATCGAACGCGGCCAACTGCTGCCGATGCTGGAAGACTATTGCCCCAGCTTCGCGGGCTTCTACCTCTACTACCCCAGCCGCCGCAATCTCGCCCCTAAGCTGCGGGCTTTTATCGATCATGTGAGATTGACGAGGAGTGGGTGATCTTTCAGGTTTTCAAAGGATTTGAAATGTTCATGAATATATATCTACGCAGCGCGACTATTTTCGTGGAACTGATGATTTGCTCCTTGCTTTGCACCAGCATCGCATCAGCACAGCAGAGTTGGAGCATAAAACGCACAGGAACCAGCGCTGAACTTCTTACAAAAATCATCTCGTCTGGAAATATCGACGTATTGTCCACCGGCACTATTGATGTAGAGCCGCCCGATGGCCCCATGCCAGAAACCGCCTATCAGGAAATCACTCTTAAATCCGGGGACAACGATACGATCACTTTGGTAAAGACGGGTTGTGCAGAGTTGGGGCTGACCCCACCGGCGAAAGACCTTCTTGCAACAGAACCGGATCTTGTATGCACTGGACGCTATAACGACGAAAGCGTCAGCGTTTACGCGAAAATCTCCTGCGACGGTCACTGCACGCTAAAGATAGAAACTCGTGCGATTGGCTTTTGAGGCGGAGGCGGAGGCGATATGATTGAGCGAGCCGAAGCCATTCAAAGCCAATCGCTTTCCCGCCATCGACCGCACGGAGTATCCGTGCAGTCGTGATTAGCGAGCAGGACTAGACATCACTTCCGCAGCGAAACCAGCGAGAAATACGCACCCTGCGGATCCTGGCAGTTGACGATCCAGGTGTCGCCCGGCACGGGCATCGGGCCGTTGACGACCTTGCCGCCGCCGGTGCTGACGCGGGTGATGGCGTCGTCTATGCCATCGACGTTGAAGTAATAGCCCCAGTGGCAGACGGGCACCTGGGGTGGGCGCTTCATGATGCCGCCGATGGTTTTGCCGTTGTGAGCGAACATGCGGTATGGGCCCATCTCGCCCAGGTCGAAGTCATGGTCCTTTGTCCAGCCGAAGACATCGCCGTAGAATTCTATGGCGCTGTCGACATCATCGGTGAAAAGCTCGTTCCAGCCGACGTGGCCGGTCAAAGTGTGGCTGTCCTCGGGAAAGCCGCTGCTGTCCATCGGCAGGGGTTTCATGATGCACAGTACCGCACCCGATGGGTCCGTCACCACGGCGAAGCGCCCGACTTCGGGGATATCGCTCGGCGGACGCATGATCTTGCCGCCTTTTTCCTCGAAGCGTTTTGCCGTGGCATCCACATCATCGACGGCGACATAGCGCGTCCAGTTTGGCGGAATGCCCTCGCCTTTGTGCTCGTCGGTCAGTTCCATCATGCCGCCGACGCCGATGCCATTGGCCTCGAATATCTTGTAGCCCATCTCCGGTGAACCGAAATCCTTGATGTCCCAGCCGATGAGGTGGCTGTAAAAGCGGCCTGCGCTGTCCTTGTCCGGCGTCATCAATTCCGCCCAGATGAATTTTCCATGGGTATCGGACATTTGTTTTTCTCCCTTTTTAGACGCGGCGGAATTTCGACGACATGAATTGTTTGAAGCTTCCGTCCGGCTGCAACACGCTGCCGGAGAAGGTGCGGCTATTATCATCGTGCAACGTCATGACGTCATGATAGGTGGCCATCTCGCCGCTGCCATCAAATTTCGGGCCCTGCGCTTCCAGCACCAAAGTCTTGCCATCGGGCTCCAGCCAGCCCTTGTAGACCCAGAGGGTCGTCATCATCGAGCCGATCCACGAGCCGACATAATGGCCTTTGGCGGGGTCAAAGCCGAGCGTGATGATCGCTTCCATCGGCGTTCCATCCGGCATCTTGCCCTTGCCGTCGCTGACGATCCAGAGCCCGCCGATGGAGCGTATGGTTTCGGTAAACCGCTGTTCGGAATCGTCGGGGTCGTAGCCCTCATAGCCCGTGCTGGACACCATCTCCCAGTCTCCGACGAGGCGTTCCAGAAATGCGTGTTCCTTCTGCGGCGTTGCGCTTTCCATTGGTCTCTCCTTCCTCGGAGTTTAGTGGCAGCAGCTAGCGGCCTTCGGCGCATCCTCATACTGATCGTGACGGCGCACCCAATCCATGGTGCCTTCCTCGTTGCGGCCCTTGGGCACGAGGTCGAGCAGCATCAGCGTCGTCAGCGTTTGCTCCGCGCCGCGGGCATAGGTGGAATAGGTGTGGAAGACCTTGCCATCTTCGTCTTTCGCAAAGACGCTGGTACCGTGCAGGTCCTTAAGGTCGCCCATGGCGGGCATGTCGGTATAATTGTAGGTGATGGTGCCGGAGGCGACGTCCTCTTCGCGGAACGAGGCCTGATAGTCGTAATTGAAATCGCTGTCCTGCGATGACACCCAGGGGAATTTCCAGCCCATTCGCGCCTTGTAAGCCTCGATCTTGTCCAGCGGCGCGCGGGATGCGGCCACGAAGGCGGCGTCGCCCGCTTTCAAATGCGCCATTGCCCCATCCACGTGGTCGGCGAAGAAGGAGCAGCCGACGCAGCCTTCCTCCCAATCCGGGGCCAGCATGAAGTGGTAGACGATCAGCTGGCTGCACGTGCCGAACAGCTCGCCAAGCGATTTCGGGCCGGAAGGGGTGTCGAAGATATAGTCCTTTGTCACCGGCTCCCATGGCAGGGCGCGGCGGGCCTCGTTCAACCGGTCACGGGCGCGGGTGAGTTCCTTCTCCTGGGCAAGAAGCGCCTTGCGGGCCTCCAGCCACTCTTCTTTGGAAACGACAGCATGCGGCATGATCTCATCCTCCTTCGATCTTACAGCTGCACAAGCAACACTCGTTGCGCGGTTTAGTTTTGGCTGACGCCCCACCCCACCGGCTAAACGATTTTGCTTGACTATTTACGTTGATATCAACATATATTGCCTATGTCAAATGTAGTGGTGATTCCTTTTTCAACGACGCTTCTGGTGCGCGATACGTGCCTGTGCTTGCACGCCCAGCGCGCCGCCCGTGCCTTGGCACGACGTTTCGACATGGCGCTGAAGCCGGTGGGACTGACGAATGGGCAATTTTCGCTGCTAATGTCTCTCAACCGCCCCGAACCGCCGCCCATGGGGCCGGTGGCGAACCTTCTAGCCATGGACCGCACGACACTAACGGCGGCGTTAAAGCCCTTGGAAAAGCGCGGGTTGCTGTCCATCGAGCCGGACCCGAGGGATAAGCGCGGCAAGCGGTTGAAGCTCACGCCGGAAGGATTGGCGGTACTGGCCTCCGCCGTTCCCATCTGGACGCGGACGCATGGCGAGGTGGAAGCGCAAATTGGAAGCGGTGATGCGGACCGGTTGAGGCGGGACCTTGTGGATCTGGGGTAGACGCCCTACCCCCGCAACAACGCCGCAATACGCCGGTCGCCCGCAAAATCCTCCACCGCAAACCCAATGCGCCGCATGGGAAATTCGCACAGCGCCTGTATGCCGGTTTTCGCAAGGCGGATGCGCCAACTCACCCGCTCCACCGGCTGCTTGCGGGCAAAGCCACGCGGCGTGAGAAGCGCGATGTTCAGGCCACCCTCGGAATCGCGCACCGACTGATAGAGGATGGCCTCTATCTCCCCCGTGCGCGCCGTATCGGCCAGCGTTTGGCACGGTTCGTAATCCGTGGGGTGCGTCCAGAGCGCCTTGTCGCCCGAGAGGGGCGGCGTGGTCAGATCGATTGCCGCACGGGTAGTGATTTCGGCGGAAAAGGCGGTGTATTCAGCCGCATTGGCGGGCAAAGGCGTGGCGGGGGATTCTGAGTAAAACAGCAGGCGATAGAAGGCCATTTCGGCCAGCGCCGTTTCCACCTTGTCCGCCGCATAATAGACGCCCTTGGTCCAGCCCGCACGGCGAAAACGCGAACCATAAGGGTAGGCGGCATCATAGCGGAAGGGTGTGGCGAGAAGATAATCGAGCCCCGCACACTCAGGTGGAAAGCGGCGCTTGCTGCCTTAGAGAATATCTTCCAGCAGAGACTGCTCATCGACCGTATCGACAAGTTTCATGGTCGAAACCTGGTGCTGCGCCTCCACCAGCCGCCAATAAAGCCCCGAGACGGCGCGCTTTTCAGATTGGAGCGCGTCTGGCGTCCAGATAGGCAAGGACATCGAGCAATCCGGTAATGGTTGTGAGTTTTTCTGCCGGTACGGCGGCGAGTGTCTCGTTGTGGTTTCGCATCCATGCGCGCGCAACCGCCTCATCCCCACCGACGATTGCGTCGAGCGAGCGGAAGACGCGGATGAGCAGAACGGCGAGTTCGAAGGCCTTGCTGCCGGGCTCCAGAACGAAATCAAGCCGCTTCATGCGCGAGACGGTGGGGGCAGAAACGCCCAGCACGTCAGCAACGCGGGCGGCATTCAGGCCCAGTCGCTCTGCGGCAGAGACCACTGCCTTTGTGACGACCCTGCCCTGCTCTGCCGGATCGACCGCTGGTTTGACTTGGATATTCATGCGCATATCCTTTCCTTGGAAAGAATATAGCAAATTTCTTTCTGAAAGCAAGAAGGGCTGGCGTTGAAGCCAGCCCTTACCGTGTCGTAAAATCGCGGGGGACGAGGTTACGCTACGGAAACAGGAACCTCTGTGGAGGTGCGAAGAGCGTGGGAGTAAGGGCAAACGATATGCGCCTTCTTGACCAGATCTTCTGCCGTTTCCTTATCGAGGCCTGGAATGTTGACGGAGAGCGACACGTCGATGCCGAAGCCGGTGCCGTCATCGCGCGGGCCGACGCCAACGCTGGCTGTCACTGTCGTGTCTTCTGGAATCTTTACCTTCTGCTTGCCAGCGACGTTCTTCAACGCACCGAGGAAGCAGGCGGAATAGCCAGCGGCAAAAAGCTGCTCGGGGTTTGTGCCCGTTGCACCGTCGCCACCCAATTCCTTCGGCACCGTCAGGGTGACGTCGAGAACGCCATCTTCCGATTTGGCATTACCGGCGCGGCCGCCTGTTGCACTTGCCTTGGTCGTATAGAGAATTGCCATGTCACTGCTCCTTTTGCGTGATGTTGATATTCATATAGCTCACAATTAAATTGTGCGCAATATAATTTTGCACATTGAGAATGATTTCTCTTCCTGCGATAGGTGGTGAGGAGATTGCATTGCTTGTTGCATGGGGCAGGAACCGAGTGACGGGATAAATTGTTCCCTACACAGCCGCATTTGGAGCCCACATAATGGACGCCCCCACGATGGACGATGGAACGATGGAAGGCCTTTTGAGGCTGGACCTGCAAATCTGCTTTGCGCTGTACGGCGCAGCACATGCGTTCAACCGCGCCTATAAACCGCTGCTGGAACCGCTGGGTCTGACCTACCCACAATATCTCGTCATGATGGCGCTGTGGGAAAAGGAAACCGCCACCGTCAAAGTGCTGGGCGAAATGCTGGGGCTGGACTCAGGCACACTCTCCCCGCTGTTGAAGCGGCTGGAACAGGCAGGCCTCATTACCCGCAAACGCGGCACGGTGGACGAGCGTCAGGTGCTGATTGCGCTGACGCCAGAGGGTGCGGATTTGAAAAAGAAGGCCGCCAATGTCATGCGCTCGATTGGTGAGGCAACGGGCTGTAGTCTGGATGAGCTGGGGCAGCTGCGGGATCGGTTGAATGCGCTGAAGGAAAATTTGGTGAAGGAGTAGGTTTGAAACACGGCGTGATCCCGATACTGTCACGCGCACGCCCAAGCCTCATGGAACTCACCAATGTTTACTCAATTTATCAGGGCTGTCCTATTATCCGCTGCCCTGAGCTCCCTTGCACTCAACACTGCGCAGGCAAGCGATCGTTCGAATTGCGACTCCAGGGCCGAGATCATAATCCGCAATGCCTATCCTGACGCACACAAGCGGGACGGGGCAACATTCCGGTTCGGCGAATCGACCATCCAGATCAACAACGGCGAGACTATTGTTGACACGCCGCACACAGTGAAATGCCGTGTCTGGCCGGCCAATCCTCAATTGACGCTGGTGGCAGTGCCCCTGATCAAGTCCACAAATGAGGACGGGACCGTGGGCGATCTCGAACTTCTGGTGATCGACACAGCCAGTTTAGCGGTCAAACATCGCCTGCTTGTTGCCGACAGAATGAATGACGACGCCATAAGCATCAGTGGAGTCGAATTCGACACGGCGCGTTACCGGTTAACGCAAAACCAGACGGCCTTCGGCTTGCGCATATCGACAACCGGCAGTTCGCGGCCAAACCCTTACGATGATGTGGGCTTGTGGCTGTACGTCATCGAAAAGGGCTCGCTCCGCCCGGTACTCGATGGTCTGGTCGTTTCACAGAATGCGGGCGAATGGGACACGAACTGCGCTGGTGAGTTTCAGTCGAGCGAGAGCACGCTTTCGATTAGCTCGAACAAAACCCACGGTTACGCAGACATAGCGGTGATTGAAACGAAATCGACAAAGACCAGCTTCGTTGAAAAAGACAACGACTGCAAAGACAAGACCGTCACCAGCAAGCCGCAGACACTGCGTCTGGTTTACGACGGAAAGCAATATCCCATACCGGAAGACAAGCGCTCTGTGGCCGAATAGAGTCAATAAAGCGGAGAACGGATTTTGAAAAAAGCTCTTATTATCATTGATATGCAGATGTACGTGCAGGACCGCCTTGATGGCGGGCGGGATCATATCAATGGCGATGCCATCGTCAAGATCGCTGCACTTGCTGCGAAATTTCGTAAGGACGGTGGGACGGTGATCCATGTTCATCATGCCGACCCCGATCCGGCATCGCCGATGTACCCAGGCGCACCAGCACAGGTGGTGATGCCAGGCGTAGAGCCCCTTTACGGGGACCCCATTTTTATCAAAAGCACATCATCTCCCTTTGCATCCACCAACATGGAAAACTATCTCCGGGACAATCGTATAGAGACTCTCATCGTCACGGGCGCCGTTGCAGGTTATTGTGTTAACACGACAGTTCGAGCTGGGTCGGATCTTGGGTTCACAATGGTCGTGCTGCGCGATGCCGTCGTGGGCTTCGACCTTCCTGATGAAAATCTATCTGCTCGCGCGATTTTTGATGTCACCATGGCCCATCTCAAATCCGATTTTGCAAAAGTTGTCGATAGCTCCGAAATCATGACGAGCCTTCGCGAATGACCGCAGTTGGCGCATCGTTGTCGAACATTCACTGCCAAGAAAGAAATTAAGATCCTCGTTAACGGCAAGTCAGCCTGCCGCGAGGATTTGCAACCCATTGAATCGGGATAGGCCCGAGGCTGTCTAAAATCGGTGTTTGCAATTTAACGAAATGAGGGCAGCGCAACGCCGCCCTCAGATTTATTCTTACTGCCAAACAACAACCCGTGCCTTGTTCGGCACGCGGTCGTAGAGGTCGATGATGTCCTGGTTCATCAGGCGCACGCAGCCGGAAGACACTGCCTTGCCGATGGAGTTCCACTCTGGCGAGCCGTGCAGACGGTAGAGCGTGTCCTTGCCGTTCTGGAAGATATAGAGCGCGCGGGCACCGAGTGGGTTTTTCAGGCCTGGTGGCATGCCGCCGTTTTTGGAGGAGAATTTGACCAGTTCCGGCTGACGGGCAACCATTTCGTCTGGCGGTGTCCACTTGGGCCACTTCTGACGCCACTGGATAACGCCCTCGCCCGACCATGCAAAGCCTTCGCGGCCGATGCCGACGCCGTAGCGCATGGCGGAGCCGTTCTGCTCGACCACGTAAAGGAAGCGCGAGCGCGTATCGACAACAATCGTGCCTGCGGGTTCGCCCGTCGGGTCAACCACGCGCTGGCGATAATAGCGGCGGTCGATCTTCTGGTAAGGAATGGCTGGGATGACGTAGCCGCCATCTTCCACCGTGCCGTACATGACGGCCAGCTCGGCATCGGAAATGCCGCCTGCAAACATGGAGCGGAAATCGCCCGCAAAATTGCTGGCAAGGCTACCCGGTTCAACGCTGTTGTAAGGCCGGACGCCGGAAGACGCGCAACCCGCCAAAAGCGATGCAGAGGAGAGGCCAAGAAGGGAAAGGAAGGTACGTCTGGAAAAGTCTGTGTCGGTGCTCATCATAAGGCCGTTTTTCTCACATCGAAGCGAATGGGGCGGATATTGCGCGGGTTTGCCGGAACCATCCATCAATCTCGCTGTACGTCGTTTGTTCCACGATCAATCACGTATTGGTATAGTAGTTAATACATGACTAAAGGCCAGTTGCGCTGATGCAACACTGACCGTTTCAGCAGAGCATTCTTGGCGTGAGTGATCAGATAACCACAATCGGCGCGCCCTGCGGCACGCGGTCATAGAGATCGATGACATCCTGATTGAGCATGCGCACGCAACCGGACGATGTTGCCTTGCCAACTGACTGCCATTCCGGCGTGCCGTGGACGCGGTAAAGCGTGTCCTTGCCGTCCTTGAAAATGTAAAGCGCCCGGGCACCGAGCGGATTGTTGAGACCGGGAATCATGCCGCCGTTGGCAGCGGAAATCGATGCCAGTTCCGGTTGTCGCTGCACCATCTCGTCCGGCGGCGTCCAGCGCGGCCATTTGGCTTTCCACTGTATCTTGCCGCGACCGGCCCAGGCATAACCATCACGACCGAGGCCAACGCCGTAGCGAACGGCCTTCCCGCCCGGCTGAACCAGATAGAGAAAATGCTGCTTGGTATCGACGACGATCGTACCCGGCGCTTCCTGTGTCTGATAGCTCACGTCCTGCCGCAGGAAACGTGGATCGACACGGGAATAGGGAATGGCGGGCAGTGTGTGACCATCATCGCTGATCTGATCATACATGGCGCGGTGCAGCGGATTGGACACCGGCAAGCCATAACCGACCGTCTGGCCGCTATAGGCTGGCGACAGGCCCGATGCAGGCGGGCGGGCGGTGGATGGCGGACCGTAAAGCTGCTGAAACTGCGAGCGGAATAGATCCGGCGGACGGCTGTTGATCGACCCCGGCGTCGGCGGCAACGGCTGACGCGGAATGGAGCCGACATTGTTGTAATTGAAGACCGGCGCTGTTTCCTGCACGAACACATCAGGGTTCATGCGGCTCGTATCCGTGACGAAAAGGCAGCCGCTCAAAAGCGGCATGACCGCAAGAGCCGCGAAAGACACAAGGCGACGGCAGGTTTTCAAGGATAGGGCTGTCATTGCACCGCTTCACAGGAGTCATCGTTTTCACGACAATGCCCTCCCCGGCTGGCGCGAAGCTGGAGGAACGGTCAGTTTGGCGGCGTCAAGCGAACTGATTGAAGAAACGGATGCTTTCCACCACCGCACCCGGCACCACGCCGTTGTGCGTACCTTTCAGCAGCATATTGTCGATCTGCATGCCCGCAGACCGCACGCGCTCCATCAAAAGCTTGTGGTCGGCATCGAAAGGCCGCTCCTCGGTGCCGCGCAACAGAAGTGTCGGGCATTTCAGGCTGGGGCCAAAGCAGACCGAGGAGCGCATGATGAATTCCTTCGGGTTGTTTTCATCGAAGCACAGTTCGTCGGAATAACGGTTGAAGTAGCGCCAGGAGTTCACCCCGGCTGAAATCGGCACGGCGGCGCGGAACTTCCGCGTCATGGATGCGAGCAGAGACAGCGTTCCGCCATTGGAATGACCGGCAATGAACAGGCGGTCGAGATCGATACCCGGCAGGCTTTCCAGATAGGATGCCGCCGCCAACGCGTCCGACGTCTCGTCATAGAAGCCGGAGTAATTGCCCTTCTGGCCGTTCTCGCCCCGGAAGGATGGTAGCAGGACCACGAAACCGGCATCCCAATAGGGCTTCATCAAGGCCCAGTGCCCATCACCCGTGGCATTGCCACCATGGAGGAAGAGCACCGCAGGCTTCAGCTTTTGCGATGGTTCATATTGCGAGATCCACGCCACAAGCTCGATCGACCCGTTGGGACCACCCGGATAGGTCACCCGCGTCGCACCCGGCGGCGTACCGAGCGGCCCGGACTTCTCCGGCGCAGCAATCTTTCGCAGCAAATGAGTCTGAAACTTCCGGCGCGCATCCGCATAATCCCCCGCCTCGAGCGGCAGGCTTTCCGGCATCATCAACGCCGCCCCGCCCGGCACCGGCAACAAAGCCGCCAGCGAGAGTCCGGCCCCGCCTGCCAAAAGCGAACGACGCGTCATGCTGCGTGGGGAAGAGGTGCTAGGAAATGAAGACCGTTTATCTGTCATGTCGATGACCCAGGATCTGCGTTGCACGTTATCAATTTCATCACCCAAGAATTCAGTTGTCCACTCACTGTTTCGCGAAAGTGGTGGGTAAGCTAACCGCTTTCCTTCTCGTCGATCATCGCCATCAGTGTCGAAAGCCTGTCGGCCTCCGATGGCAGCTTGTCGGCGCGGAGTCTGGCTATTCTGGGAAAGCGCATGGCTACGCCGGATTTGTGGCGGTTGGAGCGATTTATACCCTCGAAGGCGACTTCGAGGACAAAGCCGAAGGTGGGAGTGGCGCGAACGGCGCGGACGGGGCCGAAGCGCTCGACGGTGTTGTCGCGGACGAACTTGTCGAGCACCTCAAGTTCGGCATCGGTAAAGCCGAAATAGGCCTTGCCGACGGGCACCAGTTGTTCGGCCCCTTCATTTTCCGACCAGACACCGAAGGTGAAGTCTGAGTAATAGCTTGAGCGTTTGCCGTGGCCGCGCTGGGCGTACATCATCACGGCATCGATGTTGAAGGGATCGCGTTTCCATTTGAACCACGGCCCCTTGGCGCGACCTGCCTGATAGATGCTGTCCTTGCGCTTGATCATGACGCCTTCGATGACGGGATCGGGCGGAGCCTTGCGCAGGGTTTCCAACTCATCCCAGCTTTCGAAGGGCACCAGCGGCGAGATATCGAACCGGTCATGCGGGGCGTTTTCGATGAGATGGGTGAGCTTTTCTCGTCGCTTGAGAAAGACCTCGCCGCGAATGTCCTCATCGCCCTCGAACAGAAGGTCGTAGGCGCGGATGAAGGCGGGATATTCTTCCAGCATCTTGCCGGTCACGGTCTTGCGGTTCAGGCGCTGCTGGAGATCGGAAAAGGTGCGGGTCGCATTGTTGGAGCGCGCTGTGCCGCCAATCAGCAGTTCCCCATCGACAACGCCTTCGAAGTTGATTCTGTCGAGAACGTCTGGAAATGCGCCGGAAATATCGTCGCCAGAGCGGGAATAGAGCTTTCGTGTCTCGCCCGAGCGGGACAGCTGCACACGGATGCCATCCCACTTCCACTCCGCAACAAAATCCTGCGGGTCAAGGTTTTGCAGGTCGTTATCGCCCACCGGCGTGGACAGCATGACGGAGTGAAAGATGGCGGGCGTGGCGATGACGGGCCGCTCTGTCTTGCCCTCCAGCCACGCAAACAAGGGCTCATAGGGCGGTTCCAGACCGTGCCAGAGCGTTTCGATCTCGGTGATATCCCGCCCGCCGAAATCCGCCAGCGCCTGACGGGCCAGCCGGGCGGACACGCCGATGCGCAGGCCGCCGGTGACGAGCTTGAGGAAGGCAAAGCGCGACGAGGTTTCCAGCCGGTCGAGGAGATCGCGCACAGCGGAACGCACTTCCGTTCGGCCCAGCGAGTTAATTAGATCGACGATTTCGCCAAGGCCGGGATCTTGGACCTCTGGCGGGTTGGCATTCTGGCTGGTGTCCCAGACGAGCGAGATCGTCTCGGCCAGATCACCGACGTAATCGTAGGAATAGCGGAACAGCACGTCGTCCATGCGCTCCAGCACCAACTCGCGCAGCATCGCAGGCTTGACGCTCTTCAGGTCTAACGTGCCTGCAATGGCGGCAAGGCCGTAGCCGCGGTCGGGGTCCGGGGTGTCGCGGAAATAGTCGGTCAGCAGTTTGAGCTTGCCGTTGCGCGAGGGCGTGAGGACGAGGCGGTCGAGGAGAGTTGCGAAGGATTTCATGGGTGGGCCTCGCGGGACAAGACCCCCTCTGGCCTGCCGGCCATCTCCCCCACAAGGGGGGAGAAACCCTGTCGTGAGGAATGAACTTGAGCGAACGGACGAGCATTCGGCTGGGTTAAGCCCCTCCCCCTTGTGGGGAGGGGTTGGGGAGGGGTTCTTTCATGGGAAACGAACATCACCATCAATCCCCCTCATCCTCATAACCCACCAAATGTAGCGGCCGGGCCGGAATGCCCTGCAACTCGCACCAGCGCACCAGCGCTTCCTCGCGGCCATGTGTTACCCAGACCTGCGAGGGCGCCACCTCCTTGATGGTCTCAAGCAATTCAGGCCAATCGCAATGGTCGGAAATTACCAGCGGCAATTCCACGCCGCCCTGCTTGGCGCGCTGGCGCACCATCATCCATCCCGAGGCAAACGAGATCAGTGGTTCGTTGAAGCGGCGTGCCCATTTTTCCTGAAAGGCGGAGGGTGGGCCGACGACGATGGCGCCTTTGAACTGGGCGGGATTGCTCTTTTCCAGCGTGGCGGGGCGAAGGTCTCCAAGGTCTATGCCCTGAGACACGTAGTAATCGCACAGCTTGGCCAGCGCGCCATGAATGTAAACCGGTTCGGAATATCCATTGTCACGCAATAGTCGCAGCACGCGCTGTGCCTTGCCCAGAGAGTAGGCCCCGACGAGATGGGTGCGCTCAGGAAACTGCCGGATGGAGGTCAGCAGCTTGCCGATTTCCACGCTGGGTTTGGGGTGGTGAAAAACCGGCAAGCCGAAGGTCGCCTCAGTGATGAAGACATCGCAGGGCACCGGTTCGAAAGAAGCGCATGTGGCGTCTACGCCGCGCTTGTAATCGCCCGAGGCAACGATGCGTGTGCCGCCATGTTCGATGGAGATTTGCGCCGAACCGAGTACGTGACCGGCAGGATAAAAGCCCACGGTGACGCCGTTGATTTCTACCGTCTCACCAAAGCCGACAGCCTGTTCACTGCCGGTGAAATCCTCGCCATAGCGAATGCGCATGATATCCAGAGTCTGGCGGGTGGCCAGAACTTTCTCATGACCGGCGCGGGCGTGGTCGGAATGGCCGTGGGTGATCAGCGCCCGTGGCACGGGGCGCACAGGGTCCACATAAAAATCGCCGACGGAGCAATAGAGCCCCTTTGGCGTGGGATAGAGCAATTTCTCTGGTTTCATAAGCGCTATCGATTGCGGCGTGGATGGAAGAAACGTTTGTCAAAGCAACACGTTCCTCCCTCCGCAACTTTTCAGCGCTTCGCCTTACTCAACCGCTGCAACCGGCTTTTCGATGGCCGCTGCCGGCAGCTTCTTGTTCTTCAGTGCAAGGGCAGCAACGAGGCCGATGGCCGCCGTGGCAGCCGCTGCATAAAACAGCGGCGTGAAGGCACCGGCATAGAGATTGGCAACCGCACTCTGCGAAGCGACCGGCAGTTCCGACAGCATTTTCGGCGTCAGTTCCTGTATCTTACCGACGCCCGGAATATCGACGGAGACGCCCTTCAGATAGGACGAGACGATAGCGCCGTAGATGGAGATGGCAATGGCAGCGCCACCCATGCGGGTCAGCGACACCGCGCCGCTGGCCGCACCGATATCCGCCCTAGGCGCCGAGTTCTGCACCGCAATGATCGGTGCCTGCTGACCAAGACCAACACCGAGGCCCTGCGCAAACATGATGATGGCGATGATGAACAGTGGTGAGCCCGCATGCATCTGCGAAAGCGACAGCATGGCAACCACACCGATGCTGAGGCTGATGACGGAGAATATCTTGTAGCTACCGGTGATCGAGATCAGACGGCCTGCCGTCAAAGACCCCATGACGATGCCGCCGGTGATGGCGATGAAGAACAGACCCGCAGACGATGGAGAGAGGCCCGTCGTCGTTTGCAGGAACAGCGCGTAATAGTTGACCATGCCGATGCCAAGACCGCCGCTGACCAGCGAAATGACCATGAACAGCGGAAAGGTGCTGTCCTTGAACAGCCGCAGCGGCACCACGGGTTCCGGCGCACGGCGCTCCACCTGCACCCACAGATAGGCGGTAACAGTGGCAAAGGCGACGATGCAGAGACTTTTCCAGGCGAAGATCGAACCGAAGAGCTGGGAACTATCGGCCCACAGCACGACGCTGGAAATCGTCAGAGCCAGAAGCACGGCGCCGAGATAATCGATCTTCGGCTGACGTTCCGGGCGACGGTAAGGCAGAAGGAAAGCGAGGCCCGTCAGCACTATGACACCGATGGGCAGGTTGATGAGGAAGATCGAGCGCCAGCCGAAGAGATCGCTCATCGTGCCGCCGAGGATTGGCCCGACGCTGCCTGACGCCATGATGACGAGGCTAGAATAGCTCTGGTAACGCGCCCTCTCCCGTGCCTCGAACAGATCGGCGTTGACGGAGAAGATCGACACCATGATGCCGCCGCCGCCGAGACCTTGCAGAACGCGCGCGGCAATCAGAGAATCCATCGACCATGCCAGCCCGCAGGCCAGCGAGCCCAGCGTAAAGATGACGATCGCGGCCATCATGACGTATTTGCGCCCGAAGAGATCGCCCAATTTGCCATAGACAGGCATGACGGCGCTGGTCGCCAAGAGATAGGCAGAGCCGATCCAGCCGAATCGCTCCAGCGCGCCAAACTCACCCACGATCGTCGGCAAAGCCGTCGATACGATCTGGTTGTCGAGCGTCGCCATGAACATGGCCAACATCAGAAAAGAGAACACAACAAGCCTGCGACGGCGATCCGTTACGAGGGGCGCCACAGGCGTAACGGACATATCCATGGAAAGGTCTCACGCTTGATGGACAATTTATGTGCCTTTCGCATATATATGTCAATGGCACATTTCTGTGTCTGTGCTATGGTGCGTGAAAGTTTTCAGGGGAATTGCGGATATGAACGAGCACGCATCACTATCGAAAGAGTGTGAAAACACCGATCGCGATGACGTGCTGGATATCAGCCACACTATGACGCGTATGCGGCTGATGATCGGGCGGCGCGTGATTGGCCGCATGGCCATCGCCAAGCTTGCCCCCGGGCTGGAGCTTTCGCATATCGATGTGCTTGATATCGTCAACCGCGCCGAAGGCTCGTCCACAGTGGGTGCCATTGCCGATGCCATGCGTCTCGACCCGTCGCGCGGCAGCCGCGTGGTGACGGAAATGGTCAGCAGAGGGCTTTTGAAACGGGAGGCGTCCCAGGAAGACGGACGCCGCAGCGTCATCGACATCACGCCGCTCGGCCACAGCATTCTGGCGGAAATGCGCAGCGCCAAGATCAGTATCATCCGCGACGTCGTCAGCGACTGGCCGCAACAGGACGTTGCAGACTTCTCGCGTCTGTTCGACCGTTTCATCGGACGTTTCGAAAAACGCCTTGCGCCGGATGCAGTCGCGCTGATGTCGACACCTAAGCCGGACGACGCATAACGGCTGGTACGATCTCAGATGCCGCTGCCTGCGGACTGATCGGAAACGCGCACGCTGTTGCGCCCGTCTTTCTTCGCCGCATACATGGCGGCATCGGCTTTCGCCAGCAGCGCTTCCGGCGTATCGCCATCGCAGGGATAGAAGGCCGTGCCGGACGAGCAGGTGACGGAGAGACAGCCCTGCGTCAACTCAATCGGCTCTGCGGCGCGTTGGCGTATGGCTTCCAGACGCCGCAGGATGCCCTCTTCGTCATGCTTTGGGTTGCTGAAAATGATAGCGAACTCATCACCACCCAGACGCACCGCGATGTCTGACGCCCTGATGCAGCTTGAAATGCGGTCCGCCAGGTTGCGCAGGACCGCATCGCCCACGGCATGGCCGTGCGTATCGTTGATCTGCTTGAAATTATCGAGATCGATATAGGTGATCGCCACCAGCCGGTTTTCGCGCTTAGCCTCGTGGATGGCGCGGCTGAACTGGGTCCAGAACAGGTTTCTGTTGTAGAGCCCGGTCAGCGGGTCGTGATGCGCCATGAAGTGCGCGCGCTCTTCGGCACGGCGCTGGTCTATGGCAATACCCGCGATGTTGGTCGCCATGTCGATGATTTCGATTTCGAGTGGGGAAGGCTTGCGCACAGTGCCGGAATAGAGAGCGAAGGTGCCCAGCAACACACCGCCATTGCCGATGATGGGCGTGGACCAGCAGGAGCGCAGGCCGTGGCGCATTGCAGCTTCGGCGAAGTTTTTCCAAAGCGGATCGTGATAAGTGTCGCTGACATAGACCGCCTCGCGACGCCATGCCGCCGTGCCGCAGGAACCGACATCCGGGCCGATCTCCACCCCGTCGATCACCGACGTATAGGTCTTGTGCAAAGAGGGTGCCGATGCGGTGCGCAAGCGGTTCTGCTCCACGAAAAGAATGGAGCCGGACAGGTTGTCGAGAATATTTTCAACAGTGCCGACGATGGCGTCAAGAACGGTGCCGAGTGGCTCTCCGTGAACGATCATTTCCAGAAGCGAGGCATGGCTGCGCCGCAGCGTTTCCTGCCACTTGGCCGCCGTGATGTTTCGGGAAATCCCTGCGATACCAATGATTTCGCCCTGCTCGTTGCGCATGGGGATGCGTGTTCCCGAAAACCAGCGCACCTGCCCGTCCTGGGTGCCCACGCGCTCTTCGGCCTCATAGATCCCGACACCCGTCGTCAGGATACGCTGGTCGATCTCGTCCAGCCGCCGCGCCACATCGTAGGGCGCCATATCATAGATCGTCAGCCTGCGACCGCGAATGTGATCTGGAGGATGACCGAGTGACGCCAGCGCAGCTGCGTTCATATAGGTATAATATCCGGCGGCATCCTTCAGGAATACCATCTCCGGTATATTATCCAGCAGATAGGCCAGGCGTACGTCCAACAAGCCATTCGTGAGGAACGCATCCTTCACTTCCACCATGTCGAACGATCGAGCGCTATTTTCGTCCCGCATTACGCAAGAGCCTCATACTGCCGAGCTTTTCCATACCTTGTTGATCTTGCAACCGAAACCATACTTTTCGACCTGGTACAGCGGATATCACCATAGAGCATAATAACTTATGCTCAATTAATATAAGCTATAACACCCAATATATATCTTGAATATATTCACGAGTTAACAATAACAAAGCTACAGAGCTGATAAATTGAATTGATGGAAAATGCAATTCAAGGATGCGTTAGATAGTCAAAAAATATTGGCACTGTGACATTCCCGCTTTTGTTTTGCGCGCGGCGGCAATAGGCTCGCCACCAACACATCTGAGGGGACATGGAATGCTGACGATCTATGGGGTCTATCGCTCTCGCGCAACGCGCACATTGTGGCTGGCGGGCGAACTGGGACTGGAGTTCAAACATGTGCCGGTTATTCAGGCACGCCGTCTCAGCGATCCGCTCGCTGCCGATGCGCCTGTCAACACGCTGACGCCATCCTATCTTGCGGTCAATCCCATGGGCACCATTCCCTGCATCGATGATGACGGCATGGTCCTTTACGAATCCATGGCCATCAATCTCTATCTGGCGCGCAAGCATGGAACGGCGCTTGCGCCAGCGGATCTCAACGAAGACGCACAGATGATGCAATGGTCGTTCTTCGCCGCGACCGAAATTGAGACCAATGCGCTGAAGATTTCTTCGACCGCAGCGGAAGGACTTGCAAGCACTGACGCCGGTCAGGCCGTTATCGAGGTTGCAGCCCGCATGCTGCGCCGCCCGTTCAAGGTTCTCGAACAGCATCTGTCCGGCAGCGATTATCTGGTCGGCAACCGTTTCAGCGTGGCGGATATCAATGCCGCAGAAGTGGTGCGATACGCCCAGGCGCATGGGCCGCTGTTCGAAGCCAACCCCGCAGTCACCGCCTGGCTGGAACGCTGCCAGGCGCGATCGGCCTTCAAGGGCATGTGGGATGCGCGCACCGCCGAGCCCGCCTAACGCTTAAGCCACGGCTTCCGTCACCCTGATATCGCCGACATGGATGCCGTTCCAGTTTTTCATGGAACGGTTTGCCATGGCCAGAAGTGTTTGGCGCTCCGAGCTATCCTTGTCGAAGTGTCGCGCCAGCAGCGCTGCAATCATCGCTTCGGCAGCACGTGTGGTGCCATCTTCGCACTTCACCGCCATGGCGATGCCCTGTTGCGGCAAAGCTGCGACGAACACGCCTTCCGCTCCAGTCTTGGCGAAAATCTGGCCAGGTGCGAGTTCCATCAGCCGCGTGCAGGTGCGGCCCGTGCCGGCCACATAAAACGGCTCCGCCATGCAGGCGTCGATCAGACGGCGGGAGGCTTTGGCGCGGCCTGCATCCAACCCCTGCCCCGTCGCCATTCTGGCAAAGCCATGGGCCAGTCCCTTTAGCGGCACCGCATAGGTCGGGATGGAGCAGCCATCGACACCGCAATTGTCATGACCCAGCATGGCACCGGTGAGGCTTTCCATCGTCGCGCGTATCTCGACTTGGAGGGGATGGTCGTAACCGACATAGCCCTTCGTCTCCATGCCTGAATGGACGCAGGTGCAGACGAAGCCGGAATGTTTGCCGGAGCAATTGTTGTGAAGCGCCGTGGGCTTATCCATCGTGCGGGCCTGATGGATGATCGTCTTCTGGTCGGAAGACCAGTGCGCGCCGCATTCCAGTGTGTCGACGTCCCTGCCCGCCTTTGCCAGCATGGCGGCAGCAAGCTGCGCATTGGCGTCTTCACCCGAATGTGAGGCGCAGGCGAAGGCCAGTTCACGGTTGCCAAAACCATAGGCATCCGCAGCCCCGCTTTCGATGAGTGGCAGCGCCTGCATCGCCTTGCAGGCGGAGCGCGGAAACACACCACCTTCCACATCGCCAGCGGAAAACACGACGGAGCCGTCACCATCCACCACCACGGCCATGCCGCGATGGCGGCTTTCGACGAGATTTCCTCTGGTGACTTCGACGGTAACGGGGTTGTGCATGGGTCCGGCCTCAAAAAATACGAAATTGAGATTGTTCTATCCAACTTCTCTTATTGATGCACGAGGCCCATCGTTGAAAGTTGCCAAACGTTTGCTGCTTGCCATTCTCATCATCTATCTCTTGCCCGCACTGGCCTCGGCTGGCCTGTGGGCCATGAAGGAACATCCGACCGGCTATCGCAATGCGCGCTGGTCCTCCGCCGGTATTTTGCCGCAGGCACCCGCCGACAAGCCCGCCGCCATCTACGTCTATTCCGCCATGACCGGAGGCTTCAAAGGCTCGATCGCCAGCCACGCCTGGATCGTGATGAAGCCGCAGGGCGCGGACAGCTACGAGCGCTATGACAAGGTCGGTTGGGGCAACCCCATTCGCCGCAACGCCTATGCTCCTGATGCCTATTGGTACTCCAACATGCCGCGACTGGTGGTGGAACTGCATGGCGAAGAGGCCGAAAAGCTGATCCCGAAAGTGCAGCAGGCCATTGCCGACTATCCCTATGGCAAGGCGGGCGGATATCATATTTATCCCGGCCCCAACTCCAACACCTTCGTCGCCCACGTGCTGCGCAGCGTGCCGGAACTCGGCGTTGTTCTGCCGCCGGATGCCGTGGGTCGCGATTACCTGCCCAATGGCGAGTTCATGCACGTCGCCGACGACTGGAAGGATGTAAGCCTTTCGCTTGGCGGTTTCTTCGGTATCTCGGCAGGTGCCAGAAGCGGCTTCGAAGTCAACTTCTTAGGCCTCGTTGCGGGCATCGACGTGATGAACCCCGGCATCAAAATTCCCGGGCTCGGTTATTTCGGCGTCAACTCTTTCGAGCCTGCCCCCGAGAGACCGCCGACCAGCGCCTGACGCCAGTACTCGTCAATGGTCCGGCGCATGCTCCGCGCGCCGTGAGCGAATGACGTTGGCGACGAACACCCGCGCCATGCCGTGATAAAACTGTTCCGGCATAATGATGCGCGAAGCCAGATAGCCGATCATGGACGCTGCCATGATGGGGATCATGCAGCGGTGATTTCCCGTCATTTCGAGAATGATGACAAATGTCGTCATAGGTGCCTGCGTGACGCCGGAAAAATATCCAGCCATGCCGAGAATGGCACCGAGGCCAATGCTGGCGCCGATCATATCCGCAACCGTGCTGCCAAGCGCGGTGCCGACCGAGAGCGAAGGCGCGAAAAAACCGCCGGGGATGCCGGAGAGCATAGCGAGGAATGTGGCCAGCAGTTTTTCGATGAAGAAGATGGCAGGAGCAGCGTGGCCTTCAATGGCGGCGCGGGCCTGTTCGTAACCCGTACCATAGGTCGTGCCGCCCGAGACGATACCGATAATGGCGGACAGCAGGCCGCAGGTTGCGGCAACGATCAACAGGCGCTTCAGCGGCAGCACGTGGCTCCAGCGGCGAATGCGCGCCATGATTTTGACCGCTGTTGAACTGAACAGCGCACCCAGCACGCCTCCGAGAAGACCGCAAATCAACACCAGCAGCCAATCGATGGCAGAGGTCGCCATCATGGCACTCGTGCCGAAATAATTGTAGCTGCCGACGAGCCCGATCGATGACAGACCAGCGAGAATGACGGCTGTCAGCACGATGCCGTTGGTGCGGGTTTCGTAGGCTTTGCCCATCTCCTCGATAGCAAAGACGATACCGGCCAAAGGCGTGTTGAAAGCGGCGGCGATGCCCGCGGCAGAACCTGCAAGAATAAGACCTCTGGCCTGCGCCATGCCGCCCCAGCGTGCGGCCTGAAGCATGATCGAGGCTCCTACCTGTACAGTCGGGCCTTCACGACCAATCGAGGCCCCGGAAAGGAGACCCGCGACCGTGAGCACGATCTTGCCGAAGGCAAGCTTCAGCGAGAGAAGACGGGATCGATCTTCATCGTTATGAAAGTGACGCGCCGCAATGGCCTGCGGAATACCGCTGCCCTGCGCATTGGGAAAAAATGAAAAAGCAAGCCAGGTGCACAGCATGAACCCCAAGGGGCTGATCACCAAAGGCAACAGATACGTATATTGTCCGGACGAGACCGCCGCAGAAAAAAGATGCTGGGCATGGTCTGCCAAGATCGCAAACACGACGCTGATGACACCGACGGCCAGCGCACCCAGCCAGAACACGGCCCGCGGCTTCCAGATGCGCCACGATCCCCAGACGACACGAGTACGACGCAGCATTTTCAGCTTTTTGGACTTGGCAGGCATGATGATCCAGACATTTTGAGGTGGGAATTTGACACGTGTCAGGAGAGCCCCGTTATCGACCCGTCCGGCATCGATTTCAACCGCATCTTTGACAATTGGCTAGAAAAGGAGCAGGATCACGCATCGCAATTGCAATGCGGGGTATTGCCCATGAGTCGAACCTTAAAAACTGCCACGTTGCCTTCCCTACGCGTTGAGCCGGAATTTCGCGACAAGGCGGAAAGCGTTTTAAACGAAGGCGAGACGCTCTCCGCTTTCATGGAAGCAGCGGTTCGCAAGCAGGTGGAAATTCGCAAATCGCAGGCGGAGTTTATTGCGCGAGGGATTGCGTCATTGGAAGAATCACAACGGACAGGAATTTATTATTCAGCAGATGAAGTTCATGCGGAACTGCGGACAATGCTTGCAGCTAAAAAGGCAGAGCTTGGCCGTTGAGTTTCAATCTTCGATACACGATTTCCGCCAGAGACGACATTACGCGGCTCTATCAATTTCTTCTGGAAAAAGATTTTTCCACAGCGGAAAAAGCCATCGATAAAATCATCAATACCATAGAGAATCTCAAGGAATTTCCTTTTGCGACGCGTAAAACCATTGGCGACAACGCGCGACGCCGAGAACTTTTGATACCTTTTGGCTCGGCAGGCTATATTGCCCTTATCGAAATCGAGGACGCAGAGACCGTCACCATCCTCGCAATCCGCCACCAGCGCGAAGATGATTACCACTGACCTCTATCGGTCGCTCACTGCTGCACGTGGGTTGACCCACGGTTCCTGATTGGAGCGCGGAAGCGGCTGTCTGCCCAGAATATGATCCGCCGCCTTCTCGCCCGTCATGATCGAAGGGCCGTTGAGGTTGCCGTAGGTCACATGCGGGAAGATCGAGCTGTCGGCGACGCGTAAGGCCTCCACGCCGATCACACGGCATTCGGGATCGACCACCGCCATCGGGTCATCTCGGTCGCCCATTCGGCACGTGCCGCAGGGGTGGTAGGCGCTTTCCAGATGCTCGCGCAGGAAAGCGTCGATGGCGTCGTCCGACTGCACGCCCTCGCCCGGCTGGATTTCCGGACCGCGATAGTCATCGAATGCCTTCTGGCTGAAGATATCGCGCGTCAGGCGAACGCAATGGCGGAATTTTTCCCAGTCTTCGGCGTGGCTCATATAGTTGAAGCGGATGACCGGATCGTCCTTCGGATCGGACGAGCGCAGCGTGACATTGCCGCGCGATTTCGACAGGTTGAAGCCGACATGGACTTGAAAACCATGGCTTTTCGCCGCCGCCTTGCCATCATAGGAAATGGCGACGGGCAGGAAATGGAACTGGATATCCGGCTGCTTCAGACCGGGTTCAGACCGCAGGAAGGCGCAGGCCTCGAACTGGTTGGAGGCACCCAGACCGCCCTTCGTCACCAGCCATTGCGCACCGGCGACACCCTGCCAGAACCATGGCAGCCATGAATACAGCGACACCGGCTTGGTGGAGACCTGCTGGAAATAGAACTCCATGTGGTCCTGAAGATTGGCACCTACCCCGGGACGGTCGACCTTCACCTCGATGCCCATATCCTGCAAATGCTGGGCAGGGCCGATGCCAGAGAGCATCAGCAGCTTGGGAGAATTGAAGGATGAGGCCGCGACGATGACCTCGCGGGTGGCGCGCACGGTTTCCACTCTGCCCCGACGTTCGATCTCGACGCCTGTGGCGCGACCGTTTTCGATAACGATCTTGCGCGCAAAACCCTGCACCAGCGTCACGTTTCCGCGTTTCAAGGCGGGCCGCAGATAGGCATTGGCGGCGGACCAGCGGCGGCCATTGTGGATGGTCTGCTCCATCAGGCCGAAACCCTCCTGTTTGGAGCCGTTATAGTCATCGGTTAGTTCGAAACCGGCCTGCGAACCGGCTTTGACGAAAGCATGAAAGAGCGGGTTTTTGACCGGCCCGCGCTGCACATGAAGCGGTCCATCGGTTCCGCGCCAGCCCTCTTCGCCGCCATGGCTGGTTTCCATGCGCTTGAAGTAAGGCAGCACATCCGCATAGGCCCAACCCTGCGCACCCAGCTCTTCCCAGCGGTTGAAATCCTCCGCGTGGCCGCGAACATAGACGAGACCGTTGATGGAGGATGAGCCCCCCAGCACCTTGCCGCGCGGCGCGGTGATGCGCCGGTTGTTGAGGTTCGGTTCGGGCTCCGAGTAATACCCCCAATTGTAACGCTTCATGCTCATCGGCCATGCGAGTGCTGCGGGCATCTGGATGAAGGGGCCGAAATCCGAACCGCCTGCCTCGATGACGAGGACGGAATACTTGCCGTCTTCCGAAAGGCGATAGGCCATGGCAGAGCCTGCGGAACCCGAACCGACGATAACGAAATCTGCGTTTTGCATTGTGGTTGCTCTTTGCTGTGGCCACCTCGTCCTTCGAGGCCCGTTTCACGGGCACCTCAGGATGAGGTGGAGAGACGTTGTGTTATTTCGTAAAAAACATGCGCTGCTTTCGATGCCTCAGGGACTTAGGGACTTAGGGCTGCTTCACCAGCCTTCGCCCTCTCGGTGGTCCCCGTGGTCGGAAACGCCTACTCTCATCCTCATCCTGAGGCGCCCGTGAAACGGGCCTCGAAGGACGAGGATGAGCCCCTGATCCCCTACCCCTTTTAGCGGCGGTGCCTACCCAATCAATACGGCGCCTCGACCTTACCCGTCGCCACATAAACCGTCTTCAATTCACTATAATGACTAAGCGCAGCCGCTGAATTCTCTCGCCCGAACCCTGACTGTTTCGACCCACCAAACGGCATCTCCACAGGACACAAATTATACGTGTTGATCCACAACGTCCCCGCCTCCAGCTGGTCCACCACCCGGTGAGCGCGGTTGATGTCGGCGGTGAAGACGCCGCCTGCGAGTCCGAATTCGGTGGCGTTGGCGCGGGCGATGACCTCGTCTTCGTTATCGAAATCCAGCACGCACATCACAGGCCCGAAGATTTCCTCGCGTGCGATGGTCATACCGTCCGTTACATCGGCAAACACGGTGGGCTGCACGTAAGCGCCCTCGCCCGCCACATGATTGGGAATGCCGCCGCCGGTGATGAGTGTGGCGCCCTCGGCTTTGCCCTTTTCGATGTGGGCCAACACCTTTTCCTGCTGGGCTTTGGACACCAGCGGGCCGATCTGCGTTGCCTCGTCCATCGGGTCTCCGATTACCATCGCATCGGTGCGGGATTTGAGGTTTTCGAGAAACCGCTGTTTTGCGCCGCGCTGGACGAACACGCGGGTGCCATTGGAGCAGACCTGGCCGGACGAGTAGAAATTGCCGAGCATCGCCCCGCCGACAGCACTTTCGATATCGGCATCATCGAACACGATCAGCGGCGACTTGCCGCCGAGTTCCATGGTGACGTGCTTCAGATGACCGGCAGCGGCAGCGGCCACCTTGCGACCCGTGGGAACCGAACCCGTCAGCGAGACCTTGGCGACATCGGGGTGGTTGACCAGCAGCGGGCCAGTGTCCCGGTCGCCCTGAATGACGTTGAAGAGGCCCTTGGGAAGCCCGGCTTCTATCAGAATTTCCGCGATTTTGAGTGCGCCCAGCGGCGTGTTTTCCGACGGTTTGAAGACCATGGCGTTGCCAGCCACCAGCGCCGGTGCGGCCTTCCAGCAGGCGATCTGCTGCGGGTAGTTCCACGCGCCGATGCCGACGCAGACACCGAGCGGCACGCGCTTGGTATAGGCGAAGTCACCGCCCAATGGAATGTAATCGCCGTTCAGCGCAGACGGTGCGATGCCGCCGAAGAACTCGAAGCTGTCGGCGCCGGAGGTCGGGTCAGCAACGATGGTTTCCTGAATGGGCTTGCCGGTATCCAGCGTTTCCAGTTCCGAGAGTTCGCGGTTACGCTCGCGCATAATATCCGCCGCTCTTCGCAGGATGCGCCCGCGTGCGGTGGGGCTCATCGCCGCCCACTCCTTCTGCGCCTTCTTGGCGGAAGCGATTGCGCGCTCCACGATGGCAGGTGTGGCGGCATGCAGCCTTGCCACGACTTCGCCGGTCGCGGGATAGATGCTTTCGAATACGGTGCCCGCAGTGTCTTCGACATAGTCGCCATCGATGAAATGCGAGGCTTTGGGCTGGGCTTTCAATGTCATCTAAAGGTCCTCAGAGAATGCGGATGGACGGCTTGCCTTCGCGAGAAGGAGCGTCGGAAAAGGGTTTGAGCTGGGTGTCGAAATAATTTTCGACCAGTGCGGGGGCCGCAGAAAGACCGAGCGGGGCCGCTTGAAGGCTGTGTCTGATATAGAGACCGTCGATCAGCGCTGCCGCCCCTTCGGCAATCCGCGCCGCATCATCCGGCGGGCAGAGGCGGTTGAGGCTGTCCATGATATTGGAGCGCAGGCGGCGGGTATAGGCAATCAGCAGGCGGCGCATCTCTTCAGAGCGCTGCGCCTCGACATAGAATGCAAGCCATGCGGCAACCGTTTCATTGGTAAACTGGTCGCTCTGGAACGAGACGCGGACGATGGCGCTCAGCCTGGCTCGCGGGCCGGACGCCTGCCCGAGGGCGGTAATCGCATCCCGGCGAAGCGCGCGCAGCAGGCTGCGAATGGTTTCCAGAAGAAGCTGTTGCTTGCTGCCAAAATAATGGTGCGCCAAAGCCGCCGACACACCCGCCTCGCGGGCGATATCCGACATGGTGACGTTGAGCGAACCGTTCTGGCCGATGGCTCGCAGAGCGGCATCCATCAGCGCCTTTTTGCGCAGCGGCTCCATTCCAAGTTTCGGCATAGCAGTCTCCTTTGCGCGGCAATTTATTATTGATTGACTGATCAATCAACAACAAATGCGACACGTAAATGTGTGACGTGCGTCATTCCCAGCCCTGCAAAAGGTTTTGCCGACTGCTGCGAATATGATAGGGTTGCCCCAACTGGCACAGGAAAGGTCGCAGGCATGACCGAGTGCATTCGCTTACCAAACGACAACCACCGCTCGCAGCAGAACAAAGTCTGCGAGGCGTCAGGTTACGCGGTTGCTTTTATTGCCAGCAGCCCATTTCATGAAACGAAGTTTCGTCTGGAACCTTAACCGAAGGCGGGCGTTCCTTCCCGCGCGCATGACGTATGTGCTAATATAATAACCACTTAAATCCGCTCACAAATGGCCTGGAGCGGGTGGTTAAATCGGCCAGGGACGGTGAGGCTTCGACATGATCGTTGAAGGACGAACCGCCAACATAGGGAGAGACACGATGCCAATGGTAACTGTATCCATTTCCCCAGAGCAGGCAGCCAAGATGCGTGAAGCCGTCGACAGCGGTGATTACGCTTCGGGAAGCGAAGTCGTGCGTGCCGCATTGCGTTTATGGGTCGAAACAGCGGGTCGTGATGGTGGCTCCCAACGAAGAGGTGCTTCTGGTGCCTCGTCAAACGGCGAACATCTTAATGTCGCGGAACTCTACGCCGCACACTCGCTGAAAAGACGTCACGCCTAAGCAATTGAGACGATTGCGTTAAAACTGTTTTAGCACGTCACATTGGCGTCACAAAACCTTCAAGAAAGCTTCACGAACGGGAAAGCTTTTGTTGAGGAGTTTACGGCACGCTCACCATCAAAAAGCGCCCCTACGATCAGTCGGGGTGTGGTGGTGGAGAAAAAACATGCAGTCGACGGCGATCGACCCTGATGTCATACGGCGGTTTGCCAGCGGGCAGATGGCGTCTATGGCCAAACTCGTTTTAGAAACTGCATTCCAACCCATCGTCGAAGCCACCACCGGAACCGTCTTCGGTTACGAATCGCTGATGCGCGGTTTCGACCGCATCGGCTTTTCAAACCCTCTCGAATTGCTCGATCATGTCGAAGCGGATGGCCAACTGGTTGCCGTTGAGCAAATGCTGGCAGGCCGTGCGCTGGCGAAATTCTCCACCCTGCCGGAATTTTCCTCTGCCACGCTGTTTCTCAATCTCGATGTCCGGCTCATTCCGCATGGCGATGCCATTCTGGACAAGCTGCTGGAGCATCTGGCGAAGGCCTCCATACCGCCCTCCTCCATCTGTTTCGAACTGTCAGAACGGTTCGACAATACCACCGTGCCGGAATTCAGCGCGCTGATTGCTCGCATGCGCAAGGAAGGCTTCAAACTGGCCATCGATGACTTCGGCGTGGGCCATGGTGAGATGAAGCTGCTGTGCGACTATCCCGTCGATTACCTCAAGATCGACCGCTATTTCATCGATGGTGTAGACCGCAATCCACGCAAGCGCCATCTGGTCAAGAACATCGTCAATATCGCGCATGTTCTGGGCGTTCGGGTCATTGCCGAGGGTATCGAGACCGAAGCCGAGTTTCTGGCATGCCGGGAACATGGCGTGGATCTGGTACAGGGCTGGTTCATCTCGCGCCCCACCACTTTCGTCAGCGAATTGCAGCCCTCATTCCCGCATCTCCAGCATCTGGGAGAAGTCCGTCGCAGCAGCCAGACGCTGGACGAAATTCTCATTCGCCGTCAGATCGAGCGGTTGCCGACAGTGTTTGAAAACGACACGATCGACAGCGTATTCGAACTGTTCCGTCGCAACCCCGCGCAGGCCTTCTTTCCCGTTCTCAACGCCAATGGCGAGCCGCGGGGCGTGATCAACGAGCACCATCTGAAGGAATACATCTACCAGCCCTTCGGTCGTGACCTGTTGAAGAACAAGGTCTATGAGCGGACGATTTCGCATTTCGTAGATGGTGCGCCCATCGTCGGGCTGGATGCGGATGCCGACCAGTTGATGAATGTCTTTGCCAATACCGGCGGCAGCGCCTGCGTGATTTTGACTGAAAACATGCGCTATATCGGTGTCGTCTCGGCAGCATCGCTGATCAAGGTCATCAATGAAAAGCAGCTGAAACTGGCGCAGGAGCAGAACCCGCTAACCGCACTGCCCGGCAACCGCGCCATCAGCAACTTCATCGACCATAGTTGCAGCGACAGCGATGATGACCGATTCTTCTGCTACTGCGACTTCGATAACTTCAAGCCCTTCAACGACAAATACGGCTTCCACGTCGGTGACCACTCGATCACGCTGTTTTCGGCATTGATGAAGCGCTACTTCTTCTCCGGGGACTGCTTCCTCGGCCATATCGGCGGTGATGACTTCTTCATCGGCGTGCGTGACTGGTCGAAAGAGGAGGTAACCGAAATCCTCGAGCGGTTGCTCAGCGACTTCCACGATGACGTGATCGACCTCTATTCTGACGAAGACCGTGCGGCTGGCGTCATCACTGGTCACGACCGTTTTGGCAACGAGCGGGAATTTGCCCTGCTGCGCTGTTCCATTGGCGTGGTGCAACTGCCCAAGGGCTTGATCATCGGCAACCCGGAGCGCATCAGCAGCGAGATCGCCGCCATCAAGAAGGCCGCCAAGGAGAGCGACTCCGGTCTGGTGATCCGCACTTTCGGCGTGACAACCCGATAATTTTGCGGGCGAGTCCAGGGACGGGTAAAACAGTGCACAGTCGCCCATAAATCCGCGTTTTCATCTCTCGCGGCATTACGCCTCCTTTTATTAGCCTCGCCGCTGACCTAAGTTCAGGTCATTGAAAAAATCGAGGAGGCCGCCCCATGACTTTGCCCACGACCATGCGATTTGTTGATCTGCCGAGCTTCGGCGCGCCCGAGGTAATGACCTTCGCAACGGGTCCGCTTCCCTCCCCCAAGGCAGGTGAAATTCTGGTGAAGGTCGCAGCAGCGGGTATCAACCGGCCAGACGTGGCGCAGCGGCAGGGCCATTATCCGGCCCCGAAGGATGCGAGTCCCGTTCTTGGCCTGGAGATTGCGGGCGAAGTGGCCGCATTGGGTGATGGTGTTACCGACTACAGACTTGGCGATCAGGTCTGCGGATTGGCCAACGGCGGCGGTTATGCAGAATATTGCGTCCTGCCTGCGGGCCAGGCCCTGCCCTTCCCCAAGGGTTATGACGCGGTGAAAGCGGCGGCTGTGCCGGAAACCTTCTTCACCGTCTGGGCCAATCTGTTTCAGATGGCAGGCCTGACCGAAGGCGAGAGCGTGCTGATCCACGGTGGCACCAGCGGCATCGGCACGACGGCGATCCAGCTCGCCAAGGCGTTCGGCGCGGAGGTCTACGCCACCGCCGGTTCGAAGGAAAAATGCGACGCCTGCGAAAAGCTCGGTGCAAAGCGCGCGATCAATTACCGCGACGAGGATTTCGCCGAGGTCATCAAGGCAGAAACGGGCGGCAAGGGTGTCGATGTCATTCTGGACATGATCGGCGCATCCTATTTCGAGAAGAACCTGTCCTCTCTCGCCAAGGACGGCTGTCTGTCGATCATCGCCTTTCTGGGCGGCAACATCGCCGAAAAAGTCGATCTGCGTCCCATCATGGTCAAACGCCTCACAGTCACCGGCTCCACCATGCGCCCCCGCACCGCAGACGAGAAGCGTGCTATTCGCGATGAACTGGTGGGGGAAGTCTGGCCGCTCTTGGAGGCCGGCACCATCGCGCCTGTTATTCACGATGTGATCGATTTTGATCATGTTGCGGATGGGCATAGGTTGATGGAAAGCAGCAGCCACATCGGGAAGATTGTGATGCGGGTTGCTGGATAGCTCTATGTAAACGGCGTGTGAGGTATCGTATTGCTTTGTCTTACCGTTTCGTCTGCACCACACGCCGTTGTGTCATTAAATCTACCAGCCGGTCTCGCACCTGTTCAAAAAAGTCCTTTGGCATGATGCCATAGTCAAACCGCGACGGGTTATCTGGACGGAGACGAAGATGATTTCCCGGCCAATCGAACGTGTTGAGTTCGTTGACCCGTACCCAGTTTACATCCTCGTCTAGACCTATGGCTTTGCAGATATCGGGAGGAATCATTATCGACATATCCTCCTCACCCAGTTCGGGTGGAGAGTGAGTTATGGGTACAACGGCAGCTTGTCCTTTTTTCGATGAATAAAGGACAAGCGCACAGGGCCTGTTTTTACCGCTGTCGGTCAGACCCCCGATATAGTCTGAATGCCATAGATAATTATAACGAACGACGAGACCTTGAACCGGAACAGGATAGATCACTCTGATATTTCGCCCCAGCGAGCATTTCTGATCGCCTCGATCAATTCATCGTCGGCATCCTCTATTCGGATCACCTGTCGCTCACGCTTTTTAAGCTCGTTGAAATGCTCAAGTTCTTTCGCACTAATGTAAGCGCCCACAACGCGGTCATGCGAAGTGACCTCGATAACACCAATATTGTGGACCTCATCCCTATATTTTCCGAAGCTACGGGAGAAAGCGGTTGCAGGTACCTGAAGAGCACGGACCATGAGTAGGCCTCCCCGAATGGACAACACACGTTTACGCAAAATACGTAATTTACGCTTCGTTGTAAATACGCGTGATACCAGATCAGACCCTTGCAATCCCCACGAATCGTATTACCTTCTTCTTATGTTCAACGTAGCGAAAGGAAGGTGATCCAATGTCTAGTGAGATTTCGGTCTTGGTGCGTGACAGTGGAAAGGATTTGATTTTGACGAGGCAGCCCTCGGCTTGATCCGCCTTCCAACGGGACGTTGATAAACGTTTCCAGGTCTGTAACAACGACCAAACTCATGGAAGGGCCGCCACAAGCGGCCCTTTTCCTTTGTCCGCTTTTCCTACTTTTGGAAGACTTTCCAGCGGGTTGGGCGGAAGCGGAGTTCGTTGCCGACGGCGACCGAGGCGTCGAGCGGGACTTCGATTTCCAGATGGTAGGGCTCGTGCCCGTTGTTGGCGATGTCGATTTCGGCGATGCGGGTGCCTGCGAGGCGACGGCAGGTGGTGACTTTGCCGTAGAGCGCGTCCTGCTCACCAGTCAGCACCACATCCTCAGGACGGAAGAACAGGTCTCCCTCGCCGTCATTGGCCTCTCTGATGCCAATGCTTTCCCCTTGAAACAGCACGTGACCATCGCGGATTGCCACTGGCAAGTTGGAGGACTCGCCTATGAAGGAGAAGACGAAGGGCGAGTTCGGCGTATCGTAGACATCATCCGCAGTACCGACCTGCTCAATCTTACCCTGGCTCATGACGACGACGCGATCGGCCAGTTCCAGCGCTTCTTCCTGATCATGCGTCACGAAAACAGTCGTGTGGCCGGTGCGGTCGTGAAACTCGCGCAGCCAGCGGCGAAGTTCTTTGCGCACTTTGGCATCCAGCGCGCCGAAGGGCTCATCAAGAAGCAGCACGCGCGGCTCGATGGCGACGGCACGGGCGAGCGCCACACGCTGACGCTGACCGCCGGAAAGCTGGTTGGGGTAGCGCTTCTCAAGCCCCTGAAGATGGACCATATCCAGAAGCTCCGACACGCGCTTGCGGATATCAGTCTTCGCAGGGCGGTTGGCTGACGGGCGAACCTTGAGGCCGAAACCAATATTATCGGCCACCGTCATATGGCGAAACAGAGCATAGTGCTGGAAGACGAAGCCGACATTGCGCTCCTGCACGGAACGGTGCGAGGCGTCTTCGTCACCGAAGAAAATCTGGCCATTGGTTGGCTGCTCCAGACCGGCGATGAGGCGCAGCAGCGTCGTTTTACCAGACCCCGAGGGCCCGAGCAGCGCGATCAGCTCACCGGAGCGGATGTCGAGCGATACGTCGTTCAGCGCCGGGAAGCGATCGAACTGCTTGGTGATGCCGGAAACTTTCACTTCCATGGATATGCCCTTCAATGCTTGCCGGCGGCGTTGCCCGCGCCAAAGCGTATTTCAAGAATGGTTTTGAGAACGAGGGTGACGAGTGCCAAGCCAGCAAGCAATGTCGCCACGGCAAAGGCCGCGCCGATATTGTACTCGTTGTAGAGGATTTCGACGTGTAGCGGCATGGTGTTGGTTTCGCCACGGATATGGCCTGACACCACCGAGACGGCGCCGAACTCGCCCATGGCGCGGGCATTGCACAGCAGCACGCCGTAGAGCAGGCCCCATTTGATATTGGGCAGCGTGACGAACCAGAAGGTCTGCCAGCCAGAGGCACCAAGCGAAATCGCCGCCTCCTCATCACCCGTTCCCTGATCCTGCATCAGCGGGATCAATTCACGGGCGACGAAGGGGAACGTCACGAAGATGGTGGCCAGTACGATGCCCGGCACGGCGAAGAGGATTTCGATGCCATAGCTTTTCAGGAACGGCCCCAGCACGCTGTGCGATGAAAACAGGATGACATAGACGAGACCTGAGATAACCGGCGAAATCGAAAATGGCAGATCGATCAGGGTGATCAGGAACGCCTTGCCCTTGAATTCGAATTTGGCAATGGACCATGCAGCCGCGATGCCGAAGACGAGGTTGAGCGGCACGGAGATGGCCGCCACGAGCAATGTCAGGCGAATGGCCGACAGGGCGTCCTGCTCGACAATCGCTTCCCAGAAAGAACCGATGCCCTTGCGGAATGCTTCCACAAAGACCGCGACCAGCGGCAGCACGAGAAACAGCGCGAGAAACAGAAAAGCGAGACCGATCAGCACGATGCGGGCGGGCAAGGCCTCGCTGGCGGGATCGCGGAACGGCTTGGTGGATGGAAGGCTGCGCGCATTATCAGGCATAACCGTACCTCTTGCGGCTCCAGGCCTGAATGAGATTGATGACGAAGAGCATGGCAAAGGAGATGATCAGCATGATGGTAGCAATGCCGGTGGCTGCCGCATAATTGAACTCCTCCAGCCGGATGACGATCAGAAGCGGCGCGATCTCAGAGACATAGGGAATGTTGCCGGCAATGAAGATGACCGAGCCATATTCCCCAACCCCACGCGCAAATGCCAGGGAAAAGCCTGTGAGGATGGCAGGTAGCAGGCTTGGCAGCAGAATCCGGGTTATCGTCTGGAAACGATTGGCACCCAGCGTCGCTGCAACCTCTTCCACCTGACGGTCGATTTCTTCCATGACCGGCTGCACCGTGCGCACCACGAAGGGCAGCCCGATGAAGATCAGCGCAATGACGATGCCCGTGGGCGTGAACGCGATCTTGATGCCGAAGGGCTCGAACAGGGCACCCACCCAGCCGCGATTGGAATAGAGCGCGGTCAGCGCAATACCGGCGACGGCTGTCGGCAGCGCGAACGGCAAATCCACGATGGCATCCACGAAGCGGCGACCGGGAAAGCGGTAACGCACCAATACCCAGGCGATCAGCACGCCAAAGATGGCGTTGACAAACGCGGCTAGAAACGCGGTGGTGAACGAGATGCGCAGCGCATTCAGCGTACGGCTATCGGTGGCAATCGCGAAAAAATCTGCGAAACCGAGTTTTGCGGTGGACCAGACCAGACCGGCCAACGGAATAAGGATGATCAGAAAAAGATAGGTGATGGTGTAACCCAGCGTCAGGCCAAATCCAGGCAAGACGCTCGACTGACGCCACTTCCACTTAGCGGGCGATGGGGTATTGCTCATCAAGGCTCCGGGTAAATTGAAAGGCGGCAGCGACCGTCTTTCTATGCGCCATCGACCGGCTTGCGGCCGGTCGATCTTGTCTCCGATCCGAACAGGAAGCTGAGGCGACCTGTTCGGTGTGCTCCATCATCCGCTTACTTGGCGGGCTTGTAAATCTGGTCGAAGATGCCGCCATCGCCAAAATGTTCAGGCTGCGCCTTGGCCCAACCGCCGAACTGCGGATCGTCGATGGTGACGAGCTTGATGTCGGGCAGCTGCTTGAGGAGATCCTTGGAAACGACGGAAGGATTCGATGGGCGATAGAAGTGCTTGGCAGCGATATTCTGGCCTTCGTCCGAATAGAGGTACTGAAGGTAAGCCTCGGCGGTCTTGCGGGTGCCCTTGGCATCGACATTGGCGTCCACGACGGCGACCGGCGGTTCTGCCAGGATGGAAATCGGCGGAACGATGATATCGAAGGCGTCCGTGCCGAATTCTTCACCGGCCAGATAGGCCTCGTTTTCCCAGGCCAGCAGCACGTCACCGATCTGGCGCTGTGCAAAGGTGACAGTGGAGCCGCGAGCACCCGTATCCAGCACTGGAGCGCGCTTGTAGAGTTCACCGACATAGGCCTTGATCTTGTCCTGATCGCCCTTGTACTCCTCGTTGGCCCATGCCCAGGCCGCGAGGTAATTCCAGCGCGCACCGCCCGATGTCTTTGGGTTTGGCGTCACGATCTGGATATCGCCCTTCACGAGATCACCCCAGTTGTGGATGCCCTTCGGGTTGCCCTTGCGGACCAGAAACACGATTGTGGATGTGTAGGGAGATGAATTGTGCGGAAGACGTGTGCGCCAGTCTTCCTTGATCTTGCCGCTGTTCTTGACGATGGCGTCGATATCGCTTTGAAGGGCCAGTGTCACGACGTCTGCTTCCAGACCATCGATCACCGAACGGGCCTGCTTGCCCGAGCCGCCGTGGGATTGCTGGATGGTGACATCCTCGCCCGTATCGGCTTTCCATTTTTTCGCGAAGGCTTCGTTGAAGTCCTTGTAGAGTTCGCGCGTCGGGTCGTAGGACACATTGAGAAGTTTCGTCTGCGCCGAGGCCGTTGCGACTGCACCCAGAGTAAATGACAGGCTCAGCGCAATTGCGCTCAGGCTGGAAAGAAATTTGGACATTGATACCCTCCTAGATGCTCTGGGCCTAAGACTACTTGTTCAGCCCCGCTGGTCAATCAGGTGCAATTCAATCGCAAAAGTGTTTCCCTTGGCCTTGCCTGCACGACAACAAACACGCCGCCCCGCCCGCAAAACACGCAATAAGACATGGGCCAAACCCATGACCTACGCAAAACCAGTTCGCATTTTCACCACAATTGACACCGTGAAAACCAAAATTTTATCGCGACCGGAATGTTTTTCTGCGGTTAGGGGCCTCCTCCCGGCACGGGCACTCTGCTCAAACGCGCCACTGGTCATAACCGCCAGCAGTATAGTCTATAAAAATTACAGAAAATATCGCGAATAGGACTTGCATTTTGCTGGCAAAACGATTTTATGCAGCGGCATAATTGCGGATTACTGTGCCTTTGGGAGGCTTTTGCGCATATTCAGCGTGAGCGAGAGATATTTGCTCCACTCGGGCAGACACAAGCATAGCCATTCCTGTCAAAAGCTGCGGATTTCGGGGATATTTCGAACAGTAAAGTTCGGAACCCAGTGGAATGACTCTCAACACCCCGCCGCATGATATTTCCAGCCACGATGTTGCATCTTTGGATGAGACGCTTGCCAAGCTCGATCTGGCCGGACGTCTGAGTTTCATTGCAGGTCTGGGTGGTCGCGCCGTGTTTACCACAAGCCTCGGCATCGAAGATCAGGTCATCACAGCCGCTATCGGCACACACCGTTTGCCGGTTGAGGTCTCCACGCTGGAGACGGGGCGGCTTTTTGCCGAGACTGTCGAATTGATCGGCGAGACCGAAGAGCGTTACGATATCGCGATCAAGCGTTTCACCCCCGCTCAGGACGATATAGACGCGTTTGCCGCAAAATACGGCCTCAACGGCTTTTACGACAGCGTCGAGGCCCGTCATGCCTGCTGTCATGTGCGCAAACTGGTGCCACTCGCAAAGGCACTGGAAGGCGCAAGTTTCTGGATCACGGGTCTTCGCCGTGGCCAGTCCGGCAACCGGGCGACGACGCCCTTTGCCGAGTTCGATTCCGAGCGCAATCTGATCAAGGTCAATCCTCTCGCGGATTGGGATATCGATGTGATCAAGGCGCATGTTCTTGCGGAAAACATTCCCGTCAATCCTCTCCACGCCCGCGGGTATCCCTCCATCGGCTGCGAGCCGTGTACCCGTGCCATCAAGCCCGGCGAGCCAGAACGCGCCGGTCGATGGTGGTGGGAAAATGACGAGAAGCGCGAATGCGGCCTGCACGTGGCCGAGGCGACCCAAGCCTCCCCTGTTACAACCGCCTCACAAAGATAGTTGAAAATCAGTAGATTGCCGGAGTTTAAAATGTCCAACGCAGTTCCGGAAACGGAAGGCAGCAATGTCAGCAGCCCCAAACAGCCGCTTGATCCACATCTGAAAGCCCTTGAAAACGAAGCCATCCATATCTTCCGCGAAGTCGCTGCGGAATTCGACAATCCCGTGATGCTCTATTCCATCGGCAAGGATTCGTCCGTGCTGTTGCACCTGGCGCGCAAGGCGTTCTTCCCGGGCGGTATCCCCTTCCCGCTTCTGCATGTCAACACCGGCTGGAAGTTCAAGGAGATGATCGAGTTCCGTGACAATATCGTCAAGGAATACGATCTCGACCTCATCTCCTACACCAACCCGCGTGGCGCGAGCGAAAACGTGACGCCGTTTACCCACGGCTCGGCGCTCTATACCGATATCATGAAGACTGAAGCGCTGCGGCAGGCACTGGACGCTGGCAAGTACGATGCCGCCTTTGGTGGTGCACGCCGTGATGAGGAAGCCAGCCGCGCCAAGGAGCGCATCTATTCCTTCCGCACGCCCGACCATAAATGGGACCCGCGCAACCAGCGCCCGGAACTGTGGAACATCTACAACGGCATGGTGCGTCAGGGTGAAAGCGTGCGCGCCTTCCCGATGTCCAACTGGACCGAGGTCGATGTCTGGCGCTACATTCAGGCGGAAAACATTCCACTCGTGCCGCTCTATTACGCCGCGGAGCGCCCTTACGTCGAGCGCGACGGCATGATGATCCTGGCCGAAGACGAGCGTCTAGAGCTACTGCCCGGTGAAGAAATCCAGCACGGCATGATCCGCTTCCGTACACTCGGCTGCTTCCCGCTCACGGGTGCGATCAACTCTGAGGCGACGACGCTGGACGAGGTGATTTCCGAGCTTGAGATCGCCACCGTTTCCGAACGACAGGGCCGCGCCATCGACCGCGACCAGTCCGGCTCCATGGAAAAGAAAAAGCGCGAGGGCTATTTCTGATGACCCAGAATGCAAACGCACAATCCGCCACCATTCTGCCTTTCGTCGAGCCCGCCAAAGCCGTGCGCGATACCCGCCCTTTGCGCCTCATCACCTGCGGCAGCGTCGATGACGGCAAATCCACGCTGATCGGCCGCCTGCTGTGGGACACCAAGGCGGTCAAGGAAGATCAGGCCGCCACGCTTCACCGCGACAGCGGCAAGCAGAACGATCTCGGCCTGCCCGATTTCGCGCTGCTGCTGGATGGTCTTCAGGCAGAGCGCGAACAGGGCATCACCATCGATGTCGCCTATCGCTATTTCGCCACCGACAAGCGCGCCTTCATCGTTGCCGACACGCCCGGCCATGAGCAGTACACCCGCAACATGGCCACCGGCGCATCGACTGCCGATCTCGCCGTTCTGCTGGTCGACGCCCGCACCGGCATTCTCGAACAGACCCGCCGCCATGCGACGATTGCTGCGCTGATGGGCATTCGCCAGTTCGTTCTGGCCGTCAACAAGATCGACCTGACCGATTACGACAAGGCCGGTTTCGAGCTGATCGCCCATGATTTCAGAGAATTTGCGCTTTCGCTCGGTATCAAGCAGATCACGTCGATCCCCATGTCGGCACTGAAGGGCGAGAACGTCGTTCTCTCCGGCAAGCCTTCCATGCCGTGGTATGAAGGCCCGACACTGGCCGAAACGCTGGAGCTGGCAACTGCTCGCTCCACGCAGACCGGTGGCTTCCGCCTCCCCGTACAGCGCGTGTCGCGTCCCGGCGAAAGCTTCCGTGGATATCAGGGCACGGTGGCCGGTGGCGCTGTGAAGCCAGGTGATTCCGTCGTCATCCTGCCATCGGGCATGGTGGCCAACGTCAAACAGATCGTCACCTTCGATCTCGTCCGCAACGCGGCGGTTTCTGGCGATGCCATAACGCTGGTTCTCGACCGGCAGGTGGACGTCTCGCGTGGTGACATGATCGTGTCTATTGAAGCGCAGCCGCAGACCGGTCACGCCTTCGATGCGCAGATCGTGGCGCTCCAGCCCGGCGGCATAGAACCCGGCAAACGCTACTGGCTGAAAAGCGGCAGCCGCCGCCAGCGCGTCAGCGTGCAACCGGTCACGCAGTTGGACCTGAAAAACGGTCAGTGGCTGGCCCACACCGACACGCTGGCCATGAACGCCATCGGCAAGGTCCGCCTTTCCTTCGATGAAACGGCGATTTTCGACCCTTACGAACAGAACCGCTCCACCGGCTCGTTCATACTGATCGACCCCGACACCAACAACACGGTCGCAGGCGGGATGATCCTCGGCAAACGCAGCGAAACGGGCAAGATCGCCCAGGGCGAACGCGTTCTCCTTTCGCTTCCGGCCGATCTGGCCGAAGCCATCCTCGCCAGCGAGCTGCTCTCCAGCCGCCGCGACGAAATCGACATCCGCCGCACCAGTGCGGTAACCGCCGCTCGCGTTCTGGACGAACTCGACTGAGGTCCGGGCAGAAACAACCGAAAAAGGCGCTGGTGAAACCCGGCGCCTTTTTTGTTTGGGGGTCTTTAACCCAAGGTTTGCATCCAGACGTCAACATCGGCAGCTGCCGCGCAAGCCCCACTACAGTTCAGCAATGTATGTCCGCAGTTAATTTATTCTCTGTGTAAACCCGTGCACGCACCAATCTGACAGCCGGAATTCGCAGTAAACTCGGAACAGGTTCTATGGACGCCTCAATCTCTGTGCAATTGACTGACCGACTTGACTCTGTTGCCGCGAAAATCGACGAAATGAGCATGAGGCTGGATGCCTTGATGCAAAACAATGAAACTCATGGCGAAATCCAAATTGAAGTCGTGAAGTTGCTGCAACACATGCAGCAGACGCAGTTGGAACTGGACGGCAAAGTCGACGAGTTATCCAACGCCGTAACGACCGCTGCTGACGGAAGTATTCGTAGCGACCTATCGAAAATCGGCCTCGCAGTCGTGCATGATAGCAGGCAGAAAACACTCGATATCGCGTCTCTAAAGCAAAGCGCGAATCTGACCCTGCGCGAGCAGACGCGCGGAGTTTTTCCGATCCGAACCGTATTCCTCATCCAGTCCATACCCATGTGGGATGCACTTTCAGATGTTTATGATGCCATGGTTGCCGATGATCGGTTCGATCCGATCATCATCTCCATCCATGTCGGCACTCTGGGGCGCAACATTTACGAGGGTGAAGATAAGGTGAGTAGCGCCTTTTCAGAACAGGGCATTCCCCACCTTCGCTTTAATATGGACGATTCCTATGCCGCGCTGGATATTCTCAAAGCATTGAGACCCGCCGTCATATTCCGCCAACAGCAGTGGGATATGGGTGTTCAGCCTGCATTCCGCACACACGAACTGACCTTCAGCCGCCTTTGCCTTGTTCCCTATGCGCTCAATCTGGCGGCATCTTTGGGTGATCCTGTGGTTACCGATGTTTCGGCCTTTGGCTTTGATCAAACCTATCACCGAGCGGCTTGGCGTGTTTTTTGCGAAACACCGATCACTCAAAATTATTTTCGTTCATTCGCCCACTCTGACCCAGAGAAATTTGTTCTGAGCGGCTATCCGAAATTTGATCGCCTGCTCAGCGAAAGCGAAACGCCGTCCTGGCCGATTTCTCATCCAGACCGCCGGAACTTCAGAATTATCTGGGCTCCGCACTATTCGGTTGGAAAGGGTGGAGGCCTCGGGTTCGGGGTATTTGATCGCATATGGGAATCGATGCTGTCTTGGGCGAGACAGAGCCCGGATATCGACTTCGTCATGAAGCCGCACCCGGCTCTTTTCGGAGCTATGCTGACTCCCGAGGCGCAGACGGTCATCAGGAAGGCATGGACGGATTTACCGAACTGTGCGTTTTCAGAGGAACAATATGGCTCCCTTTTTGCGGCGTCTGACCTTATGATATCAGACGGCCTTTCCTTCCTTGCGGAATATCCTCTCTTCAACAAGCCATTGATCTTCTTCGATTCTGGCAACCATGTTGAGTTCAATGATCTCGGTAAGCTGGCAGAAGCGGCCTCTCGACGGGTCACGACGTTTGATCAGCTGAAACAGGCCGCAATCGAATACAAAGACGGAAAAGCCTGGGAGTTCGAGCAAGAGCGAAAAACACTTCAGGACAACATTCTCCCCAATCGTGGGAAAGCATCTGCCGCTATTCTTGAGGCAATCGCCGAGGGGATTAAAGAGGGCGCTCGCTGAAGCCGCACATCTTATTTTGCGTCTGGTTTTCGAACGGCGCGATCATAGCGAATTGACGAAAGATACGCTCGGTAACGGTATTTTTGATGAGGTACTGAAATGAAGAAAATTATCACTTTTGGCACGTTCGACGTCTTGCACATCGGCCATATCCGAATTCTTCAAAGAGCGCGGGCATTGGGCGATTATCTTGTTGTAGGCGTTTCGACCGACGCCCTCAATTACTCAAAAAAGCAAAAAAGCCCGATTTACAATGAAAATGAACGGCTTGAAATTATCAGCGCTATTATTGGTGTGGATGAAGTATTTCTGGAGCACTCACTCGAATTGAAAGAACAATACGTTACAGAGCATGCTGCCGATGTTTTGGTGATGGGTGACGACTGGGCTGGACGGTTTGATTACCTAAGTCACATATGTGAAGTCGTATATTTGCCTCGGACAGATGGCGTATCAACCACGTCTACCCTTGAGGAAATTCGTCGTTACGCATGACGCCTCTGTCGTTGATTGATGCTTCTAGGGAAGGCATGCACAGGACAGAGATTTTGCGCTGAAGCAAACACAAAAACGGCAAAGCTGAGCTAATTTAAGCTCAGCTTTGCCAGTTTACGCTGAAATCAAAATACAAACATCCAGAGCAGAACGACCACCACCAGCGGCACACCCATTGCCCACAAAACCATTCCTTTTAGCATAATATTCTCCTTTTCACATGTGTATCTAACGCGATATCCCGGCGAATAGTTCCGTGGAGGAATGACCTTGCGCGTATGAGAATATGCAAAAGTATGGAGTTAGCGGTTAGGCCAATGCTGCGGCGCGGGTGCGCCGTGTCGTTTCGCGCACCACGAGTTCGAAGCCAAGGTCCCAGGTGCGTTCGTGGACAACGCCGCCTTCGCCCAGCGTAATCACGATATCTGCAGCCTTATAGCCGATGTCGAAGCGGGGAACGCGGACGGTCGTCAGCGGTGGCTCGGTCGAGACGGCATATTCCAGATCGTTGAAGCCGCAAATGCCGAAATCTTCGGGCACCCGTATACCCAGACGCTGGCACTCGAAGATGACGCCCAGAGCAAGGTCGTCGCTGTGGCACACTACGCCATCGACATCGGGATGCGCTTCGATGAAGCGGCGGATCATTCGGGAGCCGAGATGAATGCTGGGCGGGGCATCCTGCCAGATGATCAGCTTCTCATCGAACAGACCGGCCTGTTGCATGACCTCGCAATAACCGGATTGGCGCAAACGAATTCTGATGTCGTGGCCGCAGCCCAGCATGGCGATGCGCCGGTACCCTTGCGACAACATGTGCCGCGTCGCGACCATGGCCGCCTGCTTGTGATTGATACCGACGGCGATACCATCCATCTTGAGCGAGGCATCGATGGTCTGCACCACGGGACAGCCCGCTTCCTGCGCCATGGTGTTCAGGTTCTCAAGCCGTTCCGTGCCCGCTACGATGACGCCCGCGGGGCTGTGCGCAGCAAACGCCCGCAACTGCCGCACCTCTTCTTCCGGGTCATAATGGCTGTTGGAATACTGAATTCGATAATCCGTTCCCCTGATGCGCGCCTCGATGCCATTGAGCACGGCGCTGACGGCGGGGTGGGAGAGCGACGGCAGGAGGACACCGATGAAATTGCTGGTACCTCTGGCCAAGGCCCTGGCATGCAGATCGGGAACATAGCCCATCTTGTCCACCGCACCGAGAATCTGGTCGCGCAAGGTCTCCGATACCTTCTCAGGCTCGCGCAATGCGCGTGACACCGTGATTGCGCTGACGCCGATTTCGCGGGCCACGTCCTGCAAGGTAACTTTGATCGCGGTTTTCCGTTTACGACGGTGGGACATCCATGAACCTTGGCTTGTGGGCGTGGGCGAGGACTAAACTAAAACGTTGCAGCACGGAATATTTGTCAAGAAAGCCGATATTTTCAAATACAGTGGTTTCTTATATACGTCACCGTCCATCCGCGACACGTCAACAGATTTGGCGAAAAAAGCGGCGGAAACGCACCTTAGCCCAAAAATAGTCTCGATAACAATCGTCTCGCGGCTAAAACCTGCACGTGAATACGCACTGTTCCAGACTGGAATTGACGAAGATCAAGAAGGCAGGAGGAAAGGCTTAGCTGCACCGTGCGGCGAATGTCGGAAATAGACAATTCTGGTCGGAGTGAGAGGATTCGAACCTCCGACCCCGTCGTCCCGAACGACGTGCGCTACCAGACTGCGCTACACTCCGCGACCATCAGCGCTGCTATAAACCAGCCCATTATCTTCGACAAGCGTGCCATGTGTAATTTTTGTGACGGCTATTGAGCCCCGGTTCGAGCCCTCTCGCGCGGGTCAAAAACGTTACAAAAAAGCAATTGTGGCGAAAAATATTCGATTGCGTGTCCGCCGCCCCTGCCGCGTCGCCACAAATCTGCTAGGGGACATCATCTCCCATTTCTGGATACGGCATAAAAAGGAAATCTCAATGCGTTTTCGTAGCGTGACATTGGCAGGGTTGGCAATGGCCCTGTCCGCCTGCACCACAACAGGCCCTTCGCTCTCGCCCAAAAGTGCGGTCGAAACGCGTTGGGTTGGCCAGTCGGCTGGCGTCTTCTTTGCCAAGTTCGGCCCGCCGCTGAGCGATGTCGACACCGGCTCCACGACGACATTCAACTGGCGCGGCGGTTACAAGACTGCGAAAATTCCGGCCAAGTTCGAAGAAGGCAAGGACGGCAAACGCGGTCGCCAGACGGCCTCTGCCCGCACGTCCTACCTCTCCTGCACCGTGCAGATCGTCGTCGATAGCGACTACAAAATCCGCTCTATCCGTACGGTTTCGGATCGTCCCGGCGTCAACGGCCCAAGCTACTGCGCCGAGTTCCTCGCAGCCGATTAAGACCTGCCGAATATCGACCCATGAGCCCGCCCGGACCATCCGAGGCGGGCTTTTTTTTGATCTGACGTTTGTTTGCTCACACCACCGCGCATAGCTCAAATTGACGGCGCACATCAGATATGCGCACAGCGCATTCCTGCTTATTCAACCGATTAGTATTTGCTATAGCTGATGAGTTTCAAAGGCGCATCATGCTGCTTTACAGCCGCTATGACGCGGAAAAATAAGGCAAAATGTCGCAGCTTGATCTTTGATGCGCTATGTTTCGCGGCTTTTCTGCGACTGCCTTGTGGCGGGTCTCCGTACCAAATACGGCACCTGCCCCTTCCGGCCACGAGTTGTCTTACAGACTTTTGTGCGTTATTGCGCCGCACAAATTGAAAATCATCAATAATTTAGGACAAGACGTGACCAAAGATATCAAGGGCAACGGCCTTACCACCGGATTTTCTCAGGATTTTACCATGAATCGTCGCCAGGTGCTGGGCACGGCGCTGGCGGGCCTTGCGGCTGCCGCGGTTCCCGGCGCACCGGCGCTTGCGCAGGCGGCGGATAAAAAGGTCGATGTGTTGCTGATCGGCGGCGGCATTATGAGCGCGACGCTCGGCGTGTGGCTGCATGAGCTGGAACCGACATGGTCCATCGAGATGCTCGAGCGTCTGGACGCCGTAGCAATGGAAAGCTCCAACGGCTGGAACAATGCCGGCACAGGGCATTCGGCACTCGCAGAACTGAATTACACGCCGGAGACCGCCAATGGCGGCATCGATATCTCGAAGGCTGTCGAAATCAACGAGTCCTTCCAGATTTCGCGCCAGTTCTGGGCCTGGCAGGTACGCAATGGCGTGTTGAAAAACCCGCGCTCCTTCATCAACCACACCCCGCATATGAGCTTCGTGTGGGGCGACGAGAACATTTCCTATCTGGAAAAGCGTTACGAGGCGCTGAAGGCCAGCCCGCTTTTCGCAGGCATGCAATATTCCACGGACCCTGAGCAGATCAAGAAATGGGTGCCGTTGATGATGGAAGGGCGCGATCCCAACCAGAAAATCGGCGCGACATGGTCTCCGCTGGGCACAGACATGGAATTCGGCGAAATCACCCGCCAGTTCGTCGCCCATCTGAAGAGCCAAGAGAATTTCAACCTTCAGGTTTCCAGCGAAGTCGATGGTATTGAGCGCAATGCTGACGGCACATGGCGCGTGAGCTACAGCAATTCGAAAGACGACAGCAGCCACACTGTGGATGCGAAGTTCGTCTTCGTCGGCGCTGGTGGCGGCGCGCTGCACCTGTTGCAGATGTCCGGCATTCCCGAAGGCGACGATTATGCAGGCTTCCCCGTGGGCGGTTCGTTCCTCGTCAACGAAAACCCCGACGTGACCATGCTGCATCTGGCCAAGGCCTATGGCAAGGCATCGGTCGGCTCTCCGCCCATGTCGGTTCCGCATCTGGACACGCGCGTCATCGGCGGCAAGCGGGTTGTTCTGTTCGGACCTTTCGCAACCTTCTCGACGAAGTTCCTGAAGGAAGGTTCCTACTTCGACCTCCTGACCTCCACGACGCTCAGCAATGCGTGGCCGATGGTCAGCGTCGGCATCGACGAATATCCGCTGGTCGAATATCTCGCAGGCCAGCTGATGCTCTCCGACGACGACCGCTTTGCAGCACTTCAGGAGTATTTCCCCAATGCAAAGCAGGGTGAATGGCGTCTGTGGCAGGCTGGCCAGCGCGTGCAGATCATCAAACGCGATGACGAAAAGGGCGGCGTGTTGAAGCTCGGCACCGAGATCGTCAGTGCCAAGGACGGCAGCATCGCAGCCCTGCTCGGCGCCTCCCCGGGCGCCTCCACCGCAGCGCCGATCATGCTCAACGTGCTGGAAAAGGTCTTCAAGGAAAAGGTCGCTTCCCCCGAATGGCAGACCAAAATCCGCCAGATCGTTCCAAGCTACGGCACGAAGCTGAACGCCGACCCGGAAAAGGTCATGCAGGAATGGGCCTATACGAGCGAACACCTGCAACTGCCAACACCGCCGCAGATTGATATGAGCGCGGTTAGCGCAGCCCCGGGCGCAACGACCGAGCCCGGCGTCAAGCGGCCAGACATGGCACTCTGACAACCGACTTTGGCGCACATCAACGCCAGTCGAAATTTTTGAATACAAGGGCATGTCTGTAGGCGTGCCCTTGTCGTTTGTGGCATCTAGACGTGACGCAATCTTTGCTTGCATCCACAATTTACAGATGGCAAAAATGACTCTTGCGAGGTCAAATATTCAATAAGTACCGGCTTATTGCCAAGGTCAGCAATGGCGGTATCTATGAACCGATCCAATGCAAAGGAAGATCAAATGACCAAGTCGACCGTTCCTTCTATTTGGCGTAGATCGACGAGACCTTCCTTCAAAAAGCAGTTTGAACTCAGCGTCGAAGACCACATGGCGGTTCGCTATGCCCGCACTGAATCCTTGCCCTTTGGCCGCTTTGCCGGGTTTATCACTCTCTGTACGCTTTTTACCGGTTTCATATTTGCGTTTGACTGGTGGAAGAGCGGGAACCGTTTAACAGCTGTGGCGATCGTCATAGGTGCTATCGCTTCAGGCCCAGCCCTTGCCTGGTTGCTTTACGGCTTTTTCCGCGCGCAGTTCCGCGGGTTTTGGAAGGGTTTTCTCGAAGCACGGGAGGCTGTCAATGTCCCAATGGAAATGACGGTCGATACCAACGGGGTCTCCATTCTTATTCGGCAACAAACATGGATTTGTCCGTGGGAGAGTCTCTATAGCGTTGAGGAAGACGCAGAGCGTTACTATTTCTGGACCTCGAAAACTCAGGCTCACGTTTTACCGAAGCGAATATTCGACGAAACCGAAGCCCAGGAACTCGATATCGCCTTGCGAAAGTGGTGGGGCACTGAGCCCATATCTCCGCCTCGCCTAGCGGGCGTCAAATTTGAGACTTAAGAAGCTTTGTGCGAAATCATCCATTGCCTGACAGAAGCAAGGCGACATTGCTGTGCAATGGGTGCCGTTTTTAAAAAATGGCTGGGGCGCCAGGATTCGAACCTGGGAATGCCGGTACCAAAAACCGGTGCCTTACCGCTTGGCGACGCCCCAACAGGGCAGATGGGCAAAGCGCCACTGCCTGAACCGGGCCTGATTAGCAAAGCGCAATGGCAGCGGCAATCATTAAGTTGAGGGAGGGACGATATTTCTTGTGGGTCGGCCAGAAGCTTCATGTTACGTGAGGATACAACCTTTGTTTCAGAGCTTTTCAGGTCAATCTGTTCATGAGCAAATATAGTGCCCGCCCGCCTGCCATTCCCACGACGCTGGTCGATGATGCCGTTGTCAGGATCATTCGCTGGGACTTTGAGCCCGGTGCTGCAACCGGCCACCATACGCATGGTCTTGGCTATGTCGTCGTGCCGATGACCGACTGCCAGTTTCTGATCGAAGACGAGACGGGAAGTCGACAGGTGGATGTGGCGAAGGGGGCAGCCTATCGGCGCGATGCCGGTATTTCGCATAATGTCGTCAATGGCGGCAGCGCACCGATGTCGTTCATCGAGATCGAATACAAGTAAGGCGACCGGCATGGCAGACCCGAATTTCAACCGTGATTTCGAGCCTGCCTATGGCCTCGCCGTGCCGGTGGCTCAGGACGTGCAACGTCTTACCGTCAACAATCCCTCCCCCTTCACCTTTCACGGCACGAATAGCTACATCGTCGGCAAGGATTCTGTGGCCGTAATAGATCCCGGCCCGGCAGACGATGCGCATTTTCAGGCCTTGATGACGGCGCTCGAGGGCCGCGAGGTCACACATATCTTCGTCAGCCATACGCATCGCGATCACTCCCCGCTTGCTGCGCGTTTGCGTGAAGCGACCGGGGCGCTGACCGTTGCAGAAGGGCCGCATCGCGCTGCACGTCCGCTGCATGCAGGCGAGCTCAACCCTTTTGCGGAAAGCTCCGATACGGATTTCGTGCCTGATGTGACGCTGGCGGATGGCGAAGGCATTTCCGGCGATGGCTGGACGCTGACGGCGCTGCACACGCCGGGCCATACGACCAATCACGCCGCCTTTGCGCTGGAAGGACGTGGTATCGTGTTTTCGGCAGACCACGTCATGGCGTGGGCCACGACCATCGTTGCTCCGCCGGATGGGGCCATGAGCGATTACATGGCCTCGCTGGACAAGCTTCTCAAACGCGATGACAGGCTGTTCCTGCCCGGCCATGGCGGCCCGGTGACCGAACCCAACGCCTTCATGCGTGGTCTTCGTGCCCACCGGCGCATGCGCGAAAAAGCCGTGCTCGCCCGCATCAAGGCGGGTGACAGGGCGATCGCGGACATGGTGAAGGTCATCTACCGCAGTACGGATGTGCGCCTGCACGGCGCTGCCGCGCTATCCGTTCTGGCGCATATTGAAGACCTGATCGAAAAAGGCGAGGTACAGACCGACGGCCCGCCTTCGCTGGGCGGTGTTTATCTGCCGACATAGGAGCGAGAAAATGGCTACGGCTTACAGCTACCGCGACGATCCGTCGGTTCCGGATTTTCCTGATGACAAGCCACTTATCGTTTTTGACGACGATTGCGGATTTTGCTCTCGGGATATCAACTTCGTTCTACGGCACGATAAGAAAAGGGTGTTTCGCTTCACGCCTGCGCAATTTGAACTCGGCACCGCGTTGATGCGCCACTACGGCTATCGAACCGACAACTACGAAACCAGTCTGCTGATTGAAAACGGGATTGCCTATCCCCGCTCCGATGGTGTTTTGCGCGTGCTTCAGCTTTTGGGCGGGGCTGTCAGCCTCTTGGCACTTTTGCGCTTCTTGCCGCGCAGTCTTCGAGACTGGGTTTATGATCTTGTCGCCCGCAACCGAATGAAAATTGCCGGACGAAGTAAAGCTTGCCGGATACCGACGGATGACGAACGCAGTCGTTTCCTCTGATCTCGTTCAATTATCGTTCAAACCCTGCATTTCCGCGTCCAGCGCGTCGAGATAGGCTTCGGCCATCTCGGCGCCGACACCCAGATCGTGGGGACCATAGCGGGAGGCGATGCGGACGTCGACGAGGGTGGTTTCGGTGTCTTCGCGCAGGCGAATGAGGATATCGTAGCGCAGACCCGAGATGAGGGTGCGCATTTCGCCCTGCAACAGCACCACGCCGCTGCCATTGAAGAAGGTCGGGGCCGGTGCATCGAGCGGTCTGGCCAAGGGCACGGGAACGTTCGTCGGCAGTTCTTCGACAGGCGTGTCGTTTGCGCCTTCGGTCTGATCCTGCGGTGGTACGCCGGGCTGCACGTCCGGTAGCGAGCCTATGAGGCCGTCGGTGTGGGCGATGCGGATGTGCTGCGCCTTTGCCACCTTGCGTGCAGCCGTATAGACGCGGTCGATGGCACCTTCATAGCGATGACCGGCAAGGCTGGGATAGGCGGCCAGCTGCACGTCGCGCTCGGCCTTGGAAACGGTGGGCGGGCGGGGCAACCATTGCTGGTTGGCTTTGGGAATGGAGAGCCAGTTCGGCGCATCCGTGACATCGGTCGAGACATCGTAAAGCGGTGGTTTCTGCCAATAGAGAAACGTCGCGAAACCCACCGCTCCGAGCGGTAGTGCTGCCAGAGCAAGCGCTGCCAGAGACCACATGCCACCCTTTGCACCAGAGACCCACAGGCGCAACAGGCCGATCATGGCGAGCACGAGAGCTGCGACCGCGATTGCCGCTGACAACAGGGCGAGCGAGATGAAATCAGGTGTGGTCAAGGGCCCGAAACGGTGCAAGGGCGCGGCGATGAGAAACAGGACGAGCGAAGACAGCCCGAGATATCGGGAAAGATAGGCCGCATAGGATACGGGCCGAACGAAACGAACAGTCATAAAGCGGCACCCGGATGCGCATGTGCCGTCGAATACGTTTCGCCTCACATGCTGTCGTCTTGCTGAAAGCCACCCCGCGCGAACAGCAGCGTTCGCGGGAATCGCCCGATATCACGTCATAATGTGTTTCCGGGCCGAAGGGAATCCGTTTGGGCGCTGGGTGCCCGGTCTACCACAGTTTTGCGTGATCTGTTTCGCCCACGCAACCTTTGCCAGACGCCGGACTTTTCTACGGAAGAAAACAGTCGTATCAGTGTGCCAAACGGATCGAGCGGCAGGCCGACATTAAAGGAGTTATCACCATGCGTGTTTCCATCGTCCTAGGCGCACTTGGCGTTGCCATGGCGCTCTCGTCCTGCCAGACGCTGAGCCCGGAGGAACGGCGCGCACGTGACGAGACGACTTGCCGGGGCTATGGCTTCCGCCCCAATACGGACCAGATGGCCGGATGCCTGCTGGATCTGGACCTCGACCGCCGCGCCGATGCGCGTGCTTGGCAAGCACAATCCAGCCGCGACATGTTCTATCGCCCTGTCGTGGTGGAACGCCGTATCATCGTGCAGAACCGTTAGACCTTCGCCGGAATGGCCCGGAAGGCCACGACCTTCGACACGGTTTCGGTGTCACGCTTTTGCGCCATGGAGAGCGTTGCCTGCGCCGCAGATAGCCGCGCAATCGGCACGCGGAAGGGCGAGCAGGACACGTAGTCCAGACCCGCATCCTCACAGAAGTGGATCGACGCAGGATCGCCACCATGTTCGCCGCAAATGCCCAGCTTCAATTCTGGCCGCGTCTGGCGTCCGCGATCTGCCGCGATGCGGATGAGTTCTCCGACGCCATCGAAATCCAGTGAGACGAAGGGGTCTCGCTCGATAATGCCTTTGCGCTGATAGGTCTCGATGAAGCGGGCGGCATCATCGCGGGAAATGCCGAATGTCGTCTGTGTCAGGTCGTTGGTGCCGAAGGAGAAGAACTCGGCGGCCTCGGCGATGACATGGGCACGCAGTGCGGCGCGCGGTAACTCGATCATGGTTCCGGTGAGGTACTCCAATGTCACGCCGGTTTCCTGCGCCACGGCTGCGGCCACGCGGTCGATGACGGCGCGGACATAGTCCAGCTCCGAGCGAAGACCGACCAGCGGCACCATGATCTCAGGCACGACGGGTGCGCCGGTCTGGCGTGCGGCTTCGACGGCAGCTTCGAAAATGGCGCGAGCCTGCATTTCAGCAATTTCAGGATAGGAAATCGCCAGGCGGCAACCTCGATGGCCGAGCATGGGGTTGAACTCGTGCAATGCATCCAGCCGTTGCCGGAACAGCGTCTGCGACATGCCCATGGCAGCCGCGACCTCCACGATCTCGCCATCGGTCTTGGGCAGGAATTCGTGCAAGGGTGGGTCGAGCAGGCGGATCGTCACCGGCAGGCCGTGCATGATGGAAAACAGGTCTGTGAAATCCTGCCGCTGCATGGGCAGCAACTGGTCAAGTGCTGCCCGCCTGCCCTCTTCGTGTTCAGCCAGGATCATTTCCCGCATCACCTGAATGCGGTCACCCTCGAAGAACATGTGTTCGGTACGGCACAGGCCGATGCCTTCGGCACCGAAGGCACGGGCGGCGCGGGCATCGGCAGGCGTATCGGCATTGGTGCGCACCGTCATGCGGCGGGTGGCGTCTGCCCATTGCATCAGCTTGGCGAAATCGCCTGACAGTTCTGGCTGCGTCATCGGCACTTCGCCCTTCATCACGCGGCCGGACGACCCGTCGATGGTGATGACATCGCCCCGTCTCAGCATGCAGCCAACGCCGATCAGCACATTGTTACGCACATCGACCCGCATGGAGCCTGCGCCGGAGACGCAGGGAATGCCCATGCCGCGAGCGACAACCGCCGCATGGCTGGTCATGCCGCCGCGCGTGGTCAGGATGCCTTCGGCGGCATGCATGCCGTGAATGTCTTCCGGGCTGGTTTCCATGCGCACGAGAATGACGCGTCGCCCTTCGGCTTTCGCCGCAACGGCCTCATCGGAGCTGAAGACGATTTCGCCGGATGCAGCACCGGGCGAGGCCGGAAGGCCGGAGCCGATGATGGGGCGCTCGATGGAGGGATCGATGGTCGGGTGCAGCAACTGATCGAGCGACGAGGGCTCGATGCGGCAGATGGCTTCATCGGTGGTAACGAGACCTTCGGCCACCATGTCAACGGCGATCTTCATCGCCGCCTTGGTGGTGCGCTTGCCAGCACGGGTTTGCAACATCCACAATTTACCGCGCTCTATGGTGAATTCCATATCCTGCATGTCGCGGTAATGGCCTTCCAGCCGTCCGCAAATCTGCATGAATTCAGCAAATGCCTCCGGCATCAGCTTTTCCATAGACGGCTTGTCGGAGCCGGAGTTTATGCGCGCCTCTTCGGTGATGGATTGCGGCGTGCGGATGCCCGCGACCACATCTTCACCCTGCGCGTTGACGAGGAATTCGCCGTACAGCTCTTTTTCGCCTGTGGAGGGATTGCGGGTGAAGGCAACGCCAGTCGCGGACGTAGAGCCGAGATTGCCGAAGACCATGGCCTGCACGTTGACGGCTGTGCCCCAATCGCCCGGAATATTGTGCAGTTGTCGGTAGGTGACGGCGCGGGTGTTCATCCAGCTGGCAAAGACGGCACCGATGGCACCCCACAATTGCACCTGCGTGTCCTGCGGAAAGGGCTCGCCAAGTTCGTCTTCGATCAGGCCGTTATAGAGCGAGACGATGTGCTGCCACTCATCCGCCGACAGTTCGGTATCGTACTCATATCCAAGACGACCCTTCTCATCCTCTAGAATTTCTTCGAAGATTTCGTGGTCGAGGCCCATCACCACATCGGCATACATCTGGATGAAGCGGCGGTAGCTATCCCAGGCAAAGCGGGCGTCACCCGAATCGCTAGCTAGCGCCTGCACCGTCTCGTCATTGAGGCCGAGGTTGAGGACGGTGTCCATCATGCCGGGCATGGAGGCGCGCGCGCCGGAGCGAATGGAGAGAAGAAGCGGTTGCGAGCCGGAGCCGAAGGTGCGACCGGTAATGGCTTCCATGCCGGAAATGCCGCTGGTGACCTGCAATTTCAACTCTTCAGGCAGACAGCGACCGCCCTGATGGTAGCGCGCACAGGCTTCGCTGATGATGGTCAGGCCGGGGGGAACAGGCAGGCCGAGGCTCGCCATTTCGGCAAGGTTTGCGCCCTTGCCGCCCAATATGGCGATATCGCTCGCACGCCCCTCAGCGATCCCATCGCCAAAGGTATAGACCCACTTTTTCATTCTACGCTCTCCACCCAGAAGCGTTCTTGTTTTTCAACCCTTTACAGCATTGTCATAGTGTTGGAAACGCCAGTCTTGGCAGGTTGCCACCGCAGTGCAGCATAAATACGGCGCAGGCGCCAGCGCTCATCATAAAAAACCGCCCGCGACGAGCGCGGGCGGTGTGAAACATGATCTTATCGGGTCAGGTCATTCAAGCCTTTCGGCTTAAAACTCTTCCCAATCGGACTTCACAGCGGCATTGCCGTTGAAGGCGGAGGCAACCTTGCGGCCAAGCGCGCGGGCTGGAGAGGGAGCCGGACGCTGCGCCTGCGTCGCCTGGCGCGGTGCTTCGTAACCGCCACCCAGTCTGAACTGGCCCAGCAATTGGTTGAGCGAAGCGGCTTCGCGGGCAAGGCCGTGGCTGGCCGCCGTCTGCTCTTCCACCATGGCGGCGTTCTTCTGGGTGTCCTGATCCATCTGGTTCACAGCCGTGTTGATTTGCTGCAAGCCGGAAGACTGCTCCTGCGCACCATCGACAATCGCCACAACGTGACGGTTGATTTCCTGCACCTCGGCAACGATGGTTTCGAGAGCACGACCGGTCTCGCCCACCAACTGCACACCCTGCTGGACCTGACCGTTCGACGTGGTGATCAGTGCCTTGATGTCCTTGGCAGCATTGGCAGAGCGCTGTGCCAGTTCGCGCACTTCCTGAGCCACGACCGCAAAGCCCTTGCCGGCTTCACCGGCACGTGCCGCTTCAACACCGGCGTTGAGCGCCAGAAGGTTGGTCTGGAAAGCAATCTCATCGATGACGCTGATGATGTTGGAAATCTCAGACGACGACTTTTCGATCTGCTCCATGGCAATCACGGCCTTGCGAACGACATTGCCAGACTGTTCGGCACCGGTGCGGGCCTTGGACACCAGCTGACCGGCTTCCTGTGCACGCTTCGTGCTGTCCTTCACCGTCGTGGTGATCTGCTCGAGGGCTGCTGCGGTTTCTTCTACCGATGCAGCCTGCTGTTCGGTGCGCTTGGCCAGATCGTCGGCAGCGGCGCGGATTTCATTGGCACCGGCGTCGATACCACGGGCGTTGTCGGCAACGCGGTTCAGTGCAGACTGCAGCTTTTCAGCGGACGAGTTGAAGTTGGCGCGCACCACGTCAAGGTGATCTACAAAAGGCTGACTGATGCGGTAGGACACATCGCCATCGGCAAGACGCGACAGCGCATCGGCAAGGTTATCCACGGCAAAGCTGGTGTCTGCTGCTTCCTTGGCCTTCTGTTCTTCGCGGGCAATGCGTTCCTTCTCGGACAGGCTGCGATTGGCATCGGCTTCCTGTTCGAGACGAGCGCGCTCGATGGCATTGTTGCGGAAGATGACGACGTTCTGCGCCATCTTGCCGATCTCGTCCTTGCGATCCGCGCCGGGAATTTCCAGATCGACATTGCCGGATGCGAGCGACGACATGGAGCCCGTCATACGCTGAATGGGCTTGATGACGCCACGGATGACGATGAGCACGCAAACAACCGCCAGCGCCAAAGCAATGGCACCGAGAATGGCCAAGGTGTGGACGATGAAGGATTTGAGGTCTTCACCGGCAACCATGCCGTCCTTGGCTGCGGTCAACTGGATATCTATGAGTTTCGAGACGGACTCGCCCAGGGGATCGATGATCGAATAGAGCTGACCATCGGCGAAATTGCCGATCTCCTCCAGATTACCGGCCTGCAACAGCGTGATGATGCCCTGGATTTTCTGATCCGCCGATTGGCGCATGCTCTGAAATTCATCGGCGAGGCGCTTCTCATCAACTGTCAGATAGGTGGCGGTATAATCCCTCCAGGACTTGTCGATGTTCTGCATCGCGCCACGGATGTTCTGGATACCCTGGTCGACGGTCAGGGAGCCGCCACTGACCTTATGAACCGTATCCACGATCTTGACTGCATAATCATCCGAAATGGATTTGAGCTGTGCCATGGGTATCACGCGGTCGGCGACAACGCTGCGCAGCAGCCTTGCTTCTTCATTCAGCGCGTAAAACGAAAAGACCGACGTCACCGCAAGTATTGCGACGAGGAAGAATATGCAGGACAGAAGTTTTGACCGAATAGACATGAAGATCCTCTTGAACGACGCATTTTCGCGACAATCGGACCGAGCCGAATAATGTCTGGCGATGTATGGAATGCGCGATCAAAGAGTGATCTCGAAGAATTAATTAGATATGAAGCATATCCTTTATGCTAATAATTTAATCAGTTTGCGCGCAGAATGATCAGAACTACTCGTTCACAAGAAAAAATACCAATCAAGAGATGTGTAATAATTATGCAGACGTCGCTGGTGCGCCAACTTTCAAGAGAGACTATAAGGCAGCACATCGCCAGGATGGATAAATAGTCACACTTTACGTTACGGAAGCTGCGGCATTCTGGCGTTTATTTTTACGAAATCGCAAAAATAAATCGATGATATCAACGTCAAACGGTCTCGATCAGCCGTTCCGCCATCTGCAAATCGACTGATACCAGCTGCGAGACGCCCTGCTCGGCCATGGTGACGCCGAAGAGGCGGTCCATGCGGGCCATGGTGATGGGGTTGTGGGTGATGATGACGAAGCGGGTTTCGGTGGAGGCCACCATCTCGTCCATCAGGTTGCAGTAACGCTCGACATTGTGGTCATCCAGCGGTGCGTCCACTTCGTCCAGCACGCAGATGGGCGCAGGGTTGGTGAGGAAGACGGCGAAGATCAGCGCCATGGCGGTCAGCGCCTGCTCACCGCCTGACAGCAATGTCATCGTCTGCGGCTTCTTGCCGGGCGGGCGGGCGAGAATTTCGAGGCCCGCTTCCAGCGGATCGTCGGATTCGATCAGTTGCAATTCCGCCGTGCCGCCGCCGAACAGGTGGGTGAACAACCGCTGGAATTGCGTGTTGACGATATCGAAGGCGGCAACCAGTCGCTCGCGACCCTCGCGGTTGAGATTGTGGATACCCGCGCGCAGCTTGCGCACCGCATCAATGATGTCGTCGCGTTCCTTGATCAGCGCCGCCAGCTTTTCGGAAAGCTCGGCCTGCTCCTCATCGGCGCGCAGGTTGACGGCACCCAGCCGTTCCCGCTCGATTTTCAGCCGGTCCAGATCGCGCTCGACATCGCGTATTTCGGGCATCGGCGCATCGACCGCCAGGCCCGTCAGGCGGAAGGCCATGTGAGGCTCGACGTTCAGCGCTTCGCGGATGCGATGTTCACCTTCCTGACGCTTCTCGCGGGCCGACACGAGGCGCTCTTCGGCGCGGCCACGTTTTTCGCGAGCTTCCGCCAATGCTGACAGTGCGATGGCGGCTGCGCGGTCCGCCTCGCGTTGCAGGTTTTCCGCTTCAACCAGCTGATCCGCAGCGGCCCGCCGGGCTTCCTCGGTCTTTTGCAGTTGTGTCAAGAGATCGCGGCGCTTCTCATCGAATTCTTCCGGCGCGATGTCGAGTTCGGCAAGCTCTTCACGGGCTTCGTCTTCGCGTTCCCGCAGCGTAGCAATATGGCCGCTGGCGGAGGCGGCACGGCCCTGCCACGTGGCGCGTTCCTGCGCGATGGCGTTGATGCGGCGCTGGCGTGCCTCGGCCTCACGGTTCAGGCCTTCATGTTTCGCCCGGGCTTCGGCCACAAGGCTGCGGTCGGTTGCGACTTCCAACTGGCTTTCGCGCAGACGCAGATCGAGATCGGAGAGATCGGCAGCATCTTCCAGCTCGATGCGGGCATTTTCTTCCTGAACCGCGATGTCTTCGATCTGGCCGCTGATCTGGTTGATCGCTTCGGAAACGATATCGCGACGGCGCAGCAGATCACCGGAGGCGCGCTCGGCAATGGACAGTGCATCTCGGGCTTCGACCAGTTGACGGGATACAAGGCGGCTGCGCTCCCGCGCATTGGCAAGCTGGCTTTCGACAAGTCGAATCTCATCGGCGCTGGCGGCAAGCTGTTCTTCGGCTTCCTCCAAAGCGTAACGTGCCTCTTCGACTTCACCTTGCAGCTCGGCAAGGCGGTTTTTCTGGGCAAGCCGCAGGGCTGCATTACCGGGCGCATCGGCACTGGTGATGTGGCCATCCCAGCGAAACAGCGCGCCGTCTTTTGTCACGAGACGCTGACCGGGTTTCAGCGCAGGCATCAGACGTCTGGCCTCATCAGGGCTTGAGACGATGCCTGTCTGGCGCAGCGTGCGTTTCAGCGCATCCGGTCCTGCGACATGCGCAAGCAACGACGCCACGCCGTCGGGCAGCGCTGGGTCTGCCTCACCTTCGCCGTTTGCGGTCCAATAGGCCGGAGCGGCGGGGTCGAGCGGGCTTTCGAGATCATCGCCCAAGGCAGCACCGAGGGCTGCTTCAAAGCCGCGATCCACCTTCAACTCTTCCGCCACCGGCGTGAAAGAGCCTGAAACGGCACCGGCGGCCAGCATCTTTGAAATTGTGCGCGCTTCGGTTTCCAGCGCGTTGAGACGGTTGCGCGCCATATCCAACGGTCCACGCGCCAGCGCCTCCGCAGACCGCGCGTCTGCCACAGCCGATTCCGCCTCATCCACGACGATCAAGGCGTCTTCGACGGCGATTTCGGCGGCTTCTACACTTTCGCGCTTTTCCGAAGGGTCCGGAAGGCCGGAGAGTTTCTCATCGATGTTTTCGATTTCGGCAGCGGCGTCCGAGGCTTGACGGTCCAGCCGTGCCTTCCGGTCAGCCAGATCGCGGATGGTGCGCTCCAGTTGGGTCCGGTTGGCGGAGGCTTCGGCGCGTTCTGCGGTGAGGCTTGCGAAAACACGTTCGCTCTCGGCCAGCTTTGCGGCGGCTTCTTCGAAAGCTTCGCGGGTTTCTTCCGAGTAACGACCGGAGTCGGACAGAATTTCGAGGATTTCGGCTTCTTCGGAATCCAGACGCGCCAGAATTTCGGCATTGTCGGAGACCATGCGTTCTTCACGCTCGATATCCTCGCCCAGTTGCGCAAGGCGACGGGCAAGCTCGTCACGGCGGCGCAGGATGCGGTTGGTTTCCTCATCCAGTTGGGTGCGAGCAATTTGCAGGCGTTGCAAGGCGGCGGCGACCTTGGCTTCATTTTCACGCAGTTCCGGCAGCTTGAAGCTGGCAAGGCCTTGCGCCTTGGCCGCTTCCATCTGTGCCTGCGCTTTTTCGGCCACCAGATTGGTCGCCTGATTGAGCGCGCTTTCCGCCTCGCCTTCAGCCTGCTTGGCGTCCACCCAGCGGATGTGCAGCAAGGTTGCCTCGCGAGCGCGGATATCCGCCGACAGCATCTTGAAGCGGTTGGCCTGTCGCGCCTGCCGTTTCAGGCTTTCTATCTGGCTTTCCAGTTGCGCCGTGACGTCTTCCAGACGCTCCAGATTGGCTTCGGCAGCGCGCAGGCGCAATTCTGCTTCATGCCTGCGCGAATGCAGGCCGGAGATGCCTGCCGCCTCTTCCAGAAGCTGGCGGCGCGCCTGCGGTTTGGCGTTGATGAGTTCGCCAATGCGCCCCTGCCCGACCATGGAGGGCGAGCGTGCGCCAGTGGAGGCATCGGCAAACAGAAGCTGGACGTCCTTGGCGCGGGCTTCCTTGCCATTGATGCGATAGACCGAGCCGTTTTCGCGCTCGATGCGGCGGGTGACCTGAATTTCATCGGCGTCGTTGAAGGCGGCGGGTGCGGTGCGGTCGGAATTGTCGAGATAGAGGCCGACTTCGGCGGTGTTGCGGGCCGGACGATTACCGGAACCGGAAAAAATCACATCATCCATGCCGGATGCGCGCATATTCTTGTAAGAGTTTTCGCCCATCACCCAGCGAAGCGCTTCGACAAGGTTGGACTTGCCGCAGCCATTGGGGCCGACGACGCCTGTCAGCCCAGGCTCGATGATGAACTCGGAGGGCTCGACGAAGGACTTGAAGCCGAGCAGGCGCAGCTTGTTGAACTTCATGCTGCGGCCCTGCGGTCATAAAAAACGGACGCACGGATATATCCGTCGCCCGTTTTTGTGCGGTAACGTCTTTTAGAGAAGGCTGTCGACGAGAGCCGACATATTTTCCACAGACATGTCTCCAGCGTAGCGCTTTCCGTTGATGATGAAGGTCGGGGTCGAGTTGACGCCGAACTCCGTCGCACCGCGTTGCATCGTTGCGTTCACATCATCCAGAAGTTTCTGGTTCGTCAAGCAGGCCTCGAATGTCTCCTGTGAAAAACCGGCCAGTTTCGACATTTGCAGCAGGGCAGCGCGTGCATCCTGCGCAGTTGCCCATGTCTGCTGCTGTTTGAACAGCATCGAGACGAACGGGTAATACTGCTGTTCAGGCGCGCAACGGGCCAGCATGAAGGCAGCGGCAGCGCGCGGATCGAACGGGAATTCGCGGATGATGAAGTACACCTTGCCGGTGTCGATATACTTCTTCTTGATTTCTTCGAACGTCGTGTTGTGGAAATGCGCGCAGTGCGGGCATGTCATCGACATATATTCGACGATCTTGACAGGTGCATTCGCATCACCCAGCGCGCGGTCAGGCAGCGGGCCTGGCTTGAGAACGGCGGCCATGTCCACGTTGCCGGATGATTCGGGCAGATCCTGCGCAAGCGCCGCGTTGGGCATCAGGGCAAAAGGAATGGATGCGGCGACGGCTGCAAGGGCAGCACCGCCCAGAAGGCTGCGACGGGTGATATTGAATTCAGGAAAATGCATCAAGCACCTATGTGTGAAAGACTGGAATCGTCTGCAATTGCGATATCGCGGCCACATGTTCAGAACAAGCGGCCATTTCTTTTCTTCTTGTCAAAGAATTGTGACCAGTCAAGGACAGTCTTGACCTAAAGACTGCTTCAAATCGTCCGACCTGCTTTTCGCTTCTGCAAAACAGCAGTTCCCAGACGCTCAACCGCCTTGCGCAAGGCCTCGCTTTCGATGCCCTCCATCATGCCTTCCAGCCGCTTTGCGGCATCACCACGCAGCGGTTGCGGTTTGGGGCGACGGTTCAACGTTTGAGAGACCGGCTTCTGCACGATCCTGATCTGGCGCACGGCGGGGAAGCCGAAGAAACCATTGATGCGGGCAATCAATTCGCCCTGCGCATGGGTGAGAAACAGCGCGCGCGCGCCTTCGCAGGCGATGGTCAGAATGCCGGGCTGATACCCGCCACGATCCGGCCCCTCGTCACGGCGCGGCCATGTGATCTTTTCCGGGCGGGTGCAATCGGCAAAATCCACGCCGGCGATTTCATCCCAAGAGCCGAGCAGCGACGTGCTGATTCCGGCGCGTTTTGCTAGAACCGGATCGATGATGCCGTTTGCGATTTCGGCAATCTGGATAACGCCTTTGCGGGGCTTTTTCATTTTCACCTCGTCAACTCGCGGCTTGATCGGCGCAAGCGGATGAACCAAGTATAGGCGCAATACGAGGACCACAGCAAACCATGCTTCATAAAATCGACAATCCTGTTTATGCGGGCATGCTGCTGGCATGGTACGATAGGCACCACCGCGACCTGCCATGGCGCACATCACCACCGATGACCGCAAAGGGTTTGCGGGCCAATCCTTACCACGTCTGGCTATCGGAGGTCATGTTGCAACAGACCACCGTCCAGGCGGTGAAACCTTACTTTGCCAAGTTTCTGGCACTATGGCCGAAGGTCGAGGATCTGGCTGCAGCACCCAGCGAAGACGTGATGGCCGCATGGGCGGGGCTTGGTTATTATGCCCGCGCCCGCAATTTGAAGAAATGCGCCGAAGCGGTTGCCGATGAGCATGGCGGCGTGTTTCCCGACACCGAAGAGGGCTTGAAGAGCTTGCCCGGCATCGGCGACTATACGGCAGCAGCCATCGCGGCCATCGCCTTCAACCGGCAGTCGGCTGTACTGGATGGCAATGTGGAGCGGGTGATTTCCCGCCTGTTTTGCATCGACGCCCCCCTGCCCGGTTCCAAGGGTGTGATGCGGGCAAAGGTGGCGGAGATTACGCCTGCTGACCGTCCCGGTGATTTTGCTCAGGCGATGATGGACCTCGGCGCGACCATCTGCACACCGAAGCGACCGGCCTGCGCGCTCTGTCCGTTCAACAGCCACTGTCTGGCGCTGGCGCAGGATGAGCCGGAGCGTTTTCCGGTGAAAGCCGCCAAGAAGGAGAAGCCGGTGCGCGTCGGTGCCGCATTCGTAGCGGTGAACGACAAAGGCGAAATCCTGCTGCGTCGCCGGATCGAAACTGGCCTGCTCGGCGGAATGACGGAGGTGCCGACCACGGCTTGGACGGCACGGATTGATGGCGGTACCGACACCGACCATGCGCCGTTCGATGCGGATTGGGAGGCAACTGGTACGATCGTCCATGTCTTCACCCATTTCGAGCTTCGGCTTTCCATTTTCCGCGCCAAGGTTTCCGGCAGCGTGAAACCGGGCGCTAATGACGAATGGTGGGAACCGGTCACAAATCTTGATGCGCAGGCCCTGCCGACGGTGATGAAAAAAGTGATCGCGCAGGCTATTCCTCTCGCATTCGATAAAAGCAGGAAAAATTGATGACCAAGATCAATCACATCGTTTTCGATATCGGCAAGGTTCTGATCCATTACGACCCGAACATTCCCTACAGCCGCATCATTACCGATGACAAAGAGCGGGCATGGTTCTTCGAGAATGTGTGCACGCACGAATGGAACCTGGAGCAGGATCGGGGCCGCACATGGGAAGAGGCCGAGGCGTTGCTTTTAGAGACTTACCCTGACCACGAAAAGACGATCCGCGCCTTTCGTCTGCACTGGCACGAAATGGTGTCGCACTCCTATGACGATTCGGTCGACATTCTGAAAGGTCTGATCGATTCAGGTTATGACGTGACCATGCTGACCAATTTCGCCTCCGACACGTTTCGGGAAGCACAGAAGATGTACCCCTTCCTGACCCTGTCACGCGGCGTGACCGTGTCGGGCGATGTCGGCCTGATCAAACCCGATGTGGCGATTTACGAATTGCACGCGCGGACGTTTGGGCTCGACCCTGCCAGCAGCATTTTCATCGACGACTCGTTCCCCAATGTGGAAGGGGCGAAGGCTGCCGGATGGCAGGCGGTGCATTTTACCGGTGCTGAAAAATTGAAAGCCGATCTGGCCGCATACGGCATCGACATCTGAGCTGAGAATGTCTGGTGCAGGCGAAAATGGCGGTCTTCTACCTGCACCAGTCCGGCCGCAAGCGGCCAGATTTGTCAAATCTCGTAATCGGGAACGTTGCCGTCTTTCTTATTCCCGGATCTGACCTTCACGAACATCATGTCTGACGTTCGGCTAGACCCGTTGGCGGCTTGCTTGTGGCTCCCTTGGACACACTAGCTAGAGAGCCATACTTGCTCCAGGCTTGCCATGCAATTGATATATTTAAGAAAATTCTGTTATGATTAATAACGAATACGGAGAGGCCCGACGTTCAGGGAACGCCGGGCCTCTCCTACTCTTCACCCGGGACTGAAGGTACTAAAACCGGGCGAAGTCTGTGGGGCGGCAAGACCGCCTACTGTTGGCAAGGGCAAAGCGGTGGATCGCTTTATCCCGCCTTTGCCATTTCATTGCGGATCAGTGTTCTCAGATCATCGATGGGCTTCAAGGCCTCACCGTCCTCATAGTGCCAGAAGGTCCAGCCGTTGCAGGCGTCCAACCCTTGCACCGTCGCACCGAGGCGGTGAATGGAGCCTGCGGTACCGGCGGAAGCTACGGTGCCATCGGCACGGATGATGGCGCTGTAACGGCGTTTCGCATCCGTCAGAACCTGACCGGGGCGAACCAGACCACTTTCGAGCAACACGTTGAAGGCAACGCGTGGTTCGGCCTTCTTGCCGGTCATCACGGTCAGTTCCGCCTTGCCGAGCGGCTCGACAGCGGCGATACGCGCCGAGGCGGCATCGATATAGTCCTGTTCACGCTCGATGCCGACGAAGTGGCGACCCAGACGCTTTGCCACCGCACCCGTTGTGCCGGAGCCGAAGAACGGGTCCAACACGACATCACCGGGCTTTGTGGATGCCATGATGACGCGGGCCAGCAGGGCTTCCGGTTTCTGGGTCGGGTGGACCTTCTTGCCGTCATCGCCCTTCAGGCGCTCTCCGCCGCTGCAAATCGGAAATAGCCAGTCTGAGCGCATCTGCACATCGTCGTTGGATGCCTTCATGGCTTCGTAATTGAATGTGTAGCTCTTGGCCTTGGCATCGCGGCTGGCCCAGATCATGGTTTCATGGGCGTTCTGGAACCGGCGACCCTTGAAGTTCGGCATCGGGTTGGTCTTGCGCCAGACGATGTCGTTCAGAATCCAGAAATTCATGTCCTGAAGAATGGAGCCGACGCGGTAGATGTTATGGTAGGAGCCTATAACCCAGATGGTGCCATTGGGCTTCAAAACGCGGCGGCAGGCAAGCAGCCAAGCGCGAGTAAAGGCATCGTATGCTTCGAAGGATGCAAACTGGTCCCAGTCGTTGTCGACAGCATCAACAACAGACTGATCCGGGCGGTGGAGCGCGCCGCCCAGTTGAAGGTTATATGGTGGATCGGCAAAAATTGCATCAACGGATTGACTGGGAAGTGCTTCAAGCGCGGCCACGCAATCACCCTTGATGATGCTGTCCTTCCAGGCATCGCTATCACCTGCAAGGTCAAAACCGGCACGCCGAAAATCGGCCAGCGGAAACACTGATGCCATAGGTACTCGCTCCATACGCTTACTCGACTGAACTGATCCTTATGGTTACCGAAGTTGGTTATCAAAGACTGAACGCGTGATGCAAAATCACGCTAAGTGCGTAAAAAAATACGCAAACTGCCTTTGTGTGAGGAGCCGAACGAAACGTTGGCCCCTCGCATCGATTGTCTGATGGCGGAAAGCAATGTCGGGGGCATTTACCATTCTAACCACAATCAGTGGCGCACAATGGAACCAGTTGCATCTTTTAACGTTGTGATTTCGGAATTTTGCGCGCCATCTGTGTGATGGAGCCGAAAGGCATGGGTAAGGGCTGCAGGGGTAATTTCAGAATGCGCATTTCTCTCGTTATCGTATCGACACTTTTTGCCAGCGCTGCGTTTGCGCAAACCGCCACGCCTCCGGTTCCCAAGCCGCCGATCAATGTGCGCACCGATGCCGTGCTGGTGAAGGGCGGACCTTCGTTGGGCAATAGCGACAAGGTGCGTTGGGATTTCTATAAAGTGGATAGCGCAGGCGGACGCAGCGATGAGAATGTCGGCGGCGCATACGACGCGACGTTTGAGGAAAAGATTCCAGTCGGCAAATACATCGCCGTGGCAGGCTTGGGAAACATCCGTCGCGAGATACCTGTCGAGGTGAAGGATGGATCCGTTGCCGAAGTGAAGGCGGATTTCAACGCGGCTCAATTGACCGTCGTTCCCAAGCGCAGCCCTGACAGCAAGGACGCTGAGCCGCAGGCCCGTGTCGAAGTCAAGCAGGGCGCCGAATTCAGCGACAGCATCTATGGTGCCAAACAGATTTACGTCCCCGCCGGACAGTTGACGCTGGAGGGCCGCATCGGCCCCGCGCGCGCCGATGACACGGTCACTGTCAAGGCTGGCGACATCGTCAGTCACGACCTGATCATCCCGAGCGGCGTTGTGATTGCCAATGCCGTCTACAAGGATGGTGGCCGTGCGGTCGAGACCGACAACATCCGCTTCGAAACGGTTTCGCATGCCGAGACACTGGATGGCACGCGTGACACGCTGACGGGCACTTATGGCGTAGGCAAGATGATGCAGATGCCTGCTGGTGACTTCGTCATGCGGGCGCGGCTTGGAAAGGTCAGCGCCGAGATACCTTTCTCGGTCACGGCAGGACAGCGGACGAATGTCACCGTCAATCTGAATGCAGGCGTTCTGGCCGTTACGGCACCGGATGCCCAGCGTATCGACATTGTCGAAACAACCAAGGATTTGCAGGGCACGCAGAAGGAAATTTCCGGTCGCTACGGCACCACCCATCAGGAAACCCTGCATCCCGGCGACTACTCTGTCAAAATCACCTATGACGACAAGACCAACCGTGAGCCCAAGGAGCTGACCGCCACGGTGAAAGCTGCAGAGCGCACCGAGCTGAACATCACGGATTGAGCGGCGGCGCAATCCTGACACCGCAATAATTGGAAGCCGCGACCTCGTTACAGAGATCGGCCCATTCGCATGCTGAACAGGCTGTGCGCACGGAACCATCGCGGAAGCCTGATCGAAGCTTCTTCATGAAGGACTCGTCAGGCGTGACGTGCGTGTGCACAGCCACCGCTTCATCCAGCAAATGTGCGATAGACACCAATGCTTTCTGATCGCGTATCACAACGCTCTGGCTGAAGCAGTGTGCATCAGGGTCCGCCAGCAGCGGCGCACAGATGTCATCGGGGCCAGAAACGATCTCGATCTCCTCACCAGCATTCAGCCGCGCAGCGACACGGTCATAATTGACCGTGAAGCCGGGCGTGTAGCCCTTGCCGACATAGGTCAGCATGCACAGCAGGTGATGGGCTCTGAGGCGAACCGTCACCGGGCGCTTCTGCCGCGCGATGCAATGAGTTTCAGTGCCGCCGCAGCCAGCGCCGACTTTAGGACAGCGCCGAGTATAAAGGGTGCAACACCGCCAACCCAGGCCGCCTCTGAACCGATCAGGCCCGCAAGCCAGGCCCAGCCAAGCGCAAGGCACAGGACATTCGCGCACAGATGCAGCAGGAACGCGGCAACCGGGCGATCACCATCCGCACCTTTTTCGGTGAGAAGCCCAACCAGCGCAGCCATGACCGGAAAGGCCACGAGGTAGCCTGCCGTCGGGCCCACGAACGGCGCAAGACCAGATGCCGCGCCTGCCAGAACGGGCAGTCCGAGCATGGCCTCACCCAGCCACGCGAGCACCGTCAATGTGCCAAGACGCCAGCCGTAGAGAGCGCCGATCATCGTAACCGCAAATGTCTGCATTGTGATGGGCACTGGCACCATGGGGACCTCAATCTTGGATGCGAGCGCCAGGATCATCGTTCCTGCCACAAGAAACAGAGCCTGCTGAACGTATGATCTGGATGACAGGCCAAGGAAGCCGGTGGTTGCGGTGGGCACTTGAATGGACATGATATCCTCCTGAATTTCAATTATAGATAATTTGAAAGAACAGAGAGATATGTATCGCTAAAAGACCGACTAAAGGAAGCTTTGGACGAAATTTCGATGCAGAGACGCGCACTCCATGTGGATAGAGTCGAAATTAATTCATAATTCTCATAGATTTATAGCGATATAAAATTATCTATAATTTATCCGACGATCGCGAAGGCATCTCGAGTGGAGCCCGTCGGCGTGCGAATTGCGGTGCGCCCGATCCACTGAACATGACCGGCAAGAATACGCACGGCTTCCTCATCGCGCTTGCCGCGAAGCGCATCGATGATGGCGCGGTGGTCGGTGTCGGTGCGCCTCTCCCACCCTGCCCGCCACGCCGAAAACAGAAAGCGGGCACTGGCGGCATGAAGTCCGTCGATGGCCTCCATCAGGCGCGGCATGGCGCACGGCGCCGTAATCAGGCGGTGAAAGCGGCGGTTCGCCTCCTCCCACTGCCGCACATCCATGGCCCTGTCTCCCGCCAGCGTTGCCGCCTCGGCCTCATCAAGAACAGCGGCAGTCAGATTAGGGATGGCGTGACGCAGGGCCAGCACCTCCAGCGCCGCACGCATCTCCGCCACCTCCTGCACATCCGGCAAGCCGAAATCGGCAACGCGAACACCCCGACGTGGAATGCTGACCGCAAGCCCCTGCGCCTCCAGCCGACGAAATGCTTCGCGCACGGGCACATGCGACGCGCCAAACTCTTCAGCCACATGGTCCTGCCGCAGCCGGGCACCGGGCGCGAGCTCGCCGCGCACGATGCGGTCCGCAAGCGTGCGGCTGATTTTGGTGGCGATGGTATCGTCCGGCTTGCTTTTTTGAGGTTTGGCCATGCACTCCCATAAAATGCCGTGACCGGATTGTCGAGGAAGCGCCGTGTCTTGCAGGGCACGTTTGCATCGGCATCGGTTGAGCTTGCGACCCACATGGGCTAAAAGCGCCCAAATCTTCCCGCCCCAAATCGTTAAGGAGAGCCCATGAGCGGCTTCGACCTCATTATTTTCGACTGCGACGGCGTTCTCGTCGATTCCGAAATCATCGCCGCCCAGGTCGAATCGCGCCTGCTGACCGATGCTGGCTACCCGATTTCCACCGAGGAAATGGGCGAGCGCTTCTCTGGCATGACGTGGAAAAACATCCTCCTCGATATCGAGCGTGAAGCCAGCATTCCGCTCTCAGCCTCGCTGCTGGAAAAGTCGGAAAAGCTTCTGGACGCCCGGCTCGAACGGGACGTGAAGGTCATCGACGGCGTCAAGCTGGCGCTTTCCCGCCTGACGACGCCGCGCTGCATCTGCTCGAACTCATCCAGCCATCGCCTGGATATGATGCTGACCAAAGTCGGCCTCAAACCCTATTTCGAGGGCCATATCTATTCCGCTAAGGATCTCGGCCCTGATCGCGTCAAGCCGAAGCCCGACATCTTCCTGCATGGCGCTAAGCAGTTCAATGTCTCACCCGACCGCGTCGTCGTCGTCGAAGATTCCGTCCACGGCGTCAACGGCGCCCGCGCAGCCGGAATGCGCGTCATCGGCTTCACCGGCGCATCGCACACCTACCCAAGCCATGCGGATCGCTTGACGGATGCGGGTGCGGAAACGGTGATTGCGCGTATGCAGGATTTGCCCGCGACAATCGAGGCTTTGGCTGAGTGGGGCGGCGTGGCGTAAGTTGCCAGGCAGACAATTTTGTGATCTGGATAGCTGCATTGCTTTTTCAATAAATGTAGTTACATTATTTCATGAAGATTTTCTGGGATGAGCCAAAGCGGCTTGCCAATATCGAGAAGCATGGCCTCGATTTTGCAGATATTGGCGAGTTTGCTTGGGAAAGCGCTCTTTTCGAAGAAAGCCTTGCCGGAGATTTTGGTAGTCGTCGTTTCAAGGCATTGGGATATTTTCGTGACGGGACTGCCGCTGTCATCTTCTGTCATCTTCGCCAGTCTGGGATCAGAAGCGATATCCATTATTAGCTTCAGACAAGCCAGCGAGCAGGAAAGAAGGAGACTACCATGGCCAAGACTTCGAACTTGACGTTTCAGGAAGGGCGTGGCTACAGCCGAGCCGACTGGGATGCGGTCGACTTTCCTGAAATGACCGAAAAGGAATTAAACCGCCTGCGGCCCGCAGTTGAGGTTCTACCACCAGAACTCTTAAAAGCTATCGATGATCTTCGCACGCCACGTGGACGCCCCACGCTGGAAAATCCAAAAAAACAGATCACATTGCGGCTGGACGAAGACGTGATTACGCGATTTCGCCAAAGTGGAAAAGGCTGGCAAGGCAGAATGAATGAAGCCCTGCGCAAGGCCGCAGGGCTGTCATAACGTCAGCGTTCAAAAGACTAGCCTTACCCCCGACGGCCCTTCTTCGTGCCTGCCTTGGCAGCACCTTCATCAAACGAAATAAACACATTCGTCTGGCGTGATGCGCCGCCGGGGGCGTTGGGGATGGCGACGTTGGGGTTGTTGAAGATGAACTGGGTGCCGGATGGGCCTGCGGGGACATCCACCGGGAAATTGGTGACCTGCGAGAAGATTTCGCCATCGCCGTCTTTCACGGTGACGCGGATGGGCAGGTTGACGCGGCCGGGCTTGGAGAGCGGGCCGGGAACGAGGCGGCCCTGGGCCAACACGTTTACGGTCAGCGTCGCATCGCTCATGCTGCAAGAGCGTGTGGTATCGGAAAGAGACGCCTGATAGACGAGCTTCGTCTGATCGTCCTTAGCACCACCGGCATAGACCCGTTTGACGGCGTTATTATCGAGAATGGTGATGGTGGGGCAATTGGCCTGCACGACCGGCGCCACGGCCTGCGCAGCCGGTGGCTTGACCGCCATGGCGTCCGACGGATTGGAAGAGTTGCAACCAGCAAGCACGGCAAGAACCGACATCGCGGCGGACAAACGCAAAATATTCCCTGTCACTTTGTTCAACCCTTCAAAAACTATCCCGATACAGGACCGCAGAACCCGTTTAATGGCCTTTCATGCCCGTCGGCGATGGTCTATAGCAGCGACGCTGGAGAAAATCGATTGGTTGCGTTCGGATTTGGCCGAATTTTGCAAAATGCTTTCGACAGGGCCGAACAGGCACCTCCGGCGGATGAGTGACTGACGACATTTGCCTGAAAGACGACAAGGGACCATCTCGTGGAATATGTTTCGACCAGGGGCAGCGCCCCATCGCTGGGTTTTTCCGACGCGCTTCTGGCGGGTCTGGCACGTGACGGCGGACTTTATGTCCCGCGCAAATGGCCGACCATGTCGAAAAAGGAAATTCGCGCGCTGCGTGGCAAATCCTATCAGGAAGTCGCATTCGAAGTTCTCTATCGCTTCACCGGCGGCGAAATTCCCGCAGACACTTTCCGTGCGATGATCGACGATGCTTACGCGACCTTCCGTCATCCTGCAGTTGCACCGCTGGTGCAGACCGGGCCGAATTCCTATATTCTTGAGCTGTTCCACGGCACGACGCTGGCGTTCAAGGACGTGGCGATGCAGCTTATCGCACGGCTGATGGACTATGTGCTGACGCAGCGCGACGAACGCGCAACCATCGTCGGCGCGACATCGGGCGATACAGGTGGCGCGGCCATCGATGCCTTCGCAGGCCGCGATCGCACCGACATCTTCATCCTCTTCCCCCATGGCAAGGTATCGCCTGTACAGCAACGCCAGATGACGAGTTCGACTGCGTCCAACGTGCACGCCATCGCCGTCAACGGAAATTTCGACGATTGCCAGAACCTCGTCAAAGAGATGTTCAACGACGTGAAATTCCGCGACGGCGTCAAGCTGTCGGGCGTCAACTCCATCAACTGGGCGCGCATCATGGCGCAGGTGGTCTATTACTTCACCGCATCCCTTTCGCTGGGCGGGCCGGACCGGAAGATTTCGTTTACGGTGCCGACGGGTAATTTCGGCGATATTTTCGCGGGTTACGTCGCCAAGCAGATGGGCCTGCCCATCGACAAGCTGGTGATTGCCACCAATGACAACGACATTCTGGCCCGCACGCTGAAGACCGGTCGCTACGAGATGCGCGGCGTGCACGCCACGACATCGCCTTCGATGGATATACAGATTTCGTCCAACTTCGAACGCTTGCTGTTTGAAGCCAATGACCGTGACCCTTCCGCCGTCAAACGCTCCATGGACGGGCTGAAGCAATCGGGTGCTTTCGACATTTCCGACAAGGCGATGAAGTTCATCAAACGGGATTTCCGTGCAGGCCGCGCCACTGAAAAGCAGGTAGCCGACACCATCCGCGAGACGCTGGAAAAGACCGGGTACCTCCTGGACCCGCACACGGCAACTGCCGTCTACGTGGCTAAAAAGCATGAGAAATCAAGCGCGCCGATGGTCACCTTGTCCACTGCGCATCCAGCGAAATTTCCAGCTGCTGTAAAATCCGCTTGCGAAATCGATCCTGCGCTTCCACTATGGCTTGCTGATCTTATGAACCGGGAGGAGCGTTTCGACATTCTGGATGCTGAGCTGGACGCCGTGGAAACTTTCATCGGCACACATGCTCGCGCCAAGAGTGAGTAGCGCGGAAAGACTGAATATGAGTGTAAATGTGACCCGGCTAGCCTCCGGGTTGACCGTTGTTACCGAAAGAATGCCACACCTCGAAAGCGTCGCTCTTGGGGTGTGGATCAAATCCGGCTCCCGCAACGAGACCGATGACGAGCATGGCATCGCGCATCTTCTCGAACATATGGCCTTCAAGGGCACGGCACGGCGCACAGCGCGCCAGATTGCCGAGGAAATCGAGAATGTGGGCGGCGAAGTCAACGCTGCCACATCGACCGAAACGACATCCTATTACGCACGTGTCCTCAAGGACCACGTACCGCTCGCGGTGGATATCCTCGCCGATATCCTGACCGAATCCGCCTTCGAAGAAGCGGAACTGGAACGTGAAAAGAACGTCATCCTGCAGGAAATCGGCGCTGCGACCGACACTCCCGACGACGTCATCTTCGACAATTTCTCCGGTGTCGCCTACCGCGACCAGACCATTGGCCGCCCAATCCTCGGCACGCCTGAAACGGTCCAATCCTTCACCACAGGCCAGATTCGCCACTATCTGGCGCGCAATTACACGACGGACCGTATTTTCGTGGTGGCCGCCGGTGCGGTCGATCATGAAAGTTTCGTCAAGCAGGTCGAGCAACGCTTCGCAGGCCTGCCGCAACTGCCTGTCGCCACGCCTGTCATGGAAAAAGCCATCTACACCGGTGGCGAAATCCGCGAAACGCGCGACCTCATGGATGCGCAAGTGCTTCTCGGTTTCGAGGGCAAAGCATACCACGCCCGCGATTTCTACTGTTCGCAAATTCTTGCCAATATTCTGGGCGGCGGCATGTCTTCGCGGCTGTTTCAGGAAGTGCGCGAGTATCGCGGCCTGTGCTACTCGGTCTACGCCTTCCATTGGGGCTTTTCCGACACGGGCATTTTCGGCATTCACGCGGCAACCGGCAGCAGCGATCTGCCGGAACTGGTGCCCGTCATCATAGACGAGCTTCGAAAGTCCTCGCAGACCATCCATCAGGAAGAAATTGACCGCGCCCGCGCCCAAATTCGCGCGCAGTTGTTGATGGGTCAGGAAAGCCCTGCAGCGCGTGCGGGACAGATGGCGCGCCAAATGATGCTTTATGGTCGCCCGATTCCCAATGACGAGATGATGCAGCGTCTGGGGGATATTACCCCGCAGCGTTTGACTGATCTTGCGGGACGGCTGTTTTTCGATACAGTTCCCACCTTGTCCGCCATCGGCCCGCTGGAAAACCTCTCGCCGCTGTCAGACATCACGGCGGAGCTTTCTGCGTCGCCGTCCATCCAGATAAAGGCAAATGGCTGAGGGCTAAGGGCATGTGTCCGCGGCAGGTAGGATGAGGTTTGACCTTACATGCTGCGTTTTCTTTCCCGTCACAGCGATACGCCGGAACTTCGCAGTGCCGAATATCTGTTGCGACTGCCGCGCTATTCCGACTACCGGCAGTGGCACAGGCTGCGCTCGGATAGCAGACAGTTCCTTCAACCGTGGGAACCGAGCTGGCGCGGTGACGAGCTGAGCGAAAGCTCCTATCGGGTACGCGTGACACGCAACGGCCAGGAATTTTCCTCTGGCCTTGCCGTGTCCATGCTGCTGTTCAAATCCGACAACACGCTTTTGGGCGGCATCACTATTGGCTACATCCGGCGGGGTGCGGCGCAAAGCTGCATGATCGGATATTGGATGGGCGAGGCTTACGCGGGCCAAGGCCATATGTCTGCCGCATTAAAGCTGGTAATACCCTACATCTTCAACGGACTTCAGTTGCACCGTATTGAGGCAGCCTGTATTCCAGAGAACTTCAAAAGCATACGGCTGCTTGAAAACGCCGGATTTCAGCGAGAAGGTCTCTTGCGGGAATATCTGAAAATAAACGGTGAGTGGCGAGACCACGTCATGTTCTCCCTCATTGCCGATAAGCAAAATCCCGGCGGGACGCAGTAGGATAGATGACATATATTAGCCTTGCGTTGCGCCTTATAGGACGCTTTGTGGCCGCAGCGCGCTTTACGCCCCTGATGTTTCTGTGCGCACTTTTCGCCGCACAAGCCCATGCTTTCGAACCGGTCAAGATTTCTCGCGATGACACCGCGCTGGACCTGACGGCGACGACGGACATTTACGCCAATCAGGGTGAAGCCTTTCAGGTTTCTACCGCGCCCGGCCCGGATGGCATTCGCCGCCGTATCGAGGTGCGCGCCTCCTCCCCCGCTCATCAGGGTGACTGGGCCGTGTTTGCGCTGGCAAACGTGTCGGAAGAGCAGTTGGAGCGCGTGATCGTGGCGCCGCATTTCCGTCTGGTGAATTCCAAACTGTTCTGGCCCGATCTCGGCTCGCAGCGCATCATTGCGATTACGCCGAGTGAAGGCTTTGCGCTGGACCGGCAACCCAGCCCCGACGCCGACGTGTTTCGCATCACGCTAAACCCCGGCGCGGTCATCACCTTCGTAGCAGAGCTTTCCACGCCGCAACTGCCGCAAATTTACCTCTGGGAACCCGAGGCATATAAGGACACGATCAACGCTTTCACGCTCTATCGCGGCATCGTGCTGGGTATTGCGGGTCTGCTTGCCGTGCTCCTGACCATTCTCTTCGTCGTCAAGGGTACGTCCGTCCTGCCCGCCTCTGCGGCGCTGTCCTGGGCCGTTCTGGCCTATATCTGCGTGGATTTCGGCTTTCTGGAAAAGCTGATCACCGTGACATCAAGCGACGAGCGAATATGGCGCGCGGGTGCGGAAGTCGCACTCGCGTCCAGTTTCGTGGTCTTCCTGTTCACCTATCTCAATCTGAACAGATGGCACGCGCATCTTGGCTACGCGACATTTGCGTGGATCATCGGGCTTGGTGCACTGTTCGGCGTGGCGATCTACGATCCCTCCATCGCGTCCGGCATCGCCCGCCTGTCGTTTGCGCTGACGGCCACTGCCGGTATCGTGCTGATCATCTATCTCGGCTTCAACCGCTACGACCGTGCCATTTTGCTTGTGCCCTCATGGGCGCTGATTCTCGTCTGGCTGTTCGGCAGTTGGCTGACGGTCACGGGGCAACTGGATAACGATATCGTTCAGCCTGCGCTGGGCGGGGGTCTCGTTCTCATCGTTCTCTTGATCGGCTTTACCGTGATCCAGCACGCCTTTGCGGGCAGTGCCTATCAACAGGGGCTGTTTTCGGATCTCGAGCGGCAATCGCTGGCGCTGACGGGTAGTGGCGACACGGTGTGGGACTGGGACGTGACGCGTGACCGCATCGTCACCACGCCTGATGTCTCGATCAAGCTCGGCTTGCATCCCGGCACTATGCACGGCGCCGCGCGCAACTGGTTGCCGCGCCTGCACCCGGATGACCGCGACCGGTTCAAAGCCACGCTGGACGTGCTGCTGGACCATCGCAAGGGACGCCTGAACCACGAGTTCCGCATTCGCGCCGAGGATGGGCATTTCCATTGGCTGCAAATCCGTGCGCGGCCCGTGCTGGGCTCGAACGGCGAAATCATCCGCTGCGTCGGCACCATTACCGATATCACCGAGCAGAAGAACTCGGTCGAGCGGCTGTTGCAGGACGCCTTGAGCGACAATCTAACTGGCCTGCCCAACCGCCAGGTTTTTCTCGACCGCCTGCAATCCGTGCTCAATCTGGCACCGGAAGGCGAAACCGTACGCCCCACCGTCATGGCCATCGATATCGACCGCTACAAGCTGGTCAATGATACGCTGGGCATTGCCGCTGGCGACAATATCCTGATTGCATTGACACGCCGCCTGCGCCGTCTGCTGAAACCACAGGATACGCTTGCGCGTCTGTCCGGCGATGAATTCGGCCTCATTCTCGTCTCGGAACGCGATCCTCAACGCGTGGCGGATTTTGCCGATGCGGTGAACAAGGCCATCATGGTGCCGATCAATTTCGCCAACCGCGAAATCATTCTGACGGCGTCCATCGGCCTCGTTTCGTGGATCGACCAGCAGGAAAATGCCGCTGGTCTGCTCAGCGATGCCGAGCTTGCCATGTACCGTGCCAAGCGCGCAGGCGGCAATCGCGTCGAACCGTTCCGCCCTGCCTTCCGCACATCCGGCACCGACCGTTTGCAGATGGAGAGCGACCTTCGCCGCGCGATCGAGCGCAAGGAGCTGTCGCTGGCCTATCAGCCCATCATCAAGCTCGACAATGGCGATATGGCAGGTTTCGAAGCATTGATGCGTTGGGAACACCCCAAGCGTGGCAGCATTCCGCCATCCGAGTTCATTCCCGTTGCGGAAGCATCCGGTCTTATCGAACCGCTTGGCATGTTCGCCCTGGAACGGGCTGCGACAGATCTGATGGACTGGCAACATGCCATCGACAAGCTGCCGATCTTCATTTCCGTGAACATCTCCAGCGCGCAACTGCTGAACAACGAGCTTTACAACGACGTGCGCAGCATGTTGCAGCGGACACGGTGCAATCCCGCGCAGTTGAAGCTGGAATTGACCGAATCCGTCGTGATGGAAAACCCGGAACAGGCGCGTCTGGTTCTGGCGAAGCTCAAGGAAACCGGGCTTAGCCTCGCGCTGGATGATTTCGGCACGGGCTATTCTTCGCTCGCCTATCTCACCCGCTTCCCGTTCGACACGATCAAGCTGGACAAGGCGCTGGTCGCCAATACCAGCGACAAGCGAAACGTGTTGCTGCGCTCCATTATCGCCATGGCGAGAGCGCTGGAAATGCAGGTCGTTGCTGAGGGGATCGAAACGCCGGAAGATGCGGCAGAGCTTGCCCGCATGAATTGTCACTACGGGCAAAGCTTCCTATTCGGCACGCCGGATACGCCAGAGGCGGCGCTACAGCTGCTGCGCGAGCGTTTTCAGGTGGTCAAGAGAGCCTGATTTTGCTCTGCCTGCTGCTGCGGCGCTGGCTGCCAGCTCTGCTGCTGATCTTCAGGCACGCGACCGTGCAACAGCTTGTGCAGGAACTCCAGCTTGTCCACAACGGCTGGCGTCAGCACGAAGGGATATAGGTCGGCCTCACCCATGCTTCGCTGCATGGAGTTCAACGCGACGCTAAGCGGCACCCAAGCGTTGACCAACTGTTTGGCACTTCGTGCGCTATAGGGCTCGAAGGCGACGTCCGTTTCCAGTTCCTCATGGCCTTCCGGCTCGATGGCGATGCCGAAAGCATGCGCCGTTTCCAGCGTGTCGACGATGTGGAGGTAGTGCGCGAAGCATTCCGCAAAGTCCTCCCACGGGTGAACCGAGGCATAGGAGCTGATGTAAGTCTGCTCCCAGCCGAGCTGCGGCCCCTGCTCGTAATTGCGCTTCAGCGCATCGCCATAATCCTCGCGCTCGTCGCCAAAAACGGCACGGCAGGCTTCCAACCGGTTGGCATCGCGCACCAGCTTGTTCCAGATGAAGTGACCGACTTCATGGCGGAAATGGCCGAGCATGGTGCGGTATGGCTCGTTCATGTTGCTTTTGATCTGCGCGCGCGTCGCATCGTCGGATTCAGCAGCGCGAATGGCGATCAGGCCTTCGTCATGGCCGGTCATGGCAGGAATGATCGAACCATCGGGTGCGACCTCATCCACCAGAAAGTCGAATACGAGACCGCCATTGGGGTCAACATCGCGGTTGGGGTGCGGCAGGTTGAGGCGCAGCATGGAATAGAACAGATGACGTTGCGCCTGGCTCAACCGGCGCCACTGCTCGATGCCCTCTTCCGTCGAAGCGTCTGGAACGAGCCGGTTATGGCTGCAGGCCGGGCAGAATTTATGATCGCTCTCAGCGGGAACCGACCAGTTGCAGATGTCGTTGACCTCATTGGCGCAATAGCGAATTTGCCGTTCTGGATTGGACACCAGCGACCAGTTGGGGTCACCCGCAGGGTCTACGGCTTCCATGGAAAGCGTTTCCGGCACGAAGGCCAGACGATGGCCGCATTTGACGCAGGACCGATTGTCGAAATGGACCGGCTGCCCACAGGCAGCGCAAGAGAATAGCTGCATTTAACGCTCCAGAAGCGAGCACTCGGACGGAAAGATCGGCTTTCGAATGGTCCGGCGCTAGGAAAATTGAGAGATCAGAGATGAAAAAACGCATGTGCCTTATATCGGCACATGCGCTTTACAGAATATTGCCACGGCCCGGTGGCCGAAGTGGCAAAATGAATTACATGCGGTCTACGGCGCCCTTGACGGAATCCTTGGCCTTGCCAACCGTCTTCTGGACCTTGCCTTTGGTTTCCTGTGCAGCACCCTCGGCGCGCATACGGTCATTACCAGTGGCAGAGCCAACGCTCTTCTTTACCTTGCCAGCAACTTCATTGGCTGTGCCAGCGACTTTATCGGATGTGCTACCCATGATGTTTCTCCCTAGTTTTTTAACCAGACTTGGCGCTGGCGACCGAGATAAAAACGTCGGGATTAAATTTTGGTTCCGCTAAATTTCTGGCGCCTTAAGCATGACCCGCTTCTGCCGACAGCATTCGCGGATCGACGCCCATCAGCGCCAGGGCACGTTCGTATTTATTGTCCAGCATACGGTCGAAGATCAATTCCTCGGATGCGGGGCAATTGAGCCAGCCATTGCTGGCAATCTCACCTTCGAGCTGCCCTGGTCCCCAACCGGCATAGCCCAGCAGCATCGTTGCCTTATCGGGTCCACGCCCGTTGGAAATGGCGCGCACAATATCCAGCGTCGAGGTCAACGAGATATCGTCGCTGACGGGAATGCTGGAGTCGCCATTATAATCGTCCGAATGCAGCACGAAGCCCCTGCCGGACTCCACCGGTCCGCCGCACTGAATGGGGAACTCGCGGGTGCGGTTCGGCAGCATGATGGCGTCGTTCTGATCCATCATCTTCAAGTGCAGCAGCACATCGGTAAAGGTGATCTGTTGCGGGCGGTTGATGATAAAGCCCATAGCACCGGCGCTGGAATGGGCGCAGATGTAAACCACCGAACGCTCGAAGGACCCGCCCTCCAGTCCCGGCATCGCGATGAGAAAGTGGCCATCCAGAAAGCCGCGTTCTCTCTTGTCCATCAGGGTCGAAAAGGTCACTGGAGCCTCCGGTCTGCGATAGGCTGGCGTGAGCAGCTACGGCATTGGGTTGGTCATTTGTTAAGGATGCGGCATAGTCGCCCATCAATCAACCGAAAATGATAACCGGCTCAAAATCGTAACTGGCCCGCTAGCGGATGTTAGGCTAGACCGGGGGAATGAACGCTAAGCTCCCTCTCTTTCTGCGCGCATCGCTGCCATTCTTCGCCCTTGCGCTTCCATTCGTCCTCTCCCCTGCCCCGGCCAATGCCGATACGACGGACTGGGAAACCAGCGAGGGTGGGCGCATGCGTGTCGTCAGCCAACCCGCCGACGCCAGCGGTCGCATCGAGGCCGTGTTGCAGATCGAACTCAAACCGGGCTGGATTACCTATTGGCGCGAACCGGGCGAAGCAGGCATTCCGCCGAAGATCACGCTCGATCCGACAAGCGGCGCGACCCTGACGTCGCTGGCGTTTCCCGTGCCGAAACTGATCGAGAATGGCGAAATCAACGACATCGGCTACGACGCCCCCGTCAGCCTGCCTTTCGTTTTGCAAGCACAACCGGGTTCGGATGAGGACAAGGCAAGATTGACGGCATTCATCGGCGTCTGCCTGAATATCTGTATTCCCTTCGAAGCGAATTTCGAGATACGCAAGGACCACGGCAAACCTGCGACTCCGGAAGAAACCGAGGCTGTCGCCAACGCCAAAGTCGCACTGCCACAGCCACCGGATGATGATTTCAAAGTGCAGAATTTCCACATCACGCCCGACAAAACCCTGCTCGGCGTGGAGCTTCGCCTGCCGGACAATGCGCCGAAGGAGACGGAAATCTACGTCGCTGGCCCCTCAGGCTACGCCTATTTCGAGCCGCAGAACATGGTGCGCGACAAGCGAAAGCTGTCCTTCTACATGAATATCAAGGGCCTGCCAAAATCCTATAACCCGCGCGGCCAGCACTGGACCATTCTGGTCAAGTCCGGTGGAGAGGTCATGGAAGCGCCGCTCGATTTTCCGCAGTGAAAGACACCGGATTTCATTGACGACGGCAGCAATTCGTCCTCTATAGTCGCCCCTGAAAACTGCCACAGGAGCGACAGCATGACCATCAAGATCGGCGATAAACTTCCATCCGCAACCTTCAAGGAAAAGACGGCAGACGGCCCGGTGGACACCACCACGGACGCCCTGTTTGCAGGCAAGAAGGTCGTTGTCTTCGCCGTTCCCGGCGCGTTCACCCCGACCTGCTCGCTCAACCACCTGCCCGGCTACCTCGAAAACCGCGATACGATCCTCGCGCGTGGCGTGGACGATATTGCCGTTGTTTCGGTCAATGACTGGCACGTCATGGGCGCATGGGCACAGTCTTCTGGTGGCCAGGGCAAAATCCACTTCCTCGCGGACTGGGACGCATCCTTCACCAAGGCCCTTGGCCTCGATGCCGATCTCTCCGCCGGAAGCCTCGGCGTGCGCTCCAAGCGCTACTCCATGCTGGTGGAAGACGGCGTGGTGAAGTCTTTGAACGTCGAAGACAATCCCGGCCAGGCCACGGTATCGTCTGCCGCGACCATGATCGAGCAGCTTTAAGCGTCTACCGACGCCGTCACCCCGGCCTTAAGCCGGGGTCCAGCCAACCCAAGTCCTTGGGTTGAAAGACTCTTTTGACCTGACCAACTCAGATCGCTAGTGTCAACGCTCAAGGCCGGAATGAGAAAAGCGATGATCAGAACCGGCTGCTGTCGTGGGTCTGGCTGGTCACTCACCTATATTTCGCTCATCGCGCGCTTAGGCGTGCTGTCTACCGTCATCGCAAATCGCACGTCATGCTTTCGCCGCAATCGTTATATCATTACAGTAATGCTATAACATTATTGTGAGCATTCCATGCTGCATCATCTCTCTCCACGGCACCTGTTGCGACAGTCTGCCATGACCCGCCTTATCCTCGCTCTTGTCATTCTCCTTCCGCTCTGGCTTGCCATCCACTGGGCAGCGGCGTTGTCATGAGCGGCGCGGCGGTTCTGTCGATCGATAATCTAACCGTGGCCTATGACAGGCATCCGGCGGTGCATCACCTCTCCGGGAGTTTTGACCGGGGCAGCCTGACGGCGATTGCCGGGCCGAATGGGGCGGGCAAGTCCACGCTGCTGAAGGCGATTATCGGCGACCTCAAGGTGTCAGAAGGCAGAATCACCCACGCTCTTGAGCGCGCCGACTTCGGTTACCTGCCGCAAGCAGCCGATATAAACAGGCGTTTTCCGATTTCGGTTCTGGAAACTGTGCTTCTGGGCACATGGAAAACCGCCGGGGCCTTCGGGTCCATTGGCAAAAAGCAGCAGGCGCGTGCTGAGGAGGCTCTTGCCATCGTCGGTCTTGCGGGCTTCGAGCACCGATCCATCGGGGCGCTTTCCGCCGGCCAGTTCCAGCGCGTGCTGTTTGCCCGCCTGTTGATGCAGGATGCCAGCGTCATTCTGTTGGACGAGCCCTTCACCGCAATCGACGCCCGCACCACCCGTGACCTTCTGGACATCGTTGGTCGCTGGCATGGCGAGGGACGCACGGTGATTGCCGTACTGCATGATTTCGATCAGCTGCGCGCCCATTTTCCCGAGACTCTTTTGATGGCCCGAGAACTGATTGCGTGGGGGCCGACGCAACAAGTGATGTCCCCCGTCAATCTGATGCGCGCCCGCATCATGGCGGAGCGCTGGGACGACAACAGCGATGTCTGTGAGCCAGCAGCATGACGGCCTATGATATTTTCCTCGCGCCGTTTCAGGATTATGGCTTCATGCGCCGGGCACTCGTTGCCTGCTTCTGTCTGGCAGTGGGCGCAAGTCCCATCGGCGTGTTTCTGATGCTACGCCGCATGAGCCTGATGGGAGATGCGCTGAGCCATGCCATCCTGCCGGGCGCTGCCATCGGCTACCTTATCGCCGGTTCACTTTCGCTGACAGCCATGGGTTTTGGCGGGCTGATTGCCGGGCTGTCCGTCGCCCTTCTCTCAGGCATCGTCAGCCGCATCACGCCGTTGCAGGAGGATGCGAGTTTTGCCAGCTTCTATCTGGCGTCGCTGGCGTTGGGTGTGCTGATTGTGTCGCTGCGCGGTTCCAATGTCGATCTTCTGCATGTGCTGTTCGGCACCATTCTGGCGATAGATGCACCGGCCCTCTACCAGATCGGCGCAATCACCTCCCTCACCCTTGTCGCTCTCGCCTTCATCTACCGCCCACTGGTGACGGAATGTTTCGACCCCGGCTTCCTGCGCGCCGTGGGTGGGCGTGGGCCTGCCTATCACGTCATTTTTCTGGTGCTGGTCGTCATCAATCTGGTCGCGAGCTTTCAGGCACTCGGCACCTTGATGGCAGTGGGGCTCATGATGCTGCCTGCGGCCATCGCACAACTGTGGACACGCAGCCTGCCATCCATGCTGATCGTCGCAGCACTCAGCGCCGCGCTTTCCGGCTATCTCGGGCTTGTGGTGTCCTACCATTTCGAGCTCGCCTCCGGCCCGACCATCATCATGGCAGCAACCTGCCTATACGGGCTTTCCATTCTGGCCGCCCCTGCGGGACTGGCCGGTCGTTACCTCACCCGCCCACATTTAAAGGGCTAAATCTGGAGACTTGCCAATGCTATCGCGAACTCTGCTCCTGACTGCTGCAATAACTGCCCTCATGGCGTATATCGCGCCCGCATCCGCTGCGGAATTGAAGACCGTCGCTTCTTTCACCGTGCTGGCCGATGTGGTCAAGCAGGTGGGCGGCAACCATGTGACCGTCACCAGTCTCGTCAAGCCTGACGGCGACCCGCATGAATTCGAGCCATCGCCTGCCGATGCCAAAGGCCTGAAGGCGGCAAATGTGGTTTTCGTCAGCGGCCTGGGGCTGGAAGGCTGGATGGACCGCCTGATTTCCGCCTCCGGTTACAAGGGAACGCCCGTGACTGTCTCGCAAGGCATCAAGACCCGCGAGATGGATGAGGACGGCAAGACGGTGACCGATCCGCATGTGTGGAACAGCCCGGTCAATGTGAAAGTCTGGGTGGAAAACATCGAGACCGCGCTTTCAGCCGCAGACCCGTCGGACGCCCAGGACTTCAAGGCCAATGCGCAGGCCTACCTCAAGACGCTGGACACTCTGGATGCCTATGCCCATACGAAATTCGATTCCATCCCGGAAGATCGCCGCAAGGTGCTGACCAGCCATGATGCGTTCGGCTATTTCGGGCGGGAATACAAGGTGACGTTCCTGTCGCCGCTGGGTGTCTCGACGGAAACCGAGGCGTCTGCGGGCGATGTTGCCAAGCTGATCGAGCAGATCAAGGCCGAGCATGTGAAGACGTATTTCTTCGAGAATTCGAACGATCCGCGCCTGGTGAAGCAGGTGGCAAAGGCAACGGGTGCCGAGCCGGGCGGTGAGCTCTACGTGGAATCACTCTCCAAGGCCAAGGGTCCTGCCTCGACTTACGAAAAGATGTTCCGTTACAATGTCGATCAGATTGCCGCTGCCATCAGCAAGTCCAGCTGATCAGCGGTTTGAGTTGCGGCGGGCCACCCCGCCGCAAGTCTCGATCAGATGGCCATATCGAAGACCAGCAGCCCGGCAGCGCCGCCATCCGTCAGGCCGATCAAGCGCTCGCCCACATCGATATGCTGCGGATGTGCCAGATATTCGTCGCGGGCTTCGACACTGTCGAGCGTTACGATAAACCCATCCAAAAAGCCGCCATTCAGCCCCTCAGACGAGACGTTTTGTCCGAATTTGACGTCGATAATGCCGGGAATGACGTCTTTAAGCGCGACGATCGCTTCATAGATCGCCTGCTTTTCCGAACTGGCAACGGCGGATTTGAAGCGCACGAATACGCAATGTGAAATCATCGGGGTCCCTCTCTGCTTTATTTCTTATTATGATCAGCGATAGATAGCCTTGCGGGCGCGATCTGCAACCCCAGTAAAGCACCTGTCTGTTACCGCCGTTTGAATGGCTCCATGCCCTTTCGGGCAAGTTCGTCGGCACGTTCGTTTTCCGGGTGACCGGCATGGCCTTTGACCCAATGTAGCGTCACCTTGTGTCGCTCACGTGCCAATTCTAGCGCCTGCCAAAGCTCGACATTCTTGACCGGTTTGTTATCGGCGGTTTTCCAGCCCTTTTTCTTCCAGCCGAAAATCCACTTGGTGATGCCGTCCTTCACATAGGCGCTATCGGTGTAAAGATCGACCTCGCAAGCCGCTTTTAGCGCGTTGAGCGACTGTATCGCTGCCATCAGCTCCATGCGGTTGTTGGTGGTATCCGCCTCTCCACCGAACAGTTCTTTTTCCGTCTCGCCATAGCGCAGCACCGCGCCCCAGCCGCCCGGACCCGGATTACCCGAGCAGGCACCATCGGTGTAAATTTCGACATGCTTCATGCGACTGTCAGCCCGTATTCCGCCACGTTGGAAACCGCGCGGTGGAACCGAAGCTTGCGCAGATACTCCAGCGGGTCTTTCTTGACCACCAGCGCGCTTTCCGGCGTCGTCAGCCAGTCATAAAGGCGGGTCAGGAAAAACCGCAGTGCAGAACCGCGCGCCAGAAGCGGCAGCGCGTCCAGTTCAGCCGCACTCATGGGCCGCACAGACTGGTAGCCCTCCAGCAGCGCCTTGCCCTTCGTGACGTTATAAGACCCGTCTTTCTCGAAGCACCATGCGTTGAGGCAGATGGAAACATCGTAGGCCAGCAGATCATTGCAGGCGAAATAGAAGTCGATCAGGCCTGACAGTTCATCTCCGAGAAAGAAGACATTGTCCTGAAACAGATCGGCATGGATGACGCCCGATGGCAGGTCCTTCGGCCAGTGGGTGCTGAGGAAATCGATATCGGCAGGGATTTCGCTTTGCAAACCGGCTTCGACCTCGTCAGCCCGATCAGCGGATTTTTCCCACAGAACCTTCCAGCCTTCCACCGACAGCGCATTGGGGCGTGTGAGTTCGAAGCCCTCACCAGCCAGATGCATGGCGGCGAGCGCCTTACCCACTTTACGGCAATGACGCGCCTCGGGCTTGCGCAACCACATGCCTTCCAGAAACGAGATCAGTGCGGCGGGACGGCCCGAAAGTTCACCCAGAAGCTCGCCATCGTGGCGCGGCAGGGGCAGAGGGCACGACAGGCCATTTGCGAAAAGATGCTGCTTCAGGCCCAGAAAGAATGGCAGGTCCGACTTTTCCACCCGCTTTTCATAGAGCGTCAGGATCAGCGGCTCTTTTGTCGTGTGCAGCAGAAAATTGGTGTTTTCCACGCCCTCGGCAATGCCCTTATAGGATGTCAGCTCACCGACATCGTATTGTCCGAGAAACTGCCGCAGATCGTCTTCGCTGATATCCGTGTAAACTGCCAATTTTCAATCTCTTAAGCGGAAGAAGGGTCGGGACATAAATTTTCGCTAGCGATCAGAAGGGCTTGGCGAGTTTGGCAGGCAGAGCGTCGCTTGCGCTACCGTTGACGAACGCCATGTCCTGCACCGTTAGTTCGATCTCGCGCAATTCGCGATTGACGAGGAAATGTTCTGTTTCCTCGACCGTTACGGCCAGATCGAGCTTGGTGTCGTAGCGCGCCTTGAAGGCCTGGATGATCTCATCCACGATGACCTCGGGCGCGGACGCACCGGCAGACAGGCCAACGGTCTCGACCTCACCGACCTCGTTCCAGTCGATTTCGGCAGCGCGCTGCACCAGCACGGAGCGCTTTGCGCCTGCGCGCAATGCCACTTCCACCAGCCGCTTGGAGTTGGAGGAGTTGGGGGCGCCGACGACGATGAAAAGGTCGCAACCGGGCGCCGCCTGCTTGACCGCATCCTGACGGTTGGTGGTGGCATAGCAGATGCTGTCTGCCGCAGGTGCCTGCATGGCAGGAAACCGCTCCTGAAGCTTGGCAATCACGCCTGCCGTGTCATCCACGGACAGGGTCGTCTGGGTGACGAAGCCGAGATTTTGTTTATCCGCGGGCTGATAGCGCGCGGCATCTTCGATGGTTTCGACCAGCGAGACAGAGCCTTCCGGCAGTTGCCCCATGGTGCCGATGACCTCCGGGTGACCGGCATGACCGATGAGGATGACATGGCGGCCAAGACGCTGGTGGCGCATGGCCTGCTTGTGGACTTTCGACACCAGCGGGCACGTCGCATCGAGGTAGAACAGGTTTCTGGCCTGCGCGTCTTCCGGCACGGATTTTGGCACCCCATGGGCCGAAAACACCACGGGCTGCTGGCGATGCTCCGGCGGAATTTCGTTCAATTCCTCAACGAAAATCGCGCCTTTGGCCTCAAGACCTTCGACGACATAGCGGTTGTGAACGATTTCATGGCGGACATAAACCGGAGCGCCATAGGCTTTCAGCGCCAGAACGACGATCTGGATGGCACGGTCGACACCGGCACAGAAGCCACGCGGGCCACAGAGCCTGATCGTCAGAGGCGGTTTGGAAACGGCAATATTCATTCCTTCTCCTTCTGCCTCCCGAGCTTTCAGTCCGTCGCTTTTCTTGAACCCCGGACATAGGCAAAACCGACCACGATGACAAGGGCGAGCGCCAATCCGTACCAAGTTATCGCGTATTGAAGGTGATTATTCGGCAGATCGATCAGGGTCACACCGCCCTTCGGCCATCCGCCGGGGTTGGGTGCATCGTTGGCATCCACGAAAAATGGCAGGACATTTTCCGCCTGAAGCCCCGCAGCGCCGGTCATTGCGGTGAGGTCTTTCCAATAATAGATGTTTTTGCCCAGATCGTTTTCCGGCAGCAGGCTGGATGGTTTGGCGTTAAGCCGCGCGCGGGCAAGACCTTCTATCGACACCACACTTGCAACCTCGCCTGCCATACGTTTGGCAGGCTCTTTCATGTCATAGGGCACGAAGCCACGATTGACGAAAATGGATCTGCCATCCTCAAGCTTCAGTGGCGTATAGATGTAATAGCCGGTCTGGCCCTGAAACGTCGCGAAGAAGTGTTGTTCGTGGGCGTGATCGAACGTGCCGGTGAGCGCCACAGTGCGATATTCGATATCGCCACCGCTCTTGGCCATCTCCTCGATATCCGAAAGCGGCACGGGGGCTGCGTGGATGCGTTGCTGGATATCGGCCAGAAGCGCCTCTTTCCAGTACATCCGTTTCACCTGCCAAGTACCCAGCGACACGAGAATGATCATGGCCAGCAGGATGAGCGGTGCGGCAAACCAGAAGCTGCGCTGTCGCGGTTTAAGAGATGCGCTGTCAGTCACGATCGATCCTGCCTTCACTGGCCTTGGTGCGATATTGCAGGGCAATCATGATGCCCTTCATTTTCTTGAGCAGAACGAGCGACAGGATGATCGCCGTGGGTATCCAAATCAAGGCGTGCAGCCAGACCGGTGGCGCAAACCGCGCATCGAACCACAGCGCCAGACCGATGATGAGGAAACCGACGATGAGCATGACGAAAACGGCAGGCCCCTCGCCCGCATCGGCAAAGGCATAATCCAGACCGCAGGCGCTGCATTTGGGTTTCAACGTCAGAAATCCGGCAAACAGCTTGCCGTGGCCGCAACGCGGGCAACAGCCCCGCAGCCCAACCTTGACCGGGTCCACGGGCGGATAAAGCGCCTCATTGTCCTGCGTCATCGCATCCTCTCCCTTTGCGATCCATCAGGCCGCAAAAATACAAAGGGCGGCACGCGCCGCCCTTTGTTCAATTCCTCGTTTGACCTCAATGGGCCAGCGGTGCGCCCCAGCCACCCCAAACGTAGATAGCGAAGAACAGGAACAGCCAGACAACGTCCACAAAGTGCCAGTACCATGCAGCAGCCTCGAAGGCGAAATGCCGCTTGGGTGAAAAATCACCTGAAATGGCACGGAACAGGCAGACCAGCAGGAAGATCGTTCCCACGAAGACGTGGAAGCCGTGAAAACCCGTCGCCATGAAGAAGGTCGCGCCGTAAATCGAATTCTTGAAGTCGAATGGCGCGTGCATGTATTCGTAAACCTGCACGAAGGAGAAGAATGCGCCGAGCGCGACCGTCAACGCCAGTCCGCTGATCAGACCCTTGCGGTCATTGTGCAGCAGCGCATGGTGCGCCCAGGTCACGCAGGTACCGGACAACAGCAGGATGACGGTGTTGTAAAGCGGCAGGTGCCAGGGATCGATGACCTCGATACCCTTGGGTGGCCATTGACCGCCTGTGAACTCCACGCGTGCTGCCTGAATGGCCTCATGCGGGTAAAGGCTGGCATCGAAATAGGCCCAGAACCAAGCCACGAAGAACATGACTTCGGAGGCGATGAACATGATCATGCCATAGCGCAGGTGCAGCGACACGACGGGCGTGTGGTGCCCCTCATGCCCTTCCTTCACCGTATCGGCCCACCAGGCGTACATGACGTAGAGCACGATGGCAACACCGATGTAGAACATCCATGGGTTGGCCCATTCCAGGCCGAACATCTTCATCGATCCGCCATGCAGGTAGCGCATGTAACAGACGCCACCGAAGGTCAGGACGAAAGCACCAATCGAGGCCAGAAGCGGCCACGGGCTGGGGTCTATGATATGGTAGTCATGTTTCTTCTGATGTGTGTCTGCCATGTGATCGATCCCCGCAGGCTCTTCCCTAAAGCGCCGGACGTCCAACCGGACGCACGCCACGCTCTCACTCTCTTCATCTACCCATCGACCATTTCGAAACCCTTGAGGTTTCAAGTCGATGCGCTCGTCTCACTCGATATCGTGTTCTCCGTCAAGAAGACCACGTCTACAGCACGACCGAAACGGTCGGGCCTCCCACTCTCAAAGTTTCGTCTCTTCACGTTCAGTCTTTACCGGCAAGGACGCAACCGGTTTTTCCGTCTTGGACGGATAAAACGTATAGGACAGTGTCAAAGTATGAATGCCCTTCGTTTCCCGAGCCTTGACGATCTCGGGATCGATGAAGAAAACCACTGGCATCTCAAGCGTTTCGCCGGGTTGCAACGTGGTTTCCGTAAAGCAGAAACATTGCACCTTGTTGAAGTAGGCACCCGCCTCCATCGGCGTCACGTTGAACACAGCGCTGCCGGTGGTGGCGACCGGCGAGCGATTCGTCGCCTTGAACATAACCTGCACCGTCTCGCCGATTTTCGGCTCGACTTGTCTGTCGACCGGACGGAAATCCCAGTTCAAACCGGTGGAGGTGTTGGCGTCGAAGGTGACCTTCATCGTCTTGTCGAGAATGACATCCGAATATTGCTCGACGCGCTGGGTGGTGCCGTTATAGCCGGTGACCTGGCAGAACAGACGGTAAAGCGGCACCGACGCATAGGCCATGCCGACCATGCCGCAGACGAAGACAAGGCACAGCACGAGAATAGAGCCGTTGCTGGTCTTCTTAGCCGTGGTTTCCGTTGCTGCCATATCGCCTCCCCCTCCTCTGATCGCGATCAGAAATCGCCGATTTTTATGATGGTGATGATGTAGAAAAGAACCACGAGCGATGCCAGCACGACGCCGAGCGCGATGTTGCGGCTGCGTCGCGAGCGCTTCTGTGCATCGTTGAGCTTGATGGTTTCCATTATGCCGCTCCCGAGATCAACGTCATAAATGACGGCGCGAGATGATCGGCCAACAGGCCGGAAAAGATCGCGAAGAGATAGAAAACCGAATAGGCGAACATCTTCTTGGCCTGCATCATACGCTCGTCGCCATCCGGCATGCGCCGGACAGAGATGGAACAGTAGATGAAGATGGCGCTGAGAACGGCGGCGAAGATGCCGTAACCGGCACCCGCAAGACCCGTGTAATAGGGCGCAACCGCAACGAAGGCCGTCAGCACCGCATAGGCGATCATCTGGTTTTTGGTGGACCGCTCGCCTGCAACATTCGGCATCATTGGGATGCCGACGGAGCCGTAGTCGCGCATCTTGAAAAGCGCCAGCGCCCAGAAATGCGCAGGCGTCCAAAGGAAGATGATGAGAAACAAAATGGTGCTGTCGAGCGACACGCCGCCCGTTACACAGGCCCAGCCCAGCATGGGCGGGAATGCGCCTGCCGCGCCACCGATAACGATGTTCTGCGGTGTCGAGCGCTTCAGCCACATGGTGTAGACCACGGCGTAGAAGAAGATCGTAAAGGCCAGAAGGCCTGCGGCGAACCAGTTGATGGCCAGCCCCAGAATGGCGACTGAGAACACCGACAATATCAGGCCGAATGCCAACGCTTCACCGGGTGCGACGCGACCAGACGGGATGGGGCGCTTGGCGGTGCGCGTCATCACGGCGTCGATATCGGCATCGTACCACATGTTCAGCGCGCCGGATGCACCGGCACCCACGGCGATACAGAGGATGGCAACCACGGCCAGAACCGGATTGATCGTGCCCGGCGCGAGGACGAGGCCAGCAAAGCCCGTGAACACCACAAGCGACATGACGCGTGGCTTCAGCAGCTCGAAATAATCGCGAGCGCCCGCTTCCGAAAGCCTGACGCTTTCCAGTCCCAACGTGTCGCGATTGTCGATAACAGTCATTTTTCCTGCTTTCATAGGAAACGCCGCGCATGGATGCGGCGCTCCTGTGTGTCTTTCATCTCAGCGTGAAACTGACATTTATCATGTTCAGCAAACATACACGCTTGGACAAAATGCCTCAGCGGATACGGGGAAGCTGTTCCCACTGGTGATATGGCGGCGGCGAAGACAGCTGCCATTCCAGCGTGGTTGCACCTTCACCCCAGGGGTTGTCACCCGCCACACGCTTCTTGGCGAAGGCTTCCCAGACACCGGCGAGGAAGATGAGAACCGCCACGGCCGAGATATAAGAGCCGTAGGACGACACTGCGTTCCAATGTGCATAGGCATCCGGGTAGTCGATGTAACGACGCGGCATGCCAGCAAGACCGAGGAAGTGCTGCGGGAAGAAGATGAGGTTGACGCCGACGAACATGACCCAGAAGTGCAGGTTGCCGATCTTTTCGCTGTACATGTAACCGGTGATCTTCGGGAACCAGTAGTACCAGCCCGCAAAGATCGCGAAGACGGCACCCAGCGACAGCACGTAATGGAAGTGCGCGACCACGTAATAGGTGTCATGCAGCGAACGGTCGAGACCGGCATTGGCGAGCTGTACGCCGGTGACGCCACCCACCGTGAACAGGAAGATGAAGCCGATGGCCCAGATCATCGGTGTCGAGAAAGTCAGCGACCCACCCCACATCGTGGCAATCCAGGAGAAGATCTTGATCCCCGTGGGCACCGCGATGACCATGGTTGCGAAGACGAAGTAGCGCTGCGCTTCTAGCGACAGGCCGACTGTGTACATGTGGTGCGCCCACACGATGAAGCCGACGGCACCAATGGCGACCATGGCGTAAGCCATGCCGAGATAACCGAAGATCGGCTTCTTGGAGAATGTCGAGACGATGTGGCTGATGATGCCGAAGCCGGGCAGGATTAGAATGTAGACTTCCGGGTGACCGAAGAACCAGAACAGGTGCTGGTAGAGGATTGGATCACCGCCGCCTTCCGGCGAGAAGAAGGTCGTGCCGAAGTTGCGGTCGGTCAGAAGCATGGTGATGCCACCAGCCAGAACCGGCAACGACAGAAGAAGCAGGAACGCCGTGACCAGCACCGACCATGCAAACAGCGGCATTTTGTGCAGGGTCATGCCCGGCGCACGCATGTTGAGAATGGTCGTGATGAAGTTGATTGCACCCAGAATGGACGAGGCACCGGCAACGTGCAGCGCAAAGATCGCCAGATCCACCGCAGGCCCCGGCATACCGCTGGTCGAGAGCGGCGGATACATGGTCCAGCCACCACCCACACCATAGGCACCCGCCGGTCCTTCAACGAAGAGCGACAGAAGCAGCAGGATGAAGGCTGGCACGATGAGCCAGAAGGAGATGTTGTTGAGACGAGGGAACGCCATATCTGGCGCACCGATCATGATCGGCACCATCCAGTTGGCGAAACCGCCGATCATGGCAGGCATGACCATGAAGAAGATCATGATGAGCGCGTGCGCGGTGGTGAACACATTATACATGTGCTTGCCACCATCAATGGCTGCATCGCCTTCGAAACCATAGACCATGGATGCGAGGCCATGGAAAATCTGGATGCCCGGCTCTTGCAGTTCCATACGCATGACGACGGAAAGGCCACCACCGATGATACCGGCGATGATCGCGAAGATCAGGTAGAGCGTACCGATGTCTTTGTGGTTGGTGGAAAAGAGCCAGCGCTGAGCGAAGCTCGGCTTATGCGCATGGTGCGCGTGATCATCATGAGAAACATCATGCGCGTGAGAGTGATGATCGTCGTGTGCGGAAGGTCCAGCCATTGTCCTCACTCCTTACGTTACTTGGTTTCGTTTTCGGCGACTTGAACGGTGCTTGGCGCACCATCCACGGAAGCCATGAGCGCCCGGTTCGCACCGCTCAGATCTGAAGCGGCTGCGGCGTGCCAGGTGTTATACTGCTCTTCGGAAACCACACGTATGGCGATCGGCATGAAGGCGTGATCCTTGCCGCAAAGCTCGGAGCACTGCCCGTAATAGAGGCCTTCTTTTTCAGGCTTGAACCATGTTTCATTCAGGCGGCCCGGCACGGCATCGATCTTGACGCCGAAGGCAGGCATGGCGAAGGCATGGATGACGTCTGTCGGCGCTGCCGTGACCAGAAGACGCACGGTCTTGCCGACGGGAACGACCATTTCGTTGTCGACGGCAAGAAGACGCGGATAGCGAGCCACATCCTGCTTTCCAGCGGTGGCGCGATCCGGCTCTTTCAGCATGTAGCTGTCGAAGGCCAGCGGCTCAGTGCCCTCGGCAGCCGCGTATTCGTAGTTCCACTGCCACTGTGTAGCTGTGGCCTTGAGCGTCAGATCGGGATTTTCCGGCTGCGTCAGCTGCGCATTGAGCAGGTTGAACGAGGGAAATGCCAGGAACATCAGAATGAGAACCGGCGCAAGCGTCCAGACGATCTCGATGGCAGTGTTATGGCTTGTCTTGGACGGCACCGGATTTTTCGACGCGCGGAACTTGACCGCGACGACAATCAACAGGGCGAGCACGAACAGCGTGACCGGAACGATGAACCAAAGCGTATATTGTTCGAACCAGCGAATCTCATGCATGATGGGCGTTGCTGCCTCCTGCAATCCCATTTGCCAGTCCCGCGGCTGATCGGCGCGGGCGCCGGCAGCCGTGAGCAGACAGATGGTGCCCACCAAGCTTGCGTAAATCCTGTTAGTCACGGTACCTCTCCCTCACGCGTTTGATCATGATCAATCTCAAACGCAGAATCCATGCATATAGTGTAGACTTCAAATCATAGTTTGCCCTTCGCCGCAATATCGCCTTGGTTGGCAAGCCACGCATTTTTAACGCTATACGTTCTGCTATGATGGCCCAAGCAGGCCCGTAAAGCGCAGGATTAGGCGCTTGCCGAAGCCCGGAACCGCAGCCATCTCCCCTCTAAGTCCTATTTTGGCCGCACTCGCTTGGAATTGAGGAGCGCGGCTCTTTCCTTGTCCCTGACGGCAAGTCAAAATAGCCGCACTGATTCGAATTCCGAGGTATCCATGCGTCTGTCCCCGATTGCGCGCGCTTTTCTTTTCGCCGCCGGTCTTTCCCTTACCGTTCCCGCTGCGGGTTTTGCCCAGCAGCCGCCGGGAACACCGAAATCGACGCATGGCGCATGGTCTGTCATCTGCGACAAGCCCGCAGGCGCATCCGAAGAACAATGCGCATTGATGCAGAACGTGATTGCAGACGATCGCCCGGAAGTCGGCCTTTCCGTTGTCATTCTCAAGACAGCGGATCGCAAGTCGCGCATTCTGCGCATTCTGGCGCCGCTGGGCGTGTTGTTGAAGGACGGGATGGAACTTTACATCGACAACAACAATATCGGCCGCGCCTATTTCACACGCTGCTTCTCCGAAGGTTGCTATGTCGAGGTCGATATTGACGACGAGTTGCTGAAGGTGCTGCGGGCTGGCAAGAATGCCGTTTTCGCGCTGCGTGAAGCCGTGGATCAGGACCGTGTCGGTATCCCCATCGAGCTGCGCGGCTTTGCCGAAGGTTACGACACCCTCCCCTGACCGATCTTGCGCGCAAGGGTTTCAGCACTTAAATGCGCTGAAGCATTGGACAGAAAGACTGTTCGATGCTGAGGACACACCAAGACTGGAGCCTGCGATGACCCAAGACCTGTTGACCCTTTTCGATTGCGATGAAGGGCAGTTGCGCGCCAAGGTCGCCGAGGCGCTCTCAGGGGCAGACGACGGTGAATTGTTCGTGGAACATGCGCAGTCGGAATCCCTTACCTTCGACAATGGTCGCCTCAAGGGCGGCAGCTTCAACACCGATCAGGGCTTTGGCCTTCGCGCCGTTGCGGGTGAAACAGTGGGCTATGCCCATGCTGGCGAACTTTCGCTGGGCGCCCTTCAGCGTGCATCGGATGCCGTTAGCGCCGTGACTAAGGGATATGCCGGATCTTACGCCGCAGCACCGCAGCGGACCAACAAGAAACTCTACGGCGATGAAAATCCCATTGGGGCGCCAAGCTTCGAGGAAAAGGTCAAGCTTCTGACCGAAATCGATGCCTATCTGCGCGACAAGGACCCCAAGGTGCGTCAGGTCACGGCCAGCGTCTCGGCAAGCTGGCAGGTCGTGGATATCTTGCGTGCAGACGGCCACCGCGTCAGCGACATCAGGCCGATGACGCGCATCAATATCTCCGTCATCGCCGGAGAAGGCGACCGTCAGGAAAGCGGCTCCTTCGGCGTCGGCGGTCGTGTTGGCTTCAGCGATTTCATCACCACGGAAAGCTGGCAGCGCGGTGCCGATGACGCCTTGCGTCAGGCCCTCGTCAACCTCAGCGCCATCGATGCGCCTGCGGGCACCATGGATGTGGTGCTCGGTTCTGGCTGGCCCGGTGTGATGCTGCATGAAGCGGTCGGCCACGGGCTGGAAGGTGATTTCAACCGCAAGAAGACATCGGCCTTTGCTGGCCTGTTGGGCGAAACGGTGGCAGCACCCGGTGTAACCGTGGTGGATGACGGCACCATCGACAATCGTCGCGGTTCGATCACTGTCGATGACGAAGGCACGCCATCGGCCTACAACGTCCTGATCGAAAACGGCAAGCTGGTCGGATATATGCAGGACCGGCAGAACGCTCGCCTGATGGGCATGACGGCAACCGGCAATGGCCGCCGTCAGGGCTATTCCCACGTGCCGATGCCGCGCATGACCAACACCTATATGCTGGGCGGCGACAAGACACCGGACGAGATCATCGCTTCGGTCAAGAAGGGCATCTACGCCGTGTCCTTCGGCGGCGGTCAGGTGGACATCACCTCGGGCAAATTCGTTTTCGGCTGCACGGAAGCCTACCTGATCGAGAACGGCAAGATCGGCGCGCCGGTCAAGGGCGCCATGCTGATCGGCAACGGGCCTGACGCCATGAAGCGCGTGACGATGATCGGCAACGACATGAAGCTCGACACCGGTATCGGCAATTGCGGCAAGGCAGGCCAATGGGTGCCGGTCGGCGTTGGCCAGCCGCATCTGCGCATGGACCAAATCACCGTGGGCGGGACGAAGGCTTGACGGAGCGTCATGCGGAAGCTCGCCGAACTAACTCTCTTATCGATATGGGTGTTGTTCGCCTCAAGCGTTCTCACGCATCTCTGGCTCACGCGACCTGACTGGTTTCCGCAATTTCCGCAACCACTTGCCGAAAAGCTTGTCGATCTTTATGGGGCGGAAAATGCGGAACAGGTTGCTGATCTGGAAATGCTGATCGGCTTTGGCATCAGCTTACCGCTCATGATCGTGCTGACCTATGGTGCCCTCAAACTGGTGCGTTCGCGTTGAATGGATCGCGGGCCTGCAACGTTTCCGCCTGAACGGAGTTACCTTTTCTGCGCAGAAGCGTTATAGCAATTGTATTTTTAAAGGTGACATGGCCCAAAAATGACTTTCATAGCAAATGCCCTTGTTCCTGAACTGGCCGTTAGCGACTGGCCGAGAAGCCGGTCTTTTTATTGCGATCTCATCGGTTTTCACGTGGTCTATGAACGTCCAGAAGAAGGTTTTACCTATCTGGCGCTGGGTGATGCGCAGCTGATGATCGACCAGATCGGGGCGGGACGGACTTTCGAAGACGACAACGGGCCGATGAATTATCCATTGGGGCGGGGAATGAACCTTCAATTGGTGGTGCCATCGCTGGAGGCCATTATCGAGCGGTTGGAGCGCGCGGAGATTTCACTGTTTCTGCCGTTGGAAGAGAAATGGTATCGGCGGGGCGAGACCGAAGTCGGCAACCGGCAATTCGTCGTCGCTGACCCGGACGGCTACCTCATCCGCCCATTCGAAAGCCTGGGCGAGCGCCCATTCCGGTTCGGCTGAACCATGGCCCTGATGTTGCGCAGGCCGAAAGCCGTCATTTTTGATATGGATGGGCTGCTGATCGAGAGCGAAAAGCACTACCGGGATGCATTTCTGGCTGCCTCAGAAGAGGGCGGCCATGGCATGGTGGTCGATGTCTACCAGCGGGTCTGCGGTAGTCCGTGGGATGTCATTACCAAGACCATCCGCACCGAATACGGCGAGGATTTTCCAATGGAGGCGTTTCGCGACGCCTGGCTTCGGCATCTGGCGATCCAGATGGCGGATGGCGTGGCACTTCGGGGTGGCGTTCTCGAAATTCTGGATCTGCTGGACGAGATGGGCCTGCCGCGCGCCATCGCCACGTCGTCCGGCCACGAATCCGTCAATCGCCATCTCGGCCCGTTCGATCTCCTGCGCCGCTTTGACCATATCCTGGCGCGCGGCGATTATGCGGAACCGAAGCCATCGCCCCTCCCCTATCTGACCGCCGCCGAACGTCTCGGCATCGACCCTCGCGATTGCGTTGCGCTGGAAGATTCCTATCACGGCGTTCAGTCCGCATGGAGCGCTGGAACGCAGACCATTATGGTGCCGGATGTCGCGCCCGCGACGGACGCGATGCGCGAAAAGTGTGTGGCGATCTGCGACAGCCTGTTCGACGTAGCGGAATTGTTGAAAGCGTCGTAACAGACGCTTTCAGATCACGGATACATCCGCACCTTCGACCAATCGCCCTGAGGCGTATCGCGGCGGAATTCGACGCGGTCGTGCAGGCGGAATTTGCCGTCTTGCCAGAACTCGATGGTCAGCGGCTGGATGCGGAAGCCCGACCAGTGCGGCGGGCGGGGTATGTCGCCGATGGCGTATTTTGCCGTATAGGCGGCAACCGCTTTTTCCAGCGCGAAACGGCTTTCCAGCGGGCGCGACTGTTTGGACGCCCATGCGCCGATGCGGCTGCCACGGGCGCGCGTTGCGTAATATTCATCCGCTTCCGCATCGCTGACAACCTCGACCAGACCGCGCACACGCACCTGTCTGCGCAGGCTTTTCCAATGAAAACACATGGCCGCCTTTTTTTGGCCAAGCAGTTCATGGCCTTTGCGGCTTTCGAAGTTGGTGTAGAAAACGAAGCCCCGCTCATCGGCATGTTTCAACAGAACCATACGCACGCTGGGCATGCCTTCCTCATCCACCGAAGCGAGTGCTACGCCGTTCGGATCGTTGATTTCCGACGCGGTCGCATCCTGCAACCAGGCCGCAAAAAGTGTGAAAGGTTCATTTTCCTCAGTAAAGTCACTGGATGTTAACCGGCTTTCCGACATATTGAATAAAATGCTCCTGAGCTGATTTGCACACCAGAGATGGATTCTGGTTTATAGATGGTGAACGTCATAGCAAAGTCGAACAGTCGAACAAAGAGCTTCTTGTCATCGGTCGCGGGTGTCTCCGCAACTGTGTGCATGCTTGGCATGTTGACCGGTTGCGTCAGTCTTGACCTGTTCGGTGGTGACAAGGTCGATAAATCCCTGTCCACGGCATCGGTTCCCAACCAGTCGAATACCCAGACGCTTTCCGACGATGCGACGATCCGCAACGCCGTCACGTCTGCCGATCTCGCAAAGATTTCCGATTCTCCCCTGCCCTGGGCCAACGCGGCCACCGGCAGTGCCGGTGTCGTCACCGCCATCAGGGAAGACAGGGCCAGCGGATTCGTGTGCCGCCAGTTCGACACCACTCGCCATTCTTTCGAAGGCGTGGCGAGCTATAGCGGTCAGGCCTGTCTCTCAGAGACCGGTGAATGGCTGATGACCCGCTTCAGCCAGAAATAAAGCATTTACCCTTTCCTTCTTTAAAGCGGCAGCAACAGCTGACGGCTTGCGACTGTAAAGGTCTGATTAGCAACTTCTTGCGACAGTCAAACCCAATTTAAACCGAACGATGCAACGCAATACACCGCAAGCACGTTCAGAAGGGGTGGCATACGTGTTGCAGGCTTTTCATGATGGAAACAAACGGCCTGCACCGGCAAGCGTAACTGGTGGTCTGGATGCGTGATCCTTACTCTATTCTCGGTGTTCAAAAGGATGCCGGATCGGACGAAATCAAGGCGGCGTGGCGTTCGCAGGCGAAAGCCGTGCATCCTGATCAAAACCGCAACGACCCGGACGCAACCGCGCGCTTTGCCGAAATAGGCCAGGCCTATGACCTCCTGAAAGACCCCAAGAAACGCGGCCTTTATGATCAGGCCAAGCGTGTGGCGGAAACCAAGAAACGCGACCAGACCATCATGCAGCAGCGCGATGCAGCCAGACAGGCAGCGGAACGCGCAAAGGCTGCGGAAAAACTGATGGAAGAACTGGCCCGCGCACAGGCCCGCACTGCTAAGGCAGAACCGTCAGCCGAGGCTGCAAAGCCGGAAACTGCCGAGGATATGCTGGAGCGCATTTTCGGCGCAGACGCGAAGGCCAAGGTCTCCGCCAAGGCTGAGGCAGAACAGTCCGACAATTCATCGGAAGACACTCCGGCACAGCAAAGAGAAAAGGCCGAAGCTGCCAGCGCGCAGGTCACGAGCTTCTTCGCTTCGCTTTTGCGCCGTATCAGGGGCACCACGAGTGTTCCCGAAAAGGCACCCGATATCACCGCCGAAGCCACAATCAGCGTGACCGATCTTATCGAGCGCAAGTGGGTCACCCTCAACATGCCAGAAGACCGGGAAGTTCGCTTCCAGCTCGAGCCCGGCATGACGGATGGTTACGTCGTGCGTCTAAAGGGTCAGGGGCTAAAACTGCCGGAATCCAATCGCGGCGACCTCGTGGTGACGCTGCTGGTTTCGCGAGATGGCCCCTTCACCATCAACAATTTCGATATTCACACGACTTTGCCTGTTTCCCTGGCGGATGCCGTTCTGGGTTACGAGGCCACCGTTCAGTCTCCGTTCGGAGAGGTGAAAGTCGATGTTCCCGCATGGTCCGGCTCCGACCGCGCCATTCGCGTTGAAGGCAAGGGTCTTGCCGATGGCAATGGCGGCCATGGGGATTTCGTCGTCGAGCTGCGCATTGTGCTGCTGGACACGCCGGATGCCAAGGTGATGGACCTCATGCGCCACATGCGCGAAGGGCTTTATCTCTAAGCCGGCACACGGTTTCTACGTACTTCTTGTCGAAAGGCGTGAACAACGCACCCTTTGTTACGTTCCCAAACACGAGATGATCCCGGCCCTGCTTGAACCGGCGTTCGGCCTATGCCATAGGCAAGTTCGATTTGTGTATAGGGAGCATCCAATGGCTCAGACATCCGGCCTCATGGCTGGCAAGCGCGGCCTCATCATGGGCGTCGCAAACAACCGCTCCATCGCATGGGGCATTGCCAAGGCGTGCGCGGATGCGGGCGCGGAACTGGCTTTCACCTGGCAGGGCGATGCGCTGAAGAAGCGCGTCGAACCACTTGCGCAGGAACTTGGCGCGTTTATGGCGGGCCACTGCGACGTGACCGATCTCAGCACCATCGATGCGGTGTTTGCGAATATCGAAGCACATTGGGGCAAGATCGACTTCGTCGTTCACGCCATCGCGTTTTCCGACAAAGATGAGCTGACCGGTCGTTATCTCGATACCAGCCGCGACAACTTCAACCGTACCATGGACATTTCGGTCTATTCGCTGGCCGCAGTTGCCAAGCGCGCGGACCCGGTCATGAACGATGGCGGCTCGCTGCTGACGCTGACCTATTATGGCGCGGAAAAAGTCATGCCAAATTACAACGTCATGGGCGTTGCAAAGGCGGCTCTCGAAGCCAGCGTTCGTTATCTCGCTGTCGATCTCGGCGGTCGTGGCATTCGCGTCAACGCTGTCTCGGCTGGCCCGATCAAGACGCTTGCCGCCTCCGGCATCGGTGACTTCCGCTATATCCTTAAGTGGAACGAATATAATGCGCCGCTGAAGCGCACCGTTTCCATCGAAGAAGTCGGCAAATCCGCCTTGTATCTCTTGTCCGATCTGTCCACCGGCGTGACGGGTGAAGTTCACCACGTCGATTCCGGCTATCACACGATCGGCATGAAGGCTGTGGACGCGCCCGATATCTCTGTCGTAAAAGACTGATATTCTGCATGTCGCGCAAAAGTGTAAAGCGCTTTTGCGCGACATGTGTAATCAACGCACTTGCCGTTGAGTACAGCGCAGCTGTCCTTGAATGACCGAATGAAACAGGAGTGACGCTTTGCTGGTCTATGTTATCCGTCACGGACAAACAGACTGGAATGCGATCCGCAGGCTTCAAGGCCAAAAAGACATTCCCCTCAATGACTTCGGCCGCTCACAGGCGATCGCCAACGGCAAGACCCTTCGCGACATTCTTGGGGAAAAAGCTCCCGAATTCGACTACATCGCCAGCCCGCTGGGCCGCACGCGCGAAACCATGGAACTGCTGCGCGGTGCCATGGGACTGGACACGAACGCCTACCGAACCGATGATCGTTTGGTGGAAGTTTCCTTCGGTGACTGGGAAGGCCAGACACTCCCCGAGTTGAAGCTCACGCATCCCGAAAAAGTCAGGACCCGCAAGGCTGCCAAATGGGATTTCATCCCACCCGGTCAGGACGCTGAAAGCTACGAGATTTTGTCCTGGCGGATCGGCGCTTGGCTAGCGTCTGTCGAGCGTCAGACCGTCTGCGTCTGCCATGGTGGCGTTATCCGCTCCATCTTCCGTCTGGTGACAGGCATGGAAAAAGAAGAAGCTGCGGACATTCCCATTCCGCAGGACAAGATTCTCAGGGTCGAAACCGATAACGGAACCGCCGAGTGGATCGACGCCACGGCGAACCTCTAAGGGCTGTTACTGGATAACCTCAAGGTCATCCACGACGCGCTTTCCGTCGACTTCGGTGTAGAACACCACGACCTTAACGCCCGCCTGCAAACCATCGAAATTGAATTCTTCGGGTACCTTGTAGCTCTTGCCATCGGCAAGCGTAATCGTCAGGCCCTTCACATCCACCTTGCTGATGGTGGATTCCACATCCACGCTCTGCGAGAACGCGTTGAAGGGAGCAAACAGACTGGCTGTGGCCATCAGTGCGGCAATCATCAAACGCATCGCTATAGCTTTCTTAAGGCTGCTGAAAAACTGTGTACGCGACAAGATTTGCCTCCCGAATGTGGCGGAATTCGCCCGCAAGCATGACATTTTCCGTATAATTGATGAACGGATTTTAACTTTTAATCAAGCCTTTAGGCAATGTTTCCTCTTGCTGTGCGCGAAACCGCCCGGCAATTTTGGTGTTTCTATATTAGCTTTAATTGAAACACGATCTATATTTCACGATTCAGAATATATTGTCTTTTACACTGTATAGCAGAGAAAATTGCGATAATGCCGAAGGATAATTAAGTGACTGTTTGGGCTGATATTAGCGACCGCCTTAACGAAATCATAAAACGCCGGGTTGTCGCCGCCATGCTGGCTCTCGCCATGGCCGGTATCACCTTCTGCGCATTCAATGTCGTGGATCACCGCAGCGCGACGTCAATGCGCGAAGACCTCGAAACCCACGCGCATTACGCGCTCGATCTCCTGCATGACGGTCTTGTCATGCGTTTGCGCAACGATGTCGCGACGCTGACCTCGCTTGGGCATTACGCCACGCTGTCAACGCAGGGTTTTGACAGGATCGCAGACTTCCAGTTCGAGCAGTCGAACCATTTCATCGCCATCGGCTTTGCGCAGAATTTCCAGCTGGATAAGGTCTATACGTCTCAGTCTGCGTCTGATTTTCCCGCCGATCGACTGAACAGGATGCTGAACGAGTGGCTGGCGAAGCTAGCGGCCATGCCGGAAAAAGATCGTCTGCCGCACACGCAGGTTTTCGAGGCGGCTGAGGGCGGCACCATCATGGTCATCGTCACCATGCCGCCTGCCACCGCTGGAAACACGAATAAAGATGATCTCATCCTTGCCGTCGTCGACCGCAGAAAGCTGCTCCAGAACATCGGTTACGACACGCATGCACCGCTGAGTGAAGACGCCGGTGATATAAGGTTCGAAATCCGCGATACGGTGACGAACGAAGTCGTCAGCAGCGTCCTTGAGCCACTGCACGAAGACCCCGTCGTCAGAACCGTGGACCTGCCCGGTTCGAACTGGGAAATCCGTGCCACACCCGCGTCGGGATGGGAGGCGGTGAAGCCCTATTATCGCTCCGTCAGCACCACTCTGGCCATCGCTGCAATATCCATGCTGCTGCCCATCATCGTGGCCGCACTGCTGCTTTCCGAGCGCAACCGCAACATCAAGACGCTGCGCCAGCGCGAGAGCAAGCTTCTGGAACTCTCCCAGCGCTTCAAGCTTGCGATGGATTCGTCCAGTATCGGCATCTGGGAAATCGAAAACGATACATCACGCTGTTATCTGGATGAGCGCGCCTCCAGCCTGCATGGTTTTCCGATGCAGGAGCAGCACCTGTTGCTGAACGCATGGCTGACGGCGCTGGTGGTCGAGGACCGCTCGAAGGCGGCACGGTTCTTCTTCAATTGCTCCTCCGGCCAGCAGACATCATCGGAAGTCTATCGCGTGCCGATGGAAGGTGGCACCGTTCGCTATCTGCGCTCTGCCGGTTCCAGCTACATCAAACCCGATGGCACTTACCAGACCACGGGCATTTTGTGGGATGTGACATCCGACATGCTGATGGCGCAAAAGCTGCGTGAGGCAAAGGACAATAGCGACATCAAGAATGCCGAACTCGAGCTTGCCCTGCAGGAGCTTTCAAGCCGCGAACATGAGTTGGAAGAGCTTTCGGGGCGCCTGACACTCGCCTTGGAATCCTACAATTGCGGCATATGGGAATCAGTCGCCGACTATTCCAGCGCCGTTTGGAATGAGCGGATGTGCGAGCTTTACGGACTGCCACCGGAGGCGGGAAGATACGTCACGCGGGATGATTACCTCAACTGTATCCATCCCGACGAAAGACCGAACGCTCTTTTGAACACGATGAGAGCCGCCGATGACCCGGAACGCGTGACCACGCAGCGGATCGTTTTGCCTGATGGTAGCATTCGCTATGTCAAAGCTGTCGGCCGTCTCCACGAAAACCGCAATGGAACCCGGAAAATCGTTGGTATCGCCTTCGATGTCACCGCTGATGTTTTGCTGTCGGAACAGCTCAACTCCGCCAAGGATGAAGCGGAGGCCAGAAACGCAGAGCTGGAACACGCCAAGAACCGCATCGAGCATAATGCGCTTCACGACCCTCTAACCGGGCTTGCCAACCGCCGCAAGCTGGACCACGAGTTGGACGCGCTCTCCTCGCATTCTCCCGGCGAGCGCAAGCGTTTCGCCATTCTCCACCTCGATCTCGACCGCTTCAAGCAGATCAATGACACGCTGGGCCACGCTGCCGGCGATGCGGTGTTGATCCATGCTGCGAAAATATTGTCGCGAAACGTCCGTGAAGGCGACGTCGTCGCGCGCATCGGCGGCGACGAATTCGTCATCCTCATCTCGCCCTTGGCCGACAAGGACAACATCAAAGCAATCGCCACGAAGATCATTGCGGCCTTCAGCCATCCCTTTGATTTCGAGGGCTTCACCTGCCGCTGCGGCGTCTCCATCGGCATAGCGTTCGCGGATATCGGTTCGGCGGATGCACGACGCACGCTGATCAACGCCGATCTCGCGCTCTACCGCGCAAAGGCAACGGGTCGTAACCGTTACGAGTTCTTCACCCAGAACCTTCAGGCCGAAATCGTCAGCCACAAGCGCACCGCCGACGAAATTCTGGCGGGACTGGAGCGCGGCGAGTTTGAAGCGTGGTATCAGCCGCAATTCTGCGCCAACACGCAACAACTGACCGGCGTGGAAGCGCTGGTGCGCTGGCGCCACCCTGTCCGGGGCATTCTGACACCGGACAAGTTCCTCAAGATTGCCGAGGAGCTGAACGTCGTCTCGAACATCGACCACATCGTTCTTCAACACGCGCTGCGAGACATGGAAATCTGGCGCCTGAAGGGCTTCAATGTCCCGCGTGTTTCGGTCAATGTCTCGGTTCGCCGCCTGCACGACGATCAGTTGATCGAGAGCCTCAAGCAATTGCAGATCAAGCCCGGCGAGGTCACGTTCGAGCTGGTGGAATCGATTTTCCTCGATGAGAACGAAGATGTCGCTGCAAGCAATATCGAGCGCATCAAGGCCATGGGCATCGATATCGAAATCGACGATTTCGGCACCGGCCACACATCGATCATCAGCCTGTTGCGCCTGAAGCCGAAGCGCCTGAAGATTGACCGGCAACTGGTCATGCCTATCGTCACCTCGCCGCAGGAGCGCTCGCTGGTCCGCTCCATCATAGACATCGCCCGCTCGCTGGGTGTGGAAACCATTGCCGAAGGCGTAGAAACGCAGGAACACGCCGCCCTGCTGCGGCAGCTGGGTTGCGACATGGTTCAGGGCTACGCCTTTGCAAAGCCGCTTGCGCCGGAAGAGTTTTCGGAATTCGCAGGCGCGGAAAGATGGCGCAAGGTATCGTGATGCACCAGCAAGATGGCGGGTGGCCCCCTGCCCGCCTGCGCCATTCCCGACGAGCCCCATTGGCAAAAGAAAGGCTTTTGCCTTCCCCGGTTTTTACACTATGACAAACCCGCCTGTTTTTGAAAATGCGTTCCGCCTGCGGAATGCCGCTCTCTCGGTTTGATCATATGTCGCATAATACCTTCGGTTATCTCTTCCGTGTCTCCACCTGGGGCGAAAGCCACGGTCCTGCTCTGGGCTGTGTGATCGACGGGTGCCCGCCCGGTATTCGCTTCACACTTTCCGAAGTGCAGGCATGGATGGACAAGCGCAAGCCTGGTCAGAACCGCTTCGTGACCCAGCGCCGCGAAGACGACATTGTGAAAGTCCTCTCCGGTGTGATGATGGACGAGGACGGTGAGACGATGATCACCACGGGAACGCCCGTGTCGATGATGATCGAAAACACCGACCAGCGCTCCAAGGATTACGGCGAAATCGCCAGAAGCTTCCGCCCCGGCCATGCGGATTTTACCTATGACCTGAAATACGGCATTCGCGATTATCGTGGCGGCGGTCGGTCTTCCGCCCGCGAAACGGCAGCCCGTGTTGCCGCCGGTGCGCTGGCCCGCAAGGTGGTGCCCAGCCTCAATGTGCGCGGCGCGCTGGTGCAGATCGGAAAACACAAGATCAACCGCGACAACTGGGATTGGGCGCAGGTCGACCAGAACCCGTTCTTCTGCCCGGATGCCGAGATGGTGCCGGTCTGGGAAGAGTATCTCGATGGCATCCGCAAGGCCGGTTCTTCCATCGGTGCCGTTGTCGAAGTCGTGGCCGAGGGCGTTCCCGCTGGTATAGGCGCCCCCATTTATGCCAAGCTCGATCAGGATATCGCTTCCAACCTCATGTCGATCAACGCCGTCAAGGGCGTGGAAATCGGCGAAGGTTTTGCCTCTGCCGAGTTGACCGGCGAAGAAAATGCCGACGAAATGCGGATGGGCAATGATGGCAGGCGGATTTTCCTGTCCAACCATGCAGGCGGCATTCTGGGCGGCATCGCAACCGGCGAACCTGTCGTCGCCCGCTTTGCCATCAAGCCGACCTCATCCATTTTGACCGAGCGCCAGTCCATCGATGCCGATGGGCGCAATGTCGATGTGCGCACGAAGGGTCGCCACGATCCCTGCGTCGGCATTCGCGCCGTGCCCATTGGCGAAGCCATGGTTGCCTGCACCGTTGCCGACCATTACCTCAGAGACCGCGGCCAGACTGGCCGTCTGGAATAGGAGACAGACCCATGACCTACGATCAAAAACGCGTCGTTGAAGCGATCAGAGCCTTCGAGGCTGGCGAAATCGTTGTGGTCATGGATGACGACGACCGCGAGAACGAAGGCGACCTGATCGTCGCTGCCGTGCATTGCACACCGGAAAAGATGGCTTTCATCGTGCGCCACACCTCCGGTATCGTCTGCGCGCCTATGCCACGGGAAGAGGCCAAACGCCTCAACCTCAACGCTATGGTCGCCGAAAACGACAGCGCGCATACGACAGCCTTTACTGTTTCGGTAGACTTCAAACACGGCACGACGACGGGCATTTCCGCCAGCGACCGCAACGTGACGGTTCGCAATCTGGCCAATCCGAATGCAGGTGCCGCCGATTTCACCCGCCCCGGCCACATCTTCCCGCTGGTGTCGCGCGAGGGCGGTGTGCTGATGCGCTCCGGCCATACGGAAGCCGCCGTCGATCTCTGCAAACTCGCGGGCCTGCCACTGATCGGCGTCATCAGCGAGCTGGTCAATGACGACGGCACCGTCATGCGCGGCCCGCAAGTTTCGGCCTTCGCCGAAACGCATGGCATGAAGCAGGTTTCGGTCGCCGATCTCATCGCCTACCGCCAGCGCAAGGAAACGCTGGTCGAAAAGGAATCCGAATTCACCCTCGACACGCCCTTCGGCCCCGCCAAGGCGCAAACCTATTCCCTACCCTGGGACCCGATGGAGCACATGGCCGTGATCTTCGGTGATATCCGCGATGGTGTCGATATTCCCGTGCGCCTGCACCCGGAAAACGTGGCCGATGACATTTTCGGCAAGAAGCAGCCCGTCCAGCATTACATGGAGAAGATCGCAGCCGAAGGCCGTGGCGTGATTATCTATCTGCGCGAAGGCTCGGTTGGTGTCGGACAGGTTGCCGGACGCCGCAAATCCCGCGACCCGGAAGAAGCCCATGCGCAAGCACGCTCACGCGACGACGAATGGCTGGAAATCGGCCTCGGCGCGCAGATCCTGAAAGAGCTTGGCATCAGTTCGATCAAACTGCTGAGCACCCGCGAGCGCCACTATGTCGGGCTTGAGGGTTTTGGAATCCAGATCAGTTCGACGGATATTGGGTGAGTTCAGAATACCGCTGCGCATCAACTCTCCCTCATTCCTGTCCTTGTGACAGGAATCCAGCCAGCCCAAGTCCTTGGGCTGAAAAGGCCTTTCCCGCCGCGCAGCGCGCGTCCAATGGATTCCTGTGACGAGCACAGGAGTGAGGGTCGTGGGGCAACATTACCCTCTCACCCCAGCCACCCATCCAGATACCGCACACTCTCGACGCCGGTAAACTTCGCCAGTCGGTTCAGCTCCGCATCCAACTTTGCAAGCCTCCCCGAAGACGGACGCACGCCCTTCTCTAGCCACAACCGCCTGACATCCAATGTCCCACCCTTGCGCTCCGCCTTCATGTTGATGCGACCAATAAGGCGGTCACCTTCCAGAAGTGGGAAGACGTAATAGCCGTATTGCCGTTTCGGCTCAGGCACGAAGACTTCGATGCGGTAGAAGAAACCGAACAAGCGTTCGGTACGGGCGCGGTTGCGCAAGAGCGGATCGAACGGGCTGAGTACCCGAATGCGGTTGGGGGGCTCGATTTCTGCTTCCGCTCCGCTCGCAAACCCTTCAAAGGCGTAGGAGATTCGTTCCTTGGCGCCATCAGACGAGGCGAGCGAGACTTCGCAGAGTTCATCGCGATGCGCCATCACCCATGCCCGCGCTTCCTGCGGCGTGACGATGTCGAAGAAGGCGGATATCTCGCCTGATGTGGCAAAACCGAGCCGCGTTAACGCTTCGCGGCAGGCCCAGTCGACAAAGGCATCGTGATCGACCTCCAGATCGTGATGCTCTGATGGGATAACCCGTTCCGCCAGATCATAGACCTTTTGAAAATTGACGCGGCCTGCCACGGCGAGCTTGCCCGTGTGCCAGAGATATTCGAGCGCGGTTTTCGATGGATGCCAGTTCCACCAGCCGCCGGACTGATGTCCCTCCGCTTTCATATCGCGCGACATGGTGGGACCGTTTTCGGCGATGCGCCGATAGGTTTCCTCGAAGGCGGAATCGAAACCTTCGCCGTGCCAGGTGCGCCAGCGTTCCTGAATGATCGGCTCACGGCGGCGGAAGCGGTGTTTCCAATATGGGTAAAAGGTCGCGGGCAGAATCGAAGCGTCATGCGTCCAGTGTTCGAACAGCGCACGGTCTTTTTCCAGCAGTTCCGTCAGGTGCTGCCGTTTGTAGGTCTGGTTGCGGGAAAAGATGATCTGGTGATGCGCTCGCTCCACCGTGGCGATACTGTCGAGTTGCACAAAGCCGAGGTCGGTGATGAGCTTCAGCAAATCTGCCTTGCGCATGGCGCGGCTAGGCGATGTGGACAGACCCTGTCGCGCCAGGAAAATACGTCGTGCTGCTTCATTCGAAATCTTGATACCCATGCCGAAAGCCTAGGGTTGTATGATCAGAAAATCAATGTTCTTTTTTTGTTCCTTGTTTCGTTTGGCGTTCCTCGCGTTTATAGAGACAGCCAGAACATTTCGGGGACTGGCCTTTGGATATTCGTTTTCAAGATGCTGGCGTGGCGTTTGATGGCAGAGCTGCGGTCGAGCCGCTTACGCTTACGCTCACTGAACGACGCGTCGGCATTATCGGCCTCAACGGCTCGGGCAAAACCACCTTTGCGCGGATGATCAACGGCCTGACGAAACCGACGAGCGGCCATGTCAGCGTCAACGGGCTGGATACGGTCAAAGACGCTTCGGAGGTTTTGAAGGATGTCGGCTTCATCTTCCAGAACCCGCAAAACCAGATCATCCTGCCCATCATCCGCGACGACATCGCTTTTGGCCTGAAGAACAAGGGACTAAACAAGGCGGCAGTCGATGCAGCGGTGGACGCCACCTTGCAGCAGTTCGATATAGTGCATCTGGCAAAACGCCGCGCGCATGAACTGTCCGGTGGAGAATTGCAGCTATCGGCCCTTGCGGCGCTGACAATTACCAAGCCAAAAATCCTGATCATGGACGAGCCGACTAATCAGTTGGACCTGAAAAACCGTGCTCTCGTGGAGCGAACGATGGCTGGTTTGGAGCAGTCGCTGATCGTCATCACCCATGACCTTCCGTTGCTGGAAAGTTTCGATCGCGTTCTGCTGTTTCATCAGGGAAAGTTGCATATCGATGCCTCGCCAATCGAGGCCATAAGCGCCTACCGCACGCTGGCGCTGTCATGAGAGGCCTCCACGTTGAAGGTAGTGGGTGGCTCTACCGGCTATTGCCGCGCATCAAGCTCATCACGCTTGCCGCTTTCAGCGTCGCCTTGTTTCTGACCCGCGATATGCTGGTCCTTGGTATGGCAGTTGCGTTGGCGGCGCTGGTTCTGTCGCAGGCGCATCTGGGCTGGCGCGAGACGATGGCGCGGTTGCGCCCGATCTTTTTGACCATCGCCATCATCGCGGCTTTCAGTTTCGTTCTGGTCTCCCCTCTCGAAGCAACCATTTCCCTGCTTCGACTGACGGCGCTGACGCTGCTGGCAACGGCGGTGACGGCCAGCGTCAGCATTTCACAGTTCATGGATGAAATTGCCTTTGCGCTGCGTCCCTTGGAAAAACTTGGCCTCGCCAATGCCTCAGATATCGGCCTTGCCGTGGGGCTCGTCGTGCGCTTCGTGCCCGAGGTCGTGACCCTCTACGAGACATTGCGGGATGCGCAACGCGCGCGCGGGTTGACGCCAAAGCTGCACAGCACGTTGGTTCCGCTCATCATTATGACGTTGAAGGATGCCGATGCGATTGCGGATGCCATTGACGCGCGCGGTTTCAGAGGCCAAACCTCATCCAAGGATTTGTAGAGGGGAGCCTATTGAGAATGAAGACCCGTGACCTCGTTCTGATTTCGCTGTTTTCAGCCATCATCATCGCGCTGGGCCTGTTGCCGCCGATCCCGCTCGGCTTTATTCCCGTGCCCATCACCGCGCAGTCGCTTGGTGTCATGCTGGCCGGTGTGGTGCTGGGGGCAAAGCGCGGCACGCTGGCCGTTCTGCTCACCATTCTCATCGCCGCCATCGGCCTGCCGGTGCTTTCGGGCGGTCGCGGCGGCCTTTCGATCTTCTATACGCCGACAACAGGTTATCTGATCGGCTGGATCGCGGCGGTCTTTACCACCGGCTACCTGTCAGAGCGTCTGGTCAATCGCGGTCAGTCGGCTCTGGCGCAAGGCCTCGGCTTCTTTCTCGCCAGCGTCGCCGGTGGCGTCGTCGTGCTCTATGCGTTCGGCATCACCTATCTTGGCTTTGCAGCGGGCATCGGCTTTTCCAAAGCCTTTATCGGCTCCATGGCCTTCATCCCGGGCGATGTCCTCAAGGCTGTTCTTGCAGCACTGGCAGGCCGGGCCGTGATGGCCGGATATCCGCTGTTGCCGCAACGCGCATAAGTCTAACCACCACGTTCAGGAGTATCCGCCATGGCCACACGGCTTTACGAGCATCCCATATTCCTGGAACACATCACACCTGCGGGCCACCCGGAGCGGCCCGACAGGCTGCGGTCCCTCAACATCGCGCTGGAGCATCCGAATTTCGAGCGGCTGGAGCGTAGCCAAGCGCCGCAAGCCAATGAGGATGCCGTTCTGCTGGCCCACCCCGAGAGCCATCTGATCTCGATCATGCGGCAGATTCCCGAGGAAGACGGCGAGATCAACCGCATCGAGGCCGATACCTATGCCTCGCCCAAAAGCCTGCAAGCGGCGCTCACCGGCATCGGCGCTGCCATGGCGGCGGTGGATGATGTGTTCAGCGGTGCTGCCGACAATGTCTTCGTCGCCAGTCGCCCGCCCGGCCACCATGCCGAGACCGAAAAGGCGATGGGCTTTTGCCTGTTCAACAATGCCGCCATTGCCGCCCGCCATGCGCAGAAGGTGCATGGCGCAGAACGTGTTGCGATCGTTGATTGGGATGTGCACCACGGCAACGGCACCCAGGATATTTTCTGGAACGACACATCCGTCCTGTTCTGCTCCACCCACCAGATGCCGCTTTACCCTTGGAGCGGCGATAAAAAAGAAACCGGCATCAAGAACAATGTGGTCAACGCGCCGCTGTCTCCCAACACCGGCAGCGACCATTTTCGCGAGGCGTTCAAGTCCCGCGTGCTGCCAGCGCTTGCGGATTTCTCGCCCGATCTCATCATCATCTCTGCGGGTTTCGATGCGCATCACCGCGATCCGCTGGCGCAGATCAATCTGGTAGGCGATGATTTCGACTGGGCAACGGGGCGAATTCTAGAGATGGCCGACAAATTTGCCGCCAACCGGGTCGTCAGCCTGCTTGAAGGCGGTTATGATCTGGAAGGGCTGGCGGAATCGGCAGCCATGCATATTTTGAGAATGATGAAGGGTTGAACATGACGGAAAATGCCAACACAGCCGATGTCAGCGGTTATTCTTTCGAAAAGGCTGTCGCCGAGCTGGAAAGCATTGTCGCCCGTCTGGAACGCGGCGATGTGGCGCTGGACGAATCCATCGCCATCTATGAGCGTGGCGAAGCCCTGAAGAAACATTGCGAGACCCTGCTGACGGCTGCCGAAAAGCGCATTGAGAAAATTCGTCTGGATCGTGCGGGCAAGCCGGTGGGTGTGGAGCCGCTGGACGGCGAATGAGGCGCAGGTTATCCTCGCACTCGTCACCCTCGGGCTTGTCCCGACGGTCTGCCCACGTCTCATCAACGTAGGGGTTCGTTAGATGCTCGGGACAGGCCCGAGCATGACGGCGGAGGGGTTGTGGGGCAATCTCCTATCCTCCCATAACCAAGAACACAGCGTTCATAAGAGAACGCTCAACAGTCCCGCAAATCGTGGTAATCTACCGGCCAGCAACGCAGGAGATCTGCCATGTCGTTTTTTCCCGGAAAAGACCCCGTCGCGGGCGACGCTTTTGCCTGCGATGCTATCGAGAACCTCATCATTCCGCGCTCCAGCGACATCGGTGGCTTTGCCGTGCGGCGCGCGCTGCCGACGCGGGACCGGCGGCTGGTTGGCCCCTTCATCTTCTTCGACCGTATGGGTCCCGCGATCCTCAAAGCCGGTGAAGCGCTGGATGTGAAGCCGCATCCGCATATCGGTCTTTCCACCGTCACCTATCTGTTCGATGGCGAGATCAAGCATCGGGATAGTCTGGGCACCGAACTCACCATCCGCCCTGGGGATATCAACCTGATGACGGCGGGGCGCGGCATCGTGCATTCGGAACGCACACCGGAAAATCTGCGCGGGCATCCGCTGTCCATGTCCGGCCTGCAAACATGGCTTGCCCTGCCCGATGATAAGGAAGAGATCGCGCCGGAGTTCTCCCACACCGGGCGTGAGTCCATGCCGATGATAGACGATGCAGGTGTCTTCGGTCGCGTCGTGATCGGCGCCTTCGCCGGTTCGTCGTCACCGGTCAAAACCCTGACGGACACGCTCTATGTCGATCTGACCCTGAATGCCGGAGTGAAATTCCCTTTCCCTGCCGACCAAGAGGAGCGGGCGATCTATATTCTCTCCGGCTGCCTTGAAGTGGCGGGCGATGTGTTTGCCGCCGATCAGTTGATCGTCTTTCGTGCGGGCGACGACATCACGCTGAAGGGTGGAATCAGTGGTTGCCACATCATGATGTTCGGCGGAGCGGCACTGAATTCGAAGCGATACATCTGGTGGAATTTCGTATCGTCATCAAAAGAACGCATAGAACAAGCCAAGCAGGAGTGGAGAACCGGACGCTTCGATATCGTTCCGGGGGATGAAGAAGAGTTTGTCCCTTTGCCGCAGGGTTGAAAGTCGTTAAAAGGATTTAAATCTTGCCGAAGGCCACGCTACACACCATCTGGTAGCCAATAGGTAGAACGATAGAGACGAAGGCCGAACGATTGACCGGAATGCCAGAGACACCATTGCTTGACCGGGTGAAATTCCCATCCGACCTCAAGGCGATAGAAGATCGCGACCTGCCGCAACTGGCCAGGGAATTGCGCGACGAGATGATCGACGCCGTTTCCACCACCGGCGGGCATCTGGGTGCGGGTCTTGGTGTCGTCGAGCTGACCATTGCCATTCACAAGGTGTTCAACACACCGGAAGACCGATTGATTTTCGATGTCGGCCATCAGTGCTATCCACACAAGATCCTGACCGGTCGTCGTGATCGCATCCGCACGCTGCGCCAGGAAGGCGGCCTTTCCGGCTTCACCCGCCGCGCCGAGAGCGAATATGACGATTTCGGCGCAGGCCATTCCTCCACCTCCATTTCCGCCGGTCTCGGCATGGCCGTCGCGGCTGAGCTGGATGGCAGCAATCGCAAGGTCATTTCCGTCATCGGTGACGGCTCGATGTCGGCGGGCATGGCGTTCGAGGCGCTGAACAATGCCGGTGCGCTGGATGCGCGCCTCATTGTCATTCTCAACGACAACGACATGTCGATTGCGCCGCCGACCGGTGCCATGAGCGCCTATCTCGCGCGTCTGGCCTCGGGCCGCACCTATATGGGCTTTCGCGATTTCGGCAAGAAACTGACGGCCTACCTCGGCAAGACCATCGACCGGGCGATTACCCGGGCCGTGACCCATGCGCGGGGCTACGTCACCGGCGGCACGTTGTTCGAAGAACTCGGCTTTTACCATATCGGCCCCATCGACGGTCATTCCTTCGACCACCTGCTGCCCGTGCTACGCAATGTGCGCGATAACCAGAAGGGCCCTGTTCTGATCCATGTCGTCACGCAGAAGGGCAAGGGTTACGCCCCTGCCGAGGCTGCGGCAGACAAGTATCACGGCGTCAACAAGTTCGATGTCATCACCGGCGCGCAGGCCAAGGCAAAACCAAATGCGCCGAGCTATACCAGCGTCTTTGCCGAAGCGCTCATTCAGGAAGCCACGCTGGATGACAAGATCGTCGGTGTCAGCGCCGCCATGCCGAACGGCACGGGGCTGGATAAGCTCGCCGAACTCTTCCCCACACGCAGCTTCGATGTCGGCATTGCCGAGCAGCATGCGGTGACCTTTGCGGCGGGGCTTGCAGCCGATGGCTACAAGCCCTTCTGCGCACTCTACTCCACCTTCCTGCAACGCGGTTACGACCAACTGGTGCATGATGTGGCCATTCAGAGCCTGCCGGTGCGCTTCCCGATTGACCGCGCTGGTTTCGTCGGTGCAGACGGCCCCACCCATTCGGGATCTTTCGATACAACCTTCCTCGCCACCCTGCCCGGCATGGTGGTTATGGCGGCGGCTGACGAAGCTGAGCTGAAACATATGGTGCGCACCGCTGCCGCTTATGATGAAGGTCCGATTTCCTTCCGTTACCCGCGGGGCGAAGGTGTCGGCATCGAAATGCCGGTGCGTGGTGAAATCCTCGAAATCGGCAAGGGCCGCATCGTCAAGGAAGGTAGCAAGGTCGCCCTTCTGTCGTTCGGCACACGCCTTGCGGAATGCCTGTCCGCAGCCGAAGATCTCGACGCCGCTGGACTATCCACCACCGTTGCCGATGCGCGGTTCGCAAAGCCGCTTGATCTCGATCTCATTCGCCAACTGGCCAGCCATCATGAGGTTCTCATCACCATCGAAGAGGGATCGGCAGGCGGTTTCGGTGCCCATGTGCTGCATTTCATGGCCAGTGCGGGTCTGCTCGACACGGGCCTCAAGGTTCGCACGCTGACCTTGCCTGACCAGTGGGTGGAACAGGCCAAGCCTGAGATCATGTATGCCAATGCCGGACTGGACCGCGCGGGCATCGTTGCGACGGTGTTCAAGGCGTTGGGGCAGAAGCAGACGGGCGTGGAATACGCCGCGTCCTAGAACGTTTTTGGATCAGACCGATCCTTGAATTCTTACGATAGAACAAAACAAAACGCCGGGATGACCCGGCGTTTTATTCATTTCAAATTCCGTTTAATCTCAGAATTCTTCCCAGTCCTGCGTTGCTGGCTGTGCCGGAGCCGGAGCAAAAGCCTGAGCGAGGCTCTGGCCCAGTGCTCGGGCCGGTGAAGACACCGGGCGTGCAGTTGGCGCAGCGATCTTTGCCGCGGGGCGTGGCTTTGCGACGAAGCTTGGCTTCGGTGCAGGCGCTGCCGAGCGTGGCGCCGCGTGAACGCTGGATGGTGCAAAGGCCGTCGTACCACGCGCTCTGCCACCCAGATTGAACTGGCCGATCAGGCTGTTCAGCGCTTCCGCTTCCCGGGCCAGAGCATGGCTTGCGGCGGTCTGCTCTTCGACCATCGCTGCGTTCTGCTGCGTGCCCTGATCCATCGTGTTGACGGCGGTGTTGATTTCCTGAAGGCCGGTTGCCTGCTCTCGGGCCGCAGTCACGATGGTGCTGACGTGCGAGTTGATTTCCTCGACCTCGGCAATGATCGCCTGCAAGGCCTTGCCGGTTTCGCCAACGAGGTTCACGCCGTTTTCAACCTGGGCGCTGGATGCACCGATCAACGCCTTGATTTCCTTTGCCGCGTTGGCGGAGCGCTGCGCCAGTTCACGCACTTCCTGTGCCACAACCGCAAAGCCCTTACCGGCTTCACCGGCACGCGCGGCTTCGACACCGGCGTTCAAAGCCAAGAGGTTGGTCTGGAATGCGATGTCATCGATCACGCCGATGATGTTGGTGATTTCGCCAGACGACTTCTCGATTTCCTGCATGGCGGCAACGGCCTTGCGAACCACGACGCCGGAGTTTTCTGCGCCTGAACGCGCGCGTTGAACCAGCGCGCTTGCCTCTTCCGCACCCCTTGCGCTATCGCGCACGGTGGTGGTGACTTCTTCGAGTGCTGCAGCCGTCTGTTCGATGGAAGCGGCCTGCTGTTCGGTGCGGCGCGAGAGATCGTCTGCGGAGGACAACATTTCTGAGGCACCGGCGTTGATGGCCGACGCGTTGTCGCCGACATTGCTCAAGGCTTCCTGTAGCTTGTCCAGCGAGTTGTTGAAGTTGATGCGCAGCGGCTCCATGGATTCTGCAAATGGCGTTTCGATACGGTAGACGAGATTGCCATCTGCGAGCGACTGCAAGCCCTTCGCCAGCTCTTCGCTCGCAAAGGTCTGCTCGGCGTCTGCACGTGCCTTTTCCGCTTCGTTGCGGCGACGGTCTGCTTCCGTCGAAGAACGCATGCGGTCGCTTTCATCCGCAAGGCGCGATTTTTCGATACCGGCTTCCTTGAAAACCAGAACGGCCTTCGCCATCTTGCCGACTTCATCGCCACGGTCGAGTGCTGGAACGTCAACGGTCGTGTCACCACCGGCAAGGCGGCTCATCGCGTCCGTCATGCCGACAATCGGGGACACGATGGCACGCGACAGGGCCCAGATCAGCAGGACGGCGACGACGCCAGCGGCGGCACCGCCACCCAGAAGCGCCAGTTCAAGATTGGTGTGGGCGGCTGCCTGTGTGGCAACCTGAGCATCCGACGCAACGGTCAATTGCTCCTTGATTTTTGCAGCGGCGGCACGGAAGCCATCCAGCTGACCCTTGGCCTGATTGCGACCGATCTCGATGACTTCGGAAATCGGTGCCTCGGTGTTCTTGCGGGCTGCCATCTGTGGCTGAGCCAGCTGCGTGTAGAACACGGTTGCGCTGGCCTGCATGTCGTCGATGGATTTCAGGATGTCCGGCTGACCGGCAGCCAAGGCACGGGCCTCATCCAGCTTCTTCAACATCAGGTCACGCTGGGCAAACACATCATTATATGTGCTGTCACTGCGAAACAGCAGGAAGCCGCGCTGGTTGACCGCCTGCTCCAGCATCGCTGCTTTCGCGTCGTCGACATTCGACATGATCTTGGCGGTGTTCGTCTGACGTTCAGAGACACGCTTGGCATCAACCGTTTGCATGAAAACAACCGCTGAGGCGACCAGGCAAACGCCCATCAGCGCAACGAATGTGGCGACCAGCTTCAGGTTGATAGGTAAATTCTTCAAAGACATCGAGAACTCTTTCGACACGCTTCAGGTGTGACCAGGCGCAGAGCGACCTGTGACACAACACAATGTATTTGGGGAGGACCGCCTTCATGGCGAAAATGTTGAGACTAACTCAGCTGGGCGAGAGAATGCCACCAAGCCGTTTATTTTCGCTTAAACGCCAAGGAGGACCCAGATTGCTGCAACCGCGTTGAAATCGCAGTTCACGCCTCGCTCACAGGTTCACCCATACAAAACACTTGCTTTCCGGGCTTTTGGCAGTCATTGACACGGCCATGTCTCATTCATCTGAAAATCACCGGCTGGACCAGCTTCTGGTATCGCGCGGCCTGTTTGCCAGCCGCTCCCGTGCGCGCGACGCGGTTGCACGCGGCACCGTACGCGTCAATGGCAAGGTCGTCACCAAACCAAGTCTGACATTTCCCGGAAATGTCGTCTTCGAGATCAGCGATCCTGCGCAGGATTATGTGTCGCGCGCGGCCTTGAAACTGGTTGCAGCGCTCGACCATTTCCAGATCGACCCACGCAATTGCGAATGCCTCGACGTCGGCGCCTCCACCGGTGGCTTCACCGAGGTGTTGCTGAAGCGCGGCGCGTCTCATGTCACCTCCATCGATGTCGGCCATGGCCAGATCCATCCGCGCATCGAAAACGACCGGCGCGTCACCAGCATCGAAGGTTTCAACGCCCGCTTTCTGACCAGTGACGATATCTACAACCGCCCGATCAATTTCATCGTTTCGGACGTGTCCTTCATCTCGCTGAAACTGGCGCTGGCCCCTGCCCTGGAACTGGCAGAACCGGAAGCACTGGCCATCCTACTCGTCAAACCGCAATTCGAGGCCGGACGCGATGCGATCAGCAAGGCTGGTCTGCTCAAGGAGCCGGAGACGGCACCGGCGGTCGCCGCAGAACTCGAACGCTGGCTGGTCGAAGATATGGGCTGGGTCAGCCTTGGCCTCATCCCCTCGCCCATTGCAGGTGGTGACGGCAACGAGGAATTCCTTCTCGGAGGCAAAAAACCATGACCGCCCAGACCGTGAAGATACAGAGCCTCGGCGCGCAGGGCGACGGCATCGTCCACTGTCCCGACGGCCCGGTCTATGTACCGTTTGCTTTGCCGGGCGAAACGGTGGCCATTGCCCGCGTCAAGGACGTGGGCACGATCATGTCGATTGCCGAGGCTGCTCCCGAACGGCGTGAGCCCGCCTGCCGCCACTTCGGCCCTGACGGCAAGAACGGCACATGCGGAAGCTGTTCCCTACAACATCTGGCAGACGAGCCCTATGATGTCTTCAAGCGCAGTCTGGTTGTTGCCGCCTTGAAGTCCAAGGGGCTGGATGTCGAGGTGGGTGCACTGGTGCGCTGTCGTCCCGGCGAAAGACGCCGCGTGGTGTTTACTGCCCGCAAAACGGAAAAAGGTCTGTTGCTGGGCTTCAGCCAGGCCAACAGCCACCATATCGTCGCCATCGAGGAATGTCCCGTCACCACGGACGGTATCGTCTCGCGACTGGATGCCATTCGCGCGATCGGTCTGCCTCTTGCCTCCAATGCCGAGCCTTTCCGCATTACCGTGATGGAAACGCTCTCCGGTCTCGACATTTCCTTCGAAGGTATCAAGGCACCCGTCGACAAGCAGCGCCGGACTGCGACCGAAATCACCCTTGCCACACGCGGCATTGCCCGTGTTTCCATTGCCGGGGAAATTCTGGTCGAACCGCAAAAGCCCATCATCGAATTCGACGGCGTTAAGATTTCGCCACCATCGGGTGGTTTCGCGCAGGCCACCAAGCAGGCCGAAGATGCCATGGCCGAACTGGTTCTGGCACATGTGGGCAAATCCAAGCGCATTGCCGACCTGTTCAGTGGTTCCGGCACATTTGCGCTGCGGCTGGCCCGTCTCGGCAAGGTGCATGCGGTGGAAGCCGAAGACAAGGCGCTCAAGGCGCTCGATCTTGCGGCCCGCAACACGCAGGGCTTGAAGCCCGTCACCACCGAAAAGCGCGACCTCTTCCGCCACGCGCTGACCGTCAAGGAACTGAAGAACTACGACGCCGTCGTGTTCGATCCACCCCGCGCGGGTGCGGAAGCACAGTGCAAGGAACTGGCGAAAAGCAGCGTCAAGAAGATCGTTGCCGTCAGCTGCAACCCGCTGTCGCTTGCCCGCGATCTGGCCATTCTGGTCGAGGGTGGTTACCGCGTGACCAAGGTCGCGCCTATCGATCAGTTCCTGTGGTCGCCGCATGTGGAAGCGGTTGCGACGTTGGAGAAGTAGGGCAAAAGACCCCCTCCGTCACCCCGCACTTGCTGCGGGGTCCAGTGCGATCAAGTCCTTGATCGCGAGGGACTCTTCTGCCACGCAGACGCGTGACTGCTGGATTCCGGCTCAAGGCCGGAATGACGCAAGCATTTATCGCTCACCAAGCCGTATCGATATTGCCATTCCTAACCACACCGCTGCAACGGCAGCGTCCACCCACGCGCCCCTGCTGTACCGGGCAGACATAGGGCCGTGAGCGGTTGGCGCTATCGGGTGGCGTCACGACGCAGACGAAACGCTGTTTGCGACGGTCGTAGCCGTTGTTGCGGTTGGATGGACCGGCCTGGCTGTTGAAGTTCTGCACTTCGATAATATCGCTCTGTGCTGGCTGCGACATCAACGGCGGCTGGAAACTCGCCGCTTCCGCAAGGCTGGAGAGCGACATGAGGGCGAGCGTTGCGAAAACGACTTTACGCATGGTGGCGGCTTTCTTGAAAGACGGGCGTTGTTGAGCAAAGACTAACCAGCCTTCATCAGCAATTCCATAAGACCCGACCACTTTCATCAGCCACGCTTAACGGCGCATGAATGCCTCGAAGGCAGCACGGGCTTCTGCGCTTTGCAACTGCGCTGCGAAATGCACGATCTCGGCGTCGATGCGATCGCGGACCTCTGAGACATCGCCGCGCAGCAGATCACGGGCGATCTTGAGTGCCTTGGGCGGCTTTGCGGCGAGCGATGCTGCGATTTTCAGGGTTTCACCCTCGACTTCGGTTTCGGACACGACCTTCCAGATCAACCCGGCCTGTAGCGCCTGTTCAGCGGAGAAGCCGTCGCCAGCGGCTAGGAGCGCGAAAGCCCGCTGATAGCCCATGATGCGCGGCACGAGCAGGCTGGAGGCCGCTTCCGGCACCAGCGCCAGATCGACGAAGGGAGTCTTGAACAGGCTGCGGCTGGAGGCGACCGTCAGATCGCAATGCAGGTTGAGCGTCGTGCCGATACCGATGGCCAAACCATCGACGCCCGAGATGATGGGTTTTCCGACGCTGATCAGCGCATGAAGGAAATCACCGGCTGCCAATCTTCCCTGCCCGCCGGACATGGCGAAGGCCATGAAATCGGCCATGTCGTTGCCCGCCGAAAAGCAACCGTTGGAGCCGAGAAACACGATGGCCCGCACATCGGCGTCGGCATCCGCTGCCTGCAACGCCTCGATCATGCTGCGATACATGGCGTCGGTGATAGCGTTTTTCTTTTCCGGGCGGTTGAAGCGGATGACCTGCACGCCCGGTGTCGTTTCAGGCCGTTGGACGAGGATGGGTTCTGCGGACATGGATAGCTCCTTATGCCAGAACGGCGCGTGCCGCCTCAAGGCTTGCGGCACCGGCAATGACTCGATCTTTCAGGGCCGCTGTTTCCGCCAGTAGATTTTCAGCCGTAAAGCGGCACAGTGCGGCGCGGTTTCCAGCCTGCCCGTCATCCACAGGCGCTAGCGCCCCCTTTGCGTGGTAGACACCTGATAGCGCAAGGCCGAACAGCCGCTGGTAAGGGGTAGCGCCTGAGAGTGCTGCCGCCGTCTCTCCCTTGGCGATGGACGCCAGCATCCACTCCGTCGCCTCTTCCAGATCGGCAAGGCTCTGTTCCAGATATCGTGCGGTCTCGCCCAACTCAGGCCGGTTGGACGCACGCACAGCTTCGGCTTGCTCTTTCAGCTCGGCAATGAAGCCGCGAACCTGCGCGCCTTCGGACAGCGGCAGCTTGCGCATGACGAGATCGATGGCCTGAATGCCATTGGTACCTTCATAGATCGGCGCAATGCGGGCATCACGCAGATAACGGGCCGCACCGGTTTCCTCGATGAAGCCCATGCCGCCATGTACCTGAATGCCGAGCGAGGCCACGTCCACACCGGCATCGGTGGAGAAGGATTTTGCAATCGGGGTCAGAAGGGCCGCCCGTTCCTGCCAGAATTTCTGCTTCGTCGCATCGGTCTCGGCGTGGCTCATGTCGATGGCGTGGGCGCAGGAGAAGGAAATGGCGCGCGAGCCCTGCGTCAGCGCCTTCATGGTCAGAAGCGTTCTGGCAATGTCGGGATGCTCGATGATCGGGCTCATGCCCGTGGCCTGGGTGCCGGGTGCCTTGCCTTGCGTGCGGTCCTTGGCGTAGGCGATGGCCTTTTGCGTTGCCGCTTCGCAGATGGCAACACCCTGCATTCCGACGGCAAGGCGGGCATTGTTCATCATCGTAAACATGCAGGCAAGACCCTTGTTCTCCTCGCCGACGATCCAGCCGATGGCACCCTTTTCGCTGCCGTAGCGACCATCACCGAAAATCATCGTGCAGGTGGGGGAGCCGTGAATGCCGAGCTTGTGTTCCAGCGCGTGGCAGAAGAGATCGTTGCGCTCGCCCGGCTGACCCGCCTCATCGGGCAGGAATTTCGGCACGAGAAACAGCGAGATGCCGCGCGTACCGGCAGGCGCATCCGGCAGACGCGCCAGCACCAGATGGATGATGTTGTCGGCAGCGTCGTGCTCACCCCAGGTGATGAAAATCTTCTGGCCGAAAATCCGGTAGCTGCCATCGCCGACGCGTTCCGCCCTGCTTTTCAGTGCACCGAGATCAGATCCCGCATGGGGTTCCGTCAGGTTCATCGTTCCGGTCCAGAGGCCGGATACCAGCTTTTCGAGATAGGTGGCCTTCAGATCATCGCTGCCGTGGGTGGCAATGGCTTCCACAGCGCCCATGGTCAATGTCGGGCACAACGCAAAGGCCATGGAGCCGGAGTTCCACATTTCCAGTGCGGCGACATTGAGCAGATGCGGCAGGGCTTGGCCGCCGAATTCTTCCGGCGCGGTCAGACCGTTCCAGCCGCCTTCCGCCCAGCGGCGATAAAGGTCTGCCCAGCCATCCGGCGTGCGAACAACACCGTCCACCAGTTTCGAGCCCTGCTTGTCGCCGATTTCTGCGAGCGGTGCGACTTCGTCAGAGGCAAAGCGCCCGGCTTCGTGAAGGATAGCATCGACGATGTCTTCGCTGAGGTCGCCAAATGCGCCGCTTTCCAGTGCGGCACCAAGGCCAGCTACGTGTTTCAGCGTAAAAGCAATGTCGTTGACCGGTGCGGTGTACATCCTGCCTCCTCCCGAAGCGTCTGCTGCAATGCGATAATCTTCGGCTAAATGATTTTTACGTAAACGTCAATTTGAAATATCCTTGGTACGATCAACTTCGATGTTATCAAACTGTCACAAAACTCTGTTCAGCATATCCGCATCGCCTGAGCGGAGCCCTCCATCCGCTGCCCGCCGCGATTGCCGTTTCAGGATTACGCCCATGGACATTCCCCACCCTTCCATTCCCGGCCTTGTCTGGGCTTATCGCTTCCGTCCCGGCGTGGAGCCCTGCACCCGATTGCCACCGGATGTGGAGCTTGCCGAACTGCAAACCGAAGACGGCTTTTTCTGGCTGCATCTCAATCTGGCAGACTCGCGCGTCACCGCCTTTCTCGAGACCATGCCGGGGCTCGACGAAAGCATGAAGGCCAACCTGACGACGCATGAGACACATCCCTCCATTGTGGTGGATGAGGGCGCGCTTTATGGAACGCTGGTCGATTTCCAGCGGGAGTTCGATCAGGAAACGCGTGATATCGGCTGGCTGCATTTTGCGTTGGGCGAGCGTTACATCATCACCACTCGCCTGCAACCGCTGCGCTCCGTCGATCGCCTGCGCGCCGCCATCGACAAGAACCCCAAGCGCTATTCGACGCCGTCGCATATCTTCGAAGGGCTGGTCGCGGAATTTCAGCGCAGCCTGATCGCCCTGGTGATGGAAACGACCGAAGAACTGAATGCCATCGAGGACATCGTCTATGACAGCACTCCGCGCGATGAGCGCCGCAGGCTGGCACCGGTGCGGCGCACCGTGGTGCGTCTCCACCGGCATCTGCGCACGGTGCTGACATTGATGCGGAGAGCCTCTGCAGCCGATGAAGAGGAAATGCCCTTCGGCTTCGAAGATATCGCGGCACGGCTGACCGGCCGCCTGGAATCCATCGATCACGACGTCTATGCGCTTCAGGAGCGGGCAAGGTTGCTGCACGAGGAAGTAGACTCGAAGCTATCCTCCGAAACCAACCGGCACCTTTATATCCTGTCGCTGATGACGGCGTTTCTGTTGCCGCCCACGCTGGTCACAGGCTTTTTCGGCATGAACACGGGCGCGCTGCCCTTTACCGAAGGCACCAGCGGCACGGTCTACGCGGCGAGCTTCATTGTCGCTTCGATTTTGTTCGCCTGGGTGGTCTTGCGCCGAGCCGGTATTCTCTAAACGCAAAAACGCCGCCCGTTTGGAGCCGGACGGCGTTTGTCATTTCACACTGTCAATATATCAGCCATAAGGCGAATAGCAGGTCTGACGTGGGCCGTTGTAAGGCTGGAACGTGTTGCTATAGGCATCATACGAACGGTAGCGACCGAAGCACCAGTTCACATGGCTCTGGCTGACGCCAGCGCGGCGTGTCGGGCGGTACTCGCGATATACTGGGCGAGGACGGTATTCCGGCACGGGACGGTAGACTTCACGTGGCTGGGCAAGCGCACCGCCGATGATGGCACCAGCACCGAAGGCAGCGAGCGGGAACCAGTAGCCATTGTGGTGGCGATAACCGGGGCGGTAGTCGCGGTATCCGCGGTGGCCACGATAATAACCGCCGCCGTAATCACGGCCATAGCCGCGGTCGCGCCAATACTGCACGTTGACGACGCCGTCATTGGCCTTATCGACCACAGGCGGATTGATCGTCATCGGCATGGCCTGAGCAGGCACAACGGAGCCTGCCGCAGTCAATGCTGCGAAACCGGCAGCCCAGAGTGTTTTCATATAGTTTTGCATCTGATTTCCTCCATCCACGACCGGCTACTCTTCCGGCTCATTGTGAACAACGACGACGTTTTCTTGTTTATTTCAGCTCACACGAGGTGAGGTATTTATATGTTATGCAGCATAGGAACGGCTAGCTGAACCCAGCATTAACAATGCGATCACAGGTACTTGATGTGGTCTCAATAAATCAAACGCAGCAAGCCCGGCTTGCGCCGGGCCTATTGGGAACTGTCAGCTTATGGCGAAACGCACTGCCTGCGTGGGCCATTGTTTGGCTGATACGTGTTGTCATACGCGCGGTACGATCTCCAGCGATTGGCACAATATTGCTGGTGGCTGCTGCCATAGGCTGGACGCGTCTGCTGCTGCATTGCGCCCCCGATAATCGCACCTGTTGCGAAGGCTGCGAGCGGGAACCAGTAGCCATTGTGTTGGCGATACCCTGGGCGACGGTCGCGGTAGCCACGGTGACCGTTGTAGTAGCCCTGACGACGGAAGTCGCGGTCACGGCGAAAATCACGGCCATTGCGGTAATGACGACGGTCCCATTCGCGGTACTGAACGTCTACGACGTTGCTCGACTGTGCGGCGATCGGCTTTGGCGCTGGGATTGGCACCTGAAAGGCCTGGGACGGCGTGAAGCTTGTCAAAAGCATGACCAGAGCGGTCGCAACGCTCGTCTTGCGCAAATTCAGCATGAATTTCCTCCGTTTTTACACTACGCGTTGAAACCGCGCTTCGATAGGCAAATAACGGGAAAACGGGGTGTTGGTTCCACGCGAAGTGCAACCAAGTATATTTATGCCTCTACTTTGACATCTGTCAGCGGGCGCGAGCAGCAGGCGAGAATATAGCCTTCCTCGATATCTTCATCGAGAATACCACCATTATGGTTCATCTCGACTTCGCCCGATATCTTCAAAACGCGGCAGGTGCCGCAGATGCCGGATTCGCAGGCAGCACCGATGCGCACGCCCGCGGCACGCGCCGTCATCAAAATCGTCTGGCCCGGCTGGCAGGGCACGTCCTTGCCGGACAGCGTGAAACCGATTTTAGCCAGCACTTCGCCGTCGTCAGGCAAATCGCTTTCGCCAACAGCCACCGGCATGGCAGGCGAAAAACTTTCCTGATGGTAGCGCGCCATGTCGAAGTCCGAGGCGTCCAGCATGGAGCGGATGGCCGCCATAAACGGCTCCGGCCCACAGCAGAACACGGTGCGGTCCATGAAATCATGTGACAGCAGCGCGATTTTGGCCTTGTCGACCATGCCCTTCAGGCCCGACCAGAGATCGGTGCGACCGCAATTCTCGACGATAAAACCCAGCGAGAGATTGGGCATAAAGCGGGCGAGATATTCCAGCTCGTGCCGGAAAACGATGTCGGAGGGGGAGCGAGAGCAGTTGATGAAGGAGATGTCGCTCTGTGGCGCGCGGTCGCTCATATCGCGCACCATCGACATCATCGGCGTAACGCCGGAACCCGCCGAGATGAACAGATATTTCTCGCCCGGATGGCGCACATAGGAAAAGTCGCCCAGCGGCCCCAGCGCACGGATGCGCATGCCCGGCTTGAGGTTGTTGAACATCCAGCGCGTGCCAACACTGGTAGCCTGCGCCTTGACCGTGACGGCCAGCGCATAGGGTCGCGACGGGCTTGATGACAACGTGTAGGTGCGAAACAGCGGCTCCGAGCCCACCGGCAGTTCCAGCGTGACGAACTGGCCCGGCAGATACCGGAACCAGTTGGGACCTTCGGAGCGAAACAGGAACGTCATCACATCGGGTGTTTCGGGCGTGACCGAGATACATTCCAGCATGTGGAGCTTGTCGCTCCATGGCTTCATTTCATCGATGTGCTTGTACGTCGTCGTCATGGTCATCGATGTCATGCGACCGCCGACAGTTTCTGTTTATCGCCGGACAGACGGTCGATCATGAAATCGGAATACCAGTTCACGAACTGCATGACGCCGCCCTCGTCTTCCATCGAATAGGGTCCGGGCTCATAGGCCGGCGAGCGAATTCCGAAGGCGTTTTCTTCGACGATGCGGCGGTCCTGATCGTTGGTTTCGTTCCAGACATGGGTCAGGTCTTCGAGATTGTAATCGACACCCTCCACCGCATCCTTGTGCACCAGCCACTTGGTCGTGACCTGCGTTTCCTGCGGGCCCAACGGTATCACGCGGAAGGAAATCAGGTGGTCGCCAAGGAAGTGGTTCCATGTCGTGGGGTAGTGGAACAGAAGCAGCGTGCCGATATGGTCGATGGTCACATCGTCGGACAGAGGACGGCGCACCGCGCGCTTGCCGGACATGGTGTAGCTTTCGGCATCGCCGATCAGCGGCATGCGCGCCACGCGGAACTGGCCGGTGGGATCGATCTTGAAGCGGCTGGGCAGACCGGCAGCTTCGCAGCGCGCCCAGTGGCCGCCGATTTCCGGGTCGCTTGCCCCGCCATCGGTACCGGTGACACTGGGGTTTTCAGGATAGGTGCGGCAAAGCTCGGGGTGGTTGGCGGCGCAGTGGTAGCATTCGCGGTTGTTTTCCCACACGAGCTTCCAGTTGCCCTTTTCGATGATCGTGCTCTCATGGGCGACCTTCGCCTCCCAGACACGGTGCGGGGCCATGTAGGATTCGATCTCGGCGCGCACAGGCGCGAAATCGAGCGGCTGCTCTGCCAGACAGATGAAGACGTATCCGGCAACGGATTCGCAGGCAATCGGCTTCAGGCCGAAATCACCCTTGTCGAAATCATCGCCCATGTGGCGTGCAAACAGAAGCTTACCATCCAGATCATAGGTCCACTGATGGTAGGGACAGACGAGACGGGCTGACTGCCCCTTCTGGCTGGTGCAGACGCGGGAGCCACGATGGCGGCAGGAATTGTGGAATGCTCTGATAACGCCATCCTTGCCGCGAACGATGACGATGGCGTAATCGCCGATCTGTACCGTTGTGTAGGCGCCGGTCTTGGGCACCTCGCAATCATGCGCCACGAACAGCCAGTCCCGGTACCAGATATTTTCCATATCCAGCTTGAAATAGTCCTGATCGACATAGAAGGGCTGCTCCAGAGTGAAGCCCTCACGGCGGTTTTTCAGTTGGCGCAGTACGGTTTCACGCAAATCCATGGCCATGTCCTCGAAAAGTCGCGGCTGGATCGACTGGCATGCGCCGCGTGTGTGGAAATGATCTAACCATTGACGCCCCTTTTCAGCACCACATGGAGCGACATCGGCTTCCGCATTGGCGACAATTTGCGACATGTCGCAGAATGGCGACAAAGGGTTATTCTAATTCCAAAACAGAGGCTTATTGCCGTTCCAGCGATAAAATCCGTCGCAATAAGACGCAATCGTCGCACTTTGCAATCCTTAACGCTTGTCATGATGCGACAAGGAAATTTTAACTCCCTTGTCGTAAAAAAGGTCAGATCGGCAACAGGAGTTCTCCGATGGAAAAGGGAACACAGATCCGCTACTTCGATGCAAGCGCGCGCTCGGCGGCTCCTGCACGCACGAAAACGGCCCATTCGGATTTCCTGCGCACCGGCAGAATTGCCCGTTATGAGCAGAAATGGCTGCCGCCGGAGCCGCGTTATCTCACACATGACCAGGTCGCGGACATTACCGGCCGCAAGCTTCAGGCTGCCGGAGAATTGACCTATTCGCGCCTGAACAGCTTTCACAGCTCCATTCGCTTTCCCAACATGGTGTTTCACCGCACCATCGATGAGAGCCCGCATCTCGGCTACTGCCACGTCACGGCATCGCGCACCAGTTTCGATCTGCGCAATCCGGTCATCTGGTCGTTCTACTTCGCAAACTTCTTTTCTGAACTGTGCGGCGAGGGTGCGTTTTTCGAAAACATCGATTCGCGCCATTCCCGCATGTATTTTGCAGTTGCGATGGATGTGGCAGGCGACAGGTCGGTGAAGATCGACAAGACCATCCACCGCGATGGCCTGCTGTTTCGCACCCACGACCCGAAGATTGCACTGAAAAATGTGCTGATGCTCGGCACACGCTCCAGCGAGATGCGCAAGTTCATCCGCAGCATCTGATCTTGTCCGAGAAGCCGCCCCGGCATCATCGCCCCGCGGTGAACGGCATATGGCTTTCCAACCCTCCCGAAAACCTCTAAAGCATGCCGCGCAAAACCGTGCGGCGCTTTCAGGCGACGCGCGCCACAGGGTGCAGCAGCAATGGCTCGTCATATCGACATCGACCAAGACAGGGAAACGGCGCTTCGAGACGCCGTGGCGGTGTTGTCGTCTGGCCATCCCGTCGCCATTCCCACCGAGACGGTCTATGGCCTTGCTGCGGATGCGACCAACCCCGCCGCCATTACCCGTATTTACGAGACCAAGGGTCGCCCGCAGTTCAATCCGTTGATCTGCCATATGGCGAACCTTGAGATGGCTGAGGAATACGCCACCTTCGACCCCATCTCACGCAAACTGGCGCAGGCATTCTGGCCCGGCCCGCTGACCCTCATTGTGCCGCTAAAGCCCGGAAGCTCGATCCATTCGCTGGCAACGGCAGGACTTGATACCGTCGGCATCCGCATTCCCCAGGGCTTTGCGGCCGAGTTGATCGGTGCTTTCGGCAAGCCGCTGGCGGCACCCAGCGCCAACAGTTCCGGCAAGATCAGTTCCACCAGCGCGGCCCATGTTGAGGCCGATCTGGGTGCACGCATCAGCCTCATTCTCGATGGCGGCGCGGCACCTGTCGGCGTCGAATCCACCATCGTCAAGGTCGAGGCCGATGGTACCGTGCGGCTTTTGCGGCCCGGCGGGCTGGTGGCAGACGATATCGAGCGGGTGACCGGCGTGGCGCTGATCCGCCCGCAAACGGCATCCGCCACCATCGAAGCGCCAGGCATGCTGGCCTCCCATTATGCACCAGGCGCTGCCGTGCGGCTGAATGCCGTTTCCGTGGAGGCCGGCGAAGCACTGATCCGGTTCGGTGGCCGCCGTGTCGAGGGTGACGAAAACGCGGCTATCATTCTTGATCTGAGCACCGCCGCCGATCTGGCCGAAGCCGCTGCCAATCTCTTCGACCATCTCAAAATCGCCGATGCCAGCGGCGCAAGCCGCATCGCCATAACGCCCATCCCCAACACCGGGCTTGGCGAAGCCATCAACGACCGGCTGTCTCGCGCCGCAGCCCCCCGCCCCTGACGCATCACCACAAGGACTTCATGACGATGACCGCTTTGCCCGATGACCTGTTGCAGCGTTTCGTGACCATTGTCGGGGAGAAGAACGCTCTACGCGATCCCTCAGATCTGGCGCCGCATCTCGTGGAAAATCGTGGCCTTTACAAGGGCAGCTCGCCGCTGCTGCTGAAACCGGCCACGACGGAAGAGGTCGCAGCCATCATGAAGCTTGCCAGCGAAACCGGCACGGCGATCGTTCCGCAGACCGGCAATACTGGCCTTGTGGGCGGACAGACGCCACGCGGCGATGCCAGCGACGTCATTCTATCGCTGGAGCGCATGAACCGCGTTCGCGATATCGATCCTGTCGCCAATGTCATCGTGGTGGATGGCGGTTGCATTCTCGATAGCGTCCATCAGGCCGCCGAAAAGGTGGAGCGCATGTTTCCGCTATCGCTGGGTTCGCAGGGCTCGTGCCGCATCGGCGGCAACCTCGCCACCAATGCAGGCGGCACGGCGGTTTTGGCCTATGGCAACATGCGCCAGCTTTGCCTCGGTCTGGAGGTGGTTCTGCCGACCGGTGAAATCTGGAACGGCCTGCGCCGTCTGAAGAAGGACAATACCGGTTACGATCTGCGTGACCTATTCATCGGCTCCGAAGGTACGCTTGGCGTGATCACCGGTGCGGTGCTGAAACTCTTCCCAAAACCGCGCGGCCATCAGGTCGCATTTGCCGGACTGAACTCCCCGGCGGATGCCTTGACGCTTTTCGACCGCGCTTCGACCCTGTGCGGCAGTGCGCTGACCGGTTTCGAGCTGATGCCACGCATCGGTATCGAGTTTACCGCAAAGCACATTCCCGGCGTCCGCGATCCCTTGGAAACGCCGCATCCCTGGTATGCGCTGATCGACGTCTCGACCTCCGACACTGCCGAGACGGCGCAGACGATGATCGAGACCCTTCTGGAGCAAGGTTTTGAGGCCGGGATCGTGCAGGATGCCGTGATTGCCAGTTCCGAAGCACAGCGTCAGGCGCTGTGGCACATGCGCGAAAGCATGTCGGATGCGCAAAAGCCCGAGGGCGGCTCCATCAAGCATGATGTGTCCGTGCCGGTTTCCAAAATCCCGGACTTCATGGCAGAGGCCGAGGCTGGCGTTCTCCAAGCCATTCCCGGCGCGCGCATCTGCGCCTTCGGCCATCTGGGTGATGGCAATATCCATTACAACATCTCGCAGCCCGTGGGAGCCGACAAGGCGCAGTTCATCGAACGCTGGCGTGACATCAACCACATCGTCCACGGCATCGTGCTTTCCCATGGTGGATCGATTTCTGCCGAACATGGCATCGGCCAGTTAAAACGTGACGAGCTCGCATCCATCCGCCCCGGCATCGAAATGGAACTGATGCACCGAATCAAGACAGCCTTCGACCCCGCAGGCATCATGAACCCGGGCAAGGTTGTGCAGATATAGGGCGTTTTCGCTTTCATTTTGTAGACCTGATGTGAACTGATCCGACGCAAAGATTCCGCGCCCTTTTCCCTCATCCACGCTCATTTTTGGCTTTCGCAATTTTACCGATTGCGGAAGCGCTTTGCACTGCGCAAGCTGCTTTTAGGCGGAACCTGCGGGGGCAAGGGAAGCGTAGCCGAATGCGGCACAGACGGGATGAAGGGGTGATATTGGCTGACAGGCTGCCACAAGGGGTTGCCGTACCAATTCAGGAATTCGAAACCCTATCAGGCTGCGTTTTGCTAACCATTTGGGAACGCAAAGTTTTCTTAACCTCGATTTTTAAGCTGTATCGAACAAGCGCCCGCTATCTTCTCCCTATCAGAGGACGAAAAGTCCCGGACGAGACCATGAAACGGCTCTCAGGTAAAACAAGGATAGCATGATATGACCAACACTGTTCTGAAGCCCGAATGGGCAGGCGCGACACTCCGGCTCGATCCTACGCGGTTCCCGCAGCAGCTGACGTATGGCAACGACCAGGGTTCAGCCGATGTGGCAATCACGCTTGATGAGCGCGGCGCTGTTCTTCGCAAAGTGCTTCACACCAGCGGCCTTCCGCTTTCCTTCGCTCTGCCTGCTCGCGCCTTCAAAGGTGTTGCCGCCCGCGCCATCGACCATGGTGACGGACAGGTCACTGTTACCCTCGAACTTCACCACGATGACCCGGAGCTGTGCATTCCGCTGCTGGTGGCGCATGATCTGTGCGACATCGCCGCAGACTGGCGCAGCTGGTCGGAAAAGTATCGCATTCCCATGCTGATGGTCGAAGCCGATGGTGTTGCCCGTCCGCTGGAAGATCATCTCGGCAATGTGCGCACCCAGACCACCCGCCCGCGCCGCCGTCATTCCTATTTCGCAGACCGTCGCCCGCGCTTCCTCGTGCGCCGCAGCACCGGTTCTCTGGGCATGACCATGCGCATTCAGGGCAAAGAAATCATCGCCCGCAGCTGATCCACCACGCTTGCGGACAAAAGAAAACCCGGCGCGTTTCAGGACGCGGCCGGGTTTTTCATGTCAGCCCGTCACCAGTGGCAGAAGCAATCCGGCAAAGATCAGAAGTCCGACGCGATTGTTGGATTTGAAAAGCGCCAGGCACTGCTCGACATTGTCGATATCCAGCACCCAGACCTGTCTAAACAGCAGGAAAGCTGCAATGGCGACGCCGATATAGCCTGCGAGACTGACCCCCGCGGTCACAAACGCCAGCAGGATAAAGGCGAGCGCTGCACCATAAAGACCGATCAGCCAACCATGGGTCTTTTCACCGAACAACAGCGCGGTGGAGCCGATGCCCGCAGCCGTGTCATCTTCCCGGTCCTGATGGGCGTAGATCGTGTCGTAGCCGATGGTCCAGACGATGGCACCGACATAGAGCAGGACAGGCGACATCGACAGCGACCCGAATTGCCCGGCCCAGCCCATCAACGCACCCCAGGAAAAGGCGAGGCCGAGGAAAAACTGCGGCCAGTGGGTAAAGCGTTTGGCAAACGGATAGATCGCCACAAAGACCAGCGATGACAGACCGACCAGAATGGCAAATCCGTTGAAGCACAGCAGAACCGCAAGTCCGACAAGCGCCTGAATGACGATGAAGATTTTCGCCTGTTTGCGGCTGACCCGCCCGGATGGCAGTGGTCGCGAGCGGGTTCTGGCGACCGCCATGTCAATCTTGTGATCGACGAGATCATTATAGGTGCAGCCCGCACCGCGCATGGCAACGGAACCGGCAAAGAACAGGAACAGGTGAAAAAGCAGCGTCATCCACGAAAACGTGCCCTGATGCTGCGCCACGTTTGCCGCCAGCGCCGCCGACCAGAAGCACGGCCACATCAGCAATTCCCAGCCGATGGGCCGATCCCAACGCGCAAGCTGCGCATAGGGCCACAGCGTCCTCGGCAAGATCCGATAGACCCAGTTGTTGGATGGCGCGTCGGAAACGCGGCCAGAGAGATCGCTTTGGTCAACCATGCCAGCGTTCTACGCCTCGCCTTCGTGAAGCGTCAAGCGGGGACGGAGGCGCGACCGATTCCCGTTAAAACGTGACCTTCTCGAGCGGCGGGCGCGTCTTTTCGAATTCCATCAGCCGCGCTTCGTTTTTCGCGATGTAATCGCGCGCAACGGGCACCACGCCGCCACGTTTTGTCAGCTGCATCTGGAAGATGTGGAAGTTCTCGTGGGTGAAGGCCATTTCCGATCCGGCCAGATAGAATTCCCACATGCGGAAGAAGCGCTCATCATAAAGAGCGATGGCTTCCGCCTTGCTTGCGACGAACCGTTCCCGCCACGCCCGAAGCGTATGGGCGTAGTGCATCGGCAGGATTTCGATGTCGCGCACCAGAAGACCTGATTTTTCGATGGCCGGCAGAACCTCGGCAAGCGAGGGTATGTAACCGCCGGGGAAAATATATTTTTCGATGAAGGGATTGGTCGCTAGCGCGGGCTGTGGCTGACCGATGGAATGCAGCAGCATCACGCCGTCATCATCCAGCAATTCCGCGGCCTTGGTGAAGTATTCGCGGTAATGCGTCGGCCCCACATGTTCGAACATACCGACGGAAACAATCCGGTCATAAGGCCGCGCGGCAGACATATAGCGATAGTCCTGCAGCTCGAAATGCACCTTGGCATCCAGACCGCGCTTTTGTGCACGGTCGCGCGAAACCCGCAACTGCTCTTCGCTGAGCGTGATGCCCGTGACCTCGACGCCGGAGCTTTCGGCAAGATACATCGCCATCCCGCCCCAACCGGACCCGATTTCCAGCACGCGATGGCCTTCATCCGGCATAAGCTTTGCGGTGATATGCCGCTTTTTGGCAACCTGCGCTTCATAGAGACTGATGCCGGGCGGGTTGAAATAGGCGCAGGAATATTGCCAGTCCTCATCCAGAAACAGATCGAACAGCTTGGCGCTCAAATCATAATGGTGGGAGACGTTATCCTTGTTGTGGTTGACCGGCAGGTGCATCTTGATACGGGCGGCGATGATGCGGGCCATGCCGCGCCAGATCATGCCGAACGTCAGCGCTTCGCTGATCGTGTTGCCTTTGATAAGGGCGAGAAAATCATAGATGTCGCCCTCAACGACAACCATCCGCCCGTCCATGAACATTTCTGCCAGCTTCAATGCGGGGTCCGCGGCAATCTCGTCCATCGCCGCCTGGTCGGTGAAGTTGATGGCGACACGTTTTCCAGTGTTATCGCCAAAGACCTGAAGGCCCCCAGGGCCTGTCACGACCAGATTTCCTGTCTTTATGATTTTGCCAAGCAAAGCATGCAGAGATGAGGCCATTCCACCCACCAAATAAGCTAAGTCTCACTTATCAAGTAGAATGAAGCTATTCTTTTCAAGCAAAGTTGCAAGCCGGACAATGTTCAAAAATATTGAATGATTTCAGCTTGGTTTTTTGGCGTTATTCGGTGTTTTGATAGAGTAGAGAGGCTTAGTGGGTGTGGCTTACCCCCCTCTGTCCTGCCGGACATCTCCCCCACAGGTGGGGAGATCAACTCGTGGCTAGCTCTCGCCCTTCTTGAAGGTTGCGGATAGAGCGGGGTGTAAGCGTCTTGCCAATCTCCCTCCTTGTGGGGGAGATGTCCGACAGGACAGAGGGGGGTGAACCAAGCCCGCTGACATCTACGACCAATCACCAGCTTCCGGCAAATCAACCGTTTTCGCCACTCACCGCTTCTTCATCGCTTCCGCCAAAGCTGCCGCCAATGCACCGCCGGATGGCGCTGCCTCGGCACGTGGCTGCGGTTTGGCGCTGGCATGGCGCATGGCATTGGCGTTGCCCTTTTCGCGCATCGGCTGGGGTGCTGCCTCGCCGCCATCCTTGCGCATGGTGAGACCAATGCGCTTGCGCTTCACGTCCACTTCCACCACGCGCACTTTTACGACATCCCCTGCCTTCACCACCTCATGCGGGTCCTTGACGAAACGGTCGGCCAGTTGTGAGACGTGGACGAGGCCATCCTGATGCACGCCGATATCCACGAAAGCACCGAAAGCCGCGACGTTCGTGACCGTTCCTTCCAGCAGCATGCCGGGTTTCAAATCAGTGATTTCGTCCACGCCATCGGCAAAGGTTGCGGTCTTGAAGCTTGGGCGCGGGTCGCGGCCCGGCTTTTCCAGCTCAGTGATGATGTCCTTGACGGTCGGGAGACCAAACTGTTCATCGATGAATTGTTTCGGGTCCAGTGATTTCAGCGCGGCACTATCGCCCATGACAGAGCGCAGATCGCGACCGCAGGCGGCGACGATCTTCTTGGCAACGCCGTATGCTTCCGGGTGCACGGAGGACGAATCCAGCGGCTCCTTGCCGTTTGGAATGCGCAGAAAGCCCGCGCATTGCTCGAAGGTGCGCTGACCGAGACGCGGCACTTTCAGCAACTCCTTGCGGCTGACAAACGGGCCAGTCTGATCTCGATGCAAAACGATGGCATCGGCAATCGAGCTACCGAGGCCCGAAACACGGGCCAGAAGCGGGGCGGATGCGGTGTTGAGGTCGACGCCCACCGCGTTCACCGCATCTTCAACGACAGCATCCAGAGAGCGCGACAGCTTGCCCTGATCGACATCGTGCTGGTACTGGCCGACGCCGATCGACTTCGGCTCGATCTTCACCAGTTCCGCCAGCGGGTCTTGCAGACGACGAGCGATGGAGACGGCACCGCGCAGCGAGACGTCCAGATTGGGGAATTCGGCAGCAGCACTGGCCGAGGCCGAATAGATCGAAGCACCCGCTTCCGACACGATGACCTTGGTAGGCTTTGCACCGCTCAACTGCCCCAGCATGTCAGCGACTAGCCGTTCCGTTTCACGGCTGCCCGTGCCATTGCCGATAGAGATCAGCTCGATATTGTGCTTCTTGATGAGGCTCGCAAGCTCCGCCTGCGTGCCACGAATATCGTTTCGTGGCGGGAACGGGTAGACCGTGGTCGTATCCAGCAACTTGCCGGTGCCATCGATAATCGCCACCTTGACGCCGGTGCGAATGCCGGGATCGAGACCCATGGTGGCACGCGAACCGGCGGGAGCTGCCAGCAGCAAGTCCTTGAGATTTCGGGCAAAGACGTGGATTGCCTCCTCTTCGGCCCGCTCCCGCAATTCGCGCATCAGGTCGAGCGAAAGCGACATGGACAGCTTGACGCGCCAAGTCCAGCCCGCAACCTCCATCAGCCACGCATCCGCAGGTCCTACACTGCGAATATCGAAGGCGCTGGCGATGGTGCGCTGGGCGGGTTTGACGGGAGATGGGTCATCCGCATCCACATCGATGGTCAGCGTCAGCACTTCCTCGTTCCAGCCGCGCAACATTGCCAAGGCGCGATGGCCCGGCACAGTCGCCCATTTTTCGGAATGGTCGAAATAGTCGGAGAATTTTTCGCCCGTCGCCTGCTTGCCATCCACCACCTTGGCGCGGAAGGTTGCGTTGTGGCGCATGTAGTCACGCAGCCGCTTCAGCAGATCGGCATTCTCGGTCATGGCTTCGGCCACGATGTCGCGCGCACCCTCCAGCGCCGCCTTCACATCGGCCACCTCGCCCTGAACATAAGCCTGCGCCAGCTTGGCCGGGTCGGCGCTGCGGTCGTCCCATAGGGCTTGCGCTAGCGGTCCAAGCCCCCGCTCACGGGCAATTTCGGCGCGGGTGCGGCGCTTGGGCTTGTAGGGAAGATAGAGGTCTTCCAGTTCCGCCTTGGTCGTGGCCGAGACGATCTTGACCATCAGTTCGTCGGTCATCTTGTCCTGACCCGTGATGGAATCGACAATCGATGTGCGACGGGCGTTGAGTTCACGCAGATAGGACAGCCGCTCGGCCAGCGTGCGCAGTTGCGTATCGTCAAGACCGCCGGTCACTTCCTTACGGTAGCGGGCGATGAAGGGCACGGTGGCGCCTTCGTCCAGCAGCGCGATCGCTGCCTTGACCTGTTCGGCGCGGGCATTGATCTCGGAAGCGATTGTCGGGGCGATACGGGCATTATCTGCGGACATATGGTTCTCTGAACTGTTTGAAAATCTGCCCGAACATAGATGTTGATTATGGCATGACAACAGGAAGCTTTATCGATTCCACAGAAAAGCCGTCGGTGACCTTGACCTTTCCTGCCCCTGCCCTTAACGCCCCAACAATACGATAAAACGCGAGATGACAGGGGTGTTGACCATGAAAGTTCTGTTGATCGGTTCCGGCGGACGCGAACATGCCTTGGCGTGGAAAATTGCCCAGTCTCCCCTTCTGACGAAACTCTACGCCGCCCCCGGCAACCCCGGCATTGCCGACCATGCGACGCTGGTCACACTCGATGTCGAAGATCATCCAGCAGTCATCTCCTTCTGTCGGGAAAACTCAATCGACTTCGTGATCATCGGCCCGGAAGCACCGCTGGTGGCGGGTCTGGCGGATGACCTGCGCGCAGCAGGCATCGTGACCTTCGGCCCATCGAAGGCAGCAGCACAGCTAGAGGGATCCAAGGGCTTCACCAAGGATCTCTGTGCGCGATACGACATTCCAACCGGCGCCTACCAGCGCTTCAAGGCTGCCGAACCCGCCAAAGCCTATGTTCGCGCACAGGGCGCCCCCATCGTCATCAAGGCCGATGGCCTGGCGGCTGGCAAAGGCGTGACCGTTGCGATGACGGAAGCCGAGGCGCTTGCAGCCATCGACGATTGCTTCGATGGCGCCTTCGGCGCTGCCGGTGCTGAAGTCGTGGTCGAAGCCTTTCTCGATGGTGAGGAGGCCAGCTTCTTCTGCCTTTCCGATGGCAAGACGGCGCTGGCACTGGCCACCGCGCAGGACCACAAGCGCGTCGGCGATGGCGACACCGGTCCCAACACAGGCGGCATGGGCGCCTATTCGCCTGCCCCAGTCATGACGCCCGAAATGGTGGAACGCACCATGAAGGAGATCATCGAGCCGACCATCAAGGGCATGGCGAAGGACGGAAACCCGTTTTCCGGTGTGTTCTTTGCGGGTCTGATGATCACGCAGAAAGGCCCTGAGCTGATCGAATACAATGTCCGTTTCGGCGACCCGGAATGCCAGGTGCTGATGATGCGGCTGAAGAGCGATCTTCTGCCAATCCTCCATGCAACGGCCACCGGCACGCTGGATCAGGTCAGCGCCGAATGGCGTGACGATGCGGCACTGACCATCGTTCTGGCGTCGAACGGCTATCCCGCTTCCTATGAGAAAAACATGCCGATTGCGCATGTGCCGGACGAGCGCGCCGATGCCAAGGTCTTTCACGCGGGCACATCCATCAAGGACGGCCAATTGGTTGCCACCGGAGGGCGCGTGCTGAACGTGACTGCCTTTGGCAAGACCGTGACCGAAGCAAGAGACCGCGCCTACGCCTTGGCCAAAGAGGTGAAGTGGGACAATGGTTTCAGCCGCACGGATATAGGCTGGCAAGCTGTAGCCCGCGAAAAGCAAGGCCCGAGCGAGGGCTGATTTCGCTCAATTTTTACCATTATTCCTGACGGTATGGAAAGGAAGTCTGCGTAAAATTCCCGCCTGATACAGCAGCGAAGAGCTGCCGATGACGGGGATTTTCATGCGCAAGACTTTGCTGACGATTGCAGTTGTGCTGACAAGCGGCACTGCCATGGCATCTTCCATCGAAGTCATCGGCCAGAACCGTACCGGAAACGGCAGTCTGCTGTCCATTTCCTGCGACGGCTGTCCGCCACCCAAGCCACGACAGCCAGCACCGCAGCCCACCCCCGTTCTCAGCCCCGGCACGCAGGATATTTCCATTCGCGATGTCGGCGGCAAGAGGGAAATCGTGCGCACGGAAGCTTGGCTCGGCGGATCACCCGTAACCTATGTCAGCAGCAACCCTACCTGGTTTCCTGCGCCCGAGATGAATGTGGCGGCCCCCGCACCCGATACTGTCGATATGACGGCGAAGACTTCTGCTGTCGGCAAGACCATCGGCGGTGAAATGCCCGAACCTGTAACTGCGGACGCTGTCACGCCGCTGTCGCTGGATGGCTTTACGCTGCGCCAGTGATGGCAAAAGCAACCATTCTGGGTGACAACCGATATCTCAAACAACCAACGATGGAATTTTATTGTCATATATTTGACAAATGACAAAATATTTTCTACGGCGCCGCCTCCAGCGGGCTGAATTTAAACAATTGTTCAAATTTTTGAAGCTTCATCTACATTATCGGGTGCGATGAGCGTACCTTTATAGCGCATCAGGCGCCCATCCCACATCGTCCCGAGATCGCTCCGTTGCCCATGCTGCGGTGCTTTAGCCCTGTGAGCGCGTATGAAAAACCTGCCGATTTCCCGACAACTGATCCTGCTCGTGGTCGCGCTGATGGCAGCCTTTGCCGCCACGACCTATTTCCAGATCAGATCGTCCGTCAACGCCATTTACGAAGAGCGATACGGGATGCTGCGCACGCAGGTGCAGTCGTCCATCTCCATTCTCCAGTCGTTCTACGACAAGGAAAAGGCCGGTACGCTGACCCACGAACAGGCGATGTCCCAGGCCTTCGCTATCGTCGCAGCCATGAAATATACCCCCGATGGATATATGTTCGGGTATGACTACGATGTCAAAATGCTGTTTCACCCTGATCCAAAGCGCGTCGGCCAGAGCTTCAAGGGCAAGCCGGACAGCCAGGGCTTCAACTACCGCGACGAACTGGTACGGCTGGCCCGCGCAGGCGGCGGCCAGACCAGCTTTTATGGTCCGAAGCCCGGCGCAGAAGGCGATACCTATGCCAAAAGCTCCTACGCCATGGCATTCGAGCCATGGCAGGTCGTGGTCGTGACGGGTGTCTACATCGATGACCTGCAGGCGCAGGTTCGCGATACCATCATCAGCGCCATTTCCTTCGGTCTCGGCGTCTTCCTGCTGGGTCTCGCTGCTGCCTATATCGTGATCAGAGGCATCTCCAAGCCGCTCGATGACATTCACAAGGCTCTGGGTGAAGTGGCCAACGAGAATGTCGATCTGGCCATTCCCCACACCGGCATGAAGAACGAGATCGGCCTAATGGCCAAGGCGACGGAAGCCTTGCAAGAGAAGGTGCGCGAGCGCCACACCATGCAGGCCCGTCAGGACGAACAGCAGCAGCAGCTGGACACCGAGCGCCAGACCAACCTCGATATGCAGCGCGATGAGGCCGAGCTACAGGCCCGCGTCGTCACCACCATCGGCAATGCGCTGGAGCAACTGGCGCAGGGCGATCTGACGGTACGCTGCGGCGATCTCGGTTCGCGCTATGCGGCTTTGCGCGACAATTTCAACGAGGCACTGTCGCAGCTCGACGCGGCCATGGAAAAGGTCAACGTCAAGAGCGTGGATATCGGCGGCTCCAAGGATGAAATCCGCAAGGCCTCCAACGAACTCTCCCAGCGCACCGAACGTCAGGCCGCAAGCCTTGAGGAAACATCGGCTGCACTGGACGAGCTGACGGTTGCCGTACGCCAGACCGCAGATGGCGCGTCGGAAGCCGCAAAGCGCGTGACCTCCATCAGCACCGATGCGAGCCGCAGCGACCAGATCGTGGAGGAAGCCATCGGCGCGATGAGCGGCATCGAACAATCCGCCGTGGAAATCTCCAAGATCATCGGCGTCATCGACGACATCGCTTTCCAGACCAACCTTCTGGCCCTGAACGCGGGCGTGGAAGCAGCCCGTGCAGGCGAAGCTGGCAAGGGCTTTGCCGTCGTAGCCCAGGAAGTGCGCGAACTGGCCCAGAAATCCGCCGCCGCTGCCAAGGAAATCAAGACGCAGATCGCCCGTTCCTCGACACAGGTGGAAAATGGCGTTCGTCTGGTCGGTGAGGCAGGCGATGCGCTGAAACGCATCTCCACTCAGATCAAATCCTCCAGTGACATCGTCAGCAAAATCGCCCATTCGGCGGCTGAGCAGGACACCACACTTCGCTCCATCTCGTCCTCGCTCAATCAGCTGGACGCGGCAACCCAGCACAACGCCGCCATGGCAGAGGAGACCACCGCGTCTGCCGAAGCACTGGCCGCCGACACCGAAGAGCTGCTCAACCTCATCCGCACCTTCCGCGTCTCCAATTCGCAAAATGGCAGCGTGCATGGCATGGGCCAGCAGATGCGGATGGCAAGCTGATCGGGTTTAGCGGAATATTTTGAAGTGAACCGCCGGGGAGAGATCTCCGGCGTTTTTTTATGGGCAGGACAAACCGATTATGGTCCGCGCCGGGCAGTCTCGATCTTCGCCACATCGATCTTCTTCATCGTCATCATGGCATCGAATGCCCGCTTGGCCTCGGCACCACCGGCGGCCATCGCTTCCATCAGCACGCGCGGTGTGATCTGCCACGAGACGCCCCATCTGTCCTTGCACCAGCCGCAATCGCTTTCCTGCCCGCCATTGCCGACGATGGCATTCCAATAGCGGTCGGTTTCCTCCTGGGTATCGGTTGAAATCTGGAAGGAAAAGGCTTCATTGTGCTTGAACACCGGCCCGCCATTGAGGCCCACACAGGCGACGCCTGCCACCGTGAACTCCACCATCAGCACATCCCCCTGTTTGCCGGAGGGATAATCGCCGGGGGCGTGGTGGACCTTGCCAACGGTGCTATCGGGAAACACCTCCGCATAAAACCGGGCGGCGGCTTCGGCTTCCTTATCGTACCAGACGGAAATCGTGTTCTTGGCCATTGTGCATTCCTCCCTGAATTCAGTATGGCGAATGCATCATGCCTCAAAATTCGGGAAGTCGCTAGGACGCGGTCCGTGCTGCTCGACCTCAGCGACAAGCGCATCGATCTGCCCGTCGGAAAACACCATGATGCCTGCCTGCGCGAGCAGTGCTGCGGTAACACCATTGCCCGCATGTTTGCGGCCCGAAAACGAGCCGTCATAGACCGAAACCGACCCGCAGGACGGACTGCCATCGATCAGCAGCGCATAGCCGCAGCCATTGTCTTGCGCGAAAGCCAGCGCCTTTTGCGCACCGGCCACGAACTGCGCCGTCACATCGCCGCCGTTGACTTCGATAACCCGTGCCCTGCCCTCCAGCACATCGAGGCCCGAGGCCCCATTTTCGATTTCCGCTGGCGGACGCGGGACCGCCATGCCGCCTGCCATTTCGGGACAGATCGTCACCAATCGGCCCTCTCCCTTCCAGCGCTCGATGGCCGGGTGGGAGAGTGGTTTGCCCCTGCCATCGTAGCGGACGGCGTGGCCGAGGAGGCAGGCGCTGATGAGGATTTTGGGCACGCTCAAGCCGCTGCGACGGCAAGGTGAATGCCGGAGTCTTTCTGAAGCGCATGGATGACGCTGAAGAGATTATCCGCACGCGGATTGCCCTTTGGTCCGAACATGCGCATCAGGCTTTTGGGCGGCATATCCACCGCGATGGCCAAAGCTTCGAAGCCGAGCGTCGCATTGATGAAGTCACGCAAAACGGCCTTTCCGGTGTCCACGTCACCTTCCAGAAACAGTTCGACTGCATCTGAGAGAAGTGCTGCCCTAAAGGCCGGGTCATTGTCCGCCCGCAGCTTGACCGTTTGTTTGAAGTCCCGTGTCAGGGCCATGTCAGATACCCTTTCTGGATTTGTAGTCGCGCCACAGACCATGTGCGGTTTCGATATCGTTCTGCTGCCGCGCTTTAGTTCCACCGACCAGTAAAATCACCAGTTCATCGCCATCACGACCGAAATAGACCCTGTAGCCCGGCCCATAATCAATCCGGTACTCCAGCACGCCCGAGCCAACGGTCTTGACGTTGGAGAGATTGCCCTGCTCCATTCGGGTCAAGGCAATCGTCACTTTGGATGCCGCACGGGCCTCGATTTTCGCGAACCAGCGGCCAAATGGGCTGATGCCATTCCGCTCGATGTATTCGACGATCTTCATCGCTCATAGTACCATAAATGTTACCATGAGCAAGGCTACCTCACCCACTGATCTTCGAGAAGTCCGCAACCGTGCCCGTTGCTTCGCGGATGGCCTTCAGCAAAGCCAGGCGGTTGGCGCGGATGGCGGTGTCTTCGTCGTTGACGAGGACATCTTCGAAGAATTTGTCGACGGGCGCGCGCAGCGTTGAAAGCGCCTGCATGGCGGAGCGGAAGTCTTCCGTTTCGACCGCTTTGGCGGCATCGGCGGAGGCGGTCTTGATGGCGGCGTATAGCGCTTTTTCGGCGTCGAGCTTCAGCAGTTCTTCCGACACGCTGTCGGCCACCACGGTGCCCTTCTTTTCTTCCGCAGCCAGAAGCTGGGTGGCGCGCTTGGTGCCGGCCAGAAGGTTGATGCCATCCTGATCCGTCACGAAAGCCGTCAGTGCTTCGACTCGGCGAGCGACCATGAGGAGGTCGTCGGCCTCAGGTGTGAGCACGGCTTCGATGAGATCGTAACGTGCGCCGAGGTCGCGGAGGTAGACTTTCAGGCGGTCGTGGAAAAAGGACAGGAGGTCGGCGCGCTGCGTAGTCCCAAAGACTGAATGATGAATAACAACATCCTCACCCCTCTGTGCCGCCTCAATCATTTTTGGTCGCCACAGGGGAGAAATTGTTTTCCAAGCCCCCCTAGCAATCTCCGAACCCTTACTTTCGTTTGTTACGATTGCGATTGTATCATCGGACACCGTCTCTTCGTGAAAAGACATAATTTTATTTAACTCAACGCGAACATTGCGCTCCAAAATCATCCGCACAACGCCCAGCGCCGCACGGCGCAGCGCGAATGGGTCTTTCGAACCGGTCGGCTTTTCATCGATGGCCCAGAAGCCGACGAGGGTATCTAGCTTGTCGGCCAGAGCCACGGTCAGACCGACCTTGTCTTGCGGCAGACGGTCGGACGGGCCATTCGGCTTCCAGTGATCTTCGATGGCGGCGGCGACGCTTTCGTTTTCGCCCTGAAGGCTCGCATATTTGCGGCCCATCAGGCCCTGCAATTCGGGGAATTCACCGACGGCTTCGGTGCGCAGGTCGGCCTTGGCGAGAACCACGGCGCGGTCTACCAGATCGGCATCGGCACCGATGACAGGGGCAAGCTGCTTGGCCAGTTCACGGATGCGGGCGACGCGTTCGCCCTGCGTGCCGAGCTTGGCGTGGAAGGTCACGTTCAGCGCATCGAGCTTGGCCATGCGCTGGTCCAGCGGCTTTTTCAGGTCGAGGTCGAATTTCGCGGCGGATGCTTTCAGCGTTTCCAGGTCCGGCAGGTCGCCCTGGTCGCGGGTCCAGAAATGCTTGGCATCCGAGAGGCGGGCGCGCACGACCTTGCCGTTGCCGTGGATGATTTCCTTGCCGCCATCGATGGCTTGAATATTGGAGACCAGAATGAAGCGGTTGGACAGGCCTTCCGTCGCGCCTTGCGGGCGGGTGACGAAACACTTCTGGTTGGTCTTGATGGTGAGGCGGATGATTTCGGCGGGGATTTCGAGGTAATCTTCCTCGAAGGTGCCGATCAGCACCTGCGGCCATTCCACGAGGCCGGAGACTTCTTCGAGCAGGCCTTCGTCTTCCACGAGGTCGAGGCCGTTGGCGAAAGCCAGATCCTTGGCGTCATGCAGAATGATGTCCTTGCGGCGCTCGGCATCCAAGATGACCTTGGCCTTTTCGAGGCTCGAAACATAGTCCTCGAAGCGGCGCACGGTGATGGCTTCGGGCGCATGGAACCGGTGGCCATAGGTCACGTTGCTGGCCACGATGCCATCGATCTCGAAGGGAATGACCTGCGTTTCGTCGTGTTCGGGGCCGAACAGGCAGACAATGGATTGCAGCGGGCGCACCCAGCGCAGGCTTTCAGACCCCTTGCCCTCGATGCCGCCATAGGTCGAGCCCTTCGGCATAGAGGCCGGGCCGGAGCGCATGGATTTCGGCCATGCAAAGCCCCTGATAATGCCGGGCATCACCTCTGCAATGATTTCTTCTGCCGCACGGCCGGGCTTGTTGACGATGGCGATGTAGAAATCACCCTTCTTCGGGTCGGACACGACCTGCGCCTGCGCGATATCACTGAGGCCCGCGCCACGCAAAAAGCCTTCGATGGCCTTTTCGTTGGCATCGGTGCGGGGGCCTTTCTTTTCTTCTCGTACATCGGCAGAGCGCGCATTCAGCCCGCGAATATCCAGCGTCAGGCGGCGCGGCGTCCAATATTCGCGCGCACCCTCATAGGTCAGCCCTTTTTCCACCAGTGCATCGGTGACGAGCTTCTTCAGATCACCAGCCGCCTTCCGCTGCATGCGAGCGGGGATTTCCTCGGAGCGGAGTTCAAGCAGAAGATCGGGCATATCTATTTTCCGGTGTCATGGATTTTCGGTTGGCCTCTGCTAGCAAAATTTGCGGTGGATGCACAATGGTAATATCGGGTTGGACGTTGTGCCGTTGGCGGGATGGTAAGCCTCGGCGCCAGATCGCCCCCCTCTGGCCTTTCGGGTTGCTGCCGTTGCGCCCGATGTCCAGTGTCTCACTCTGCCCTCTCGAAGACTAGGGCAACCACACCCACCGCCCTCATGCTGAGGTGCTTTGACCGAAGGACAAAGCCTCGAAGCATCCGCCGCGCACTCTGCCCCAAGCCCGCAACCCCCGTCCTTCGAGGCTCCGGCTTCGCCTCCGCACCTCAGGATGAGGGTTGCTGCGTTGCATCCGGCATCCGACGACATGCATTCGTCCAACTCCGTTTCACCATCCCCCCTTTGTTTCTAGCAGGGTGGGCTGCCACACCCACCGCCTCATGCTGAGGTGCTTTGACCGAAGGGCAAAGCCTTGAAGCATCCGCCGCGTACTCTGCGCTCTCGTCCCGCAACCCTCGTCCTTCGAGGCCCCTGCGGGGCACCTCAGGATGAGGGTTGCTGCGGTGCATCCAGCATACGGCATCCGACGACATGCACTCATCCAACTCCGTTTCACCATTCCTCCTTTGTTTCTAGCAAGGTGGGTAGCCGCACCCACTGCCCTCATGCTGAGGTGCTTTGGCCGAAGGACAAAGCCTCGAAGCATCCGCCGCGCACTCCTGCCCCAAGCACGCAACCCGCGTCCTTCGAGGCCCCTGCGGGGCACCTCAGGATGAGGGTTGCTCTGTTGCGGCCCGCAGTCCAGTACCTTGCACCCAGCACCCAGCATCCAGCGACCAAAACCTCCCAATCCCATCACCATCAAAAACCCCAGCCACCGCTTACGCAAGCTTCGCCGTTCACGCGGCAGCGCCTGCCCGTGGTTTGCTTCATTCTCTGGTCCCATAACCATTCGCGGCCACGGATATGTCGGACGGGGCGCTGCAAGCTGCCTCGTTGGGTAGTTTAAGAATGGCACCTTTCAGCGCCCCGTTCGGCTCTTTTGGCCAAACAGCAATCCACTTGCCACGGCTGGCAGAGCCCGGACGGCGAAGGGGGAACCTTGCCGGAGAACCGGTCGGACGTGTTCAAGGTCCGACCCTTCCCATCCGGGTGGCGATGGCCTGTTGCCAGATCATCGCCCTACCAGTTCGGCTGCACCTGCCTTCGATTTGCCTCCGCGCCGATAATCAAGGGGCGGAAGGATCGATCCGTTTTTCGCAAGTTCCTCACCCGCCAGCCCCGGCCAGGTGTGCCCCTTGCGATCCGTCCGCGCTGTTTGCCAACAGCGCGGGGCAGATGCAGCGTGTTCCTGTGTACCGCCTGACTTTCGCTTCAATCTCCGTAGTCGCGTTCGACCAGAGGACGATGAGCTGTCGGTACACCCGGCGACCAAGCTCCTGGCGGATGCATCGCGGGTCACCAAGACGGTCAGTCTTGGCACCCGTGATGCGGCCAGGTCGGGCATCGGGAGGATGACACCGGCCGGTCCGAAACCGGTGTCGCCCTCCTCCCGTGCCGCCGGGGGGATTGCTGCTCGACCCCGATAGCAAAGAGGATGCGTAGCCTCTCTCCCACCAGCGCCGGTCCCGCCTCGCCGCAACGCCTTGCGGTGTATCCGAGGGCGGAACGGAGCAATTGTGCGGGTGATTCGCGCGTCATTGAGAAAGTTGCGGGAGGAATTTTGGGGTTTTTTGCGGGTTTTTGGGTAAGGGATTGATTTGGTTGGGAAGTATTTTTAGTTGAGAGGTTCGAGGGTGTGGGGTGGCGGCTCGATGGAAGCCAAGCCGGGTGCCGCTCACCCCCCCTCTGCCCTGCCGGGCATCTCCCCCACAAGGAGGGAGATCGACTCGTGGTTAGCTCCCGGCCATCTCGAAGGCTGCGGATAGATTGGTTAGCGTTCGGCTGTCCGATCTCCCCACCTGTGGGGGAGATGCCGGTAGGCAGAGGGGGGGAGCGGCATACTCTGCCCCAAGCCCGCAACCCTCGCCCTTCGAGGCTGCGGCTTCGCCTCCGCACCTCAGGATGAGGGATGCTGCCGTTGCAACCGGCATACGGCATCCTACGACATGCACTCATCCAACTCCGTTTCACCATTCCTCCTTCGTTTCTAGCAGGGTGGGTAGCCGCACCCACTGCCCTCATGCTGAGGTGCTTTGGCCGAAGGACAAAGCCTCGAAGCATCCGCCACGCACTCTGCCCCAAGCCTGCAACCCTCGTCCTTCGAGGCTGCGGCTTCGCCTCCGCACCTCTCCTTCGACAAGCTCAGGATGATGGATGCTACCGTTGTGCGACACTCTCAACTTATGCGAGGGAGTCCGGCTGCCACGCCCACCGCCCTCATGCTGAGGTGGCGCGAAGCGCCCTCGAAGCATCCGCCGCAGGCACCCTCCCCCACACAGAAGTTCTTGACCCGCAACCCTTCGCCGTGGCACCTGTCCGCATCCAAGGTGCGTCAAGCACTTACCGACAACAATCGATGGCCGTGATGACTGTAATGACCGACGTTCCAGACCATATGAACCCGAAGCGTTCCTTTCAGGCGCTGATCCTGACGCTGCACAATTACTGGGCCGACAAGGGCTGTGCGGTGTTGCAGCCTTATGACATGGAAGTGGGTGCGGGCACGTTTCACCCGGCAACGACGCTGCGGGCGCTGGGGCCGAAGCCGTGGAAGGCTGCTTATGTGCAGCCGTCGCGTCGTCCATCCGACGGGCGTTATGGTGAGAACCCCAACCGGTTGCAGCATTATTACCAGTATCAGGTCATTCTCAAACCCAACCCTTCCAATTTGCAGGAGCTATATCTCGGCTCGCTGAAGGCCATCGGGCTTGATCCGCTGCTGCATGACGTCCGCTTTGTGGAAGACGACTGGGAAAGCCCGACGCTGGGGGCCTGGGGTCTGGGTTGGGAGTGCTGGTGCGACGGCATGGAAGTGTCGCAGTTTACCTATTTCCAGCAGGTCTGCGGCATCGAATGCTCGCCTGTCGCCGGTGAGTTGACCTATGGTCTGGAGCGACTGGCCATGTATGTGCAGGGCGTGGACAATGTCTACGACCTGAACTTCAACGGCCGCGAAGGCGAGGAAAAGATTTCCTACGGCGATGTCTTCCTGCAGGCAGAGCAGGAATATTCGCGCCATAACTTCGAATATGCCGACACCGCCATGCTGCACCGCCATTTCATCGACGCCGAGAAAGAGTGCAAGGCGCTGCTGGATGCTGGTGCGCCCGGCGACAACGCCAACCAGATGCTGCACAAATGCGTGTTTCCTGCCTATGACCAGTGCATCAAGGCATCCCACGTTTTCAACCTGCTGGATGCGCGCGGCGTGATTTCCGTTACCGAGCGGCAGAGCTACATCCTGCGGGTTCGCACGCTGTCCAAGGCCTGCGGCGAGGCGTTTTTGATGACGGATGCCGGTGGTGCGAACTGGAATAAGGACGCGGCCTGACCGCATTCAGGCCGAGGCATTGATATCCGACCCATTGAGCGAAAGCTTTTTGCGATGGTTTTTAGGTTACTCTGTTTCGCAAGCCTTATCATTCTCTCTTACGCTATCGGCGCTGGCGCGGCGCCGCTGACATATGACTCGACGCGGATCGAGACACAGATCAACGGCCTACCGGTCGGGCTGGAAGCGTTTATTGCCAAACCTGCGATAAGCGGGCGCTTGCCGGTCGTGCTGATTACTCACGGAACCAGCAATACGCCGGAAAAGCTGGATGCCAGTGATGAACTCGGCAATTGGGCGCTGGATTTCGCCGCGCGGGGATATCTCGCAGTCGCGGTGTTGAGACAGGGTTATGGAAAATCTGACGGGACAGTCAACCAGAGTGGCGGCACCTGCGAAGTTCCGACGCCAGCTCTGGTCTTGCAGCGCGATGCCGACGACCTCGAAGGCGCTCTCAAGGCCATTGCCTTGCGTCCAGATGCAGATATGTCGCGTGTCGTTGCGGTCGGTCAATCGCGCGGCGGCAGCGCCGTGACCGCACTGTCTGCACGATCTAACGTGCATCTGTCTGCTGTCATCTCCGTGTCGGGTGGCGTCTATCACCTCGACAAGGGCGCGCAACCGCGACCTTTTCATGCTTATGACAATTGCGAGCGCTATCGTGACGCACTTATCGAGACAGTCAGCGGATATGCACGCACGGCTCACATGCCGCAGCTTTGGGCCTATGAGGAAAACGATCCGTGGTTTTCGCCCGATCTGGTGCAGGCGTTTCGACAGGGCTGGGAAAAAAGCGGCGGCAATGTCCAGGTGGCCATTTTTCCGCCGAGCGATATCAACGGACATCAATTGTTCTTTTCTGCCCAGGGGCGTGCCAGCCTCCATCCTCTCGTCGACGATTTTTTACGCCGCAACAATCTGCCAACGTGGAGCAAGACAGACACCGCAACGTTGCGGGCAACACTGAGGCCAGATCAGCAAAAAGATCTCCATGCGTATCTTGAAGGCGGCACCGCCGAGCGGGCGCTGGCCATCGCCACTGATGGAACCGGGCGCTTGCACTATAATGAGGGTCGCGCAATCAGCGATCGCGCCAGGCGCGACGCGCTGAAAACCTGCGAGGATCAGGAGCATAAAAGCTGCAAGCTGCTGATGGCGAATTTCGACCTATTGCCGCAAACCGTTTCGCATGACAAAAGCGAAGGACCGGAATAGGGTCACCCGCTTGCGGTTACAGGGAGGATATCGGAATGTACCTAGCTCTTGCCGCGATCGTCGCCATCGCCGTCTATGTCGTCTTCATCTATAACAGCCTCGTCACGGCGCGGCAGATGAAGGAAGAGGCGTGGTCGGGCATCGATGTGCAGTTGAAGCGCCGCGCTGACCTCATTCCCAACCTGATCGAGACCGTGAAAGGCTATGCGGCGCACGAGAAAAGCACCTTTGAGGAGGTGGTGGCCATGCGCAACCGCGCTCAGGCCGTGCCCGCTGGCGATGTCGAGGGGCGTGCGCAGGCGGAAGGGTTGCTGAGCCAGGCGCTGGGCAAGCTGTTTGCGCTGGCGGAAGCCTATCCCGATCTCAAGGCCAATCAGGGTTTTCTGGAATTGCAGAAATCGCTTGAGACCATCGAAGGTGAAATCCAGATGTCACGCCGATATTATAATGGTTCGGCACGCGATCTGAATGTGAAGGTGGAGAGCTTTCCTTCCAATCTCGTGGCACGCAATTTCGGCTTTGCCAAAGCACCGTTTTTCGAGATCACCAACGAGGCGGACCGCGCCGTTCCTACCGTAAAATTCTGAGCCAAAGAACCGGCCCCCGGCTGGTTGAGAAACGATAAAGCCATGATCGAACTGACCATTACCCCGCCCAACCATCCGCTGTCCGGCAAGGTAGAGCCGCCCGGTTCCAAATCCATCACCAACCGCGTGTTGCTGCTGGCGGGTCTCGCCAAAGGGCGCAGTGTGCTGACCGGCGCGCTGAAAAGCGATGATACGCTCTATATGGCCGAAGCACTGCGCGCCATGGGCGTTGATGTGACCGAGCCGGATGCGACAAGTTTCGTGGTGGAGAGCAGCGGCGTATTGATGGCACCGACCCAGCCGCTTTTCCTCGGCAATGCGGGAACGGCGACACGGTTTTTGACCGCGGCGGTGGCCTCCGTGGATGGCACCGTGGTTGTCGATGGTGACGAGCATATGCGCAAGCGGCCTATTCTGCCGTTGGTGGACGCGCTGAACGGGCTGGGCATCGAAGCGGAAGCGGCAACGGGTTGCCCGCCGGTGACGGTGAAGGGCAACGGACAGGGTTTTGTGAGGGATAGCGTCACCATCGACGCCAATCTTTCTAGTCAATATGTGTCCGCGCTGTTGATGGCCGCACCCTGTGGGGCAAAGCCGCTGGATATCATTCTGGCGGGTGAGGACATTGGCGCCAAGGGTTATATCGACCTGACCGTGTCTGCCATGGAAGCCTTCGGCGCGACGGTTGAGCGGGTGAGCAATGCCATCTGGCGCGTGCACCCAACCGGCTATAAGGCCACCGATTTTCACATCGAGCCGGATGCCTCCGCTGCCACCTATCTCTGGGGTGCGGAACTGCTGACGGGTGGCAAGATCGATATCGGTACGCCTGCGGATGCGTTTACGCAGCCGGATGCCAAGGCCTATGCCGTGATGTCGCAGTTTCCCAACCTGCCTGCGGAAATCGATGGCAGCCAGATGCAGGATGCCATTCCGACGATTGCGGTTCTGGCGGCTTACAACACGACGCCGGTGCGCTTCGTGGGCATTGCCAATCTGCGGGTGAAGGAATGCGACCGCATCCGGGCGCTGTCGCTTGGTCTCAACGGCATCCGCGAAGGTTTGGGGGAAGAGGATGGCGACGATCTGATCGTGCATGCCGATCCTGAGCTGGCCGGACAAACGGTGTCTGCCTCCATCGATACGTTCCACGATCACCGCATTGCCATGAGCTTTGCGCTGGCGGGTTTGAAGACCGGCGGCATCGCCATTCAGAACCCGGCTTGCGTGGGCAAGACCTATCCCGGCTACTGGAAGGCGCTGGCTTCGCTGGGTGTGGATTACAGCGAAACCGGACAGGACTGACGCTCAGAAAGGACCGCCCGTGAAGACCATTGCTGCGAGATGTCTTGCACTTTTCGTCTTCATGCTTGCGGCCCTGCCCGCGGCGGCTGAGGAGTTTATCAGCTCTTATCATTCGGTGGTGGATGTTGCCAAAACCGGTGAGCTGACGGTGACGGAGACGATTACGGCGCGGGCCGAGGGCAACCGGATCAAGCGCGGTATTTTCCGCGATTTTCCGCTCTATGCGCTGGACAAGAACGGCAGCCGCACCAAGGTCGGCTTCAAGGTTCTGTCGGTGGAGCGAGATGGCGCTTCAGAAGACTGGCGCACCGAAAGCATCGATGGCGGCATTCGCATTTACACCGGCAACGCCGACCGGTTTCTGCCCACCGGTGATCATGTTTTCCAGATCACCTACACCACCGACCGGCAAATCCGCTATTTCGACACCTATGACGAGTTGAGCTGGAACGTGACCGGCAATGGCTGGCAGTTTCCGATGCGCGACATCTCGGCCACCGTCTCCCTGCCTGAAAACGTGACGCCGACCGACACCGCCGTTTTCACCGGACCTCTCGGTTCGAAGGGTAAGGATGCCCGCATCATGACCGAGGGCAACGAGGTGTTCTTTGCCTCCACCCGCCCCTTCTATCAGGGCGAAGGCATGACGATTGCGGTGAAGTTGCCGAAGGGTGTGATCGACGCGCCGACGGCTGCGCAGGCGCGGAGCTGGTGGTTGCAGGACCATTTGGGCTCGGTGCTGGGTGTTTCCGGCTTCATAATCATCCTGTTTTATTATTACCGGGCATGGTCGGCTGTTGGCCGCGACCCCGCCAAGGGCATCATCGTGCCGCGTTGGGATGCGCCGGAGGGATTGTCGCCTGCGCTCGTCAACTACGTCGATAATCACGGATTTTCCGAGAATGGCTGGACAGCGTTTTCCGCAGCATCGCTCAACCTTGCGGTCAAAGGCTATGTTGTGCTGGAGGATTTGAAGAATTCGCTCATCATTCGCCGCACCGACAAGCCAATCGACGGTAAGTTACAGGCGGGTGAAGCAAAGATCATTAGTACGGTCGATGAACCGGGCATGACATTCGAGATCAACAAGAAAAACGGCTCGCGGGTCGTATCGCTCGGCAATGCTTTTCGCAAATCCATCGAAACGGAACATAGTGGCAAATATTACCATGCCAATGCTGGCTTCATCGCCTTAGGCGTTGGCATGTCCTTCTTCATCGTCTTCGCCGTTGTGGTGTTCGGCAATTTCGAACCGGAAGCTCTTGTTGCGATGTTCGTCATCGGCATCCTGTCCTTCATCGGCACGGGTTTTGCACTTGTCTTCGGGAAATCGTTGACGCGAGGTGGCTCCTTACTCAAGCGCATCGGGATGATCGTCGTTCTGGCGCTGGTGGGGTCTATGCTGATCTCCGGTATTGGCGGTGCGATCAGTGTCTTCTCGGTGGACGCACTAGAAGCGCTGCATTTACCAGCCATCATGTCCGTCGCCGGTATCATCGCCACCAACATCGTGTTCCTGATGCTGATGGGCGCACCGACGCCGCTGGGGCGCAAGCTGATGGACGGCATCGAGGGCCTTCGGCTTTACCTAACGGTGGCTGAGAAAGACCGGATGAACATGCAGGGCGCGCCGCAAATGTCGCCGCAGCATTTCGAGACGCTGCTGCCTTACGCTGTGGCGCTGGGCGTGGAAAAGCCCTGGAGCGAGGCGTTCGAGACGTGGTTGGCAGATGCGAAGGCTGGAGAATATTCGCCGGGATGGTACAGCGGTAACTACAGCAATTTCGGAACCCGCATCGGCGGCTTCTCCTCGTCCATGGCATCGACAATCGCCTCAACGATACCGGCACCAGTCAGCTCGTCTTCATCGAGCTTTTCCGGTGGCGGCGGGTCGTCGGGGTCTGGAGGTGGTGGGGGTGGAGGCGGCGGCTGGTAGGCGGCCTCTGCGACGAGGGTTAGACCTCGTCTTCCTTTTTAACGCGGTATTCGCCCGTGGTGGGATCTTTGATCAGCGTGCCGGTGGCGCCGGTCTCACGCTCTTTTTCCTGCCGTTTGGTCTTCTCGGACAGTTTTTTCGCATCGCCGACGAAACGTTTGTAAAGAATGATCGCCCCGAACATGAGTAGGGCGAGCGTTATCAATTGGGCCATCTATCGTTTGTCCATCAAAAACCGTAACGGGCCCACAATGCCTTTTCTTCCGCCACTTCCGCAAGCCCCGAGGCGGCGGATGCGGCGATGGATTGGGCGTGGAGATCGACGCCCGGCAGTTTCTTGCCGAAGAAATTGCGCGCGCCGCTGACCAGTTGCAGCTTGACCTTGTCGCCGTAGCGACGACGAAGGACGTCGCGCATGTCGCCCAGGCCATCGATAAGGCCGAGATCGAGGCCGCGCATGCCGGTCCAGAACAGGCCGGAGAAAATCGCCGGATCGTCCTTCAGTTTCGCACCACGGCGCAGCTTGACCATGTCGATGAAAACATTGTGGATTTCCAGCTGGAGCGATTTCAGATATTCGATATCGCCTTCCTTTTCGGGCTGGAAGGGATCGAGGATCGCCTTGTTCTGGCCTGCCGTATAGACACGTCGTTCAACGCCGATCTTCTTCAGCATTTCAGGAAAGCCGAAGCCGCCCGAGACGACACCAATGGAGCCGACGATGGAGGTGGGGTCGGCAATGATCTCATCCCCCGCCAGCGCAATCATGTAACCGCCGGATGCCGCCACATCCTCCACGAAGATCAGCACCTTCTTGTTCTTCTCCTCGGCCAGTTGGCGGATGCGGTTGTAGATCATCCGCGACTGGACGGGCGAGCCGCCAGGGGAATTAAGCGTAATGGCAACGACGGGTGCTTCCTTCATGCCGAACGCCTTGTCCAGCAGTGGGGCGTAGGAGGCCAGATTGAGCGCCGGACGAAACTGACTGCCGCCTGCCATGATCGCGCCATGCATGCGCACCACGGGAATGATCAGCTCCGTCTTACGAAACCGCTTGGGCACCAGTCGCTTCAAAATTCTGGCCATTTTATCCTCATCGTCATTCCTATTGGAACCGATGTGGGTATGGCGGGGGCAAAGACAATGGCGGGGGTGGTGATAATTTGGTGAGGGGTGGGTGGGTGCTTGAACGACATCATGCGATTTGCCCGCAACCCTCGTCCTTCGAGGCTCCGGCTTCGCCTCCGCACCTCTCCTTCGACAAGCTCAGGATGATGGATGAGGGTTGCTCCGTCGAGCTCGTGGCTCGCGTCGCCTGACTGCTAGCGTCACAACAACGCTGAATAAGATGCCGCAGCGTCTCTCCACCCTTCATACCACTGCCCGCAACCCTCGTCCTTCGAGGCTTCGGCTTCGCCTCCGCGCCTCAGGATGAGGGTTGCTGCGTCGAGCCCTTGGCTTCGCTCTATATCACGTCTCGTGCATAGCTTTCTGTTGGTGGTCAAATCGCGACTTGGTTCCGTAGCGGTAGCAGCCCTCACCCTGAGGTGCCCCGCAGGGGCCTCGAAGGGCGGGGCTGCGGGCGGAAGCCGAGGGATGCCGCGACGTCTCTCCGCCCTTATACCACTTGCCCGCAACCCTCGTCCTTCGAGGCTCCGGCTTCGCCTCCGCGCCTCAGGATGAGGGTTACTACCGTCGGAGCCCGTGGCTCGGCGCTATATCACGTCTCGTGCATAGCTTTCTGTTAGTGATGAAATCGCGACTTGGTTCCGCAGCGGTAGCAGCCCTCACCCTGAGGTGCCCCGTAGGGGCCTCGAAGGGCGGGGGCTGCGGGTTGTTTTGCTCCAAAGGCCGGAATACTGGCAGTTTTCAGTATTGAATTGACTGTAATGACTTGGCAGAATTCCCGCCATGGAAGTAACCGTTTATATCGTTCGTTGCTGCGATGGATCGTATTATACCGGACTGACGAAGCAGTCTGTCGAAGCCCGCCTTTGTGAACACAACGCTGGTATCTATGATGGATATACCTCCAAACGACGCCCGGTGGAGCTGGTGTTTACTGAGACCTACGACCGCATTATCGACGCCATTGAGCGAGAGCGCCAGATCAAGGGCTGGTCGCGGCGCAAGAAGGAAGCGTTGATTGCGATGGCCTATGAGACGCTGCCGGAGCTTTCGCGCAGGGGACCTGCCTTGGCTAAGGCTTGAACCAGTGGCCGCCCCCGATGGTTCGAGGCTCCGCCCTACGGGCTACGCACCTCACCATGAGGGTGGAGAGACGTTACGGCATGAAGATTGCTGGGTTCCGACCGCCCGCAACCCTCGTCCTTCGAGGCTACGGCTTTGCCTCCGCACCTCAGGATGAGGGCTGCTACCGTCGCGCCCTGGCTGTTGGTCCACAACTGCGATGCTAGTTATGAGGGTTGCTGCCTCTTGCCCGGCGTATTTGCATCATTCCTTCCATACCCCACCCGCCCATTGCTCAAATCATCCACCACCGACAAAAACGCGTGACTTCCATCCTCATGCATCGTCAGCGGCGCGCGAAATGTGAGCCTTGCGCGGGACCCCTTTATCGCGGTCACCAGCATGCGCACCGCGTCTTCGCCGACTCGCGGGTGGACGAGGGTGATTTCGAGGCTGCCGAAGCGGCGGCCGCAGGCGGTTATGATGTCGGAGATGGATTGGGGGCGGGCGATGAGGGAGAGTTGGCCGCCGGGGATCAGGATGGCGGCGGCGGTTCTGAGCCAGTGTTCAAAGAGATCGTCGGTCATGGCGTGGGCGGTGGCTTTGAGCGCGTCCGGAGTTCTGCGGTCGCCTGCGTCGTTATAGGGCGGGTTCATGATGACGTGGTGGAAATGGTTGTCGAGCAGCCCCGCGTTCCTGCGGGCGTCGGCGCGCAGGGTGACATCCGCCTGTTGGACGCGGACGCGGGGCGCAAAGGCCTTGTTGGCGGGAAGTTGCAGACTGCGCTGCGCAAAATCCACCATCTCCGGCGAAAACTCGAACAGCGTGACGTCAGCTTTTTCCAGACGCGATGCCACCGCCATGCCTGCGGCACCGGCCCCGGCGCCCAGATCGGCAACGCGACATTGGGCATCATCAACCACCAGAGAGGCCAGCAGCATGGCATCCATGCCTGCCCTGTGGCCCCTGCCCTTGGGTTGCACGATCTCGAAGCGACCGCGATGAAACGCATCGACTGTTTCGGAAACGGTTGCCGCCATGGCGTTTCAGGCCTTGTCTTCGCGCAGCTCGTCAGCCAGTCCGGCATCCGTCAGAATGCGGCGTGCTTCATCGCCCCGGTCCTCTTCCACCAGAAACCGTCTGGGCAGCAGCCCGAGCGAACCTTCGAGAATGCTCATGCCCTGATCGGCGATGAGGCTGTGAATGCCTGCGTCCTTCATGAGGCTCTGTGCGAAGGACAGAAGAACGGCGTCGTTTGTACGGATCAGTTCACGCATAGGTCAGTTTCCACCCTAAATCCCATCTTTTTGAACTGCATGAGGCAATTCGCCCCTTGCCGCTTGCACCGGCGCTTTCTATTGTCGGCCCCAATATCGAACAGGAGTCCGGTCCGTTGGGCGTCGTCATACCGCTTGAAGAAAGCAAAAACAAACTCGCATCCGTCACGCCGCTTGTCGACCTGACCCGTCCAGACATGGAAAGGGTTAACCAGCTTATTCTTTCCAAAGCCGGTTCCGATGTCCAGATGATACCCGAAGTGGCGAACCACCTGATCTCCTCCGGTGGAAAGCGCCTGCGCCCGATGCTGACCCTCGCATCCGCTGCCATGTTTGATTACAAGGGCGACCATCACATCAAGCTGGCGACCAGTGTGGAGTTCATGCACACGGCCACGCTGTTGCATGACGACGTGGTGGATGAAAGCGATCTGCGCCGCGGCAAGTCCACGGCACGCACCATCTGGGGCAACCAGGCCAGCGTGCTCGTCGGCGACTTCCTGCTGGGCCAGGCCTTCCGCATGATGGTGGATGTCGGTTCGCTGGATGCGCTGGATGTGCTGTCCACCGCGGCTTCCGTGATTGCCGAGGGCGAGGTTCTTCAGCTTTCCGTTGCCAAGAACATGGAAACCACCGAGGACGATTATCTCCAGGTCATTCGCGCCAAGACCGCTGCTCTCTTTGCTGCTGCCGCCGAGGTTGGCCCGATCGTTGCCAAGACCGACAAGGCCACTCGCAGCGCGCTGAAATCCTACGGCATGAACCTCGGCCTTGCCTTCCAGCTGGTGGACGATGTGCTGGATTACGGCGGCAAATCTGCTGATCTGGGCAAGAACACCGGTGACGATTTCCGCGAGGGCAAGATCACGCTGCCGGTCATTCTATCCTATCGTCGTGGCACGGTGGAGGAGCGCGAATTCTGGAAACGCGCCATCGAGCAGGGCGAAAGCACGGATGCAAATCTGGAAACGGCGCTGGGCCTTATCAAGAAATACAATGGTCTGGCCGACACCATCACCCGCGCCAACCACTATGGCACCATTGCCCGCGACGCGCTGGCGCCTCTGCCGAAAAGCCCGTGGAAGAACGCCCTGATGGAAGTCATCGATTTCTGCATCGAGCGTGTGAACTGATAACGGAGAGCATCGCGGATTGATCATATGCGCGATGCCGAAATTTCCGGCAGTTCGAATATCAGTGGCAGATTTTCTTGCGGGGCTGCTTCAAAAAAGCCATTCTGTCGTGACGTGGTGCGTCATCGTCTGAATCGGCCTCGATTCAGACATTCGATTCCCGCCAAAGCCATACAGCGTCCAGGTGCCGCAAGGTGCACCGAACTGTAGGGTGCAACGGATTTTTCGGTGCTTATGCACAAGAGCAAAGGTTTCTTCATGCGGCGCAAATCAGCATTTCGTCTTCTCTGCGGTGCGGCTTTCATTGCCGCCCTTTCCCTCGGCGCTGGCCAGCAGGCCGCATTTGCCGAGACGAAACCGGCAGAAAAAGCACCTGATGCCGTCACTTTTAATCCCGATAAGGTCAACACTTTCTCCGGCGCGTTTCTTGCTGCACGCACGGCAGATGTCGATCAGGATTTCGCGACAGCCATCACGCTCTACAAAAAGGCGCTGGAATTCGATACCGCCAACGTGGAAATCCGCCAGCGCCTGATGATTGCGCAGCTGCTGAGCGGTGATTTCGAGGCCGGGGCCAAGATTGCCGATAGCCTCAAGGACGATTCGTCTGTGGAGCGCGTCACCACCATCGTGCGGGCACTGGCTGCCATCAAGCACAAGGAATTTTCCAGCGCGGAAAAAATTCTGAAATATACCGGCCCCAACGATCTGGACCGCATGGTCAATACGCTGCTGACGGCCTGGTCCCGCGCTGGTGCCGGCAAGGGCAAGGAAGCCCTGGCGCTGGTCAACGGCATGAAGGGTCCGGGCTGGATTTCCATTTTCCAGAAATATCATGCTGGCGCGATTGCGCTGGTGACCGGCAACACGGAAGCGGCCCGCAAGAACCTGAACGACGCCGTGGCCGACCGTGAAGGCGGTGCGACCGCAACCGATACCTACATGCGCGCGGTGATGGCGCTGGCGCGGCTGGAGGCCAAGGCTGGCAACAAGCAGAAGGCGCTGGACACGATTTCCGTCGGCGACAACTTCGCGCCGAACTATGCGCCGCTGAAGGCGCTGCGCCAGAGCATCGAAAAGGGTGAAAAGCCAGATCAGCAGGTTCAGACCGCCATCGAGGGTGCCGCTTCGGTAATGTTCTCCATCGCCGGTGCGTTGAACCGCGAAGGTGCCGAAGAGATCGTTACGCTCTACCTTCAAACATCCCGCGCGCTCGATCCGCAAAGCGCAGATACACTGATTTTGCTGGGTGGCCTCGCGGAAGCGCAGAAGCAACCGGAACGCGCCATTGCGTTCTATCGCGAAGTGCCTGACGATTCGCCCATGCACCGCATTTCGGAGTTGCAGCTGGGCCTGACGCTGGCGCAGACGGACAAGGTGGATGAGGCGCGCCAGCACCTGCGCTCGCTGCTGGAATCCGACCCGACCGATCTGCGCTCCTATCTCGCCTATGGCTCTGTCCTGTCGGATGCCAAGGACTATGCGGCGATGGCGGCCAATTACGACAAGGCTGTCGAGGTCATCGGCGCCGTGCCGAAGAAAACCGACTGGACCATATTCTTCCAGCGCGCCATTGCCTATGAGCGCCTGAAGCAGTGGGACAAGGCGGAGCCGGATTTCAAGCGCGCACTTGAGTTGAACCCGGAACAGCCGCAGGTTCTGAATTATCTGGGATATTCCTGGGTGGACAAGAACCTCAATCTCGATCAGGCGATGGATATGATCCGCCGCGCGGTGGAGCTTCGCCCGAATGACGGCTACATCGTCGATTCGCTCGGCTGGGCCCATTTCCGTCTCGGTGCTTTCGATGAGTCGGTGACCGAGCTGGAACGCGCCATCGAACTGCGCGCCGGTGACCCGACGATCAACGACCATCTGGGCGATGCCTATTGGCGCGTCGGTCGCAAGATCGAAGCGGTCTACCAGTGGAACCGCGCCCTGATTGGCGATAGCGATGATGTCGACAAAGCCAAGGTCAAGGAAAAGATCGCCAACGGCCTGCCGCCTCTGGAAAAGGATGCGGAAAACACCGCCAAGAAGGAACAGGCACCGCCACAACCGGTTGCGCCCTCCCCTGCCCCGGACAAGAAGTCTTAAGGCCATATGCTCTTGCGCGAGCCTATCGGAGCGGTCGTGATAAGTGAGACCGCTCCCGCCAAGATCAATCTTGCCCTGCATGTGACGGGCCAGCGGGCTGACGGGTATCATCTGCTTGAATCGCTTGTGGTATTTACGCAAGCGGGTGACCTGGTCGAGATCAGCGATGCCGAAAGCGATGGCTTCGCGATTTCCGGCCCCTTCGCCGATGTGCTGAAAGAGGCTAATCCGGCCAGCAATCTCGTGCTGAAGGCGCGGGATCTGTTGAGAGCGGCGGCAGGCGTCAGCGCCACGCCCGTCTTCATCCACCTGCATAAAAATCTGCCCGTCGCCTCCGGTATCGGTGGCGGTTCTGCCGATGCAGCCGCGACCCTGCGCGCTTTGATGACCCATTGGGGTGTTGCGCCGGACCATTCCGCCCTCGTGGAGATCAGCCTCCAGCTGGGCGCAGATGTGCCGATGTGCCTTGCCAGCAAGCCGCTGATTGCGCGCGGCATTGGCGAAGACATCGAGATCGTCGAGGATATGCCGACCCTGCACCTCGTTCTCGTCAATCCCTTGAAAGGTGTTTCGACGCCTGAGGTGTTCAAGCATCTGGCCAACAAGAACAATCCACCGCTCATTCAGCGCGGCGACGAGGATTGGCTGAGTTTCATCGCGCAAAGCCGCAACGATCTGGAACCACCGGCGCGGACCCGTCTTGCCGAGATTGGCGAAGCCTCCACTCTGCTGGCGCAGACCGGAGCGGCGCTGGTGCGCATGTCCGGCTCCGGCGCCACCTGTTTCGGACTTTATGCCACGGCAGAAGACGCACAATCTGCCGCAGTTTTTCTTCGCCAACAGCGGCCCGGCTGGTATGTTCAGGCCACGAGAACCGTATCGGAACCTGCCTCATGAATGGCGAAAGAGCCTTTATTCCCGTCGGCATCGCGGTGTTGACCGTCTCCGACACCCGCACACCGGCTGACGACAAATCCGGCGATACGCTGGTTGCGCGCATCGCGGAGGCGGGTCACCGGCTGGTAGACCGTGCCATCGTGGCGGATGACAAGGCGGCTATCGAGGAACAAGTGCGCAGCTGGACGCTGTCCGATGAGATCGATGTGGTCATCACCACAGGCGGCACCGGTTTTACCGGTCGCGACGTGACACCCGAGGCGCTGGAGCCGATGTTCGAGAAACGCATGGATGGCTTTTCGTCCGTGTTTCACCGCATTTCCTATGACAAGATCGGCACATCGACGATCCAGTCGCGCGCGACCGCTGGACTTGCCAATTCCACTTTCATCTTCGTGCTGCCCGGTTCTCCCGGCGCCTGCAAGGATGCGTGGGACGGCATTCTGAAGGCGCAGCTGGACTACCGCCACCTGCCCTGCAATTTCGTGGAAATCATGCCGCGTCTGGACGAGCATCTGAAGCGCGGCAAGGCGCAAGGCTGACTATCGCGCTGCGCGCAGCACCCATGAAGGAATAAGCTCGGCGCTCAAGCGGCGGGTCTTCTGCGATTTCGGGAAATGGTCGAGCGGCATGCCGGATTTGGCAATCGACAAAGCTTCCTGCTTGCGCAGCAACAGGCCATATTCCAGCGGCGGTTTACGGCCGATGAATCGTGACAGAAACGACGGGCGATAGTGGCGCGATGGCGCAAAGCGTGCGGGCAGTTTGCTCAGCGCCATATATTCGCTGATGTCAGCGATCCAGCCGCTTTGCGGGCGGCTGCCCGGCTCCATCATCAAAATCCACTCGCCGCGCGCCGAGCCGATGATATCCCTGATGTCCCATTGCGTATGAAACCGGCATCCGGCGGCTTCGGCCACACGTTCCGAGCCGTCGCTGGAGGCATGATCCAGCACGATGACGTCACTGATCAGCCCTTCCACGGCGCCCGAGACGAGCGTGGCGAGGGTGTGAGCAAGCTCCGGCTCCTGATCCCGGCATTCCATGATGACTGTCAGCATATGTCTATCAGCGTGTGATCCCCTAGAAGCGATAAAACAGAAAGCGCGCGAAGCCACAAGATTTCATCGATCAAATTCCTATCGCAATGCAAAACAAATTACCATCGCGCGTTTTTAACATTTTGTTCTTGTCTTGTTCTCATTTCTGCGATAGGAATCGGGGCATCCAACAAGCCGGTTCGTGCCGGTCAGGAGCATCCAGATGAGACAACATGTGCTTTCGGGGCAGGCTGCATTCCAGCCAGGCCATACGCCAGATATTGCCAATGCGCTGGCCGATGCATCGGGTCTGCGGATCGAGATCGACCGTCGTCGCGGGCGTGGTGCGGGCATCAATCCGGGTGGCCGCTTCGAGACCTTACAGCACGAGCCTGTCGATGATGGCTGGCAGATCATCGAGGAACTGCCGGAGTTTCGTACCGAAGTGCAGGTGGAAAAGCCGCGCACGATCATCAGCCGCAACGATTCGCCTGATATTCCCTTCGACCGATCCGTCAATCCCTATCGCGGATGCGAGCATGGCTGCATCTATTGTTTCGCAAGGCCCAGCCACAGCTATATGGGCCTGTCTGCGGGGCTGGATTTCGAGGCCAAGCTGTTTGCCAAGCCGGATGCCGCAAAGCTTCTGGAACGGGAGCTGGGCAAGCCGGGATACAAGGCGCGCGTCATCGCCATCGGCACCAATACCGATCCCTACCAGCCGATCGAGCGGGAATGGCGCATCATGCGGCAAATCCTCGAAGTGCTGGCAAAAGCCGAGCATCCGGTTGCCATCGTTACCAAGTCGGGTCTGATTACCCGCGACATCGACATTCTCGCCCCGATGGCGGCCAAGGGCCTGGTGAAGGTCGGTATTTCCGTGACGACGCTGGATCGCAAGCTGGCCCGCAGCATGGAGCCACGCGCTGCGACGCCCACCAAGCGGCTGGAAGCCATCAAGACGCTGACGGAGGCTGGTATTCCCGTCGCCGTGATGATGGCGCCGGTTATCCCAGCACTCAACGACCACGAGATCGAGCGGGTGCTGGAGGCCGGAAAGGCAGCCGGTGCAACGGAAGCATCATACGTGCTGCTGCGGCTTCCGCTGGAGGTCAGTCCGCTGTTTCGGGAGTGGCTGCTGCGCAATTATCCGCACCGCTATCAGCACGTCATGTCACTGGTGCGCTCCATGCGCGATGGCAAGGACTATGACGCCGAATTTGGCAAGCGCATGAAGGGCGCTGGTCCCTATGCCTGGCAAATCGGCCGTCGCTTCGAGATGACGACCAAGAGGCTGGGGCTCGTGCGCCGTGGCCTCCACCTTCGGGATGACCTGTTCGTCGCACCGGGAGGTGCAGGCGTGCAACTCTCGCTGCTTTGATATCACAGACGTCCGGCTGCTGCCCTGTGGGCCAGCCGGACGCTCAGAAATACCCCTAGCGTCTATGCCCTGCGCTATGGGTTGCGCCCCCGGCATCTGCCGCCTCGCATGGGTCTGCTCTTTCCGCCCCGATTGGAAGAGCTTTGGAGGTCATGAGACCTCATGCACCAGCCCTCCGCCCCGTGGGCTGGCGCAAACACCCTGCGTCCGGGGGCTTGCAGGAGATCGGTTGCCTGTGCGAGTTTCGCCAAATGAAACGAAACACAGCACCCGATTCTCCTGCGCTCTTCGACTTCACCGAAACAGGTCCCGATTTCAGTCTGGAACTTGAGGCGAAGCGGCGTGGCGAATGGCCGGTTGCCGGAACGGATGAGGCCGGGCGCGGCCCCTTGGCCGGGCCTGTGGTTGCCGCAGCCGTCATTCTCGACCCGGACAATATTCCAGAAGGTCTCAACGATTCGAAGAAGCTTTCGAAAGCACGTCGGGAGTTTCTGTTCGAGCGCATTTTGGAAACGTCGCAGGTCTCGATCGCGTCATCAGGCCCGGTTCTCATCGACCGGATGAACATTCTGCGCGCCAGTCTGGATGCGATGCGCAGGGCCGTGCTCGGCCTGGAAACGACACCCGCGCTGGTTCTGGCCGATGGCCGTGATATTCCGCCGGGTATCGGGTGTGCCGGTAAGGCCGTGATCAAAGGCGACGCTCGATCCGTTTCGATTGCCGCCGCCTCCATCATCGCAAAAGTCACGCGTGATAGAATGATGGAAAGAGCCGGGTCGATCCATATCGTCTATGGTTTCGAAGCCCATGCAGGCTATGGCACGCCGACGCATCTGCGTGCCATCGAGGCAAATGGCCCCTGCCCTCTGCACCGCATGAGCTTTCGTCCCATGCGCGTCGAGTAAGCGGGAGCCTCGGCTTTAGCCAGCAAGCCTCATCTCGTATCCATCGCGCCGCTGCCCGTAGGAATTCGAGCCGGTCAGCTGGAACTGTTGCAGCAATGTCCGCAGCTTATCGCTTTCGCTGGCGAGTGCCGATGTGGCCGACGTGGTCTCCTCGACCATGGCTGCGTTCTGCTGGGTCGTCTGGTCCATCTGGTTGACGGCATTGTTGACTTCAACAAGCCCTGTCGACTGTTCCTGTGACGACGAGGCGATCGCGGTCATATGCTGGTTCATGACGGTCACGTGCTGCTCGATGGTCTTCAGGGCATCGCCAGTCTGGCGCACCAGATTGACACCGTTTTCCACTTCGACCGACGATTTTCCGATCAGTTCCTTGATCTCCTTGGCGGCCTTGGCGGAGCGCTGAGCCAGTTCGCGCACCTCCTGCGCAACAACCGCAAAGCCCTTGCCTGCCTCACCCGCACGGGCAGCTTCGACACCGGCGTTCAGCGCCAGCAGATTGGTCTGGAAGGCGATCTCATCGATGACGACGATGATGTTGGAGATCTGGCCGGAGGATTGCTCGATACGGTGCATGGCGTCCACCGCAGTCGCAACAACCTCACCGGAAACCTTGGCCGCGCGGTTGGCTTCCGTTGCAGCTCCGCGCGCTTCCTGAACACGCTTGGTGGAGTTGGCCACATTCACCGTGATTTCATCGAGTGCTGCTGCCGTTTCCTCCAGCGTTGCGGCCTGCTGCTCGGTGCGCTTGGAAAGCTCGACGGAAGCACCAGCAATTTCGCGGGTCCCATTGTTCATAGTGTCGATGGAATGAGAAATCTCTGCCATCGTGCCGCCCAGCTGCTTGAGCGAACGGTTGAAGTCCTGCCGCAACGTCTCAAAATCCGGTGCGAAGGCGTCGTTGAGCTGGAAGGCGAGATCACCGGATGCAAGCCGTCGCAAGCCATCCGCGAGGCCAGCCGTGGCGATCTGCAACCGCGCCTGCGCATCGGCTTCGGCCTTCTGCTGCGTTGCTATACGATCCTGTTCGGCCTGCTGGCGGTTCGTTTCGGCCTGAAGCTCAAGACGCTTGTTCTCGATTGCCGCGAGGCGGAAGACATCAACGGCTTCCGCCATGGCGCCGATCTCGTCCTTGCGTCCACGCGCAGGCACGGTGATCTCGGTGTCGCCATCGGACAGGCGGCGCATCACATCCGTCATGCGGACCAATGGTCGGGCCAGATGCATATTGCCGAAGAGTGCGGCACCTGCGCCGATGGCGAGCGCCACGGCCAGAGAGATGTAGTTGAGCGTGGCGGCATCTTCGGCGATCGCGGTGGTGTTTTCGCCCTCCTGGCGGACATCGGCCTCCATATCGCTGACGGTGTCCTTGAGCATTGCGTTTGCGGCGGTGTAGTCAGCCAATGAGGGCCCAACAAACCGCGCCCGCGCCTCGTCCAGGTTCCCGCTTTTCAACAGGGCTGTGACGTCGTTCCAGCCATTTTCGGCAATCTTCCATTTCGCCACGAAATCCAGAAAGAGCTTTTTGTCCAGCTCATCGACCAGATAGTCCTGATATTTGACGAAATCACCTTCGAGTGCGGCCCGTGATGTCCCCATCTGCGCTTCGAACTGCGGCCACTTGTCGGCTGCTGAACTCACGATCGAGCTCTGGATATTTCTGATGTTGCCGACTTCGGTGCTGATCTCGCCAATCAATATGAAGGCCGGAACGCGGTCGCCGACGATCGTGTCGATCCCGCCCCTGATCTGCTGGAGCGACGAAATCGAAAACGTTCCCTGCACACCTGCCACCAGCAGCATGATGCCAGAGAGGGCTGCAAGTACGACACCAATGGATATTTTCATATTACGTCCCCCGTCGGGATGTGCCTGACCTGCTGCATCGATCCACACGGTCTCTCTGCCAAAGCAGATCACCCGGATCGAGAAAGGCTAGAACATCGAAACTTAGATTATACTGTTGAGCAGAAGCGCAATTACGCAGCTGATATAACAATACAATGTGTTGTCATGATTGAAATTTGATTAAATTTTGAATGATCGAGTGTGGCGCGCGAGAGAAACTTTATAAAATTCGAATTCTTGCAGATATAAGCAAGTGTAATGGACATGTGCGTCCACTCCCGACCGCCCGTGCTTCCCTCAGGTGGATTTTATTCCGACTATTGACTGACTGTCCTATAGAGGGGTCGTCTGGACTGCCGCTGATAGTGCCTAGACAAAAGAAAAACCCCGCCAATCGATTGGCGGGGTTCAAAATTTTCGACGTCGTCTGTCGCCAGACGACAATGATGCGAAATCTTAGTTGAGGCGTGTCTTCACGTCGCTGACAGCGGCGTTGAACAGCTTGGCACTCGAAGCGGCTGTCGTCTTTTGAGCGATCAGCTTTTCGGACGCTGCAATAGCCAAATCGACGGCGGCGGCACGAACGGCGCCGATGGCGTCGGTTTCTGCCTGCTTGATCTTCTGTTCGGACAGTGCGTTGCGGCGCGCGACGAATTCTTCCGTCTTGACCTTGGCTTCCGCTGTCAGCGCTGCTGCTTCACGTTCAGCCGCAGCAATGATGTTGGCAGCGTCTGCTTCGGCTTCCTTGCGCTTGCGCTGATATTCGGCCAGCAGGTGCTGAGCCTCTTCACGCAGGCGCTTGGCTTCCGCCAGCTCTTCCTTGATGTTGCCCGCACGCTCATCGAGCGAGCTTGCCAGCATGCCAGGAACCTTCAGGTAGGCGATCAGGACGAAGAAAAGGATGAGACCGACGAGGGCGAAAAATGTTGCATCGAACGCCATATCAAGCCCCCTTTACTGCTGATGCGGCTGATACAGCTGCCTTGGCATCGGTTTCGGTGACCTTGGCGCCGATCAGTTGATCAACGATTGCGGTCGCGGTTTCCTCAGCAATCGTGCCGACATCGGCAAATGCCTGCTGCTTGATGCTGTCGATGCGCGCTTCGGCAGCGGTCAGCTTCTGGGCCAACTCGGCTTCGATGGCGGCGCGATCTGCATCGGCCTTTGTCTTTGCAGCGTCACGCGCAGCGGCGGCGATGGAGCCAGCCTTGGCGCGCGCAGCAGCCAATTCTTTTTCATAGGTTTCGATGGCGGCATCTGCTTCGGCCTTGAGCCGGGATGCTTCATCCAGATCCTGTGCGATACGGCCATGGCGGTCTTCGAGAATTCCGCCGACGCGTGGCACGATGACCTTCTTCATGAGCACGTAGAAAAGGCCGAACGAAATTGCCAGCCAGAGAAGCTGGGATGCGTAAGTGGACTGATCGAACGGTGGGAACACAGCAGATGCGTGACCGGCATCATGTGCCACTCCCGTTTCCGTATGCGTTGCTTCCGGGGCGGTCTGACCGACAGCCGGAGTTCCGGTATTCGTTTCACTTGTCGCCGGTGCTGACTGGGCCAAAGCCTCGGTCACGAACATGCTCACCTCCAGGGGTAGTGCAAATGCGAAGGATCACGGCACGCTGCTGCGAGCCGTGATCCAAACCTGATGCTGTTATTAGACAGCGAACAGGAGAAGGAGAGCTACGAGCAGCGAGAAGATGCCCAGAGCTTCCGTAACGGCGAAGCCGAATACCAGACGGCCGAACTGGCTGTCAGCGGCAGACGGGTTGCGCAGTGCGCCCGACAAGAAATCGCCGAAGATACGGCCGAGAGCGAGGGACGTACCAGCCATGCCGAGGCATGCGAGACCTGCGCCGATGTACTTTGCTGCTTCCGCTTCCATGTTAAGCTCCTTAGAATGGTTGTTGCGGCTATTTTTGACACCCGTCCTCCGGGGCCAGCGACTTTACTTCTCAGTGACCGCCATGCACGGCGTCGTTCAGGTACATGCAAGTCAGTACCGCGAAGACGTATGCCTGCAGGAAGGCGACGAGAAATTCCAGACCGGTCATTGCGACCGTCATGATGAGTGGCAGGATTGCGCCACCGATACCAAGCGCGCCGAGGGCACCCATGGAAGCGACGAAGCCTGAGAAAACCTTCAGCGTGATGTGACCGGCCAGCATGTTCGCAAAGAGACGAACCGACAGGCTGATGGGACGCGACAGGAAAGAGATGATTTCGATCGATGACACAAGCGGCAGAAGAACCGCCGGAACACCCTGCGGCGCGAAAATGCCAAGGAAGTGCAGGCCATGCTTATAGAAACCGTAAACGACGACCGTTCCGATGACCAGGCACGACAGTGCGAATGTCACGATGATCTGGCTGGTGACCGTGAAGAAATACGGGAACATGCCGAGAAGGTTTGCGGTCAGAACGAACATGAACAGCGAGAAGACGAATGGAAAGAACACCATTCCCTTCTTGCCAGCGCCTTCGCGCAGCATCGACGCGATGAATTCGTACGACATTTCGGCAACGGACTGCATGCGGCCAGGGATCAAGCCGCGGTTCGACGTTGCGAAATAGAGGAAGCCGGAAGCAGCAGCAACCGTAGCGACCATGAAGAGAGATGCATTGGTGAACGAAAAATCCACGCCACCGATCTCAATCGGGATGATCGGCTGTACAATGAACTGATGCGTCGGATCGTTTGCCACCGGCTGCCCTCTTTACCTTTTGCCGCAGATAGCGGCACTTTATTTCTATAGAAGCGAAGCGATTACTCGCCCTGCTTACCACTCTTGTCTTTCCCCAACCCGCCTTCGAGAAGCGGCGGCTTGGCAACCACTCCGGCGGAACGCAGAACGTTCAGCACACCGGCACAGAAACCGAGAAGAAGAAGAACGATCATCCCCCACGGCGACGTACCAGCAAAATGGTCCAGAAGATAACCCAGCATCGCACCGACGATAACTGCGGAAATGAACTCGGAAGAGAGCTTGATCGCCATCGCAAAACCCTTCCGGGTCTCCGCTGCATTCTGCTCCGTCCGCTGTTCCGCGTCGTCTTCCGCCTTCACCTTTGCCAATTCGTTGGCCAGGCGCTTGCGGCGCTCATCCAGACTATCGTTACGGTTGCCGGTCATCGTCAAATCCCACCCTTTGTCTCCATACTGGCATTGCCAGAACTCTTTGGAGTTGTAAACGGCAGGGCTTCAAGCCTGTTCCAGCCCGCTCTGAAGTCGCGCGCAACATAGTTTTAGGGACTTCGCTAGTCAAGGCACTGATGGCCCTCAGCGGAATACAAAATTGTGCATTGAAAACAATTGGTTATTTGATATTCGCGGATTATTGGCGTCACAGCCGCGCAGAATCGGCAATTTTGACACGGTTATCCCGTGGAAAAGGCCGGAATATCAGCTCCAGCCGCCGCCATAGGTGCGGTAGAAGACGTGCAGGCCGATTCTACCAACCTTTTTCATGGATTTTCCCCATGCAGGGCGAACATAGACGGCATGGTAGTGCGTCGCGGAGCCGACTTCCTTCAGCCAGATCTTGCCAGCCGTCGTGGCAAGAGCCACTTCACGGGCCATTTTCCAGTGACGTTCGGAATTGATGCGGTCCTTTATATTGTCGCAGGCGAAAGAAAACTGGCAACGATTGCGCCAATCCTGGTTCTGGTAGACGACGCCACAGATGGTTTTGGGATAGGACGGGTTGCGCACGCGGTTCAAAATGACCTGCGCGACCGCCGCCTGACCTTTCACCGATTCGCCGCGTGCCTCGAAATAGATGCCAGAGGACAGACACTGCTGCTCGGCTGCGGAGAAAACCTCTGCCGGAAGCGGGGTCGCCGCCCAGGCATGATCGTCTGCGGCGATCTGGGGAATGAAGCGGCCCGTCTCAGGCTTCTTCAAAATCGCATCGAAGGGCGATTCGCGGGCGAAATCCGGTTCGGCCGGGGCATAGGCGGTGGCCAGAATGTCGGGTGTGCGATTGGTGATCAACTCTGCCACCATCGGCGAGACATTCTTCTCGCTCTTGGTTTCGTCACGGCGGAAATAGAAGGACGCCAGTTCGATGTCCTTTTCCTTCTTCTGCTTGACGAAGGCCGTGCGGTCCTTGCGCTTCAGCGGCTCGATGTCCAGCATGCTGGTACGTTGCAGGACAGACCCCGCCGTGAAGGCTTTCGGCGGCTGCATGATTTCGGTGGCGACCACCCTGCCCTTTTTGCTGGCGCGGTTGACGCGGTCTGCATCCGGCGTGCTTTCCTTGCCGCTCTTGGCGGTGACGAAGGCAACCTTGCGGCCATCGGGCGTGATCATTCCGGCACCGGTCAGTGCCGAGGCAGGATCGGCTTCGCTGAATGCAAGCGATGCGCTGTGAACGGAACCGGCGGGTGAGTTGGTCAGCACCATGCGCCACTGTTCGCCCCCGGCATCGAGACCGGCAAGCAAGGATGCCAGATCGGCCCGTGCTGCAAGGGAGGGAAAGGCAAGCCATGCGGCCATGCCGAAGATGACAGGGGATGCCCATTTCTCATACGAGAAGAAGAACCCGCGACGCGATACTTTCTTTGAACGCAAAACCAGCACTCCGGACACAACGCAACTCACTGCTACAGGACCGGATAATCTCTCATTAACCTTGATGCTTGGTTAACGCCGGGGCCAGACGCGGTTTCACGTTAACGTGTACCGGAAGCAAAAACGCCACCCGGCTTGGCAGGGTGGCGTTTGAATGTTGCATATAAGAAGACAGCTCGTGTCAGATCACGACGTGGGAACCCAGCTCGACCACGCGGTTTGCGGGCAGACGGAAGTAATCCGATGGGTCTGCTGCCGTTTCGGCAAGCGCGATGAACAGCCGGTTCTGCCAGCCGGGCATGCCCGACTTCGGGTCCGGCACCAGCTTGCGACGACCGAGGTAGAAGGATGTCGACATGATATCGAACTTGTACCCGGTGCGGCGCAGATAGCCCAAGGCCTGCGTCACGTTTTGCGTTTCCATGAAGCCGAAATGCAGTTCGACCACGACGAAACGTTCGCTGACCTTGGTGATGGTGTAGCGCCTGTCTGCGTGAATGCGCGGCGTGTCTTCGGTTCTGATCGTGAGGATGACATTCTTGTCGTGCAGGACGTGGTTATGCTTGAGGTTATGCAGCAGTGCGGCAGGTGCTGTCTCCGGGTCGCCGGTCAGGAAGATCGCCGTGCCGGGAATGCGAACCGGCGCATGGGCGCTTTCTTTTTCAACTGACGATACGAAGGCCTTCAACGGAACGTCGGTGCGGCGGGTCTTGGCGAACAGGATTTTCGAACCGCGCTGCCATGTCGTCATGATGATGACGAAAGCGACAGCCAGCAGCACAGGAACGTAGCCGCCATCGTGAATCTTCAGAAGGTTTGCGCCGAGGAAGATCAGTTCCAGCGAAATGAACGGGAAGATCACCAGCATCGCCAGGGATTTCGACCATTTCCAGTGGCTGCGTGCAAACTGGAAGAACAGCAGGCTGGTGACGACCATCGCGCCGGTGACGGAAATGCCGTAGGCCGTTGCCAGCGCATCGGAGCTTTTGAAGGTCAGCACCAAGGCAACCACGCCGATCAGCAGGATGGTATTGACCGATGGCAGATAGATTTGCCCGGTATTGGTTTCCGAGGTGAACAGGATTTCCATGCGCGGCAGATAGCCAAGGTGGATAGCCTGACGCACCAGCGAGAACGCGCCCGTTATGACGGCCTGGCTTGCGATGATGGTGGCCGCCGTTGCGAGAATAACCGCAGGCAGCAGAGCCCATTGCGGGAACATCAGATAGAACGGGTTGGCTGCGGCGGCGGGGTCCTTGAGAACCAGCGCGCCCTGCCCGAGATAATTGAGAGTGAGGGCCGGAAATACCAGCACGAACCAGGCCCACTGGATGGGTCTGCGTCCGAAATGGCCGAGGTCGGCGTAAAGTGCTTCGGCACCGGTAATGGTCAGGAAGACCGCACCCAGAACCACGATGCCATAGAAGCCTTCCGCCAGCAGAAACTCCACAGCGTGGACGGGGTTGAAGGCAAAGAGAATGCTGTAATCATCGGAGATGTGCATCAGTCCGGTGAGGCCCATGACGAGGAACCAGACGGCGGTAATGGGTCCGAAAAACTTCGCAACGACTTCCGTGCCGTGGGACTGGATGGCGAAAAGCCCGACCAGAATGAAGACGGAAATGGGAATGATGAACTCATCCATCTGCGGCGTGACGAGCTTCAACCCCTCCACCGCCGATAGCACCGAGAGCGCAGGCGTGATCATCGCGTCACCCAGAAACAGAGCGGCACCGATGAGGCCGAGCATGATCAGTACGCCGCGCTTGGCACCTGCATTTTTCATCAGCAAGGCCAAAAGCGACAGTGTGCCGCCTTCGCCATCATTGTCGGCGCGCAGCAGGAAACAGATGTATTTGATGGTGACGATGATGGTGAGGGCCCAGATCATCAGCGAGATAAGGCCGATGACCTCCGCTTCCGTCAGGCCATCGTGCGAGATCGGCTTCAGCGCCTCGCGAAAAGCGTAGAGCGGACTGGTACCGATATCGCCGTAGACGACGCCGATCGAACCCAGCATTGCCGCAAACAGGCCCTTCATGCGGTGATCACCCGCTTCCGGCTTGTCGTGGCTTTCCTTATCCAAGGCATGAGACATGGTGTTTCTGACCCTTTAGAGCCAGCCCTTCCAACGGAAAATGATGAACGGAATGATGGCCGATATGAGCATGATGAAAACTGCCAATGGATACCCATAGGACCACTGCAACTCCGGCATGACCTGAAAGTTCATTCCGTAAACGGATGCCACGAGCGTTGGCGGCAAAAAGACGACCGACGCGATGGAGAATATCTTGATAATGGCATTCTGCTCGACATTGATAATGCCGAGCGACGCATCCAGCAGAAACGTCAGATTGCCTGAAATAAAGGACGCATGCTCCGACAGGGACTGAATGTCGCGTCCAATCGAGCGCCCTGTTTCCTTGGCTTCCTTGTCCTGCTGCACATTGGGTGTGGCTTGCAGGAAAGATTGCAGACGGGCAAGCGATGCCAGACTGTCACGCACCTTCGATATCAGGCGGTGATAGCCGGAGATATCGGCAAGCTTGTCTTCCAGATAACGCGGTGCCTTGCGTTTGCTGCGCGCCTGCTCACCGAAAATTCCGGCAGCGACCGTATCGATGCGAATGACGGAGGTTTCGAGAATTTCTGCCGTGCGGTCCACGATCGTTTCGAGAAGCTTCAACAGCAGCGCCGTACCGCTGCGCATTTCATGCGGAACACGGGTGATGGCGGCGATGAAGAGGTTGAAGGATTTCGGTTCGGCGTAGCGGATCGTGACCAGCCGCTTGCCCGCCAGAATGAAAGCGACATCGGTCAGGCGCGGATCTTTGCTATCTGCATTCCAGACCAGCGAACCCGTCATAAAGACATTGCCGTCTTCGACATAAAGACGGCTTGATGGTTCGATATCTTTCAAATCTTCACGGGTGGGCAACTCGACGCCGAGCATTTTCTCGACACGTATTTCTTCGGCCCGGTCGGGATTGATGAGGTCGATCCAGACAATATCATCCGAAATCTGCAGGACCGATGGGTCCGCCGACAGGCTGATTGCCTCGCAATTCGAGCGATAGGCCTTGATCAATCAGTTTCTCCGGTCAGCACACCGACAAATGCCGGAAGGCTGCTCTAACACATCATGTGTGGCTTCCGCAAACGCCCAGAATGAACGGCGGATCAAACGGCGCGGCCTATGCTCTTTATGCCCGCAATAATCAAGGAGTATTTTTCAGGGTCGCCATGCAACCAATGTGGAATGGCTGTTTCATCGGCGTAGTTTCGTTGATCGTCTCCCAACCATGGATACGTCAAAAAATCGCGTATAACGCATATGTATCAATTGGTTGAACATTAAAACAAGCGCGCATTAGATTCCCGTAAAACCAGAAATCCAACTGTAGGCTCTACTTAAACGCGGCGCTGTCAAGCCGTGCGAAAGACCGAGTGCTATGCGCAGCACGCATCGATTATCTTGCGATTAGTCGAAAACGATGCGGGGAGCGGGCCTGCGCAGACCGGCGCCGATCTGGGTCCACACCCCTTGCGCGATGTCGCGGTAAATCTTCGCCTGCGGCCCGTCTGGCTCGGCCACGACCACGGGTGTTCCTGCGTCCGACAGCTCACGGATGGAGATGGTGAGCGGCACTTCGCCAAGGAAGGGAACGCCGATGCGTTCTGCTTCCGCCCGCGCGCCGCCATGGCCGAAGATATCATAGCGTGCTCCGGTATCGGGCGCGATGAAGTAGCTCATGTTTTCGATGACGCCGAGAAGCGGCACCTCGACCTTCTTGAACATGGTGATGCCCTTGCGCGCATCGATCAAGGCCATATCCTGTGGCGTGGACACGATGACAGCCCCTGCCAGAGGCACCTGCTGGGCGATAGTCAGTTGCGCATCGCCGGTGCCGGGTGGCATGTCCAGCACGAGAACGTCGAGTTCTCCCCAGGCAACTTCGCGCAGCATCTGCATCAGCGCCGATTGCACCATCGGCCCGCGCCAGATCATCGCGGCTTCCTCATCCACCAGAAAACCCATGGACATGACCTTCAGGCCATAATTTTCCATTGGAATGATGGTGCGGCCTTCGCCCTGTTGCGGACGACCGGAAAGCTTGAGCAACCGGGGCAGCGATGGGCCGTAAATATCCGCATCCAGAATGCCCACGCGCAGTCCCAGCGTCTGTAGCCCCAAGGCCAGATTGACCGCCGTGGTGGATTTTCCGACGCCGCCCTTGCCGGATGCGACGGCAATGATGGCGCCAATGCCGGGAACGCCTGCCTTGGTGCGCGCTGGCTGGCCGGGCGGTGGTGGCGAAGGTTGGGCTTTCGAAGCGGGGCGCTGGGTCTGGGATGCGCCGGGTTTGCGGTCTGCCGTCAGGGCGACCATGGCGGCCTTGACGCCGGGCACGGCGAGTGCCGCTTTTTCCGCTGCCAGCCGCAAGGGCTCCATATCATCGGCCTGATCTGCGGGAACGGTGATGGAAAAAAAGGCTTTGCCATCCGCAATGAAGATTTCGGACACCATGCCGAGCGCGACGATGCTTTTATCGCTGCCGGGATAGATGACGCCTTCCAGCGCCTGTTCGATCTGCTTCTTGTCGGCCTGTGTCATGTCGTTTTCCATACGCTTGGCATCCGCAGGCTCTCCATAACCAAGTGCTGCGGTTTCGCCAATGATAAAGCGTAAGTGGGGACGTTTGGCCGCAATATCGACACAGGCGGCATCACGGATCGGTCTTGGCGTCGAATTTCTCGGGGTCGAAGATACGCCCATCGAAAAAGGCATCTGGTCCCAAAACGAGACCGGAGCGTGATGCGCCGACATGGACCGGCACCTGCAACGTGCCCTCCTGCTTCATGTTGGCCGATGGCACGGGGGCGAAGATGGGACGCACGGCCTTTCTGAAAATATCCGGGCGATAGGCGCTGGCGGCGGCGTCGTAGGCCTTTGCATTTGTGGCGAATTCTGCGGGGCAGTCGTTCCAGTGCAGCATCTGGCTGAAGAACCACAATGCCTGGCTCTGCCACGGAAAATTCGCCGCCTTGCCGCTGGTGGAAAAGAAGCCGGGGCACTCCAGCATGCGGGCGGGTGAGTGCGAGATAAAACCGGTCAGCGCGGGTAGGATAAGCTCGCCGTCCATATCCAGATACTGCGGCGATGCCAGGATGCCTGCTAGTTCCTCGATATTGGCGTGGCTGGAGCACCATTCCCCCGAATGGTAGAGCGCACGCAGCAGTGCTTCCAGTGTGGCCGGCTCGGCGTCAGCCCATTCGCGTGAAACGGCGAGCACTTTTTCCGGCGCGTTCTGCCAGATGTGGGATTTCGTGGTGACGATGCGCGCCGTGCCACGCAGAACCGCAGTGGTGCCGTAGGGTTCGGAACCGTAGAAACCGTCGATCTCGCCTGCTTCGAGCATTTGCGGCATGTCGGCAGGGGGGACTTCGACCAGGGTGAAATCCTGACCGGCGCTGAGACGGGCGCTATCCAGCAGGTATCGCAACTCGAACACCGAAACCGCCAGATGATGCTCCACCCCGAACACCAGCGGCTTTAGCCGGGCCGACTGTCGGGACGCAGCCACGCGGGCCACAGCGCGGGCCAAGGTGCCGGGATCAGGGATTTTCATGCCCTGCTCCGCCAGATCATCGTGCAATTCCTGCGAAACCACGAATGCGGCGCCGCCGGTGGCAAGGATAAAGGGCGCGATGAGGTCGGGTGGAAGGTCTGGCACGCCAAGCGCACTGGCAACGGGCAAGGAGGCGGAAAGATGGAGGCCCTGGAGGTCACCGCTGCGCCATTCGGTCAGCAAATCCTGCACGGAAGGCTTTTTCAGCAATGTCAGAGATATGCCTTCGTCAGCGGCAAAGCCCTTTTCGACAGCAACAATAAGGACCGCGCTATCCACCGTGGGAGAAAACCCGGCCTTGAAGCTTTTCGAAGCTGCCAAACGAATCTCCTCTGCCGCCAGCTCCTATGAGAATTGCGCACGTTTGAGCATATCACAATCGAAAAATCGAAAATATTCCTATTTTATCAAGCCCACACGCAGCGCTTTTGCGACGGCCTGGGTGCGGTTGACCGTATCGAGCTTCTTGGTTGCGCGATTGAGGTAGTGATTGACCGTATGTTCCGACAAGGAAAGGATGTCGGCGATCTCAGCGCTGGTCTTTCCGGCTGCCGTCCAGTTCAGACAGTCGATCTCCCGATCGGTCAGCGTGCCGGGAATGCGCGTATCGAGGCTGCGGACATAGGCGAGACGGCTGTAGACATGGGCCGAGACATAGGCGATTTCCGCAATGCATTTCGGCCCCAGCTTGATGTTTTCGCCGTGAAACGAAATCGCGCCCCTTTGGCCGGTGCTGTCCTGAACAGGACACCATAGCGACATGGTCATTTCGAACCGTGCGAAGAGCTCAACGATCGTTTTCGCACGGGCTTCCTCATGCCCGGCTTTCAAGAAGGAAGGATCGACGAGGAACGGCGTGCATGACTGCTTCAATGTGCGCATCACATTGCTGCGAGGAAGCAGGCCCTCATGATCATACTGGTGTAGCAATTCGGCGGGCCAGTTGTTGATGACGGTGTATTGCGACAGCTCCAAAGCGATGTGGCTTGGCAGATTGACCACCATGAAGGCCTTGAAATCCCAGGCCTCGGTCAACCTCTTGAGAAACCGGAAAATGTCGAATTGGGTGTTGAGTTCGGCGACTTCCTGCGCGCATTCGGCACCGGGATGAGAATAGGTTGAAATCTCTGGTTTCAGCATTGGCGTCGTCTTTACGGATAGACTTATATTAAAAATATTCAGTATCAGAAGAATGATCTGGCATGAATATCAATGTATCAATTTTTTGCAAACAAAAGTTGTTGGTAACATTAATCACACTTTTGTCTGATGAATATTGTTATTGTACATTAGTAAGTCATATCTGTTTGCTATTCCTGCGACGGGGGCAAGCGTACCATCAAATCACGAGAAATATTCTGCGCGGCGTCGCGAACGATGCCCGCCCAACTCTCAAGCCGCTCACGGGTTAATCTATAGGCCGGGCCTGTCACGGAAATGGCGGCGTGAATGCGCCGTCCCGGTGCCGGTACAGGCACGGCGATGCACTGGATACCGGTTTCATGCTCCTCAAGATCGAAGCCATAACCGTACATGCGTATATCTGCAACCTGATGTTTCAGTTTTATTGCAGATGTGATCGTGTTGGCCGTATAGGGGTGGAAGGAGATCGACGCCAGCGTCTCATCCAGTTCCGCCGCCCCGAGCAGCGAGAGCGCAGCCTTGCCCACGCCGGTGCAATAGGCTGGGGAAACGCGACCGATCTGGGAGTGCATCCGCACTGCATGCTTGCCATCGATCTTGTCGAGGTAGACGATCTCGGCACCGCGCAACACGCCGAGATGGACGGATTCCTGCGTCTTCTCGTGCAGGAGCCGCAGATGCGGCAGCGCCACCGAGCGCACATCATTTCCGCTCCAGGCCTGCGAGGCGAAAGTGAGCAGACGCAGACCCGCAACATAGGTCTGGTCGCAGCGCTGTTCCAGCAGCCCTTCTTCCATCAGATGCGCGAGTTGGCGGTGCAGCGTGCCACGTGGCTGGCCGCAGCGCTGAAGAATATCCGTGAAGCGCAGCGGTTGCGGTGACATCACGACCAGTTCCAGCAAGGATATGGCCTTGCCCAGCGTACCGGTCGTGCTCTCGCCGGTTTTATCGTTTCGAGCGGCCATGCTATTCTCCACGTGCGCAATTGCCGCGCTTGACATTGCGCTGGCAGCGAGGGCACTATTCCGTTAAATGAAACTTAGTTCCAAATAATGGAACTTGCAATCCTCACCGGGTGTCATGTTGCAGGAAAATTCCGAAACGCTTTCCGAATTTGCCGATCAGGGCGTTCTGATCACCGGCGGCAGTTCCGGCATCGGCGCGTCGCTGGTCGCAGCCTTTGCAGAGCGCGGCGCGAAAGTCGCTTTCATCGATATCGATGACACCGCAGGAAAAGAGCTTTCCGAAACGCTGTCGGCACGGACGAAGCACCCCGTATCCTTCATCAAGGCCGATCTTCGCGACCAGTCGCAGCTGGCAAAAGCCGTGACGGAGGCTGCGCAGGCGACTGGTGGCATCAAAGTGCTGATCAACAACGCCGCCTGGGATGACCGGCACGATATCGACACCGTTACCAGCGACTACTGGGATGCAAACCATGCGGTCAATCTAAAGCCGGTCTTCTTCGTCACGCAGGCGACCCTGCCCTATTTGCGCAGGGAGAAGGGTGCTTCGATCATCAATTTCTCGTCTATATCCTATCTTCTGAACATGGGCGAATTGCCTGCCTATACTGCTGCCAAGGCGGGTATCATCGGGTTGACAAAGAGCCTTTCCGGTCGGCTGGGGGCGGAAAACATTCGCGTCAATGCCATTCTGCCCGGCATGATCGTGACCGAACGGCAAAAGGCGCTTTGGTTGACCGATGATTCGATCACCCAGACCGTTGCGCGCCAGTGCCTCAAGCGCGCGCTGACGGCAGGCGACATCGTCGGCCCCTGCCTATTTCTGGCCTCGTCGGCATCCGCCGCCATGACGGCCCAAACAATCATCATCGATGGAGGTCTTTTATAATGTCCGATGCCGCATTCGTTGCCGTGGACTGGGGTACGACCAGTTTCCGGCTCTGGCTGATCAGTTCATCCGGCGAGATCATTGGCGAGCGACGCAGCGCTGAAGGCATGACGACGGCCATGCGTACGGGCTTTTCAGAGGTGCTGGCATCACATCTCGAAGCGCTGGCCGCGCCTGCGGGCCTGCCTGTCATCGTCTGCGGCATGGCGGGTGCCCGTCAGGGCTGGGTGGAAGCCGGTTATGTCGATGTTCCCGCCGATCTTTCTGACGTGCTGAAAGGTGCTGTCCAGGTGCCGGGACAGGCAAGCGATGTCCGCATCCTGCCGGGCCTTGCCCAGCGCGCGGTCGAAACACCAGACGTGATGCGTGGCGAAGAGACCCAGTTGCTGGGCGCGCTGTCCGCAGATTACCGCACAGGCCAGCAACTGGTCTGCATGCCCGGCACCCATTCCAAATGGGTCAGCGTCAGCGATCTCAAGGTCACCGGCTTTTCCACCTTCATGACGGGCGAATTGTTCGACGTGATTTCGAAGCACTCCATTCTGTCGCACGCTGTGTCCGAGGCTGAAGCTTTTACCGGCGATCTCGCAGCTTTCCGTGCTGCCGTGATGGACGCCTATGCCAATCCGCAGATGGCGACCAACCGGTTGTTTACAGTTCGCTCCGGCCAGTTGCTGCATGGCCTTTCCGCAACCGATGCCAAGGCGAAACTGTCGGGCACCATGATCGGGCTGGAAATTGCCGGGGCCCATTCCACCGCACCGAAAGATGCCAAGGTCGTTCTCATCGCATCCGGTGCGCTGGGCGACCTTTACAAGGCTGCGTTCGACGCGCTCTCCATAGAATTCGTAACAATAGACGCCGATGAAGCCGTTCGCCGCGGGCTTGTCGCAGCCGCAAACGCCATTTGGCACTGAGGAAACAACACCATGCGTATTCCCTTCCCTTCCATGACATATCCGCTCGTCGCCATTTTGCGCGGCATCAGGCCTGAAGAAACCGATGGCATCGTCACCGCTCTCCTGGAAAGCGGCCTGCGCGCCATCGAAATCCCGCTGAACTCGCCTGACGCTTTCCGCTCTATCGAAATTGCCGCCAAGCTTGCACCTGAAGATGCGCTGATCGGCGCTGGCACGGTGCTGACGGTGGAAGATGTCGCAAAGCTCGATGCTGCCGGGGGCAGGCTAATGGTCAGCCCGAATGTGGATGTCGATGTCATCACTGCCGCCCGCGAAAAGGGCATGGTCACCATGCCGGGCGTATTGACGCCGACGGAAGCGCTGCTTGCGCTGAAAGCCGGTGCGACCGGGCTGAAGTTTTTCCCGGCAAGCGTTCTGGGGCCATCCGGCATCAGCGCCATCAGAGCCATTCTGCCCAAGGATACGCTGGTCGCGGCTGTCGGTGGCGTTTCGGACAAAAACTTCACCGATTACACCAGCATCGGTGTGACGGCCTTCGGCCTCGGCACCAGCCTTTACAAGCCCGGCATGACGGCGGACGATGTGCGTCAGCGCGCAGTCACCACCGTCAAGGCCTATGACGCCGCGATGGGAGGATAAGCGATGACAGATATCCATAAGTTTACGGGCAAGGTGCTGGACAAGGCCCAGATGACACTGGGGGAAGGCCCAAGCTTCGACCCAACCAACAACACGCTGTGCTGGCTGAACATTCTCGGCAAGGAGCTTCACGAACTCGACCTGGAGACGGACACCAAGACCGTTCACGCCCTGCCCTTCATGGCAAGCGTCGTGGCGCGTATCGATGAAAAACGGCAGTTGCTGGCAACGGACGACGGCCTTTTCATCCGTGACCGGGAGACGGGTGGCCTGTTCCTTCACGTCGATTTCGAACCGACCAAGCCCGGCAATCGATCCAACGACGGACGCGTGCACCCGAGCGGCGCGCTGTGGATTGGCACCATGGGCAGAAAGGCCGAAGAGGGCGCCGGTGCGATTTATCATGTGGCCAAGGGTGTGGTGACGACGCTGTTTGAAAACATCAGCATCAGCAACGCCATCTGCTTTTCACCTGATGGCGCGACAGGTTACTACGTCGACACCAAGGTCAACCGCATGATGCGCCTGCCGCTGGACCTGGCAACCGGCCTGCCAACCGGCAAAGCCGAGGTCTTCATCGATCAGGCTGGCGAAAAGGGTGGCATGGACGGCGCAGTCTGCGATGCGGAAGGTCACATCTGGAATGCCCGCTGGGGTGTTGGCGCAGTGGACCACTATTCGCCGCAGGGTCAACATCTCGCGCGCTACGAAGTGCCTGCCGTGCAGAGCACCTGCCCGGTCTTCTTCGGCGCATCGGCCAATCGCATCGGCGTAACCTCGGCCTGCGAAGGTCTTGACGACGACGTGATCAAGGCCAACCCGCTTTACGGCGCGACCTTCGATCTTGGTATCGAGGTCAAGGGCGTGCTGGACGCAGCGTACAAAGCTTAAGTTCGCGACTGATGCAGCAAGACTATCCTCGGGCGTGCCCCGGGGATATCGGTTCAGGGATGGCGACTGGCGGATGCGAGGTCGCGGTAGTTTTCCTGAAGGTAACGGTGGGTAGCGGCGGAATCCACCGGCCGGCCATAGAAATAGCCCTGGCCCATGGCGCAACCTAGGCTGCGCAGTTTCTCCGCCTCGCTCTTGTCTTCGATACCCTCTGCCACGACTTCCAGATCCAGCCCGTCACACATGGCAACGATGGCCTTGATGATGTGCTCCGAAGGACGGTCGGTACTGATGCGCGAGACGAAGGCGCGGTCGATCTTGACCTTATCGAAGGAGAAGTCGCGCAGGCGACCGAGGCTGGACTGCCCGGTGCCGAAATCATCCAGCGAAATCCTGATGCCGGCGTGCTGAAGTTCGGTCAGGATGCGCTGTGCGGTATCGGCGGATGTCATGACCGCCGTTTCGGTGATTTCCAGTTCGACGCGCCGCGGATCGAGCCCGACGCGCCGCAGAATGGAGAGAATGTTCTCGGCAGTGCCGGGGTCCATCAATTGCGCCGAGGAGAGATTGAAGGATAAAAACAGTTCCCGTGGCCAGGAGAGTGCCGCTTCTGCCGCCTTGCGCAGCAAGGTTTCAGAGAGCGCATCGATGAAGCCGCGCTCTTCCGCCAGAGGCACGAAGACGGCGGGCGACACAAAACCGAGATCGGGATCGTTCCAGCGCGCCAGTGCCTCGAAGCCGATGACCGTGGCATCGGTCAGGCGCACGATGGGCTGGAAATGCACATCGACGGAATCGCTGATGATGGCGTGGCGCAGCGCCTGTTCGAGCTGTGTTGCGTTTTTCATTTCCTGCGCAATTTCGCGCGAATAGACGGTGATCTGCCCACGCCCGCGTCGCTTCGAGCGATAAAGCGCTGTTTCGGCGCTCTTCAGCAAATCCTCGAAATCGTCGCCCGCGAAAGGGTAGATTGCAAAGCCGAAGGAGGAAGACAGACGCACATTGCGGTCTCCCAGATCGTACGGTGCCGACAGGACGTCCTTGATCATCTGGCCGACGCGTTCCGCCCCCGTTCGCTCGAAGACGAGTGGCAGGACGAAAGCGAACTCGTCGCCATCGTGACGGGTGACGATGGCACCATCCGGCACGCAGGCCTTCAAGCGGTGGGCGACCTGACAGAGAATCTCATCGCCCGCCTGCACGCCGAACAGATCGTTGATCGGCTTGAAGCCGTCGATATTGGCAACGCCGATGGTGAAAGGGGCAGGATCATTCGCCCGTTCCGTTGCCAGCATGCGGACCTTGTCGCGAAGCCGGTAGCGGTTTCCCAGACCCGTCAGCGGATCACTATAGGCCATGGCCTGCAACTCGTGCTGGCTCACCATCGGCGCATTGGGCTCAGGCGATTTCATTCGCGCATCCTGATCGGGGCATTGTGAGGAATTTTCGAGGTCGGCATGAATGATTCTTGCACCATCACTATCGCTGAACTCTACGAAATAGCTATTGATTTTGAGGGTAGAACCGCTCTTGGCGCAGCGATTTAACTGCGCACACGGGACTCCCGTTGTGGCATGTGTCGTTTGATAAGAGCATCCACCATATCGGGGCTGACGGGTTTCAGCAGCATATCATCCATGCCAGCGGCAAGGCAGGCCTGACGATCGCCTTCGAAAGCCAGGGACACGACGCCGATGATGGGCGTGCGCGCCCGCTGCGATCCCATCATATTGCGCAATCTGCGTGCGACTTCGAAGCCGTCGAGGTCCGGCAGGGTCGTATCCAGAAGGACAAAAGCGGGTTTTTCCTGCTCGTAAAGGTGAAGCGCATCCTTGCCCGTGGCGGCAATCCTGTAGCTCATGCCCAGGCTTTCCATGATCTGTGAAAAGACGATCTGGTTGATGTTGTTGTCCTCAACGACCAGAACGTCGAGCGTGGTTTTCTTCACGCTCGCGGGCGTGGCGCCGGTGGAAATTTCCCAGCCACCATCGCTTTCGGGGGAAGACAGCGCCTGGCTGGTGAGACGGAAATGACGGGTAATATGATGGATCAGTGCGCTTTCGAGCAGATAATCGTCTACCGCCACCGAATCCACGCCATAGGACTGCGAAAGGTCGAGGCACGCAATATCCAGTTGAACGTCAACGATCACGAGATCGACCTGCACCCCTGCGGATGCGGCGAATTCCATGAACGCTCTCTGCTCGGCCTGACTGGTGGCGACCGCACAGTCCACACCCACGGCCACCATTTTGCGCCGCGCAAATTCCCCCAACGTGGCGTTGGGCGTGACCAGCAGAATGCTGCGGCCCTTCAGTATCTGCGATGCCTGATGATGCTCGTCATCCACGTAGGACGAGGTCACGAAGGACATGTGTTCCAGCCCGCGAATGACACTCTTTCCATCCGTTCCGGCTGTCGAAAAGGCCGTGACATCATCCATGGTGGTGACGAGGAAATACCGACCAGGCTTGCCCACACGCTGTTTGCGCGTGATGACCAGAACCTCTTCGCCTGTCAGCCGCGTGACGCGTTCCGGGTAGATATCGGGCGTGCCGGTTGCCAGCACGTGACGGTCGATGGCATCGATGCGCGAGGCAAGCGGGTCGGAGTGGATATCGGAAACGGTGCGCCCAAGAATGAGATCGGCGGATGTTTCCAGAAGCGCGCAACCGGCTTTGTTGACAGCGACATAGGCCGTGCTGCGATCCTTGACGAAGACCGACAGCGGCAGCGTATCGAGAATTTCTTCCGTCAACTGTACCCGCTCGATATCCGAACGCCACTGCTCCTCGCGCTTCTTCTGCTCTGAAATGTCGGTGATGACGCAGATGCCGATGCCGGAGGGCATGCGCCGTTTCATCAAGCGCAACCAGCGATCACCAGCGATCTGTTCGACGGTTTCGGAGCGCTCTTTCCAGTGCGATGCCAGTTGCTCTGCAATCCAGTCTTCGCGCTCCACGCAATGGGGTGCGCAATCATCACCCGATGCCCGCTGGCAATCGTAGAGTGCGCCTAGAAAATCGCGCAGCCGGGTGCCAACGGCGAACTTGGTCTCACAAACGGCAAAGTGGTTCAGAACACGGCGACTCGCAAAAACGATATGATCGTCACGGTCATAGATGATCAGCGCGGAGGAGATCGCATCGCAAACGGCGTCGAACATGGCAGTCTGAATGTCTGCGCAAACCGACCCCACCTCCTTCATTGCAATTCCTCACACATACGTCTCAAGGCGATAATCACTCACAGCAAAAACCCGACCGATAGCCGCATGAAAATAGATAAATTATGAGACAGACGGGGTTGCGACTTGAAGCAGACCTTTTGCGTTATGTGACGGCCCCAGCTACCCGTCACACACCCTTGGCCACGCCGAAGGGACATCATGCTGCACTCATTTCAAGCTGAATGCACAGTAACTGCTTTACCTTAAAAGGCACTTAACATTGTCGTTTGCAAAAATTTAGCGGGACAACCAATCGATCTGCCGGGCTTTGTGCGAATTTCCTTTCACATGGCGGACGAATCCACGAAAATAGCGCCATGTCCATCAAACAGCTTTCCGAAACCCTGATCAACCAGATTGCCGCAGGCGAGGTCATCGAGCGTCCTTCCAGTGCGGCCAAGGAGTTGATCGAAAACGCCATCGACGCAGGCGCAACGCGCATCGAGATTGCCACCGCTGGCGGCGGCAAAGGGCTCGTGCGCATCTCGGACAATGGCTGCGGCATGTCGCCTGCCGATCTGGAACTGGCGATCCGCAGGCATTGCACCTCGAAGATTTCAGCAACGCTCGACGATATCAGGACGCTGGGGTTTCGTGGTGAGGCCCTGCCCTCCATCGGCTCCGTCGCCAAGCTGACCATCACCAGCCGCCAGCAGGGAGCCGCAGAAGGCGCGGTTATCTCGGTTGCGGGCGGCAAGCTTTCGCCGGTGCGACCAGCACCGTCCAACACCGGCACGATCGTTGAGGTCCGCGATCTGTTCTTCGCTACGCCCGCACGGCTGAAATTCCTGAAGACGGAGCGGGCCGAAGCGGCAGCGATTACCGAAATCGTCAAGCGCATGGCGATTGCCTTTCCGCATATCCGCTTCGTTCTCTCGGGCACGGACCGCTCGACGCTGGAATTTCCGGCAACCGGTGACGACCATCTGGCGCGCATGGCGCAGATTCTCGGTGCAGATTTCAAGGACAACGCCATCGAGATCGACGCGGAGCGCGAAGACGTCACGCTGACCGGGTTCGCAGGTGTGCCGACATTCAACCGGGGCAACTCCGCCCATCAATATATGTTCGTGAACGGTCGCCCGGTGCAGGACAAGCTGCTGCTTTCAGCCATTCGCGGGGCCTATGCGGAAACCGTGCCCCATGGCCGTTACCCGATTGCGGTTCTGTCGCTGCAACTCGACCCCGCACTGGTCGATGTCAATGTGCATCCCGCGAAATCCGATGTGCGTTTTCGCGATCCCGGGCTGATCCGCGGGCTGATCGTCGGCGCTGTACGTCAGGCCTTGCTGCGCGAGGGAGACCGGGCGGCCACCACCGGTGCAGCGCAGATGATGAGCGCGTTTCGCCCCGGCTACAGCCCTTCGACGGTGCGGCCCTACCCTTCGCAGGCGTGGACGCCAGCCGCATCACCATCGCGGCCTTTGTCGGTTTCGAGCGATCTGGCGCTGCGGGAAACCGCGCAATCGCAATTCGCCGACATCACCATGCCGACCGCGCGCGCCGAACAGGCGGTTGCGGAACCAGTGGTGACCGGGGCCGAACCCTCGCGCTTTCCTCTGGGAGCGGCACGCGCGCAGGTTCACGCCAATTACATCGTTGCGCAAACGGAAGACGGGCTGGTGATCGTGGATCAGCACGCGGCCCATGAGCGGCTGGTTTTCGAGGAAATCCGCAAGGCGCTTCACGCCAAACGCCCGCCCTCACAGGTGCTGCTCATCCCTGAAATCATCGATTTGCCGGAAGAGGATTGCGACCGGTTGATGGAACACGCCGCCGGGTTCGACAGCATGGGCCTGACGATCGAGCGGTTCGGTCCGGGTGCCGTTGCCGTGCGCGAGACGCCCGCAATGCTGGGCGAGGTCAATGTGCAAGGGCTGGTGCGCCAGCTTGCCGACGAAATTGCCGAGTGGGACACGGCTGGCAGTCTGGCCAGCAAGCTCGAATATGTCGCTGCCACCATGGCATGCCACGGTTCGGTGCGCGCTGGCCGCCGCATGCGACCGGAAGAAATGAACGCCCTGCTGCGGCAGATGGAAAACACACCGGGCTCCGGCCAGTGCAACCACGGTCGCCCGACCTATATCGAGCTGAAGCTCGCAGATATCGAAAGACTGTTCGGCAGAAGCTGAAGAAAACGTGCTGGCATTTTTCAGGCGGCATCAGTAAAAAGACAGGCGTCAGGAGAGCACAGAGATGAACAGATTTGAAGGCGGCGGCAACCGCGAGGCGAAGGTGGAATACCTCGATGGTGATATGCGCATCGTCCAGACCGGCTCCCACGTCATCTGTGCCATGACTGGCAAACACATCCCAATCGATGAGCTGCGCTATTGGAGCGTGTTGCGTCAGGAACCCTACGTCGATGCGGCAGCGTCGGTGGAAGCCGAAAAACGCGCGGGGGCTTTGCCCAATCAGAAGCGGAATGCCTGAGACGTCGTAAACAAGTTTGGGCGGTGGTCTGGAGGTGGTTGATTACTCTTCGGAACGCACCGAGAATATCTCTTTGGCGTCTTCTTCGGAAATGACATGGGCTTCACGTTCATTTTCTTGCCAGTATCCCCCGCATCTCTGGCATCGCCTTAAGTGCGAATGAGCCACAAGGCTAGTCGCGATGCGTTGTGGCTGATCAACGCTTCCAGACAATATTCCTTGGCGACACACCTCGCAGCCGCCTTCGCCCCAATCACTCATGCCTCAGTCTCATGCTCACACCGTTTTTCGCAAACGTCGTAATAAGACGGCCTCGAAGGTCGAGATAGCCTACGATTGAACATCGAGCAAACAAAAGCGCTTCCCTAAACGGGAAACGCTTGGAACGGCTCATCAAGGGGCGGGTGTATTCGTCGAGCTAGGGTTTCTGTCCGTGCCTTCGGTAGGGGGCGTGGTGCCGGATGGCGTGTTGTTGTCGAAGGTCTGGCCACCCTGTGCACCGGGGTTCGCCGTTGGCGCGGATGTCGCTGGGCCAGGTGCTGGCTGTGTCTCAGTGGTCGCAGGTGCGGTGCTTTCACCCCAGGTTTCGGCGACGATCCAGACAGCGCCAGCCAACAAAAGGCTGATGACAAGAATGATCAGCACCGGGCTGCCTTTAAAACCCTGTCGGCTTTCGCGCGGTGTAAACACCTTCTTTTCCGTATTTTCCTGCGGCATTGGATCCTCCTGAAACCAGAGAACGCACAAATGTGACGCTCATCTCTCATCAGGAAAGTGTGCAAAAGCCATATAGTTCCTTCGCCGTGCGATATTCGCGCTCTGCGCGCAAGTCTAGGCCTGCGCCAGTTTCCGCTGACGGCAGTTGCGGATCGCTGTGTCGATGATGGCGCCTGCTGCATTGGGGTCATCGAAGACCATGTCGATATCGATGACCAGTGTGCTCGAAAGCAGTTCGGAAGCACTGCCGTGATGGCCTTTCAGGCGAACGGCATCCTTGGCGGTGGTAACCAGCATGAGGTTGAGCCGGTTGGCCTCATCCGTCAGATCGCGGATTTCCTCATCGCTGAAATTGTGGTGATCCGGGAAAGAACGGCGCGCAGCGATCTGCCCGCCCAGTTCTTCGACCGTGCGATAAAACTTGGTAGGATCGGCGATACCAGCATAGGCTAGCACGCGTTTATCCGCGAAATCCGGCTGCGGCCTTGGCTTGATGGAGGAGACGAAGATGGGCTTTCCGGCGCGTGCGGCGGTGCGAACGATGGCTTCCGCCGCCTGCCCGCTGCCGACTTTCAAAATTGCGGTCAGTTGCCGCATCTGTTCGGCAAGCGGTGCGCGGACCGGTCCACCCGGCACCAGATGGCCGTTGCCAATGCCACGTTGGGTGTCGATCACCACCAGCGCATAGTCCAGCGTCAGCCGCGCACTTTGAAAGCCGTCATCCATGATGATGAGATCGACGCCTTCCGCCACCAGACGGCGCGCGCCCTCCACCCGCCTGCGGGAAATGACGGTGATGGCCTCACGGGCCAGCAACAGCGGTTCATCGCCAACATCCACGGAGCGGTGATGATCGGCATCGACCAGCGTGGTGACATCCAGTGTGCCGCCATAACCGCGGCTGAGAAAGCCGGGCTTCAGCCCTTTCGCAAGAGCGGCTCTGGCAATGGCAATGGCGGTGGGCGTCTTGCCCGCACCACCGACGGTGAAGTTACCGATGCAGATGACCGGGACCGGAACGGAGGCACGCCTGGCCTTTTTCATCGTGCGTCCGGCAACTTTGCCGTATACGAACGAAAACGGTGCCAGAGCCCACGCCTGCCAACCAGCCTTTTCCCACCAGAATGGCGGCGCTTCCGAAACCATCAGTCCCCCGAACTCCTGCGTTCCTGTCCAAGCACGTCGCAGCGCAGATTTTGCGCGACAAGCTTTGGATCAGACCAGCTATCTGCCAGAAAGGTAAGGATTTTGCAAAGAATGGCGGCGCGCGTGGGTCGCCGCTAAACCGTGACCTGCTGCGGCAGCAGGGTCTCGAGACCGGTGATGTCGTCTAAACAATAATCACAATCTGCAGCAAGGCTTTCTCTTGAGCCCGTGCCCGTGAGCACGGCGATGCACAGGCCAGCACCCGCGTGCCTGCCCATGTGGAGATCGTGATTGTTATCGCCCACCACGGCCACGCGTTCCGGCGGCAGGCCGGTGGCAGCGCAGAAGCCCAGGACCATGCCGGGCTGCGGCTTGGTGCCATGGCTGCTGTCATAGCCCGCGACGAAATCGAGATCGGCATCGAAGCCGAAACGTTTGGCGAGTTCGCGGATGGAAGCTTCATTGTCACTGGATGCTATGCCGAGCTTGTACCCCCTGCCCTTCAACCGCGCGAACAGGGCCTTGAGATCGGTCACCGCGACGGACTTTCCCGCCGCCTGCGTGAACAGCAGATCGAGACGCTGGGTAAGGTCCACGATTTCGCAGGGCGAACCGGCGGCAACGAGGCCCTCGGCAATTTGCACCGTGTTTCCAGCGGCCAGCAGGCTATCGGGTTTGACGTGTCCAGTGACGGGGTCCATTCCACAGGCGAAAAGCAACCGGTCTGCCAGCGCGGCATCCCCCTGCGAGGCAATGGCCGCCAGCTCCCGGTTGACCGGCCCCCAGCTCGCATCATAACCGATCAGCGTTCCATCCTTGTCGAACAGAATGGCCGCTATCGCAGCGGGCGATCTTACGGCACTGCCTGCCTGCATCATCAGCCAACCGCGCTGCGGGGCTGGAGTTTCGCTGTTACCGTCAATGGGTTGATGTAGGGTTCCAGAGCCTTCACAGTGCATGACAGCGCGCCGCGCATGTCCTGAATGACCCTGCCGCCAGCATCGATCATCTTGTAGCGTTCATTGTCGTTGACCAGCAGGTAATGCACGGCCTTCGCCAGCATTTCCACATCGCGGATAATGCGCCCGCCACCGGACCGCAGCAATTTCTGATAGGCTTCGCGGAAGTTTTGCACATGCGCACCTGACAGTACCGCGCAGCCCAGCATGGCTGGTTCCAGCGGGTTCTGCCCACCTTCGGCCAGCAGGGAGCGACCGACAAAGGCCAGTTCGGTCAGGCGCAGATAAAGCCCCATTTCACCGATGCTGTCGCCCAGAAACACATCCGTCTGCGGCGTGATCACATCGTTGCGGCTGCGGCGTGCGACGTTGAGGTTCATGCCTTTCAGCATGGCCTCGATATCATCGCACCGTTCCGGGTGACGCGGCACGATGATCGTCAACTGTCCATCGCGGGATTTGATCGCGTTGTGAACGGTGGCCGCCGCCTTCTCTTCCCCTTCGAAGGTGGAGATGGCTGCCCATGTCTTGCGGTTGCCGATCTGGCGGCGATAGGTGTCCAGCACTGTGGCATCACACGGCGGAGGATCGGTGTCGCCCTTGAGGTTGCCCGATACGACGACAGGCCACGAGCCGAGATCACGGAAACGTTCGGCATCGAGATCGGACTGGGCGACGACGAGAGCCAGCTTGCTGAACAAGGCCTCGGCAAAATCGGACCGATTGTGCCAACGCCCAAAGGAGCGATCCGAAAGGCGCGCATTGACGCGGATTTGCGGAATGTGGCGGCGTTCGAGCTCCATCATCGTCACCGGCCATATCTCAGACTCGGCAGTGATGGCCGCATCCGGCATCCAGTAGGTGAGGAAGCGATTGATGGAAATCTTGATATCGAGCGGGACATACTGGTGGATGACATCGTCGCCGAGGCGGGTCTTGCTCAACTCCGCGGACGTCACTGTGCCCGTGGTCAAAAGAACGTGAATATCGCGCTTGCGTATCTCGCGAATGAGCGGCACGAGCGCCAGCGTTTCACCGACACTGGCTGCGTGGAACCAGACAAGAGGTCCGCGCGGACGATCGGCACTGGCATGACCGAAGCGTTCCATGCGGCGACGCTTGTCTTCCTTGCCCTTGGCGGCGCGGTACATGAGATAAGGCCGGGCGAAGGGATAGGCGGCAATGCCCGCAATTCTATAACCCGAAAGGGCGAAACGTGCGATTCGGCTGTTCATGACATGCTGCCTTCGATCATTTCGCGCAATGCTTTCCCCTGTGAACCCTGCCAGAGCGTAGCGTCAAACAACGGGATGACCCGCGTTGCTCTATCTTTTTGTTTGGCATCGCATCTTTCGAAAACGTCTCTGCGTTTTCCCTTCGATGCCTGAAGGCCTACTTCATATAAAAATGCGTCTTTTTTGTTTCAGAACACAAACGGGCCTGCGAAAAATCCGCCGCGGTCCCAGATGTTGTGCGTACCCTTGAGGGAGCCGCACAACCTTTTGCTCTGTCTGGTATAGTACAAAGGAAGTAGGAAAGCAGCGATTATTTGCTTTGAGGATCAAGCAGACGGTGCATATGCACTATAAAATAACGCATATGGGCGTTATCCACAGTCTGCTGGGCCTTGGACTTCCACGCCGTCAGTGCCGTTGCATAATCCGGGAAGATGCCGACGATATCCAGCGCCTTCAAATCGCGAAACTGAACCTCTTGCAGATTTTCAAGTTCGCCGCCGAATACGAGGTGAAGAAGCTGTTTCTGGTCGCCCACTGCCGTCATTTTGTATCTTCTTTCTAATGGTCAATTGCCCGCAGAGCCCCTCATTTGCGGGATTTCGTCGTGAAAATCAACCTCTGTCAGACAGGTTGAGGGGATTGAGGAGAACAGGCAGCGCATGGTCGGCGGCTGCGCATAATTCGGGATGCGTTACATCACGCTGGTTGTATATCAATGGCTGTCCAGCAAGATCCACCAGACGACCGCCAGCGCGCTCCAGAATGAGATCGGCAGCGGCCAGATCCCAGTCATGGGAATTGGCCTTCACCAGCGTACCGTCAATGCGTCCATCGGCAACCATGACCAGCCGGTAGGCCAGAGATGGCACATGCGCAATGCGGTGCACCCGCGCCTTTACCGTCTGCGGAAGCCGCGCAATCACGTCTTCAGGCGCGGCAAGTCTTATATCCTCGCCAGCTAAGGTGACAGACAGGGGCTGACCATTCTTCATGGCCGGACCGACAGTGAGCGCACTGAACTCTTCGTCAAAGGCAGGTGCTACCAGCGCGGCTGCGACCGGCCTGCCACGATGAACCAAGGCAACGCTGACGCACCATGTGTCCTTGCCGCCAATGAAGGCGCGCGTGCCATCGATGGGGTCCACAACGAAAAGCGTCTCTTTAGACAACCGCTCCTCGTCGTCATCCGTTTCCTCCGAAAGCCAGCCATAATCCGGTCGCGCCTTGCGAAGAACGGTTTCCAGCAATTCGTTGGCAGCGTAATCGGCGGCACTGACGGGAGAGTGGCCTTGTTTCCACCAGACCTCCGGGTCCTTGCGGAAAAACTTCAGCGCCACCTGCCCCGCTTGCCGCGCGGCATCCAGAATGAGGTCAAGGTCGGAGCGCCAGTCGGCTCCCGTTGCATCGGTCATATCGTCTTCGTTTGTCATTCGACCTTTAGAAGGTGCGTTTTCCATGCCAGAACATGCGCATGGCATGGCGGTCAAATCAACCGTCGAATGCCGCTATCAGCGTCCCGCTATCGTCATGCCTTCGATGGCAAGCGTCGGTGCGGCTACACCATACTTGCGGTCTATGTCGTTGGCGGGAGTGACCCGCATGAACATGTCCTTGAGGTTGGAGGCAATCGTGACCTCCGACACCGGGAACGCCTTTTCGCCATTTTCGATCCAGAACCCGCTTGCGCCACAGCTATATTCGCCGGTCAGCAGATTGGCACCATGGCCGATCAGTTCCGTTACGTAAAAGCCTGTGCCGACCTGCGCGATCAAATCCTTTGGCGAGATATCGCCCGGCTCCAGCGCCAGATTGGTGGAGGCCGGAGAGACTAGATTACCGCCACGAACGCCACGGCCATTGGTTTCCAGCCCGATTTCGTGGGCGGTGGATGTGGACAGAAACCAGTGTTTCAGCACGCCGTCTTCGATCATCACGAGCTTTTCGCCCCGCACACCCTCACCATCGAAGGGACGCGACGACGGGCCGCGCACGATCTGTGGATCGTCGGTGATGACGAGGCCTTTTTTCAGCACCTGCTGGCCCATCTTGTCACGCAGGAAGCTGGTCTTGCGGGCAACCGATGCGCCGTTGATGGCACCGGCAATGCTGCCGACGAAGCCGCGTGCGATGCGCGGATCGAACACGACGGTGATATTGCTGCCGGTATCGACCTGACGCGGATTGATACGCTTGACCGCCTTCTCGCCTGCGCGGCGCCCGATATCGTCGGGCGTATCCAGATCGGCGAAGTAGAGACGGCTGTCGAAATCGTAATCGCGCTCCATCTTCGTGCCCTCGCCCGCGATGACGCTGACCGAACGGCTGAAACGGCTGCCCATATAGCTGCCCGAAAATCCGTGCGACGTGACAAGCACAAGACCGCCCATGCCGCTGGACGCGCCCGCACCCGACGAATTGCTGACACCGGCAACCGCAAGCGCCGCTTCTTCCGCAGCCAGTGCCGCCTCGCGCAATTGATCCGTGGAGACCTCCGTTGGGTCGAACAGTTGCAGGTCGTCATAGGAATTGGCGAGACGCTCCTTGTCCGCAAGGCAAGCGAAGGGGTCTTCCGGCGACACTTTCGCCATCGCCACGGCGCGTTCGGCCAGCGTCTTCAAGTCGAAACCGGGATTGGCCGAAACACTGGCAACCCGCTTGCCGACAAAAACGCGCAGGGAAAAGTCGTCGCTCTCAGACGATTCCGTGCTCTCGACCTTGCCCAGGCGCACGCCGACGGATTGCGAGCGTGACCGCACGATCACGGCATCCGCCTCATCTGCACCCGCACGACGCGCGAGGTCTACCAGTTCGCTTGCACGGTCGAGAAGATTGGAGGAATCGATTTCTGAGGACATGGGCTAAGCCTTTCGTTGACCTTCATTTATTGCGGCGCACCTGCCGCATCAAGGCCAAAGCGGCATTTCACCTGGATTTGAGGCGTTTACCTACGCCTCTACCCCATGACCCCTGTGATAAAGCTCCACCTGCATCTCGATCTGCCGCTTGAGATCGTCCTTGCTGACCTCGGATTCGGCCAGCACTTCATGCGCCTTTCTGAAATCCAGCACCCGGAAGCGATTGACCGGTGGCCGCAGGAAAATATGGGGCGGGTGCATACGCAGCTTCAGCGAAATGACCGATTGCATCATCAACTGGCTGGCACCGAACAGGCTTTCGAAGCGGCTGGGCATCGTCGTGCCATCGCCTTCCGGCCCGCCGACGACATCAACACCGATGACGATATCCGCCTTATCCAGCAGATGATCATAGGGAACCGGGTTGAAAATGCCGCCATCGATCATGATCCGGCCATTCATGCGGATGGGCATGAAGAGAGCCGGAATGGCAGACGATGCCGCAAGCGCTTGGCGCAGATCGCCCGTTTCTACGACGACTTCGGACTGGTCGTAATAATCCGTCGCGGTCACCTTGAGCGGAATGGACAGCTCTTCGAAATTCTTTGGCAGTGCTGCGGGCAGGAGAGCGTCGAGGATGAGTTCGAGATTGAACTGGCCCAGACGAAACCCGAAGGCCGTGTGGCGCATAGCAGCGGGCCCGAGGCTCCAGAGCCGGTTGGCGACGCTGCCCTTTTTGCCCATCAGCTCCAGCATGTAATCGCGGATATCGCGCCCGCGCATGCCGGCTGCCATGCCCGCGCCGATGATGGAGCCGATGGAGGACCCGGCGATGGCGGTGGGGCGAATGCCCAACTCGTCCAGTGCTTCCACGATGTTGATATGGCAGATGCCGCGTGCACCGCCGCCGCCCAATGCGAGCGCGAATGTCGGGTCGCGGACCTCTTTGACCAACGCATCGCGTTTGCGCTTCTTTTCGGAAAGTTTCTTTTTCTTAGCAGCCAAGAGAGGGGCCTCTCCTTCATGTCATCAGATGCCCCGCTCTATGACACAAAGACGACAGGAGAGTGACGGCGCGCAGCACAGGCATGCGCGCCGTAAACGAAGACGCGCGTTAAGCGCTGTAGCGATAAAAGTGCATGCGGGAATCGCCAAAGGTGCGGCTTTCCAGATGCGTGAAAGCCGGATCGACCGTCACCAGCACATCGGCACGCTCTTCAAGAATGACGAGTGCACCCGGCGCCAGCCAGCCGCCCAGATGCGCCGCCAGAAGCGCCTTCTCACCGTGACCGAAGCCATAGGGAGGGTCGGCAAACAGCACATTGAAGGGTTCGATATTGTTGACGCTGCCAAGCTTGGTGGCATCGCGGCGCAAAATGCGCGCGCGGCCATGCAGGCCCAGAGCATCGATATTCTCCCACAGGAGACCCCGGCCTTCTACGCCATTTTCAACGAACAGCGCCACGCGGCAACCGCGCGACAGGGCTTCCAGACCCACCGCGCCGGTGCCCGCGAAAACATCGAGAATGCGCGTGCCATCCAGACTCTCGGGATAGGCATGGCTCAGGATGTTGAAGAGGCTTTCCCGCGTACGGTCGATTGTCGGTCTGATTGCATTCGATTTCGGAGCGGCCAAGGAACGGCCGCGAAACTCACCGCCTACGATCCGCATTACGCGTCATTCCCCTAGCGCCAGAAGGTTTGCCACCGGGGCCTTTGCCACCGGGACCATTGCTTGGGCCGTTTCCGCCCGGACCTTTGCCACCAGGTCCCTTATTGCCGGGGCCCTTGCCGGAAAAGCCGCCTTCGGAACGCTCGCCGCGCGGCTTTCCAAATGCAGGCTTGCCGCCGAAGCCACCCGGCTTGCCACCGGAAGGCCTGCCTTCACGCGGCTTGTCGCCAAAAGGTCTTGCACCGCGCGGCTTATCGCCGAACGGGCGGTCGCCACGGGGACGGTCACCCTCCTCGCGTGGCTTGCGATCGCCGTAAGGCCGCTCGCTGCGCTCACCGCTGCGGGCCGGACGATCACCGAATGATCTCTCTGCACGCGCTGGGCGATCACCACGGTCTGGGCGATCCCCGAAGGAACGTTCGCCAGCATCACGCGGCTTGCGGTCGCCATATGGGCGGTCGCTTCGTTCGCCACCACGGGCCGGGCGGTCGCTGAACGGGCGCTCGGAACGGTTGGGGCGGTCTCCAGACGGTCTGTCACTGCGGGCCGGACGGTCACCGAAGGAGCGTTCGCCGCGCGGGCGGTCGGAACGTTCACCCACGACACGCGGTTTGCGGTCGCCGGATGGCCGGTCACCGCGATCACCACCGCGGGCGGGACGATCGCCGAAGGATTTGTCTCCCCGCTCGCCTCTGCCGCGTCCACGGCTTTCGTCCTGCGCAGGCTTATCGGCGCGGATCCATTCGCCGTCCACATCCCTGTGTCTGACGATGGCGCGACGGGCATCGGCTTCTGCCGATGGCTTGAAGACGCTTTCGGCTTCGGCGCGCACGGACTTGCGCTCCTTGCCATCGCGCGTTGGCCGTGCACCCGGCGCCATCCACACATTGGCGGTGCGGTTGCTGCCCATCTGCGGACGCTTGGGGCGGTCGTCGTCGCGCTCTTCTTCACGACCCTTGGCGAAGGGTTTGCCGGGACGTTTTGCGTCTGGCTTGCCCTGCGTGCGGTCGCGGGGATTGTCACGTTTTTCAGCGAAATTGCCGCCGCGCGGGTTCTGCTCCGCATCGCCGCGCTTCGTCCATTCGGACTTCACGGGACGCTGGGCAGGCGCTTCGTCATCATTGGTGACGGCATCGTAGATCGGCGCATCGAAGTTCGCACCGGCGGCCTCGATGAGGCGTGGGCCGAGCTGATCGCGCAGCATGCGACCGCGCACTTCCACGACCTGGCTTTCCGGCAGGTCACCTAGCTGGAACGGACCATAGGAAATGCGGATAAGGCGGTTGACCTCAAGGCCGATGGCGCCCAGCACATTCTTGATTTCGCGGTTCTTGCCCTCGCGAATGCCCATGGTGATCCAGACATTATGGCCCTGGGTGCGGTCGAGCGTTGCCTCGATGGCACCGTAGAGCACGCCATCGACGGCAATGCCGTCCTTGAGCTTGTCGAGAGCAGCCTGATCGACCTCACCATAGGCGCGCACGCGGTAACGGCGCAGCCAGCCGGTTGTCGGCAGTTCCAGAACGCGCGACAGGCCGCCGTCATTGGTTAGCAGCAACAGGCCTTCGGTGTTGATGTCCAGACGTCCGATGGACAGAACGCGGGGAAGCTCCTTCGGCAGATTGTCGAAAACGGTCGGGCGACCCTCGGGATCGGAATTCGTCGTCACCAGGCCGGATGGCTTGTGATAGAGCCAAAGCCGCGTGCGTTCGGCACCACGGATCGGTTCGCCATCGACCTCTATCTTGTCATCCAGGGTGGCGTTGACCGCAGGGCTTTCCAGCTTGACGCCGTTCAGCGAAACGCGACCTTCCATGATCATGCGCTCGACATCGCGGCGCGAGGCCACGCCTGCGCGCGCCATGATCTTGGAGATGCGCTCTGGTTTCGTCGGCGCGGTCTCCGAAACGACGGTCTCCGTCTTCGCGACGAAAGGCTTTTTCTCACGCGCCGCATCGGGCTTGCCAGTGGAATTCGGCTTCCGGTCCCGGTCGAATGTCTTGGCCCCGCCGCGCGGCGGCTTGTCTTTGAATGTCATTTGTTGTTTGCCTGTTGTTTGCCGTGTCCTATCAGTTCGTGCGGCACTGGTTAAGAGGAAATTGCAAGAACGATGGCGGAAACGACGCATTTCATGGACTTTGCCCTCTCGCAGGCGCGTGCTGCTGCCCAGCGCGATGAAGTCCCTATCGGTGCCGTGCTGGCGCTGGATGGTCGCATCATCGCCAGTTCAGGCAACCGCACCCGCGAATTGAACGATGTGACCGCCCACGCCGAAATCGCCGTCATCCGCATGGCCTGTGAAGAACTGGGGCAGGAACGGCTGGCGGGGGCGGACCTTTACGTGACGCTGGAGCCCTGCACCATGTGCGCCGCTGCCATTTCCTTTGCCCGCATCCGCCGCCTGTATTATGGCGCGAACGACGTAAAAGGCGGGGCTGTCGAGAGCGGGGTGCGGTTCTTCAACCAGCCCACCTGTCACCATGCGCCGGAGGTCTATTCCGGCCTTGGCGAGACGGAGAGTGCGGAGATTCTACGGGAGTTTTTTCAGGGGAAGCGTGGGGAGTGACGCTGTGGTCGTTGACCACAGATGCGACGTCACCCTCGGGCTTGTCCCGAGGGTCTGCCCGCGTTGGATGTTGGGGTTCGTCAGATCCTCGGGTCAAGCCCTGATATGACGGAGGTCGGGGCTTGCGCTCCTACGAAGCCAATAGCGTTCAGCGATAAATAATCGCTGCCGTCAGCCCCAACCCTTACTGGAACGGGTTCCACCAGCTCTTGCCGGTGTTGGCCATGGCCGCATTCTTCTTGCGTTCTTTTTCTTTTTTCGCTTCCGGCGTGCCGAGATCAGCCAGCTGATCCTGCGGCACGTTGCGGTATTCGACCGGTGGGTCGGTGAGGAACTTGCGCTGGTTGGTGTTGACGACCGAGCCGCCCTTCGCGTCAGCCTTGGCCTTGCGGAAGGCTTCCCATTTCTGGGTTTCGGTCATCTGACCGTTGGTGCCGTTACCGGCCAGCAATGGTGAACGGTAATTCGGGTTGTCGCGGTTTTCGTCGGCTTCCTTGCGCAGGCGTTCACGCGCCTCTTCCGGTGTCTCGGGCCATTGCGGGTTCGTCTCGCGGTTGGCAAGGCTCTGCTGCGGCTGCGTCAGCTGTTCGCCACGCGCCTGTGCAGGCACGACAAGGCCCGGACGGGGATTGTATTTCACACTACGCTTGGACTGATCGCCGGTAATGGACGTCGCGTTGCCGAGGTCGTCTACCAATTGCTCAGCAGCAGTCTTGCCCGTGCCATAGGTTGGGCTGGTGCACGCGCTCAGTGCCAGGCTGACAGATATTGCGCCCGCAATGGTGCTGTACATGCGAAAACTCTGCGTCATGCTCATTGAAACCCTTCCGCCCTAGCCGTCCCGACGACCGGCAGCCCGCATTGATGCTAAAATTCCGGCCAATTTCAGGCAGGTTTACCGGATGAACGGCCAAAGTGCAATTCACCCGGTACTTTTCTTAGAGCGCCACACCCAATTCGCGAAGCGCAGCGGCGTCGCGCGCCGAAACGTCAGGAAACGCCGCGTCGGAGCCGACATCGGTGGTGATGCGCCAGGAACGGGCGCATTTGCGGCCTTCAGCAAGCTTCTGCTCAACGGAAACCTTCTGCACTTCGTTCAGACGGAAGCCATCTGCCGGGCCTTCACCCGACACAACGGAGATGGCCGAGGTGATGCAGATTTCCGCAAAATCCTGACCATCCAGTGCTGCCATCAACTCGGCATCGGCAATGTGCACGACAGGAGCCGCTTCCAGCGACGAACCGATGCGCTTTTCGCGGCGTTCGACTTCCAGCGCGCCGGTTACCACCGTGCGAACCTTGCGGATCTTGTCCCACTTGGCTTCCAGTGCCTCGTTCTTCCATTCCGCGGGAACCTCCGGGAACTGAACGAGATGAACTGATTCCGCATCAGGGTAACGCGAAAGCCACGCCTCTTCCGTCGTAAACGGCAGCATGGGGGCGAGCCATGTAACGAGGCAATCGAACAGCTTTGCGATGACCGATAGCGAGGCACGGCGCTTCAGCGACGACGGCGCGTCGCAATAAAGCGCATCCTTGCGGATATCGAAGTAGAAGGCCGACAGTTCGACATTGGCGAAATCGATCAGCGCGCGGGTGATCTTCTTGAAGTCGAAGGCGTCGTAACCGTCGCGCACGACCTGGTCCAGCTCGGACAGGCGGTGCAGTACCAGCTTTTCAAGCTCCGGCAGATCGGCATAGGCGATCTCTTCGCCCTTGTCATGCGCCAGCGTGCCTAGCATCCAGCGGATGGTGTTGCGCAGCTTGCGATAGGCATCGATATTGGTCTGGATGATGGCCTTGCCCAGACGCTGGTCTTCCCAGTAATCCGTGGTCATGACCCACAGGCGCAGAATATCCGCGCCGGACTCTTTCATCACATCCTGTGGAGCGACCACGTTGCCAAGCGACTTGGACTGCTTGCGGCCCTGCTCGTCCATGGTGAAACCGTGGGTGACGACGGCGTTGTAAGGCGCACGACCACGCGTCGCGCAGCTTTCCAGCAGCGACGAGTGGAACCAGCCGCGATGCTGGTCTGAGCCTTCGAGATAGACATCCGCAGGCCACTTCATATCGGGGCGGTCTTCCAGCGTGAAGGTGTGCGTGCAGCCCGAGTCGAACCAGACGTCGAGGATATCGCGCACCTGCACCCATGGTTCACCGGCACGGTTGCCAAGGAAGCGCTCGCGTGCGCCATCGGCAAACCACGCATCGGCACCTTCGGCCTCGAAGGCTTCCAGAATGCGGGCATTGACGGCGTCATCCAGCAGCACTTCGCCATGCTCGTCGGCGAACACGGCGATTGGCACGCCCCATGCGCGCTGACGCGAGAGAACCCAGTCCGGGCGGTTCTCGATCATGGCGCGCAGGCGGTTCTGGCCAGCGGCGGGTACGAAACGGGTGTCATCGATGGCCGACAGCGAACGCGAGCGCAGGGTGGTGCCATCGCCCAGTTCCTTATCCATATAGACAAACCATTGCGGCGTGTTGCGGAAGATGACCGGCTTCTTGGAGCGCCAGCTATGCGGATAGCTGTGCTTCAGACGGCCACGGGCAAACAGGTTGTTGGCGCCGATCAGCGCCTTGATGACACGCTCGTTTGCATCACCCTTCTTGCCGTTATCGTCCATGACGCGTGCAGCGCCACCCTCGGCGGATGGGCCGAAACCTGGCGCGTCTTCGGTGTAGAACCCGTCGTCGCCAACCGGGAACGGGATTTTGGACGAGATGCCCCGCGCCTCGATTTCACGAGCCTTGGACGTCCACGCGTCAAAGTCTTCGCGACCGTGGCTTGGTGCGGTGTGCACGAAACCGGTACCGGCGTCATCGGTGACGTGATCGCCATCGAAGAGCGGGACATCGAAGTCATAACCGAGATCGACCAACGGATGAGCGCAGGTGATCGCGCCGAGTTCTTCTGCCGTGACAGGCCGAACCAGCTTGAATGTCAGCTTTGCTTTCTTCGCGGCTTCGTCAGCCAGCTTCGTTGCGAAGATGAGCTTTTCACCGGGCTGCGGGCCGAAGTCGTTCTCTGCCGTTTCAACTTCGAACAGGCCATAAGGGAAGCGCGAGGAGAAGGAGATGGCTCGGTTTCCGGGGATGGTCCAAGGAGTGGTTGTCCAGATTACGACCGAAGCGTCATACAAATCCAAATCCACAAATGGTGCATCTACCTTTTCGACAGGTGCATTTTGCTTGATCTCTGAAACGGCCATATCAGGATTTACAATCGGGAACTTGACCCAGATCATGTCGCTCTCGACATCCGCATACTCGACCTCGGCTTCCGCCAGAGCCGTGCGCTCGACAACCGACCACATGACCGGCTTCGAACCGCGATAAAGCTGGCCGCTCTTGGCGATCTTCAACAGCTCGCCAGCGATGCGCGCTTCCGCGTGGAAATTCATGGTCGTGTAGGGGTTTTCGAAATCGCCCTCGATGCCGAGACGTTTGAATTCCTCAGACTGCTTCGCGATCCAGCCAGCGGCGAACTCACGGCATTCCTGACGGAATTCGTTGATCGGAACCTCGTCCTTGTTCTTGCCCTTGGCGCGGTAGGCTTCCTCGATCTTCCACTCGATGGGAAGGCCGTGGCAGTCCCAGCCGGGGACGTAATTGGAGTCAAACCCGCGCATCTGGAATGAGCGGGTGATGACGTCTTTGAGGATTTTGTTCAGCGCGTGGCCGATGTGGATGTTGCCGTTGGCATAGGGAGGGCCATCATGCAGCACGAATTTTTCGCGGCCAGCGGCGGAGGCGCGCAGCTTCTTGTAAAGGCCCATCTGCTGCCAGCGGGCAACCGTCTCGGGCTCTTTTTGCGGCAGACCGGCGCGCATCGGAAAATCCGTCTGCGGCAGGTACAGCGTGGTGGAGTAGTCGATCGTCTGTGCGGTGTCGTTCATGATCATACCGTTATGCGGCGCCCCCTCATTCACGCTGAGAGGCCGCGCCGTCTTGAGTGCAAGAGGGCAGAAGCGGAAGGCGCTCAAGGCAAGCGCCGAAATCCCGGACCTTTCGGCTGCTTACTGCGCGCGAAAGGCCGGGCCGATAATTCGGGAAATGAACGTCAACCGAAATTGGTACATGGCGGTTGTTTATGCGTTTTTCCGGCAAAAAGGAAGAGGCTTGTCGGCTTGAGTGCGCGTGTCTTTCGACAAATCCGACAACAACCATCAAAAAGCAATGCGCGCATCCAGTTCGCCCAGCGGAGTGACACCCGACAGCAACACCCTCGCCTCCTCCTCATCCCGTTTGATCTGGGCGACGAGCGGCTCGAGGCCGTCGAATTTCAGCTCGTCGCGCAGATGGCCGAAGAAGGAAACCGAGCAAATCTCGCCATAAAGATCGCCGGAAAAATCGAACAGGAAGGTTTCGAGAAGGGCAGCGCCATTGTCCGTGACCGTAGGGCGGTAGCCGAAGCTGGCGACGCCATCATACAGGCTCCCATCCGCCCGGCGGAAACGAACCGCGTAAATACCGGGCTTCAGCTCCGTTTCCGGCGGCAATGCCATGTTGGCGGTGGGATAACCCAGCGTGCGACCCAGCTTCTGCCCGCTGATCACCTCGGCCTCTACCGTATAGCGGTAGCCCAGCAGGCCAGCGGCACCGGCGACATCGCCCTGCGACAACAGTTCCCTGATACGGCTCGATGACACGACCTCGGCCCCCTCATCGCGGAAGGCATCCACCAGCGTGACATCGAAACCGTTGCGGCGACCGGCCTCCATCAGAAACGCCGGGCCGCCTTCACGACCCTTGCCGAAATGGAAATCGAAGCCGGTGACGACAGCACTTGCGCCCAGCCAGTCGACCAGAACCGATGTCACGAAATCCTCGGCAGAGCGCTGCGAGAAATCACGGTCGAAAGGATATTCGATGACGGATTGAAACCCTTCCGCCTCCAGCAACCGCGCCTTGATGGGTGCGGGCGTCAGGCGAAACACCGGCGCCTCCGGGCGAAACACCGTTCTGGGGTGCGGCTCGAATGTCAGTGCGAGAACCGGAATGTTGCGCGCCTGCGCCAGTTCCAGCGCGCGATCCAGCACGGCGCGGTGGCCGCGATGCACGCCATCGAAATTGCCGATGGCGACAACGCCGCCCTTGAGATTGTCGGGCAGCGGCTCTTTCTGCTCATTGCGATGAAAAACGGTCATGGGCAAACCCTGCTTTAAGCCAGACGTGGCATCCACCAGCCGGGAGCGGCGTTCTGACTTTTGAGATAGGCATTCAGCAGCGCCTCGTCCGTCTCACCGTTCAGCGTATATTCCGCCGCATGAATGCCGCCGCTGATATAGAGAAGCTGGAGGCCTGCATTGATGGCACCCTTTACATCCGTCGGCATACCATCGCCGATGGCCAGCACCCGGTCTTTCGCAAAATCGCCGCGCACCTCTTTGGCCGCTGCCATGCAGGCCTCGTAGATCGGCGAATGCGGCTTGCCCGCTATGCGAACCTCACCACCCAATTGCTCGTAGTAAGCGGCGACGGCTCCGGCACAGGGAATGATGCGTTCGCCGCGCTCTACCACGAGATCGGGGTTGGCGCAGATCATCGGCACACCGCGGGCAACGAAGCCTTTGAGCATATCCGTATAATCTTCCGGCGTTTCCGTCTCGTCATCGAAGAAGCCGGTGCAGACGACGGCGGTCGCCTCTGCTTCCGGCGCGATCTCGACATCGAGACCGTCCATCAGCGGCAGGTCGCGCTCCGGCCCCAGAAGGAAGACTTTTTTCGGACCCTGCACAATCAACTCGCGCGTCACATCGCCTGAGGTGATGATGCGGTCATAGGCGCTATCGGGAACACCCAGCGCCCGCAACTGCGGGATGACGCCCGGTGCCGGGCGCGGAGAATTGGTAATGAGGACGACCGTCTTGCCCGCCTTGCGCGCGGCTTCCAATGCAATGGCGGCGTGGGGAAACGCGACAACACCGTTGTGCAACACGCCCCAGACATCGGACAGAACGACATCGAACCGATCCGTGATTTCGCCAAGGGTGGAAATGCGGTGGGCCATGAGCTGCTTCCAGACTTTCAAAAATGCCAGATTTTCCAAAAATGCTTGGGCGTGACATGGCAAACCGGCACGCCGATTACAAGCAAAAAGGTGTCTTAGCGCCCAAGGCGTAAAAACGAAAACTCGCCTTATTGCACTGCAACATATTGCGATCACACGCCTGACGTGTTTTAAAGCAGTGGGGCTGGCTTACTCAACCGAGGAGCCATCGATGAAGAGAATTGACCAACTCGAGGGTCTTCGCGGTCTTTTGGCCGCATGGGTTGTTCTGGTTCACCTGCTGCCTGCGGCTGGTATCGATCCAGACAGCATGGGTGCGCTGAAACCCCTGATCAACGAGAAAATCCGGGTGCAAATCTTCTGCATCATGAGCGGTTTCGTGATTTTCGTCATGATGTCCTCGTTGTCAGAAGACTATTCCACCTACATCACGCGCCGCATCAAACGCATTTATCCCGTTTATATTTTCGCGTTTTTTCTGTCTATCGCTTTTGCCTGGGTCGCCTATCAGGCGCTGCTAACCGCTGATTTCAACAGTGCGCGCAATGCAGGCCGCATCGCCATTCTCGACAGCAGTTTCGACAGCTGGGAAATGCACACGCTTGCTCATATGACCATGCTGCACGGCATCATTCCCGATAGCTGGTTGCCGCTGGGGGCCTATGCATTTCTGGGTCAGGCGTGGAATATTTCCACCGAGTTCCAGTTCTATCTCATCGCGCCGCTGGCCTTCTGGTGCCTTCACCATTCCAGCAATCTTGTACGCGCAGGCTTCGTTGTCGCCTCCGTCATGGGCGTCTGGTATTTCCGCCATTGGCCGAACGGAGCGATCCTCGCCAATTACGCAATCTATTTCGCGGCGGGCATTGCCAGCTATTATCTTTGGAAAATGCGCTGGGACGAACAGCCCTTCATGTCGCCACCCGTGGTCCTGCCACTGGCGGCCATCGTCGGCTATTTCGATCTGGCCATCGGCGCATGGATTTTCGTCTTCACCAGCGCCATCATGGTGCGCGACAAGGGCCGCAAGAAGGGTTTCGTAGCAATGTTCCTCGAGCATCCCGTCATGATGTTCCTCGGTACCGTCTCCTATTCGCTCTATCTGCTGCACATGATCCCGCTCTATGGCTGGATGTATGTGCTGAACGATCAGGGGTTCAGCCAAGGCACCTATTTCGCCATGCTGGCAGCGCTGACCTTCGCCACCGCCATTCCCTTCTCCTACCTTGCGCACAAATATGTGGAGCGGCCCTTTTACACGTCGAAAAGCCAGCGCACGTCATCCAACGCCGGTGGCAAGGCGACGATGAGGCCTGCTGTCGAGGGCAAATAATCGTTGGTGCCGCCGTGCTCGCGGCGGCACATCACATCAGCCAGAGGCGAAGAACGCCGCCTGCGATGCCAAGTGCCAGCACCGGCACCATGCCGACTTTCCAGCGCATCAACATCAGCAGAGACAAGGCGAGAAGCCCGGTCGCGAAGGGATCGAGCGTATTCCAGACCGGCCAGGACATGCCGGGGCCGAAGCTCGGCACGATGGAGAGGCGGATGACCTCGCCAAACAGCACGTGCAGCCCAAACCAGATGGACAGGTTGAGGATGACACCGACGACGGCTGCCGTGATGGCTGAAAGGGTTGCCGACAGCGCGCGATTGTTGCGCAGCTTTTCGACATAGGGTGCGCCGAGAAAAATGAAGATGAAGCTGGGCACGAATGTCGCCCACGCGGTTACCGTCGCGCCGAGAATACCTGCGACCATCGGGTCCAGCCACTCCGCATGACGGAAACCGGCCAGAAAGCCGATATAGGGCAGTACCAGCACCAAAGGACCGGGCGTGGCTTCGGCCAGCGCCAGACCGTCCAGCATTTCGCCGGGGCTGAGCCACCCATGGGTTTCCACCGCTACCTGCGCGACATAGGCCAGCACCGCATAGGCACCGCCGAAGGTAACCACGGCCATGCGCGAGAAAAAGCTTTGCAGGGTCGCAAGCGTCTCTGGCGCGGAGAAGAGAAAGATCAGGGCCAACGGTATCTGCCAGATCACCAGCCCCAACACGAGACCCCTCACCCGCGACAGCAGCGTGACGGGTGTGGCCTCCGCGTCGTCCTCAGTCTCTGCCTGTTGGCTCTGATTACCCCGTCGCGCTCTCAGAAAACCGAGCAGACCGGCGGCAAAAATGACGAGCGGAAACGGCAGGCCGAACACGAACAGCGCGATGAAGGCAGCAGCGGCGATGGCCGCCAGAAAGCGGCTGACCAGTGCCCGTTTCGCCACCCGGATCAAGGCTTCGATGACGATAGCCAGCACGCAGGCTTTGAGGCCAAACAAAAGGCCGGGCAGCCAATGTGTATCCTGATACAGACAATAGGCGGCGGCGAGCGCCACTATGGCGAAGAAGCCCGGCAGGATGAACAGCGTTCCGGCAATGATGCCACCGCGCACGCCGTGCATGAGCCAGCCGATATAGGTGGCCAGTTGCTGCGCCTCCGGTCCCGGCAGCAACATGCAATAGTTGAGGGCATGCATGAAGCGCGCATCCGACACCCAGCGTTTCTCATCCACGAGAACACGATGCATCATGCCGATCTGGCCTGCAGGTCCGCCAAAGCTGAGGCAACCGATGCGGGCGAAGACCGATGTGAGTTCGGCAAGAGATGGTTTGGCAGTTGATGGCGGGGTTACAAAATCTGTCATGAACCGCTGATAACCATTTTATGTGAAATATTTCCGACAGGCCGTTCTTGACTCGTCACAGCGGCACCCCTATCTCTGCCTCGCTAGCACTCTCCAATGAGGAGTGCTAACAATCATCACGCGGACCTGATATATGGGTCCGTACAGGTCATTTGATCGAGGGATTAGACAATGACAAGCACAACTTTCCGCCCGCTGCATGACCGCGTCGTTGTTCGTCGCGTTGAGTCTGAAGCAAAGACCAAGGGCGGCATCATCATTCCTGACACCGCAAAGGAAAAGCCACAGGAAGGCGAAATCGTCGCTGTTGGCACCGGCGCTCGCGACGATAGCGGCAAGCTCGTTCCTTTGGACGTGAAGGCTGGCGACCGCGTTCTGTTCGGCAAGTGGTCCGGCACAGAAGTCAAGCTCGACGGCGAAGACCTTCTGATCATGAAGGAATCCGACATCATGGGCGTTATCGGCTGATCTAGCCGGTTTTTCTCCATCCTTACATGACAACCAATGGGCATGAGCCCGGGAGTTTTCTACAATGGCAGCTAAAGAAATTAAATTCGGCCGCACAGCGCGCGAAAAGATGCTCAAGGGCGTCGACGTCCTCGCAGACGCAGTGAAGGTTACGCTCGGTCCAAAGGGCCGTAACGTCATCATCGACAAGTCCTTCGGCGCACCGCGCATCACCAAGGACGGCGTTTCTGTCGCCAAGGAAATCGAACTCGAAGACAAGTTCGAAAACATGGGCGCACAGATGGTCCGCGAAGTTGCTTCGAAGACCAACGACATCGCCGGTGACGGCACCACGACTGCGACCGTTCTTGCACAGGCCATCGTTCGCGAAGGCAACAAGGCAGTTGCTGCCGGCATGAACCCGATGGACCTGAAGCGCGGTATCGACCTCGCTGTGTCCGAAGTCGTCAAGGACCTTCAGTCCAAGGCCAAGAAAATCTCCACATCTGAAGAAGTTGCACAGGTCGGCACGATCTCTGCAAACGGCGACACGCAGGTCGGCAAGGACATTGCCGAAGCCATGCAGAAGGTTGGCAACGAAGGCGTTATCACCGTCGAAGAAGCCAAGACCGCAGAAACCGAACTCGAAGTCGTTGAAGGCATGCAGTTCGACCGCGGTTACCTCAGCCCTTACTTCGTCACCAACCCTGAAAAGATGGTTGCTGACCTGGAAGACGCCTACATTCTTCTCCACGAGAAGAAGCTTTCGAACCTTCAGGCCATGCTGCCTGTTCTCGAAGCCGTCGTTCAGACCGGCAAGCCACTCGTCATCATCGCTGAAGACGTTGAAGGCGAAGCTCTTGCAACGCTCGTCGTCAACAAGCTTCGTGGCGGCCTGAAGATTGCTGCTGTCAAGGCTCCTGGCTTCGGCGATCGCCGCAAGGCCATGCTCGAAGACATCGCGATCCTGACCGGCGGCACCGTTATCTCCGAAGATATCGGCATCAAGCTCGAAAACGTCACGCTCGACATGCTCGGCAAGGCGAAGAAGGTTTCGATCTCCAAGGAAAACACGACGATCGTTGACGGCTCCGGCCAGAAGACCGACATCGAAGGCCGCGTTGCCCAGATCAAGGCTCAGATCGAAGAAACATCTTCCGATTACGACCGCGAAAAGCTGCAGGAACGTCTTGCTAAGCTCGCTGGTGGCGTTGCCGTTATCCGCGTTGGCGGCTCGACGGAAATCGAAGTGAAGGAACGCAAGGACCGCATCGACGACGCTCTCAACGCGACGCGCGCTGCTGTTCAGGAAGGCATCGTCCCAGGCGGCGGTACTGCACTTCTGCGCTCTTCCACGAAGATCACCGTCAAGGGTGCAAACGACGACCAGGAAGCCGGCATCAACATCGTTCGCCGTGCTCTTCACTCGCTGGTTCGCCAGATTGCTGAAAACGCAGGCGACGAAGCCTCCATCGTTGTTGGCAAGATCCTCGAAAAGAACGAAGAGAACTGGGGCTACAACGCCCAGACCTCTGAGTATGGCGACATGATTGCCATGGGTATCGTCGACCCGGTCAAGGTTGTTCGCACAGCCCTGCAGAACGCAGCTTCGGTTGCTTCCCTGCTGATCACGACAGAAGCCATGATTGCAGAACTTCCTAAGAAGGAATCTGCAATGCCTCCAATGCCAGGCGGTGGCATGGGCGGTATGGACTTCTAAGAAGTTTTGACCCTCTGGAATACGGAAAGGCGGTCCTCACGGGCCGCTTTTTTGCTTGTAGACGTATTGCGATTAAATCCGTAGTGATGCACCACCGGGGCGCGCATTTTAGACGCACCAGGAGGGACTATGACAAAGGTCGAAGACGTTGCTGAACAAGAGCCATTCCGCCGTTCAGAAGTGGTCCTACGCCTCGTGTGTCTGTGCCTTTGCCTCGTGTTATATAGCTTTGGTTATGCCGCGGGCGTTATCCTATCATTGCCGCTTCCTGTGCCAGATAATATGGTTTCGCTTCTATTCGCTCTCACCAAGGACGCATTCTTCAGCAAACAGACGATGGTTTTGTTTGCGGTCGCAGCGTCCTGCGGCAGGCCACTCGAACGACCGTCGCCATCGAAGGGCCCGTATCTGAAATTTCCCGGCTGGCTTTTAAAACAGCCCTATGCCGGAATAGGCCTTGGCTTGACGATCTTCATCTCACCTTTGCTGATTGCCATCGGCTTTTCCGGCATTTCCTACATACTTGCGGTAGGCTTCATTCTCTATTTCACACCGACACTGCTGTCCCTTAGGCTTGCGGGCGCGGCACCTCTTTTGACCGCATCGGCGTTGGCCGGTTTCTTTCTCGCCAAGCTGGCTTTCTTCATCCCAATCGTCAAAACCTGCGAAGGCGACAAATCAGTCGAACTGTACTCCGGCGCTCTCGTCCCATGCGAAGATTACGTCTATCTCAAGGGAATCGAGGGCTTTGTTATTCGCCATGAGAACGCATCCGTTTTCGTGCCGCAGGAAAATCTTGCGCCATCCGCCTTTGACGTTGTTGAAACGGGTCTTCTAAGCTTAATTGATTGAGCGAGATGGCTTTCAACGACTGTCTTCAAATAGTGAACAATATGTCTTCATTCGTTTATCTTTCTTAGCCCTCTGAAATCCGGCAGAAGTGTTTCCAGAATTTATAACGGGCTTGAGAAACCGCCCGTCAACCGGAGACGCCCCAATGTCCAACACTCAGAACGCACTCGTGCTCGTCGCGCGTATTCTTCTGTCCTTCATCTTTATCTTCTCCGGCTTCGGCAAGCTAACGGATCCTGCCGGTACGGCTGGCATGATCACCGGCGCTGGCCTGCCTGCCGCAACCGCTCTTGCTTATCTCGCTGGCGCATTCGAGTTGGTCACAGGTCTTGCCATTCTCGTCGGCTTCCAGACCAAGATTGCTGCTTGGGCACTGGCCGTATTCTGCGTGTTCACCGGTCTCGTTTTCCACAGCGGCACGGTTGCTGTTCCGGGCTGGCCTGATGCCGCTCTGGGCTGGATCAACACGCTGAACGGCATTATGCTGATGAAGAACATCACGCTGGCTGGCGCTTACATCCTGCTCGCCACCTTCGGCGCCGGTGCTTACTCGCTCGACGCGCGCCGTGGCCTCAGCCTCGCCCGCGCATAAGCTGCTCGTCATTCATAAAAAAGGCCGTCGGAGCAATCCGGCGGCTTTTTTTCATCCTGTGTAGTCTTTCTCATAGGCTGGTAGATGATCGATATTCGATAGCCAGTCCACGGCGGAGCGAGTCCATATCTGCGCCTTGGGAACCAGCGCATCACGCTCATTGATGCTGCCCCAGCGAACGCCCCACATCTTTGCGTCATCGCCCTCGCCGCTGGTGAATAGTGGTGAACCGCATTCGCCACAGAAATACTGGTTGCGCACACGGCCATTATCCGCCGTCTTGCGATAAACCTTCGGCTCGTGGCTGGTGATCTTCAACGCTGACCGTTCCACCATCACAGTAACGCGAAAGGGGGAGCCGGTCAGCCGCTGGCAATCCGTGCAATGGCAGATGCCCACCCGGCCCGGATCGGTCTCCGCCTCGAACTGGACATGCCCGCACTGGCACTGGCCGGTAATACGCATGGTAACGCTCCCTATTGAAGAACGTCATCATAAAGCAATCTCTGATCAAACCAAGGATCAAAGGGCGGCTTGAACCCGCGCGATAATATCGGCCACCACAGCATCGCCCTCGTGCTCCGGCTTGCGCGCCCGCACGAAGCAGGCTTCCGAGCGCAGAATGATGCCGTCGGTAAGGATTTTCAAATGGTTTGCCTTGAGCGTCGAGCCGGTGGAGGTGATATCAACGATGATATCCGCCTGCCCTGCTGCCGGTGCGCCTTCGGTGGCGCCTAAGCTTTCCACGATGCGGTAAAGCTGGATGCCGTGCTGGCGCGAGAAGAACTGCTGGGTCAGCCGCCAGTATTTGGTGGCGATGGCAAGGCGGCGGCCATGGCGGGCGCGGAATTCGGAGGCGACATCACCGAGATCGGCCATGCTGTCCACATCCAGCCAAATCTCGGGCACCGCGACGACAACATCGGCATGGCCGAAGCCCAGGCGGGCGCAGAATTCGACGCGGTTTTCGACATCGCTCAAATCCTCGCGCACGAGGTCTTCGCCGGTGACGCCGAAATCGACCGTGCCATTGCCGATTTCGCGGGCAATTTCGGAGGCCGAGAGGTAAGCGATCTCGATATCGTCACGCCCCTCGACCCGACCGCGATAGGAGCGGTCATTGCCGATGGCGACAACCTTGAGGCCTGCGCGCTCCAGAATAGCGGAGGAATCTTCCTTCATGCGGCCCTTGGAGGGCAATGCGATGGTGATGGTCATGGTTTGGCCCTCACGGCTTCGATACGATCCAGCCAGAGCGAGAACCCGACCGCCGGTATTTTGTCCTTGGCGCCGAGCAAGGTCATCAGCCGGTCGAACCGACCGCCACCGGCCAGAACGGCACTCTCGCCTTCCACGCCGACTTCGAAAACGAGGCCGGTGTAGTAATCCAGCGGGCGACCGAAGGCAGCGCGGTAGTGGACGCTGTCAAGATCGATACCGCCATTGGCAAGTGCTGCGACGCGCGCGTCAAAGGCAGAGAGGGCGCCATCCAGTTTCAACTTTGCCTTATCGGCAAACTCCGACAGCGTCTGCGATGCCTGGGACAGCGGGGCTTGCAGGCTCAAAAACTGTTTCAGCAGTTCGAAGCTCTCATCCGGCAGGCGCGTGGCGGCCAGCGCCAGCTTTTCCCGCAGACGACGAGCGATTTCCTGCGGCGCGCGGCTGGCATTGGTGGAATAGCCGGTGTCCTGCATGACGCTGTCGATGTACTCGACCAGCACCTTTTCCTCACCCGTTGCCAGCAGACCGGCGACGCGCGCGTCGAGCCCTGTCATGGGTTTGGGGCTGACGAGACCTTGCAGCAGTGCTTCCAACTGCTTCGTATCACCAAAGGCCTGCACCAGCCGCTTCTGCCAGCCTTGCGGCAGGCCAAGGGCGGCGACGACTGCTTCGAACACCTGCTGGTCACCCAGCGTGACCGTCAGCTTGCGACTAGGCAGAAGCCGCGCCAGAATTCCGATGGCATCGGAAACGGCGCGCGCATCGGCGCTGGCGACATCGGTATCGCCCAAGTCTTCGATACCGGCCTGATAAAACTCGTTTGCACCTTCCCGGCGCTGGCGAAACACTTCGCCGAGATAGGAGTAGCGCTTGGGCGTGCCGGTGGCGGTTTCGATGTGGCGCAGGCAGACGGGAATGGTGAATTCCGGGCGCAGGCACAGGCTCTCGCCCGTTTCACTCTCCGTCAGAAAAATTCGGCGGCGCAGGTCTTCTCCGGCCATATCCAGAAACGGTTCGGCGGGTTGAATGACCGGCGTGTTGACGCGCGATGTCTTGCGGGACGCGAATTCATCCAGAAGTTCTGCGGAGAAGTCTGGCATATCGATCAGAGGCATGGACGATCTCCTGCGTAGAGTGCGGGATACCCCCCTCTGCCCTGCCGGGCATCTCCCCCACAAGGAGGGAGATCGGCAAGACGTAAGCTCCTTGCCCCTTCCGCAGCGTTAAAGATGGCCGAGACGGCGCTACGGTTCGATCTCCCCACCTGTGGGGGAGATGCCCGGCAGGGCAGAGGGGGGCTGGCTAGGCTCATCGCTTAATTGCCTTGCGCCCGCTGGCGATCTTCCGCCTGCGCCGCCAGAATCTCCTTCACCTTGGCCACAAGATCGGCCTCCGATACGGTTTCCTGTGCCACACGGGCTTCACGCCAGGCAACATTGTCCTCGATCTCACCGGACAGGCGCTTGCCCTCGATGAGGTCCTTGATCTGCACGACGTTCTCGGCACGCTCGTCGCCGCCCTGAATGATGGCGATGGGGGCGCCCATGCGGTCGGCATATTTCAGCTGGTTGCCGAATTTCTTCCAGTTGCCCTGATACATTTCGGCGCGAATGCCTTCCTTGCGCAGTGCCTGCGTGAAGCGCTGGTAGCGTCCCATGCTCTCCACATCACCATCCATGACGGTGACGAGGACGGGTGCAAGCGGCTTGACCTGACCCAGCTTGCCAAGGTTCTTCAACGCCGTCATCAGGCGGGAAACGCCGATGGAAAAGCCCGTGGCCGGAACCGGCTGACCCATGAAGCGCGACACCAGACCATCATAACGACCACCGCCGCCGACAGAGCCGAAGACGACCTTTTCGCCCTTTTCGTTGGTCACGTCGAAGGTGAGTTCGGCTTCGTAGACCATCCCGGTGTAATATTCGAGACCGCGGACAACCGACCTGTCGATAAATATACGATCCGGCCCGTAACCGGCAGCTCCCACCAACTTCTCAAGATCACTCAGCTCATTCATACCGCTCTGGTATGTCTCGTTTTGCCTGCTTCCTCCAAGGACGCCTTGCGAAGGCAAGTTCAGCGACTGTCGGACTTCTTCTGAAGCTTGGGCCTGCCTGATCGATCCGCTTTCGTTTGTTTTCAAAAACAAATTTGTTACGGAATCAATTTGCTTTTGTTCTAGCCCTACACCCTTTGTGAAGTCACCCGACTCGTCTTTACGACCCGGTCCAAGCAGAAGCTTCACACCTTCGATTCCGAACTTATCAAACTTGTCGATGGCGCGCAGCACGTTCAGCCGCCGCCCTGCATTCTCCTCACCACCAAGCCCGATGGCTTCCATCACGCCATCCAGAACCTTGCGGTTGTTGACGCGGATCACATAGTCACCACGCTTGATGCCCAAGGCTTCCAACGTATCCGCCATCATCATGCACATTTCAGCATCGGCCTGTACGCCGGGCGCGCCGACGCTATCAGCATCGAACTGCATGAACTGCCGGAAACGGCCGGGGCCTGGCTTTTCGTTGCGGAAGACGTAACCGGCGCGGTAGGTACGGAAGGGTAGCTGTATCTCGTTGAAATTCTCAGCCACATGGCGGGCAAGCGGGGCGGTGAGGTCGTAGCGCAGGCTCATCCACTGGTCGTCATCGTCGGTCAGCGAAAACACGCCTTCGTTGGGGCGGTCGCTATCGGGCAGGAACTTGCCGAGCGCATCGGTATATTCGAACAGCGGCGTCTCGATGGGGTCGAAACCGTAGAGTTCGTAAACGCCACGGATTTTCTCGATCATCTCGTTGGTGGCATGGATATCGGCGCTCGAGCGGTCCACGAAGCCGCGCGGCAGGCGGGCTTTCAGTTTCTGAGGCTTTTTTGCTTTTTCGCTCATGGGGCCGGTCCAATTATCTCTTGAAATCAAGCCGGTGTCATAGAGGACGAAGCCCTGTGCGGCAAGGCCGCAGCGGTGCAGTTTTACTGGCGTGGCGACGGAAAAGATGCTAGCTGGGATACACGCATCCCACTCCACTGCCGGGAGAAGAACTCAATGAGCAAACAGACCGCCATTCGCCTGCCCGATGACACCTATGAGCGCCTGAAAGCGCTGTCCGAACGCACAGGCCGCACATCCACCTATTACATCCGAGAGGCCATCGAAAAGCATATCGAGGATATGGAGGATTTGTATCTGGCTGAAGAGGCGACGCGGCAGATACAGCGCGGTCAGTCCAAGATCATCAGCGCGGAGGAGATGTGGCGTGACTTGGAAAATTGAGTACCACTCGGATTTCCGAACGAAAGTCGCAAACATCGATCCAAGTCTTCGCCACCGCATCCGCTCGTTTTTGCATGAGCAGGTGGCGGTCTTGGACGACCCGCGCAAAATCGGCGTAAATCTTGGCAACTACTGGCGATATTGGGAAGGCGGCTTGCGTTTCATTTGCGACATTCAAGATCAAAAGCGGTCCATACTCGTCATCGAAATCGGCCACCTGCCCAAGAAGTCTATCGCTGAACCATGATCCTCGAAGCCATCAACTACGCCGCGACATACCGCAAGACGCCGCCTGAATTTCGGCCCTATATCCGCTATTCCGTCAATCTGTGGGCGCGGGCCAACCGGTGTGGAAAAGCCTGGGCCGAGCATGAGGACAACAGCAAGCGCTTCATTTTGTCTGCTGCGGGCAAGCTGAAACAGCGCCGCACGGCTGTCGTGCTGGGTTCCGGCCTGTTGCGGGATGTGCCGTTGCAGCAACTGGCTGCGGCCTTCGATACCGTTGTTCTGGTCGATCTGGTGCATCTCGCCAGCCTTCGCGCCAAGCTTTATGCCCGCCACAGCAGAACCGTGGTTCTGAACCACCGCGATCTCTCCGGCTATGACGATCTGAAGGCAGGCAAACCGCTGGAGCCGTTAGGTTTTCTGCGGCTGGTGCCCTATCTCGACTTCGTCGTATCGGCCAATCTTCTCTCGCAAATCGGCACCGGTATTCGCAACCGGCTGGAAAAGCACCCTGATCCCGCGATGCCGCAGGATGCCTTGCCGCAGTTCATTCAGGCGCATCTGGATGGTCTGTCGAGTCTTCCCTGCAAAGCTTGCATCATCACCGATACCGCCTTTGAGGTCATCGATAAAAACGGCACGCGACATCAGCAGGAAGACCTGTTGCATGGCGTGAGCGTTCCGAAGATTGCACGCGGCTGGGATTGGCCGGTGGTGCCGTTTGGTGAAGAAAGCCGCGATTATCAGATCATTCACACGGTCGTTGCCAGCGAACTGACATGATTGTCCTATTTTCTTGATATTCCGCTGGATTGAACAAGGACCCACGATCACCATGAAGACCCTTTCCCTCGCCGCCGCAATTGTCGTCTCGCTCATCATGCCCGCCTATGCGCAGGACAGCGGCAACCATGCTGGCCACGACATGTCAAAGCCCGCAGCCGCAGAGAGCCCTTCGACGAAAGCCTTCATGGAAGCTAGCAACAAGATGCATGGCGATATGGCCATGGACTATACCGGCGATGCCGACGTGGACTTCGTGCGCGGCATGATCCCGCATCATCAGGGCGCGATTGAAATGGCGAAGGTGCAATTGCAATACGGTAAAGACCCCGAAATCCGCAAGCTGGCGGAAGAGGTCATCAAGGCGCAGGAAGCCGAGATCGCCATGATGAAAGAGTGGCTGAAAGCCAGAGGTCACTAGAGAAAGGACGAGAACAGCTTACGGCTGCCTCTCAACCGTAATCGTATAATTCGCCCCAAGCCCGCGGCGGGATGCGCTGAGAACGAGGATGGGGCGGATCAGCCATTCCGTGTCGGCCTTGGGTGTCAGCACCGCCGTGTTCTTGCCCGCATCGCTGAAGAAGATGGCGTCGTCCTCCGGCTTGGCGAAATCGAAGATCGCCATGACGACGAATTCGCTGCGACTGGTCAGCGTTACCTTCAGCGTTTCGCCCGTCTTGACCTTGACGCGGTAGACATCGCCCCTGCCCTGCCGCGTCCAGCCGTTGAGTACCAGCGGGCCGGAGGCGGGAAGCGCCGCCTGTTTCAGCGCCTCGCCATCGTCAAGCCAGATACCATCGACATTGCGGCCTTCCGCATGGGCGCGAGCCGTCGCCGAGATGATGAGAAGAGACGCCAGAAGAATGTGTAAAAATCGGGTCACGGGCGTGAAAACTCCAGCCGTTGAGCATCGATGCGGGGGCGGCAGTGGCAGCCTTCGATGTGGTCGTTGACCATACCCATGGCCTGCATGAAAGCATAGACGGTCGTTGGACCGACAAAGCTCCAGCCGCGCTTTTTCAGGTCTTTCGACAGGCGAGTGGAGGCGGGCGTGATGGGGTTGGCGCGCAGGGTGGCGTAATCGAACACGGGCGGGCGCTCATCCGGCTGCGGCTCGAAGCGCCAGAAATAGCGGGCGAGCGACCCGAATTCGTCGCGCATCTCTATGGCGCGGCGGGCATTGTTGATGGTGGAGACGATCTTGCCGCGATGGCGGATGATGCCCTTATCGGCGACGCAACGCTCGATATCCGCTTCGTTGAATTCCGCGACCTTTTCGAAATCGAAACCGCAGAATGCGGCGCGAAAGGCTTCACGCTTTCGCAGCACCGTCAGCCAGGACAGGCCGGACTGGAAGCCCTCAAGGCAAATCTTTTCGAACAGGCGTCTGTCGTCATCGACGGGACGGCCCCATTCCTCATCATGGTATCTGGCATAGTCCTCCAGGCCCTGCTGCCAGAAGCAGCGGACCTTGCCATCTTCGCCCGTCATAAGGCCGGTTTCAGTCATGGAGCAGATGCCTTTGTGGTTGGTGACGCGGTGATTACCATTGATTCACTCTGTTTCAAAACCGCGCGCTAACCTTATTAAAAGGTTTCATCCAAATCGCGCCTTTTCATGATGTGCCATTTACCATTCGCTGTCTCCTAGGTGCGAACGTGATGATTATTTTCCGGTGTCATGTAGAGAGTCCACCCGATGTCGATGAAATCCGTTGTTCTGGCGCTGAGCTTTCTCTCCGCCATCTCCGTGCCAGCCCTTGCCAATGACCGTTACCGGGAGCGCCCGCCGGTCGTCGTCAGCCCAGACCTGACCGCGCCATGGGTCATGCAGCTTGGCGGCGGGCAGGTTCGCCCCGTCGTTTATCCGCAGCGCCCAGCATCTCGTTCGCTGTTCCAGCGTCCGGTGGCCCACCCGCGCCCGCAGGCTGCTGCCGCCAGAACCGGGGACCCGCGCCTGCGCATCGCCCCGCAGTTTCTGCCGCAGATGGTGCGATATGATGGCAAGGAAGCGCCCGGCACCATCGTCATCGATACGCCGAACCGCTTTCTTTATCTTGTCATGGCAGACGGCAAAGCGCGTCGCTACGGCGTCGGTGTTGGCAAGCCGGGTTTCGAATGGGCCGGTACGCACAAGATTACCCGCAAGAACGAATGGCCGGATTGGACGCCGCCGAAAGAGATGATCACCCGCGAAGCCGCCAAGGGACACTACCTGCCCGCCTATATGGAAGGTGGTCCGCAGAACCCGATGGGTGCGCGCGCCATGTATCTCGGCTCCACGCTGTACCGCATCCACGGCACCAACCAGCCATGGACCATTGGCAGCAACAATTCCTCAGGTTGTATCCGCATGCGCAATGAAGATGTGACCGATCTCTACGAGCGGGTGAATGTCGGCACCCGCGTGATTGTGATCTGATAGCAACGGTGAAGTCATTCCTTACGCCCAAAAGTAGAAAACGGGCGTAAAGAAAGTTGCTCTCTGAAAAAGATAGGTTAAGGTCCGGCCATCGACTTTGGCGGGGGACGTCAAGGGGGCCGGACGCGCTTTACAGCAGCAGACCGGACATTGAAAAACGGGCGGCTCAAACCGCCCGTTTTTTATGGATCGCTTCGATCACGGCAGGCTTTTCTCCACTATAGGCCCAATCCAGCAGTTGCACCGTGTGCAGAATGGGCATGGCCGTGCCGGTGGCGATCTGCGTCATGCAGCCAATGTTACCGGTGGCAATGATGTCGGCCTTCGTCGCCTCGATATTTTTGACCTTGCGGGCCTTCAATGTCGCCGATATCTCCGGCTGAAGAATATTGTAAGTGCCCGCCGAGCCACAACAGAGATGTCCTTCCGCCGGGTCGCGTACGGTAAAGCCTGCCGCTTTCAGCAACAGCTTGGGAATTGCCGTGATCTTCTGGCCGTGCTGCATGGAGCAAGCGGAATGATAGGCGACCGTCAGACCGTTTCGCTCCAGCGGCGCGAGATCGAGGCTGGCAAGATATTCGGTGATGTCTTTTGCAAGCGCCGAGACCCGCGCTGCCTTTTCCGCATAGGCCGCATCCAGCCGTAGCATGTGGCCGTAATCCTTGATCGTGGTGCCGCAACCGGACGCGGTGATGATGATCGCATCCAGACCGCCGGTCTCGATTTCGCGCATCCAGACATCGACATTGCGCCTTGCAGATGCCAGCGCCTGTTCCTCTCGCCCCATGTGGTGCACCAGCGCGCCGCAACAGCCCTCGCCTTCCGGCAGCACCACCTCCACACCAAGCCGGGTCAAAAGCCGAATGGTCGCGTCATTGATGACGGGATCGAGCACCGGCTGCGCGCAACCGCCCAGAATGGCAACCCGCCCGCGTTTTTCGATCTGGGGTGAATAGGTGCCCGGGTTTGACAGGGCGGAAGCGGCAGGAATTGTTTGAGGCGCGAGTTCCAGCATCGCCGCAAGCGGCTTTAGCGTCGCGGTCTTACGAAACAGGCCAGCGAACGGCCTGCCGAAGCGCGCAAGCTTCAGCGCCAGGCGAAACCGCGACGGGTGCGGCAGCACGAAGGCCAGCAGGCTGCGCATCATCCGATCCACAAGCGGGCGGCGATAGGTCTTTTCGATATGGACGCGGGCGTGATCGACCAGATGCATATAGTCGACACCGGACGGACAGGTGGTGGTGCAGGCCAGACAGGACAAACACCGGTCTATATGCGTTACCACCTGCTTATCCGCCGGGCGGTCGTTTTCCAGCATATCCTTGATGAGATAGATGCGCCCACGCGGGCTATCGAGCTCGTTGCCCAACGTCACATAGGTGGGACAGGTGGCCGTACAGAACCCGCAATGCACGCATTTGCGCAGGATTTTTTCCGATTCCGCGACGTTGGGATCGGCGAGTTGCTGGGGGGTGAAGGAGGTTTGCATCAGGCTGGACCTCGTTGGGCTTGGGTGCGGATGCGCCCCCCTCTGTCCTGCCGGACATCTCCCCCACAGGTGGGGAGATCGGCTAGGCGCACGAACGTCGCTTCACCTTCGACGTCAAAGATGGGCAGGAGATCACCGCAAGTCGATCTCCCTCCTTGTGGGGGAGATGTCCGGCAGGACAGAGGGGGGTAAGCCACGAATTCAACAATCATTATCGCCCCATCCTCCCCGGATTGAATATCCCCGCCGGATCAAGCTTTGCCTTGATGCAACTGGAAAGTGCTGCCTCCACCGGCGAAGGCGGCTCAAACGCCGTAATGCCTTCCCGCACTTGCGAGCGTATTAATGTCGCATGACCGCCACCGACCGCTTTGACGTAGTACCGCAAAAGCTCTGCTTCCGGCTGCGCCTCCATCTGCATCCACACCAACCCGCCCTGCCAATCGTAAAACGCGTCGATCCCCGCCTCCAGCCGCAGCGCCGCCACCAGCTTGTGCCCTTGGGATGGGGCGACCGAGACGCGCCAGAGTGGTTTTGCAAGATTGGCGGCGTAGGGCGTCACGTCGCGGATTTCCCGCCACAGTGTCTTGCTCTCATCCTCAGCGAGAAGGACGGAAGGACCAAGCCCGGAAAGGATCGTCTGCAATTTCTGTGACCGCGCTTTCACCGAAGCGGCAAGACCTTCGAGCCGCAGAACGGTTGCTGCGCCATCCGGCAGCGATCCACCCAGAAACCGCGATGTGACGCTTTCCGGCAGATGCGCAGCACCGGAAACCTCGACGCTGGTCGCCATAGCGGCGGCCATGGCATGGGTTGCAGCCTCGTCTTCAAGACCGGATATGACGAGCGTGGTTTGCGCAGGCGGCACCGGCAGGACGCGGAACGTCACTTCGGTGAGGAAGCCGAGCGTGCCGTAAGAGCCCGCCAGAAGTTTCACCAGATCGAGCCCGGTGACATTCTTCATCACCCGACCGCCCGCCTTGATGGCTTCACCTTGGCCGTTGATGAAGCGGATGCCCAGCAGGCTGTCACGCGCGGCACCTGCCACGAAGCGACGCGGGCCGGAGACATTGGCAGCGAACACGCCCCCGATGGTTGGCTCACCTGCCGTTCCCATTATGGCGCGGTGGTTCATGGGTTCGAAGGCCATCATCTGGTTGGCCGCTGATAAGGAGGCCTCCACCTCTGCCACGCGTGTTCCGGCTCTTACCGTCATCACCATTTCGGCGGGGTTATAAGCGACGATTCCGGTGATGTTGCGTGAAGAAAGCGAAACCTCGGCCTCGATACGATTGCCGAAGCCCGCGCGCGTGTTGCCGCCGAAAATCGCGAGCGCCCGGCTGGCCTGCGCGTGATCGCGGACAATACCGGCAGCTTCGGTTTCATTCGTGGGCAGAAGCATGTCCTTCATGACGCAGGCCGCCCTTCCAGAGGAAAGACCTTGGATGGATTGAGAATCCAGCCCTCGTCAAAGGCCGAGCGCACCGCCATCTGCTGCGCAAGATCGGCATCGGAATATTGGTGTCGCATGAGGTCGCGCTTTTCGATGCCGACGCCGTGTTCCCCCGTCAGGCAACCGCCCGCATCGACGCACAGGCGCAGGATTTGATTGCCCGCCTCCTCTGCTTTCACGGCTTCTTCCGGGTCATTGGCATTAAACAGAATGAGCGGGTGCATGTTGCCGTCGCCTGCGTGGAAGACATTGGCGACGCGAAGGCCGAGGCTATCGATGATTTCGCCGGTCTTCTTTAGAACATAAGACAACTGGCTGAGCGGCACCGTGCCATCCATGCAAATGTAATCGGCAATGCGCCCCGTCGCGCCGAAGGCGGATTTGCGGCCTTTCCAGATGGCGGCGGCTTCCGTGGCGGATTGACATTCGCGCACCGTTTTCACCGCATGCCTGCGGGCAATGGCGACGATGTCGGCCAGCATGGCGTCCATCTCTTCCTCGGACCCTTCCACTTCAACGATCAGCAGCGCCCCGACATCCAGCGGATAACCCGCCTTGGCGAAGGCTTCGCAAATCTCGATGGCGGGCTTGTCCATGAACTCGATGGCAACGGGAATGATGCCCGCCGCGATGATATCCGCCACGCAGGAACCTGCCTGATCGGAGGTCTCGAACCCGAAGAGCACAGGTCGTGCACCTTCCGGCTTGGCGATCAATCGGACTGTGGCTTCGGTGACGATCCCAAGCTGGCCTTCCGAACCGCAGATCAGGCCGAGCAGATCGTAACCCGCCGCATCCAGATGTTTGCCGCCCACTTCCAGCACCGTGCCATCCACCAGCACCATCTTCACGCCCAGCAGATTGTTGGTGGTGACGCCGTATTTCAGGCAATGCGCCCCGCCGGAGTTCATGCCGATGTTGCCGCCGATGGTGCACGCAAGCTGAGAGCTGGGGTCGGGCGCATAGAAAAAGCCTTCCGGGCCAGCCGCATCGGAAATCGAAAGATTGGTGACGCCCGCCTGCACCGTGGCGGTGCGGTTGAAGAAGTCGAGGTCGAGAATGGCGGACATTTTCGACAGGCCGATAACCACCGCATCTTCCTGCGGTATCGCACCACCGGACAGAGACGTCCCTGCCCCACGCGGCACGACGGGAATTCCATAGCGGTGACAATATTTCATGACGGCGGAAACCTGCTCCGTCGTTTTTGGCAAGACCACGGCAAGCGGCACACGCCGATAGGAGACGAAGGCATCCGTCTCGAACGGCACCAGTTCGCGCGGCTCGTGGACCAGACAGTCCGGCGGCAAAAGGTCGGCAAGATCGGCGATGATCCGGTCCCTGCTTTCAAGCACGGAAGCGCGAGGTTTCAGAAACTCTATGGGTTGGGACATGGTTGCGCCACAGGCCTCCTCCCTTGCGATGCGTAGGGCAAAGTCTATGGGTGTTTCGCATTATGATGCAAGCCACTCCATCGCCGTGTCCGTCGCGAGTGGTCGCTAATATGCTTTGAAAAACAAAATTCAGCGACTTATCGGGATAACTCCGAAAGGTTCCATCACATCAAAAACTGAAAATTTTATCGCCTCTTGATGGAACTTTTTCCGCAGAGGGAGATTGTCATGAGGTTAATTAGAAATTTTTACTACGATGGGACGCTATGATTACCACGAGCGAAACTGAACGCTATCCCCGGATAGCACTCATATCGACACATGGCTACGTAGCCGCACAACCGCCTCTCGGCGCAGCAGATACCGGCGGACAGGTCGTTTATGTCCTCGAACTTGCCAAGAAATTGGGCCAGCTCGGATATACCGTCGATCTCTATACCCGCCAGTTCGAGGACCAGCCTGAGTTTGACGAGGTGGACGACCGCGTGCGCGTCGTGCGCATTCCCTGCGGCGGCAAGGATTTCATTCCTAAGGAATATCTCCACCGCCATCTGATGGAATGGTGCGAGAACGCCTTGCGGTTCATCAAGAAGAACAATCTCAACTACTCCTTCATCAACAGCCACTACTGGGATGCCGGTGTCGCCGGACAACGCCTGTCCGAAGCGCTGAAAGTGCCGCATCTGCACACGCCACACTCCATCGGCATCTGGAAAAAGCGCCAGATGGAAACGGATTATCCTGAGAAGGCCGATACGTTCGAGCTGGAGTTCAACTTCAAGGAACGCATTCAGCACGAGTTGATCATTTACCGCAGCTGCGACATGGTCATCGCGACGACTCCAGTGCAGCTGGACGTGCTGATCGAGGACTACGGCCTCAAGCGCAAGCACATCCACATGATCCCGCCGGGTTATGACGATAACCGCTTCTTCCCCGTGTCGGAAGGCTCCCGCCAGATGCTGCGCCAGCGCTTCGGCTTCGAGGGCAAAACGGTGCTTGCGTTGGGGCGTCTGGCCACCAACAAAGGCTACGATCTCTTGATCGACGGCTTCTCGGTTCTGGCCGAGCGCGAGCCGGAAGCGCGCCTGCATCTCGCCGTCGGTGGCGAGAACATGGATGAGCAGGAAACGACGATCCTCAACCAGTTGAAGGACCGGGTGAAAGCCCTGAAGCTCGGGGACAAGGTCGTCTTCTCTGGTTACGTGGCCGATGAAGACCTGCCGGATATCTACCGTGCGGCTGACCTTTTCGTGCTCTCCAGCCGATACGAGCCCTTCGGCATGACCGCTATCGAAGCGATGGCCAGCGGCACGCCGACTGTCGTCACCATTCACGGCGGCCTGTTCCGAGCCGTCAGCTATGGCCGTCATGCACTGTTTGCCGATCCGTTCGACAAGGAAGATCTCGGCATCACCATGATGAAGCCGTTCAAGCATGAGCGGCTCTATGGTCGCCTGTCGCGCATGGGCGCCCACAAGGCCCGCAGCCTGTTCACATGGACCGGCATTGCCCAGCAGCTTCTGGCCGTCGTTGAAGGACGTCCGATGATGCCTGTGTTGGAAGAGTCCGATTGGGCCGAACCATGGAATGATGGCGATTGAAACAGGTTCGCCTCTTTTCCACCGATCTGGATGGAACCGTCGTCGGCGATGACGCCGCGACGGCCCGTTTTCGTGACTTCTGGCAGTCGCTGCCAGAGGAAAGCCGCCCCCTGCTGGTGCTTAACAGTGGGCGCCTTCTGGATGACCAGTTCGAATTGATGGACGCCGTGCCGCTGCCGACACCCGACTACGTCATCGGCGGCGTAGGCACCATGCTGTCCTGCCGTGACCAGCCCTCACTGCGACAGGCCTATAGCGCCTCGCTCGGCAAGGCCTTCGACACGGCAAAAATCACCGCGCTGGTATCGGGTATACCCGGCATTAGTATCCAGCCGGAACGTTACCAGCATGGCATGAAATCGAGCTGGTACCTGCACGATGCCTCGTCGGACGACATTGAAGGCATCGAGACCTTACTTCGCAACGATGGTATCGACGCCCGCATAGTCTATTCAAGCAATCGTGATCTCGACATTCTGCCAAGCGCTGCCGACAAGGGTGCGGCGCTGACATGGCTTTGCGACCACCTGGACATCGGTCTGGATGAAGTGGTCGTGGCAGGCGATACGGACAACGACCGCGCCATGTTCGAACTCCCTGGCGTGCGGGGCATTACGCCTGCAAATGCGCTGCCTGAACTGAAGGCTCTGGCGCAGGGTCGGGACACCATCTATAGTGCTACCCAAGCAGAAGCCGATGGGATCATTTCCGGGTTGAAGCACTGGCTGTCATTATAAAGCCATCTGTTTCGTTCACAGGTGATGTCTGCTTAACATCAAAAATGCGTGTGCGCCGAGTGCCTACGCATTGACCTAGGTCCGCGACATCAGGACAATTAAGCGAATCATTCAATACTGGTGCCAGCTGCAGCATATCGCGGCTGGCTTATACATTAGGTATATCGTATATTAAACATCCATAACAAGGACGCCCGGAACTTTGAACATTATCACCCGACTTGCAACTGATGTCTGCCTGATGCTGCGCCGCCCACCGCGCCAGCAATATGCAGCGCTTTGCTATCGTCGCAAAAAGAAGACGAACGAGCTGGAAGTCCTGCTGCTGACCAGCCGGGACACTGGACGCTGGGTCATTCCCAAGGGCTGGCCTATGAATGGCAAGAAAGCCCACGCCGTTGCAGCGCAGGAGGCTTTCGAGGAAGCTGGGGTGCGCGGCGATGTCGATAAAAATCATTTCGGATTTTTCGATTACGAAAAAAAGCTGCGCAACGGCGTGAAGGTCATGTGCCGCGTGCAGGTGCATCTGCTCGAGGTGACCGATCTGGTCAAGAATTTTCCCGAGCGGGAAAGTCGCAGGCTGGAATGGGTCACCCCGCAGGAAGCATCGTTGCGCGTCAACGAGCCTGAACTGAAGGAACTTTTCCTTTCTTTCGGCAAGCAAATGGCGCAAACACAACAGCAGCCGGTTCAAAAAGCCGTAAACCTGTAATCCCCACAAAACACCGCTCCTGCGCCTGCAAACGCGGTAACAGCCGCGATTGAAAGCAGACCTGATGGCGCAACCTCCGTCCAACCGCATGAAGCCGACGCTGGACAAGGATCTGGATAAGCTCACGCGCGTGGAGGAAGCTACGTTTCACATTACCGACCGCCTGTCGGCACCGGCTGCGGGTCTGCTTTTCCTCATCGTCACCGCCATCTTCGCCAGCGCCTATGTCGTCGGCAAGCCGGGCGGCATGATCGTGGTAGCCGCTGCCATTCTCGGCGCTTATATGGCCCTCAACATCGGGGCGAAGGACGTCGCCAACAATGTCGGCCCGGCTGTCGGCGCAAAGGCTATTCCCCTGACCGCGGCGTTGGTCCTCGCTGCCATATGCGAAGTCTCAGGCGCACTGATCACCGGCGGCAATGTGGTGGAAACCATCTCGCGCGGCATCATCAGCGTCGATACCATTCCAGACAAGGCCATTTTCGCCTGGGCCATGCTGGCGGCGCTGATCACGGCGGGCCTGTTGGTCAACCTGTCCAACCTCGTAAAAGCCCCCATCTCCACCACGCACACCATTGTCGGCGGTGTTGCAGGTGCGGGAACGGCGGCCTATGGTTTTGGTGCGGTCGACTGGTTTTCGCTGTCGAAGATCGCACTGGCATGGATGACGACGCCCTTCATCAGTGCCTTCTTCGCGGTCGTCTTCCTCGCCTTCATCAAGGAAAAGATCATCTACCGCGACGACAAGATCGCGGCGGCGCGGCTGTGGGTTCCGGTCCTGATCGGCGTCATGAGCGGGGTTTTCACCGCCTATCTCATCTGGGTCGGCCTGCACAATGTGGTGACGGTTTCCATGGGCACGGCAAGCCTTTTGGGCCTTGCCGTCGGGCTTCTCGGCTGGCGGCTCAGCGTGCCGCTCATCCGCCGCCAGTCCGAAGGGCTGGAAAATCGCAACCAATCTCTGCGCAGGCTGTTTCAATGGCCCCTGATTTTCGCGGCGGCGATGATGTCCTTTGCGCATGGTGCCAATGACGTGTCCAACGCCATCGGCCCCGTGGTCGCCATCGTGCGCGCCATGCAGGGCCAGGTTGTCGGCGATACCGCGCGCGCACCGGAATGGGTGATGCTGATCGGCGCCTTCGGCCTGTCCTGCGGCATTCTGCTGTTCGGCCCCCGTCTCATCCGGCTGGTGGGTGAGCAGATCACAAAGCTCAATCCCATGCGCGCCTTTTGCGTGTCGGTGTCCACCGCACTCACCGTGCTGGTCGCTTCACGCCTTGGCCTGCCCGTCAGCACCACCCACACGGCCATCGGCGCCGTCTTCGGGGTCGGCTTTTTCCGTGAATGGTATACCCAGCGTTCCCGCAGCCGCCTGGAAGCCGCACGACAGGACGAGGGCGATGCGCGCCAGACCGGCGGGGATGACGACAATGAGAACTCGTCTGAAGTGCGCCGCCGTTATCTGGTGCGACGGTCTCACTTCATGACGATCGTTGCCGCATGGGTTATTACCGTTCCCACCAGCGCGACATTGGCGGCAGGGCTTTATGGAATCCTGTATCTGCTGTTTGCGTAACGATTGACATAGAAGAGAAACATGCGCGCCAATTTTCGAATGCAGCGGCTTTTCGTCACCCACGTCCTTGTGATGAACGGCGCGGTGGAGGCCGATAGCGATCAGTTCAACTATCTCGCCAACGTGCTGCGGATGACCGATGGTGCCGACATATTGCTGTTCAACGGGCGTGATGGCGAATGGAAGGCAACGCTGTCCTATCCCACCCGCAAGAAAATTCTGCTGACACCGAGTGAGCAAACGCGGGCACAGCCGCAGAAGCCTGACCTTCACTACCTCTTTGCACCCTTGAAAACAGGTCGCATGGATTATCTGGTGCAAAAGGCTGTGGAAATGGGTGCAGGCGTCCTGCAACCTGTGATGACCCAGCATGTGCAGGGAAAAATCACCAATCTGGACAAGCTACGCGCCAATGTGACCGAGGCCGCCGAGCAATGTGGCATTCTGGCCGTTCCCGATGTGGAAGAACCGGTCAAGCTGAGAGACTTGCTGGAGACATGGTCTGCCACCCGCCGCATCATCTATTGCGATGAAGGCGACGAAGGCCAGAACCCGCTGCCCATTCTAGGTCGCATCACTGAAAAGCAGATTGCCCTTCTGGTTGGGCCGGAAGGCGGTTTTTCCGAGGAGGAACGGGGCATGCTGCGCAACCATCCCTCGGTCACGCCCATTCCGCTGGGCCCACGCATTCTGCGGGCGGATACCGCAGCGGTTGCGGCGCTCGCGGTCATTCAGGCCACGCTTGGCGACTGGAAATAGAGCTTGATCGGACACGGCAACGGCACAAAATAAATCTGCTGTACCATGCTTGAAAGAAATTCATTTGCGCGCGGCCCTGCCGCGCCCTATCAGCGAATTCAAAGCCTCAAAGGCACCATCGACCACAAGGTAATTTCATGGCCCGCGATACCACCGACCAGACACCCATTTCCTCCGCACAGGAATTGACAGACTATCTGGCGGAGGGTTGCAAACCGGTGGAGAAGTTCCGCATCGGGACGGAGCACGAGAAGTTCGCCTTCTTCAAGGGCGACAACACGCCTGTTCCCTATTTCGGCGATGCCAGCATTTCCGCTTTGCTCAAGGGCATGCAGGACAAGCTCGGCTGGGAACCGATCATCGATGAGGGCAACATCATCGGTCTTGGCGAGCCCAATGGCATGGGTGCCATTTCCATCGAGCCCGGCGGCCAGTTCGAGCTCTCAGGCGCGCCGCTGGGAACGCTGCACGAGACCTGCAAGGAATCCAACCGGCATCTGGCAATGCTGCGCGAGATTGCCGAGCCAATGGGGATCCGCTTCCTCGGTATCGGCGGAAGCCCGCTGTGGACGCTCGATGAAACCCCGCAGATGCCGAAATCCCGCTACGCCATCATGACCCGCTACATGCCCAAGGTCGGCACGCAGGGTCTGGATATGATGTACCGCACTTGCACCATTCAGGTTAACCTCGATTTTTCGTCGGAAGACGATATGCGCCGCAAGATGCGCGTGTCGATGAAGCTGCAATCGCTCGCCACCGCGCTGTTTGCCTCCTCCCCCTTCACCGAGGGCAAGCCTAACGGGCTCCTGTCCTGGCGCGGCGATATCTGGCGTGACACCGACAACCGCCGCTCCGGCGTGCTGCCCTTCACCTTCGATGCGGATTTCGGGTTCCGCCATTATGTCGAATGGGCCCTGGACGCGCCGATGTATTTCATCGTTCGCGATGGCAAATACCGCGACTGTACCGACATCACCTTCCGCCAGTTCATGGCTGGCGCGTTGAAGGGCCAGATTGCCGAATGGCAGCCCAATCTGGGTGACTGGACCAACCATCTATCAACGCTGTTCCCCGATGTGCGCCTAAAGCGCTTTCTGGAAATGCGCGGTGCCGATGGCGGCCCATGGCGCCGCATCTGTGCGCTGCCTGCCTTCTGGGTCGGCCTGCTCTATGACGATGCGGCCTTGACCGCCGCCGATGAATTGACCGCAAACTGGACCGTGGAAGACGTCATCGCCATGCGCGATACCGTGCCTGCACAGGGATTGAAGGCGAAAGTGGCGGGCCACGACCTGCTCGACATCGCCCGTGAGACGATGTCCATCTCCCGCACGGGCCTGCAGAACCGCAAGCGCCTGAACGACGACGGGCAGGACGAGAGCGTCTTCCTCAACCCGCTGGACGAGGTTCTGGCCAAGAAGACGACGATGGCGGAAGATCTGCTGGCGCTCTACAACGGTCGCTGGAATGGCTCGGTGCTGCCGGTGTTCGAGGAATATCAGTACTAACATCGAGACGTAAAAAAGCCCGGTGCGGCTTGGGGCCGAACACCGGGCAAAAGGCAGGGCTAATTGGCAATCACCCTGCGGGGAAACTGATTGGCAGATGGCGACTACAAAGCGCGCGCCGCTGCCATTCTGGCGCAACGTGCAAGCTGAGTCGTGGGGTCATCCATGAGGCCGGTGTCCAGCGCGTTCTTGAGCTCACCCCGCGTCAGACCAATATCCGCGAGTTGATGGTCATCCATCTCGAGAAGACGATTGGCCTGCACGCGATTGCCAATGCGGCGCAGAAACGTCACGAAACCTTTCACCGCGCCCATCGTCGCTGCCTCGAAGGAGGTAGCCCGTGGTGCGAGAAAACCCAGTTCCATTTTCCGTTCTGCCGTGCGCATGACACTATCCCTTCATTCAGGCACGATGAGGCACCGCTTTCACACCCATGCATGAAAGCCGCCAGTTCGGTCATCGGCGGATGACCATTTGGTTATTTGCTGTTCCGAGCGTCAAAATGTCGCAAGACCATTGATCAGTCCAACGAATGTTTCTAATGTCACGCATCAATCATTCTTATGGATGGCCCGCCATGTCCGCACCACTCGACATCGATCAGTTGCATACCTTCATCGCCATCGTCGACACGGGAAGCTTTACCAAAGCGGCAGACCGGGTCTTCAAGACGCAGTCTGCGGTCTCCATGCAGATGCGACGGCTGGAGGAGCGGCTGGGCAAGCAGCTTTTCGCCAAGGACGGGCGCGGCAACCGGCTGACGGCAGAGGGCGAAAAGCTGATGCATTATGCCCGCCGCATCATCCGCCTCAACAATGAAGCGGTCGCCGCCTTCGATGACAACCGGCTGGAAGGCACGCTGCGCATCGGCACGCCGGATGATTATGCGGACCGCTACATGCCCGAGATCATCGGTCGTTTCGCCAAGACCCATCCGAATGTCGAGCTCTATATCGTCTGCGAGCCATCGGTCAGCCTTGCGGAAAAGATGGGTCGTGGCGAACTCGATATCGCACTGGTGACACATAATCCCCGCGCCCGCGCCTCCGATATCGTCCGCACGGAGCCTCTCTGCTGGGTGGCCTCCGCCAACCATCCACTGCGCGACGATGTGCCCGTACCGCTTGCGGTGGGACGGCGCGATTGCCAGTGGCGTCAACTGGCCGCCTCTGCGCTCGATGCAGATGGACGCGATTATCAGGTTCTGTTCACGAGCTGGTCGTCCACCGTCATCGCCGCTGCCGTTCTGGCGGGCATGGCGGTTTCGGTCCTGCCGGAATCGACCCTTCGAACCGGCATGAAGGTGCTGACATCGGCAGACGGCTTCCCACCCTTGCCGCCGGTGCAGATCGGTTTGATGAAGCGCCCCGGCCTGTCGCCGTCGCTCATCAACGCCATCACCGACCACATCACCGCCTGCCTGGACAACATCTCGCTGGCATCACCACCGGATGAGTTGGATGAGGATATCAAACAGTTTCCGAAACTGGCGCGGGTGAGGACGGGACAGTTGGCGCCGGGGTGGTGATGGGTGTTTGGTCGCTAGACAATAGGTGACGGTGGGTGGGGCTACCCCCCTCTGTCCTGCCGGACATCTCCCCCTCAGGTGGGGAGATCGGCAAAACGCATGCTCACCGCTCCATCAGCAGCCTTCAAGATGGGCGAGAGCTCTCAACGAGTCTATCTCCCCCCTTGAGGGGGAGATGTCCGGCAGGACAGAGGGGGGTGAACCACACCCACCGCCCCATCCATCCCCGACCACCGATCACCCCTCACCCGATCACCCCAAATTCTTCCGAAAGAAATCCACCGTCCGGCCCCACGCTAGGTCCGCAGCCTTCTTGTCATACCGCGCACTGGACGTATCATTGTTGAAAGCGTGGTTGACGCCGTCGTAGACGAAGATTTCAAACGTCTTGCCATTGGTTTCCAGCGCCTTGCGATAGGCGTCGATCCCAGCATTGATGCGCTCGTCCAGACCGGCATAGTGCAAAAGCAGGGGCGCCTTGATGGCGGGGACGTCTTCTGCCGGGGGCTGGGCGCCGTAATAGGCGACACCGGCATTGAGGCTTTCCGACTTGGTGGCGAGGCGGTTGACGAGACCGCCGCCCCAGCAGAAGCCAACAGCGCCGACCTTGCTATTGGCACCTTCACGCTTGGATAACCAAACGCGCGTGGCCTCCGCGTCGGCAACGGTGGCCGCCATATCCAGACCACTGAACATTTCACGTGCCTTGTCTTCGTCGGCTGGCGTGCCGCCCTGCGGCGACAGGAAATCAGGCGCAAGCGCTATAAAACCGTCCAGAGCCATCCGGCGTGCGACATCGCGAATATGCGCGTTGAGCCCGCGGTTTTCGTGGATGACGATGACGGAGCCGAGCGGCGCAGAAGCGTTTTTAGGCGTGACGAGATAACCTTTCATCTCACCCTTTGCGCCGGGATAGGTGACATTTTCCGCCGTCAGGCGTTCATCTGTTTCGGGCACGATGGCCGCTTGGGCACCGCTTGCGGCCAGCATCGGCGCGATAACGGCGGCAGCAGCCCCGGAGCCTGCCAGCAGTGACAGCTTTTCCATGAATTTGCGGCGGTCGAGGCTGAGATGGGTGTATTCGTCATAGGCATCGATCATTGCCTGCGTAATCTTCGGCTTATCGGTCATCATCTTCTCCCATGTGAACGGCCATGGGCGAGACTAGCTGAAACGAAAGCAAAGGGATGCAGGGCTTTGGGATCGGCGAAACAATTTTTCGCGATCCCAAAGCACGCGCTGAGACCTACTCCAGTGCCAACCAGACGATCATCCAGCCCCACATCAGGATCAGCGACGCGAGGCTGATGGCGAAGGCAGGCGCGCGGTAACGCAGGCGGTTGCTGGTGACGTGAACGTAGGAATGCGCATAACGCCCCGCCACGAAAATCCATGCCAGAATGATGGTGGCGATATTGTCGGCATCGGTGATGTAGAGCAGCAGGCACACCGCATGAAACAACATCGGCATTTCGAACTGGTTGGCGAGGTTCTTGTTGACCAGCTTGCTCTGCTCGGACTCCTCACCCGCGTCGCGAAAACGCTGGATGGCTTCGCGGCTGGTGAAGGTGAATTTCTTACGGCGCAGGAAAAGCAGCACGTAGAGACCGAAAACCAGGAAAGCGTGGGCAATCATGGGCCAGAACATCGCGGTCGTCGGTGACATCGTCTCTTCCTTTCAGCAAAACGCTCCCCGAACCAGTCTGTTCGGAGAGCGTGTATCTTTTGGCATGTTCCGTATCTGGACGAAAGATCAAACAGCGCCGGGGTAATTCGGGCTTTCGCGGGTGATCGTTACGTCATGGGCGTGGCTTTCGCGCAGGCCTGCACCGGAGATGCGCACGAAGGTGGCGCGCTCTTGGAAGTCCTTGATCGTGCTGCCGCCGACATAACCCATGGCTGCCTTCAGGCCGCCTGCCAGTTGGTGCAGAACGCCTGCAACCGGACCCTTGTAGGGAACCTGGCCTTCGATGCCTTCAGGAACCAGCTTCAGCGTATCGCGCACTTCCGCCTGGAAGTAACGGTCTGCCGAACCGCGCGCCATGGCGCCAACAGAACCCATACCGCGATAGGCCTTGAAGGAGCGGCCCTGATAGAGGAACACTTCGCCCGGGCTTTCATCCGTGCCTGCCAGCAACGAGCCGATCATGACGGCGGATGCACCGGCGGCAATGGCCTTGGCCAGATCGCCCGAGAACTTGATGCCGCCATCGGCGATAACGGGAATATCCGCTGCCTGTGCTGCCTCGACCGCCGACATGATGGCGGCAAGCTGTGGAACGCCAACGCCTGCGACGATGCGCGTGGTGCAGATCGAGCCTGGGCCGATACCGACCTTCACGCCATCCGCGCCCGCATCGATCAGTGCCTTCGTGCCGTCCGCTGTTGCGACGTTACCGGCGATGATGCGAACCGAATTCGACATCTTCTTGACCTGCGTTACGGCATCGAGAACGCGCTGCGAATGGCCATGGGCCGTATCGACCACCAGAAGGTCGACACCGGCTGCAATCAGGCGTTCTGCGCGCTCGATGGCATCGGCACCCACGCTGATGGCGGCAGCCGCGCGAAGGCGTCCCTGCGCGTCCTTGGTCGCGTTGGGGTTCAGCTGCGACTTTTCGATATCCTTGACAGTGATAAGGCCAACGCAATTGCCAGCCGCATCGACAACCACCAGCTTTTCAATGCGGTGCTTATGCAAAAGGCGGCGGGCTTCCTGCTGATCGACGCTGCTTTCCTTGACCGTCACGAGGTTTTCGCGGGTCATCAGCTCGTAGATTTTCTGGGCAGGGTCGGAGGCAAAACGCACGTCACGGTTGGTGAGGATGCCGACGAGGCGTCCCGATTTGTGACCACCGGAACCGCCATTTTCAACGACGGGAATACCGGAAATGCTGTAAGTCTTCATCAGCGCCTGCGCTTCGGCAAGCGTGGCATCGGGGCCGATGGTGACAGGGTTGACGACCATGCCGCTTTCGAACTTCTTGACCTGACGCACTTCCTCGGCCTGCTCGACGGGGGTGAGGTTGCGGTGAATGACGCCGATGCCACCCGCCTGCGCCATGGCGATTGCGAGGCGACCTTCTGTCACCGTGTCCATGGCGGAAGAGAGGATCGGCAGGTTCAGATCGATATCGCGGGCGATGCGCGTGGCGATATTCGTCTGGCCGGGCATGACTTCGGAGTGCCCTGGCTGAAGCAGCACATCGTCGAACGTCAGGGCGTCAAGACCGGTTGGGGTTTGGATAATACGTGCCATGGCCAAATTCCTGTTTTGAAAATGCATAGCCGTTCCGGAACGATACGTTCACCCCGGCGGCCCTTGCAAAGGATTGCTTGGAAGTTGGCGAGGGCTCGTAACACGTTCATGACAGGAAGGGAACAGAAAAAACCCGGACGCATAATCCGGGTTCTCGCTGTTGCTGCGTTGCAGCAGATATCAGATGTCGAACTGATAGGATTTGGGTACGAAACGGTAACCGACATCCTGCTTTTCCGCGTAACCGACCGCCGGGAATGGCATGTGATAGCCCAGGAACGGCAGGCGATCCGTGGCGATCATGTCGAACACCTTCTTGCGGCTGGCAGCGGCTGCTGCCTTGTCCATGTCGAACTTCACTTCCCATTCCGGGCGCTGAAGCGAAAGGACGAAGTGGTTAGCCGTATCGGCGGTCAGCACCAGTTGCTTGCCTTCCGACTCGACACGGAAGATCATGTGGCCCGGCGAGTGACCGAAGGCCGCAACGCTGGTGATGCCAGGCACGACGGTTGCGCCATCGCCGATGAAAGTTGCCTTTTCCGCCAGCGGCTTGACGTTGGCCAGTACACCCTTCTGGCCGCCTTCCGCAGGTGTGCCCACCCGCTTGGCATCCGTCCAGAAATCATACTCGACTTGGCCCATGACGTATCTGGCCTTCGGAAACGCCGGAGTGCCCTTTTCCATCAGCCCGCCAATATGGTCGCCGTGCATATGTGTGAGTACGACCACGGTCACGTCTTCCGGCTTGTAACCGGCGGCAGCCAGACCTTCCAGCAGACGCCCGTTGCCAGCCTCGCGACCGCTTTCGCCAAAGCCCGTATCGAACAGCACGAGGTCGGAACCGGTGTTGATCAGCGCAGGCGAGAAGCTGTTGACGAACTGGTCCTTGGGCAGGAAATTCTTTTCCAGCAGTTCGCCTACCGCATCGGCGCTCTGGTTGGTGCCGAAGGTCTCGTTGGGCTTGCCGGAAGGCCGCGCGCCGTCCTTCACGACGAGAATTTCAAAGTTTCCGAGTTTGAAGCGGTTTGTTTCTGGTGGCATGGCGTGATCGACCTTCATGGAAGTTTGTGGCTGGGTTGCCTGTGCAAATGCGGTGCCGCGCAGCAGAAAGGGTGCCGCAAGGGCGCCAAGCCCTGCGGTGGCGAAGAGGCCACGCCTGTTCATCTTTAAAAAATTGCTCATGAAACCCTCCAATATATTATTAGCGATGCTCAACGCACTATCACCCGTAAAGTGCCGAGAATGTGTAGAAAAAAGCGGCCTCACACAGACGTGATGGAAAGCTGAATATTGCGTAATGTTTAGTTGGCAAAGGCGAAACATGGGCGTAGGTAGGGCTTATCAATGTCTCAGGATGCGGCCAGCCGCAATCGATCCATGAACCGCATCATTCCGCTGATCCTCGCCGTCGCTCTCTTCATGGAGCAAATGGACTCGACCGTCATCGCGACGTCGCTTCCAGCGATTGCTGCCGACCTTCATGTCGGGCCGATCACGCTCAAGCTCGCACTGACCGCCTACATGGTGGCGCTGGCCATCTTCATTCCCATCAGCGGCTGGATGGCGGATAAATACGGCGCCAAGAAAATCTTCCGCATCGCCATCGCCATCTTCGTCGTCGGCTCCATCTGCTGTGCGATATCCTCCTCTGTGGTCGAGTTCGTCGTGTCGCGCTTCCTGCAGGGCATGGGCGGCGCCATGATGACGCCGGTCGGCAGGCTGGTGCTGTTGCGCACCACAAAGCGTAGCGATCTGGTCTCTGCCATGGCGCTGTTGACGATACCTGGCCTCGTCGGGCCCCTCACCGGCCCGCCCATCGGCGGCTTCATCACCACCTATTTTTCCTGGCACTGGATTTTCCTCATCAACGTGCCCATCGGCGTCATCGGCATCTGGCTGGCGACCATCTTCCTGCCGGAAATCGAGACGACCAGCCCACCGCCAATGGATACCAAGGGCTTCATCTTGTCGGGCATCGCTGCATCGGGCGTCGTCTTCGGCGTGTCCGTCGTCAGCCTGCCCGCACTGCCTCCATGGATCGGCATAGCGGCGACGTTGATCGGTTTCATCTGCGGCTTCCTGTATGTCCGGCACGCCAAGGGGCATCCGTCGCCCATCCTCGACTTCCGTATTTTCCGCAACGCAACGTTCCGCGCGGCTTCCGTCAGCGGAACGATCTTTCGCATTTCGACCGGTGCCATCCCGTTCCTGATGCCGCTGATGTTGCAGATCGGGTTCGGGCTAAACCCGTTCCAGTCGGGCATGATCACCTTTGCGGGCGCCATCGGTGCCATCACCACCAAGTTCATGGCGCGGCGGGTGTTTGCAGCAACCGGTTTCAAGACCATTTTGATCGGCGCGGGCATCGTCGGAGCCTTCACGACGCTGGCCAACTCCTTCTTTACCCAGCAGACCCCCTACCCGCTGATCATGATCTTTCTGGTCACGGCAGGTTTCGCGCGCTCGTTTTTCTTCACCGGAACGAACGCGCTCAGCTATTCGGATATCGACGATTCACAGGCGAGCCAGGCGACATCCATGGCGTCGGTCCTGCAACAGATCAGCCTCGCGCTCGGCGTCGCCTTTGCCGCCACCATCCTCGAAGTCAGCAGCTATATCTCAGGGTCGCATCTGCAACTCGCAGACTTCCATATGGCTTTCATGATCGTGGCCGTCGTATCGCTTGTCGCCATCGCGCCGCTGATCGCCATGGACCGAAGCGCCGGTGCCGCCGTCTCTGGCCACCGGGGCAAGGCCTCGCCAGCGGAATAGATCATGCCGCGCAGTGGGCGCGGCATGATGCCAATATTCTCTACTGCTCTAGGGCGTTCTATCTGTTCTATTCGGCGTCTTCGGCAGCAACCGGCGCTGGCTTGCGGCCCTTGAAGTGCTTGGCCAGCAAGAACATTTCGACGGACTCGGAGCGTGACGAAGCAGGCTTGATGTGAATGACCTGCTTGAAGTTCTGCTTGAGCATGTCAAGCAACGTTTTCTCCGTACCACCCTGGAAGGTCTTGGCCAGGAAGTGACCGCCTTCAGCCAAAACCTGCACGGCAAAATCCGCTGCCACTTCGCACAGATGCATCGTGCGAATATGGTCGGTCTTCTGGTGACCGGTGGTCGGCGCTGCCATATCCGACAGAACGAGATCCGGCGTGCCCCCGACGGATTCGATCAGCAAATCTGGCGCGCTGGGGTCGAGAAAGTCGAGATGCAGAATTTTGACGCCGGGAATGGGGTCAAGCTCAAGGAAGTCGATGGCGGCGACGCGGATGTCGTCTTCGGTCGAATCCGTCACCTTGGCCGCTATCTGCGACCAGCTGCCGGGAGCAGCACCCAGATCGATGATGCGGCGCGCATCCTTCAAAATCTGGTGCTTGTCGTTGATTTCCAGCAACTTGAAAGCCGCGCGGGCACGGTAGCCCTCCAGCTTTGCCCGCTGCACATAGGGGTCGTTGATGTGACGCTCGATCCAGCGGCGGGACGAAGGCTTCAGCTTTGCCTTCTTCACCTTCTGCCCGATCTTGCGTCCGGTACGGTTGGTACTCGTGGGCGCCTTGCTCATATCAACTCTTTCGTTCCGGTTTGCCCTGCATTTGCGCACGGCGAATCTTGTTGCGGCGCCACGCGCCATCGTCTGCCATCATATCCGTCAAAAGCCCCTCGCGAAGCCCCCTGTCGGCCACGCGCATGCGCCGGGATGGCCAACGCTTGCGGATCGCCTCAAGGATGGCGCAACCGGCCAGAACCAGATCGGCACGATCCGGCCCGATGCAGGCATTAGCGGCGCGGCCTTCGAAATCCCAAGCCAGCAACTTGTCCTGCATGGCGGTGACCTCGTCGTCCGATAGCCAAAGACCATCGACCTTTCTGCGATCATAGCGCGGCAAGTCGAGATGAACACCAGCCAGCGTCGTCACCGTGCCAGAGGTTCCGATCAGGTGAAAGTCCTCATGCGATGCCTGCGCGCCCAGCGGTGGGCAATGGAACCCGTCCAGCAGGCCCTCGACCTCACCCACCATGGCCGCGAAGACATCCGGCGTCACATCGCGCCCGCCATGCCGCTCGGACAACGTCACGACACCCACCGGCAGCGACGTCCAGTGCGTAATGTGGTTGGCAAGCCGACTGGACCTGTTTTCACCAACGCTGATCACCGCGATCTCCGACGAGCCGCCGCCAATATCGAACAGCACGACAGAGCGCGCCTCGCGACCGACGAGCGACGAGCAGCCGGAAACCGCCAGACGGGCCTCCGTCTCGCGGCTGATGATCTCAAGAACGAGCCCCGTCTCACGCGTGACACGCGACAGAAACTCTTCGCCGTTGACCGCCTGGCGGCAGGCCTCCGTCGCAATCAGCCGCATGCGGCGAATGGAGCGTCCGGCAAGTTTGGCCGCGCAAACCTTCAGCGCCTCGACCGCGCGATCCATGGCATCGTCGGAAAGCCGTCCCGTCGACACCAGCCCCTCGCCCAGTCGCACGATGCGCGAAAACGCATCCACCACCCGGAACTGTCCGGGGCGGGTAGGCTGTGCAATCAGGAGACGGCAATTGTTGGTGCCGAGATCGAGCGCGGCATACATATCCGCATTGGTATCAGCGTTGCCGTCACGGTAATGCACCTGCGACCGCCCATGGCCGCGGTGCTGCTGATCTATTGGTGTGGGGGCATGCGCAGGTGCCGCCGCACCATTCTGACGCGCAGACGTCTTGGGCGCATGGGTGGGCATGAGCGGCCTGCCCTGCGGTCCGCGTTGCGTACGCTTTCCGCCACGCGACTTGCGTTTGCCCTGCGATGGTTGCTGTTGACCTGATGTCTCGGTGGCCGGGCTAGTAGCGCCTGTTTCCTGCGATGCCTGAGCACCGCTCTGGCCACCCTCTTGGCCGCCTCCCTGTCCGCGCGCACGCCTGCGTCGCTTACGCTTTCGCGGTTCGGAGTCACGCTCCGCATTGCCAGTGTTTGGGGAATCCGTGCGGGAATCGGCATGATGTAGCTGCGGCAAAGCCTGCGCATCACGGGGCTTACCGCTGCGCCTGCTCTTGCCACGACGGGAACGCTTCGCATTCCCCTTTTCCACCGCCGACGCCCCTGATTCCGACGGCTTTGCGCCGTTACCGGGGTCAGTCACTGTTCTATCCATATCCGCCGCGCGAAAGCGTAAAGCGATGCTGCTGGCGTTCATAAGTTACGTTGACGCAACCATACCAGCGCCCGGCATTTTAGCCAACCGATTTTTGGGTGGGGCGTTGCAGCCCTCTGCTGTCGTAGGACGCGAAGCGGAATCGGGCTAATCCGCCGCTTGACGAGAGAGCCCTTCTTTTGAAGAAAATCCGGTTATCAGCGCCGATTGCCGCCCGACTCCCGTCTTCGACAATATGCGCTTCACAACTGAATCGTCTCGCCAAGACACATTGACCACGCCACTCGGCTTTCCGGTGCTGTCAGGTCGTAAGTTCCGGCTGGCTGCGATTGCAGAATATCCCGCCCCACAGGTGAAAATAGACCCGGCGTAAATACCATCGACAATATCTGCACCTCCAAACATGGATAAACGTGATCTTCCGCGCCGTTGCGACGCCAACTCAAGGTTTAGGCAAGAAACGTTTGCCAAGAGTGCAAACATAAGTAGCCCACCAAATTCTAGACGCGATGGAAGGTACAAAATGCTTTTGGAAATGTCATATCCTGCGGCGTCAGTGACTAATGCGACAACCCTCGCAGTTCTCACCTATGACGACCCGGATGGCTACGCCAATGCACAGTCAACCTACGAACGATGGCGCGAACATCTTCCAGCGACAGCATTTGCGATTGTGCCACTCCCGCACGCACCAGAGCTTCCGGCACGATTGGCAGTTCTGGAAAAGCAATTCGGACTTCCCAAACAGCGCATGGCACTCATCGGGTTTGGCTCAGCCGCCGACAAAATACTGTGTGAAGCCCTAAAAAGCGAAGACAAGTTCGCGGCCATCATCAGCTTCAACATGCATCTTGAAAACTTCGCGATGGATTGCAAAAGCTTACCGCCGGTCTTTCTTGTTCATGGGGGGCTCAATCCTCACGCGCCACCTGCGAACTTTCTGAAAATGTTCCATACCTTGTCAGAAACCGGCATTCCTGTTTCGATCTGCTTCCGTCCAGAAGCTGGTCTGGAACTGACATCTTCCGGCCTTCTAGCGGCGATGTATTTTTTGCAAGGAGCCTTTGCGGCACAGGGGCCCTTCAAGGCTGCTGAAGCTCAACAATCACGAGAGAATCTGGCTGATCGCGCAAAAAGTATCAAAGCGATTATCTGGGATCTTGACGATACGCTGTGGGACGGGACACTGGATGATGTCGGCGCCCTGGCACTCAAAGCGTTTCGGGTCGACACCATCAAGCGCCTTAACAAATGCGGACTGATTTCCGCCATATGTTCCAAAAATGACTTCGACACCGCAAAGGCCAAACTGATCGAACTCGGCATATGGGATGAATTCGTCTTTCCTCGGATTGCTTTTGTCCCAAAGGGCGATGCCTTGAAATCCATGATTTCAGACATGCAGTTGCGACCGAAAAACTGCCTGTTCATCGATGATAACGCCGTTAATCTGGCAGAGGCTTGCGCCGCTCTCCCCGACCTTCAAGTCCTTGATGCAACGGCGGCAGATTGCGACGTGTTCCTGCAGACCCTGCTCGATGCGCATGGCCATGTCACCAAGTCGCGACTGGAGGATTACCGGGCACTGGAGAATCGCGTCAGTGAAGACCAACTGCATGGGGGAAGCAGGGAAGAGTTTCTGAAATCCTGCGACATTCGTGTCGCCATCGCCAGAGAATCCGACGTGGTCGACTTTGCACATCGGATTGAAGAACTCATCAATCGAACGAACCAGTTGAACTTCCTGAAGACGCGCGTCGAACCTGGAAGCATGGCCAGATTCCTGTCGGAGTCGTCCTTGCGCATGTCCTTTGCCTTGTTTGCTTGGGACAAATTCGGCTATCACGGTCTTGTCGGATTTATAGCAGTCGACGTTCGAGAAAACACCTTGCTGCACATGACGTTTTCTTGCCGCATCATGCACATGGGCATGGAAAATCTGTTTTTGGCGCACGTTATGGAACACTATCCAAATCTTAAAGTTCCGCCTACCTTGACGATAGAGCCAACCATTCCATCGTGGATTACGCAGGAAAACTATAACGCAGCCCCGATTCGAGCCCTGATTCTGGATAGGGAAAAAAACATTGAGGTCGACCCCGCCAAGGTAAAAATCCGGTTCATGGCGCATTGCCATTCCGGCACCTTCGCGCATTTTTCAGGCTTGAGGGATATTGCGGAGATCGACAATTATCCGCGCGTATTCGCTCTGCCGCTCATGCTCCGTCTTGATCCCAGCGTGCAGAATTTCCCGGACTTTCTCGTGTACCATACCGGTATCGACTATATGGATATGCCTTGGCCGGAAGAAGAACGAGCGGAGCTGGAAACCAAGCTCTATCCGTTTTGCGCGGAAAAGCTTGCGCAGTTTCTTCAGGAGAACGGCAAGCGAATGCTTGTCGTCTGCTCTGCAGCTCCGGACGGCGAAGAGTTCTACTCGGAGACTAATGGCATAACCAAAAGGCGTTTGAAGGGTGTCAGTGACGCTTGGGCGGCCATCGCAGAAAAATTCGACTGCGTCGATCTAATGGACGTCGATAGCCTGGTTGGCGCTGACGGGATGGTCGACGTTCTTCACTTCAAGGTGGAATCCAGCGAAAAAATCGCAAAGGAAATCGCCCGTTGGTACTGGGAGTTGAACGCGGATCAGGCAACGCAAAAGATTGCCGCATGTTAAGCGACAGACCGCTCAAACATCGGCATCTTTTAAACAAAAAGCTTTTTGTGAAAAAATGGTACGGTTGGGGGGAATTGAACCTCCGACCTCAGGTGCCACAAACCTGCGCTCTAACCAACTGAGCTACAACCGCATAGAAACGCCGCGTCGGCGTCACGGAGGCTCACATACGGGGAGTTTTTCCGTTTTGCAAGTCCTTCGGTGATATTTGCGAAAAAAGCTTGGGAAAGCAAGCGCGTTCGGGCCGCATGGTCAAACGCTTGCAAAAAGGCTTGGATTGAACGCTTCGCTGCGTGATTGGCGATTGCAAAAGGTGGCCTGCCAACACACATTCTACGTGATGTGCAGAACTTTTTCGTGGGCCTAGCGAATTAACTGTAATTGGCAATTCCCGAGAGAGATGATGGACCTATTGGGCCTGTGAAGTTATTTAAGATTCTGTTAACATCGAGCCGATGCAGGCTGTGTGGTTCCTCATGATGAGGTCTAGCGGTTGCGTGAGGTCAGGTCGTGCCCAGAATAGGTTACCCATGCCCGCCGTACAATATCCATTTATAGACATTGCAGTTCATGAGCGTGTTCGCGACCATTTCGGTCGCGGCGAAGCCATGGCCCTGTTTTCGATGGATCTGCAAAGTGCGCTCTGGGCAAACGGTCGCGGTGCTGCGCTGTTCGGCACGCCGATGATCTATGATTTTCTGGAGCGCGGACCACGACAGCAGGACGTGACCTTCCGCCAGTTTTCCGCAACGGCAGGACGCCTTGTGAAGACCGGCGATAGCGGTCAGTTCACGATCCGCATTCATTCTGGCTTCAGAAGCGTTTCGGTCATCGCAACCGCCGAGATCATTGAGGTGGAAGCGGGCGAGCAGGCCCTGCTGTTCACCGCCCCTATCGATGCTGCCATCCCTTCATTGCAGGAACGTGCGCGCCGGATGATAGAGGGTTTCGACGACCCCGACATTCACATGGCCGTGCTGGATGCAAACAGCAAAATCCTGGCGGCATCCACCGGGTTTGCCGGGCTCGGCATCACACCTGTCACCACGCGCACCCTTGTTTCCATGGCGTCCGGCCAGCAGGGCAAGCTGGTGAAGCGACCTGTGCCCGCAGGCAAAGGCTATTTGCCCGCCGCCGCCGGACAGCTATCGCAGGACCCGGAACTCAATTTGTTGTTCGTGGTCGAGACGGTCATCGGTACACTCGATCCTTCCGCCGAATTCACGCAGACGAAGCCGGAGCCACAAGTACAGCCGGAACCGCAGGCTCAGCAGGAACCTGAGCCAACCGCTCCCGTCGAAATGGCCGATGAAACAGCGCAGACCATTGCCGAGGTACCGGACGTCGTGGCGGATATAGATTATATCTCCGAGCCGCAGGACGCTGATGATGATGCCGAGGTGATTGCGGACGCGGTTGCCGTGGAAGCGGCAGAGCCGGAGGTTGCGAACGAGGCTCTGGCCGAAGACGAGATCGAACAACCAGCAGAACCGATGCCGATCATTGACGAAGACCCAGAAGCGCAGATGGTCGAGGCTGAGCCCGAATTGCCGCTGCTGGCAGAGCCCGCCGTCGCCACCGTTGAAAACGCGGAACCTGACACGACGCAGGCTGACGAAGACGCGCCCTTCGTGTTCGATCCAAACCGTCGCGCGTCCCGCTTTGTCTGGAAGATCGATGCGGCCGGGCGTTTTACCTCGATCTCGCGTGAATTTTCCGACGCTGTCGGACCGAAGGCTGCCAATGTCGAGGGCATGAGCTTTTCCGATCTCGCTGCCCTGTTCAATCTGGATCCTGATGGCAAGATCACCGAGCTTTTGAACCGGCGCGATACATGGTCCGGCAAGACGATTTTCTGGCCGGTCGAGGGCACATCGCTGACCGTTCCTATCGATCTGGCCGCGCTGCCGACCTATACCCGCTCGCGCGAATTCGACGGCTTCCGGGGCTTTGGCATCGTGCGCATTGGCGACGCGGTGGAAGACCCGAATGCGGTTGGCCTGTCTCTGGCTGCCGGACCGCTGTCTGCCGAAGAGGTGCAGCCGGAGACCGCCGAGCCAGCGCCTGTTGACGAGGAAACGCTCTTTTCCCTGCCGCAGGAGGATGAAGAAGCCGAGGTTCAACCCACTTCCATTCCTGACGCGGTGAATGAAAACGTAGCGGAAGACGAGCCGCGCAGCTACGAGCCGCCCGACCATGAAGTGCCTGCGCTCAGGATTACCGAGACGCCGAACCGCCGTTATTCCGACAAGGTGGTGCAGTTCGAAGACCGGCGCGCCAAAAGCCGCGAGCAATTGACCATCAGCGAGCGTGCGGCCTTTCAGGAAATCGCCCGCACATTGAAGCCTGTGGTCAGCGATGAAGATGGTAGCGACGAGCATCAGGAAATCGCTGCGACAGAGGCGGTGGAGATCATCACCCCTGAGCCCGAAATCGTGGCCGATGTGCAGCCGCAGGATGAGGCTTCCACCCCGGAAGCGACAGTCGCAGCGCCGCAGGCCGAAGAAGACGACTTTGCAGATTACACGCGGGGCGATGAGCCGGTCAGCTTCGTTGTGCCACTCGCCTCCGCCCGCGGTGCGGATGCTGAAGAGGCGACCGACGCACTTTCCGGGCAGCGCGCGCCGCTGCGTCCCGCCGCGACCTTGACGGCAGAGACGATAGACCAGATGCCGCTCGCGCTTCTCATCCACAGCGGTGACCGGTTGATCCACGCCAACCCGGAGTTTCTACGTTTGACGGGTTATGCGACAGCCGAAGACTTGGCCGAGGTCGGCGGGCTCGATGCGCTGTTGCAACGGGACGAACTGGACGCCGTATCGGAACGCTCAGGCGGTATGGTTGCCGTCAGTGCCGATAACGAGCTGATCCCGGTCAAGGCACGGCTACAATCCATTCGCTGGGAAGATGCGGGCGCGTTGATGCTGTCGCTGATCCCAACGGATGAGCAAGCCGCGCATCCCCTGCCCGCCAACAGCAATAGCGAAGCACCTGTTGGAGAAACGGATGCCGAAGTCACCGACCTGAAAGGCCAGGTCGAGGAGCTGCATTCCATTCTGGAAACAGCGACGGACGGCGTTGTGCTGCTGGGTGAAGACGGTACCATTCGCTCGCTCAACCGTTCGGCCAGCGCGCTGTTCAATTACGATCATGACGAACTTTCCGCCAAGCCGTTCGTGACCCTGTTTGCGCATGAAAGCCAGCGGGCCGTGCTGGATTACCTTTCCGGGCTTGCCAACAACGGCGTTGCCAGCGTTCTGAACGATGGCCGCGAGGTGATCGGTCGTGAAGCGTCTGGCGGTTTCCTGCCATTGTTCATGACCATCGGCCGGTTGAAATCCTCCAACGGCTACTGCGCGGTCATCCGCGACATTACCCAATGGAAGCGCACCGAGGAAGATTTGCGCAACGCCAAACGCGCCGCAGAAACCGCAAATGCCCACAAGACGGATTTCCTTGCCCGCGTCAGTCATGAAATCCGCACGCCGTTGAATGCGATCATCGGCTTTGCGGACATGATGGCGACGGAGCGGTTCGGCCCGGTCGGTCATCCACGCTACGTCGAATATTCCAACGATATCGTCCGCTCTGGCCGCCATGTTCTCGACATCGTCAACGACCTTCTCGACATCTCGAAGATCGAGGCGGGGCAGATGGATGTGGACTTCAAAGCCGTTGCCTTGAACGACACGATTGCCGAGGCCGTTTCCATCGTGCAGCCGCAGGCCAACAATCAGCGCGTCATCATCCGCACTGCATTGTCGCAGTCCGTGCCGCCGATCGTTGCCGATCTGCGCTCCATCAAGCAGATCATGCTCAATGTGCTGTCGAACGCCATCAAGTTCACACCTTCAGGCGGACAGATCGTGGTGTCCACGGCCTATGAGGCAAACGGCAGTGTCGTGCTGCGCATTCGCGACACCGGCATCGGCATGACCCGGGCGGAGTTGGAACAGGCGATGAAACCGTTCCGTCAGGTTGCAGCCTCTAGCAGCCGTGTGCGGGGCGATGGCACCGGCCTTGGCCTGCCGCTGACCAAGGCGATGGTGGATGCGAACCGCGCCAACTTCTCGATCACATCGGCCCCCAATGAGGGAACGCTGGTGGAAATCAGCTTTCCTTCGCAGCGCGTGCTTGCGAACTAGCCCTTTGCGGTATTAGCAATGTGGGAGAGCGGTATTCGCTCTCTCGCATTTTAATCTGCGCATCGGCCTGCCGGTGCCGGAAGGATCAGAGCTTGCCGCTGTCCCATGCTTCCCCTACCCGCACGGTTGCCCGAAGCCTGAAACCTTCGGGGCTTTCACTCGGCACGCTGGTTCTTGCGGTGGCGGTAGCCATGCCGCTGATCGCAATCTTTTCCATTGCGGCCACGGGCGGCACCGATGGCTGGCGCCATCTGCTGGTCAATGTGTTGCCTCGCGCGGGCGGCCAGACGCTGATGCTGCTCGCCATGACCGGTTTTGCCGCCGCCGTCTTCGGCATCATTACCGCATGGCTGGTCAGCACTTTCCAGTTTCCGCTTCGCCGTGCCCTTTCGGTCGCGCTGGTGCTGCCGCTCGCCATTCCGTCCTATCTTGCTGCCTATGCGTTCGGCGAGTTTCTGGATTTTACCGGGCCGGTGCAGAGTGCCCTCCGCACGCTGTTCGGCTATCATTCCATCAGGGATTACTGGTTTCCCGATATCCGTTCTCTCGGCGGCTCGGTGCTGGTACTCAGCTCCGTCCTTTACCCTTATGTTTATCTTTCGGTCAGAGCGGCGTTTGGCCTGCAGGGCCGCTATGCAACGGAAGCCGCCAGAACACTCGGCGCGAGCCCGCTGCGCATATTCCTGTCCGTGCAGTTGCCTATGGCACGACCCGCCATCATCATCGGCCTTGCCTTGGTGATGATGGAAACGCTGAATGACATCGGGGCCGTGGAATATCTCGGTGTGCGTACGCTGACCTTTGCCATTTACGAGACATGGCTGAACCGCGGCAATCTGGCAGGCGCGACACAGATCGCCTCGGTCCTCATCCTCATCGTAGCGGCGCTCATCATCACCGAAAGGCGGGCACGCAGCCGCCAGCGGTTTTCAGCCGCCAAGTCCACGGCAATGACGCAGCGCTTTGCCCTGAAGCCTCTGCCAGCCGCAAGGGGTTGGGCTGCCACGGTGTTTTGTCTGCTGCCGATCTTCTCGGGCTTTGCAATCCCGGTGCTGGTTCTGGGCGGTTATGCGTTGAAACGGCTTGGTGCGCTGTCGAACCCCAAACTGCTCAAGGCGCTCGCCCACAGTCTGGAAGTTTCGCTGTCTGCGGCGCTGATCACTCTCATCTGCGGCTTTATCTTTGCCTATGTGCAGCGGGTCAATGCTTCGCCACTGGCGCGGTCGGCAAGCCGCATCGGCTCGCTTGGCTACGGCATACCGGGCACCGTGCTGGCCATCGGCGTGCTGCTGCCGCTATCGGCGCTCGACAATGCGATGGATGGATTTCTGCGACTGCACCTGAATTACTCGACCGGACTTCTGTTGTCCGGCACCGCCTTTGCGATCATCTACGCACACAGCGTCCGCTTCATGACGCTGGCGGAAGGCACAATCGATGCCGGGTTCCAAAAGCTCTCGCCTCACATCGACATGGCGGCAAGGACGCTGGGACGCACCCGTGCGCAAACCCTCATCACCGTTCTCTTACCCAACATCCGCCCTGCTGCCATCACGGCGGCGTTGCTGGTTTTTATCGAATCCCTGAAAGAACTGCCCGCCACCATCATGCTGCGGCCCTTCAACTTCAACACGCTGGCAACCCTCGTCTACGAAGACGCGTCACGCTCCAAGGTTCAGGACGCCTCCATCCCCGCCCTCATCATCATCGCTGCCGGTTTGATACCCGTGCTGCTGGTGTCGCGATCGCTGGATTATAGAGGCGAGGCGGGCAGGCAGTAATCCATCCATCTGCACCAGCCTGAAGAAAGCCTTGGCGGATATGTTTGCCGAGGAAAGTAATGCTGCTCATTCCTCAAGCCCTTCCTTTCCGACGTGGATAGAGAAGAGGCATGAAGGATACGCATGAGTATCGCGAAAACAGATTCCGCAAACGCTGAGCTTGGCTCCCACCCATATAGTGCGCTCCCCGACCGGGCGATCTGGCGCAAAGCGGTGGCCGAGACCCATGCGTTGCAGTTGGAAAATCTGTACAAGAAGAAATTCGACATCTCCCCCCAGACGGCAATTGCGACAGCCGGCAGCTGCTTTGCGCAGCATGTTGCCACATCGCTGAAAAAGAACGGTTTTGCCTTCACGGACTTCGAACCCGCGCCACCTCTTTTTCCGCCAGCGCAGGCCAAGAGCTACAATTATGGGGTCTATTCCGCCCGCTATTGCAACATTTACAGCGCACGGCAGTTGCTCCAGACGTTTGACCGGGCATTTGGCCGGTTCACGCCCGGTGAGCAAGCGTGGCGCAAGGGCGAAGGCGTGGTCGATCCATTTCGTCCGCTCCTGGAGCCTGAGCCGTTTTCAAGCATTGCCGAACTGGAGCGCTCCCGCCAGTCCCATTTCGCGGCGATACGAGAGCTCTTTACAAAGACCGAAGTCTTCGTCTTCACGCTGGGCCTGACCGAAGCCTGGATTTCCAAAAGCGATGGCGCCGTTTTTCCGCTTTGCCCCGGCACAGTGGCCGGCCGATTTGACGAGAGCGATTACGAATTCAAAAACTTCAACTACTTCGAGATTTTCGAAGACCTCGTTGCCATCATCACGCGGTGGCGTGAGGTCAATACCGATATAAAATTCGTGCTGACCGTCTCCCCCGTTCCGCTGACTGCGACCAAGAGCGATGATCACGTTCTCGCGGCATCGCTGTATTCCAAGTCCGTGCTGCGTGCGGTTGCAGGCCATCTTTCGAATGAAGCCGATTTCGTCGATTACTTCCCCTCCTATGAGATCATCGCAGCGCCGAGCGGGCGCGGTATTTTCTACGATCCCAACCTGCGCACAGTAACGCCCGCAGGTGTCGATTACGTCATGTCACATTTTTTCAAAGAGCACCGGGGCGGCACGTCCGCACCCTCCACGATGACAAGCAGGCCAATCGATATTGGCGACCATGAGATCGTCTGCGAGGAAATGATGCAGGCGCAGGAGCTTGGCTATGCTTGAAATTGTCGGAGATTCGCACATCATCGCGCTGGCGGAAGCGGTCAAGCATGTCTCCTTCAACAGCCGGCACGGGCAATTGCGCATCGCCCAGATGGGGCACGGCTATAACTTTCTGGAGCCTTTCTTTTCCGTCGACAACGATACCGTCGCGTTTACCCAGGCGCCTGCGAAGGCGATATTCGAGAAAATCAACCCGGATCATCCGACCGTCATTTGCCGAAACGATCCTCGACGCTTCGTCTTCATGTTCGGGCTCTATCCAAGCTTTGGTTTCGATCAAAAGCACTGGACGACACACACCGCCGCAATCTGGTCTCAGGACCGACAGTTCGTCTCAAAGAGCGGCTTTGACGCGATCATCGATCACACGCTGAAAGAACCCATGTCGTTCTTCCGCACACTGCGTGGCATGAACATTGAGTTCTCAGTTGCTTCCTGTTGCCCTGTACCATCAAGCTATCAGAGACTGGCCGGGAAAACCCAATTCGCTGACGGCGAGATCGCTTTTATCTACAATCGGTTCCGCGACCGCGCGACGGCACAACTAAAAGACATGGGCATCGCCTATCACCATCCACCTACGTCGGTTTACGATGCAGATGGCGCGATGCTCGACGTCTTTGCAAAACAACCGGGCGACTATCACGCCAATGTCGAATACGGACGCCTTATGCTGGAAAAAATTCTTCAGGACGTGGAGCAGTCCTGACTTGTCATCAGGCGCATCCGTCGAAAAGAAAAGGCAGCCGAGGCTGCCTTGAGAGTTTGTGCTTATTAACGAGAGTCGGAATAAAACAACATCATGTCTTTGAGCCACCGGCCCGGTCACCCTCTCATTGAGTGCACCCACGTTGCCTACCATTTGGAACATGGCCATTTAACAAAGAGTTAAAGGGCGACTACACCATTTAGGGACAACAAAATCCTAAGGCCATCTGCCGGATTTCGCGACGCGACGCGTAGGCTCCCCGTTCATCCTTTTGCCGCGGCATGTTCATCGCGCATGCGCTGCAATTCGCCGCGCTTGGACGCAATGGAAGCGCAGATGACGCCGACTGTGACGAGCGCGATCAGGATGGTGCAGATGGCGTTGATCTCAGGCGTGACACCGAGACGCACCTGCGAGTAGATCTTGATCGGCAACGTCGTGGCGCCCGGCCCGGTGGTGAAGCTGGCGATCACGAGATCGTCCAGCGACAGCGAAAAGGCCAGCATCCAACCGGCGACGACGGCGGGCAGGATGAGCGGTAGCGTGATGCGGAAGAAGGTTTTGACTGGTGGGCAACCGAGATCGAGTGCCGCTTCTTCCAGACTGCGGTCGAAGGTCAGCAGGCGTGACTGCACGACGATGGCCACGTAGCACATGGTGAAAGTCGTATGCGCGATGACCACGGTCCAGAAACTGCGGTCCACGCCGACGGCCACAAACAGCAGCAGCAGCGATAGCCCGGTGATGACCTCAGGCATGACCAGTGGCGCATAGATCATGCCGGAAAACAGAATGCGGCCCGGAAAGCGGGAGAACCGCGTGAGCGACAGTGCCGCCAGCGTGCCGAGAATGGTGCCGATGGTGGCGCTGAGAACGGCGACGCGCGCGGTGATCCATGCTGCATCCATCAAGCCCTGGTTGGACCACATGGAACTGTACCATTGCAGCGAAAAGCCGCCCCATACCGTGACCAGCTTGGAGGCATTGAAGGAATAGACCACCAGAATGATGATGGGGATGTAGAGAAAGGCAAAACAGAAGGTGAGAATGGTCGTATCGAACTTGCCGCGCTTCATCGCTATGCCACCTTCTTCTGCTGGTTCTGGAAGATGGCAATGGGCACGACAAGCAACAGCAGCAACAGCACGGCAACGGCGGACGCCAACGGCCAGTCACGATTGCCGAAGAATTCCGTCCACAACGTCTTGCCGATCATCAGCGTTTCCGCCCCGCCCAGCAGATCGGGGATGACGAACTCGCCGGTAATGGGAATGAAGCAGATCATCGATCCGGCGATGACGCCAGGCAGCGACAACGGGAAGGTGATTTTCCAGAAGGCTTTCCAGGGCGGGCAACCGAGATCGTTGGCTGCTTCCAACAGTGTCGCATCCAGCTTTTCCAGCGCAGCGTAAAGCGGCAGCACCATGAAGGGCAGGTAGGAATAGACGATGCCGATGAAGACGGCGGTATCCGTGCGGAAGATATTGACCTGCTCGTCCGGCCCGAGAAGTCCGATGGTCTGGAACAGCAGCGTCAACAAGCCCTCCGGTTTCAGAATGCCGATCCACGCGTAAACGCGAATGAGGAACGATGTCCAGAACGGCAGGATGACCAGCATGACCAGCGTGGGGCGGATGGTGCTCGGCGCACGCGCCATGGCCAGCGCCATGGGATAGCCGATCAACAGCAGAAGGAAGGTCGAGATGAAGGCGATGCGCAGCGACGACAGATAGGCTTCGATGTAAAGCGGGTCTTCCGTCAGAAACAGATAGTTCTCGAAATCCAGCTGCGAAAAGAAATCGCCGATCCTCGCAAAGCCTTCGAAGACCGGCGTATAAGGCGGCATGGCGATGGCGGTGTCTGAAAAGGAGATTTTCAGAATGATGAGGAAGGGTGCTGCGAAGAACAGCAGCAGCCAGAGATAGGGTATGGCCACCACCAGCCAACGGGTGGGGCTTTGCCGGTTTTCCGGAGACGAAATCGCCATGTTCAACCCTCCCTCAGCGTGTGAGAACCAGACCGGAATCGGCTTTCCAGTTGAGCCAGACCATATCCCCGAAGGTGATGGGTCGGTCGACCAGACGCGAAACATTGGCCTGCGCGGCACGAATGACGCGTCCATCATCCAGCTTGACGATGAACACCGAGAAATCGCCGAGATAACCGATATCCCAGACCTCGCCATGCGCGACGTTCGGCGATGTCTCCGTCGGTGCATCCAGCGAGATGCCGACCTTTTCCGGGCGGACGGCGAAGGCCACCCTGTCACCGATTGCGGCGGCGCAGTCCTGCTCCACGGTGACATCAAGACCATCGCAATCCAGCTGCACGGCAGGGCCTGTCTTGGACGTGACCGTGGCGTCGAAGATATTGATGTCGCCGATGAAATCCGCCACATAGCGGCTGTTGGGGGCTTCGTAAATTTCAGCCGGTGTGGCCACCTGCGCGACAATCCCCTTGTCCATCACGGCAATGCGGTCCGAGACCGTCATCGCCTCTTCCTGATCGTGCGTCACGATAAGGAAGGTGGTGCCTAGCGTTTGCTGAAGGTCCATCAGTTCGAATTGCGTTTCCTCGCGCAGCTTCTTGTCCAGCGCGCCGAGAGGCTCATCCAGCAACAGCACCTTGGGGCGTTTGGCAAGCGACCGGGCCAGCGCTACGCGTTGCCGTTGACCGCCGGAAAGCTGGCTTGGCTTGCGTTTGGCAAACTCGGTGAGCTTGACCATGCGCAGCATTTCCTCGACGCGAAGCTTGATATCGGCCTTGGGCAGACCATCCTGCTCCAGCCCGAAGGCGATGTTCTTTTCCACCGACATATGCGGAAACAGCGCGTAGGACTGGAACATCATATTCGTGGGCCGCTTATAGGGCGGTACGCCGGAGATGTCCTTGCCCTGCAAGAGGATACGACCTTCCGTCGGCTCCTCGAAACCGGCCAGCATGCGCATCAGCGTGGTCTTGCCGCAGCCGGAAGGGCCGAGCAGCGAGAAGAATTCGCGCTCGTAAATATCCAGCGTCAGATTGTCGACAGCGACGAAATCCCCAAACCTCTTGGTGACATTCTCAAACCGGATGAACGGCGCCGCCGCCGGATCAGTCCATGGAGAGAATTTGCGTTTAACCGGGCCAAGAGATTTCGCCATGAACTGTCCCATCTGCTGTATGAAGAGGCTGAACGAGAAAGGGGCAGGAGTTTCCACCCGCCCCTTTTGAAAACCCGGTCAGCTGCCGGTTTTTATCTGGGTCCAGACGCGGTTGAGAACGCGTTGTTCTTTCGGTCCATAAGGCGAGATGGTGAAGAGCTTCTTCATCGTCTCCGCATCCGGGTAAACGCCCGGGTTCTTGGACACGGCCTCATCCATCAGCGGCTGGGATGCGAGGTTTCCGTTGGCATATTGGACGTAATCCGAAGCCTTGGCGGCAACATCAGGCTTCATCATGAAGTTGATGAAGGCGTGCGCTGCATCGACATTCTTGGCATCTGCCGGAATGGCGAAGGAATCCATCCAGATATAGGTGCCTTCCTTGGGAATGACGTAGTTCACTTCCACGCCGTTCTTGGCTTCCTCAGCGCGGGTCTTGGCCTGAAGAATGTCGCCGGACCAGCCGATGGTGATGCAGCTGTCGCCATTGGCAAGCTCATCGATATAGGCAGAGGAATTGAAGGTTTTGACCGAAGGGCGGATCGCCTTGTAGACATCGCCACCGGCTTCCAGATCAACGGTTTCCTTGCTATCGGGGTTCTTGCCGATGTAGTTCATGGCGATGGCGAAGGTTTCGTCGGATGCATCGAGAATGTTGATGCCGCAGGACTTCAGCTTGGCCGCGTTTTCCGGCTTGAACAGAATATCCCAGCTGTCGACCTTAACGTCAGCGCCGAGTGCGGCCTTGATCTTGGCCACGTTGTAGCCGATGCCGGTGGTGCCCCACATGTAGTTGACGGCATATTCATTGCCGGGATCATACTGCGACAGGCGCGTGGTGATTTCCGGCCACATGTTCTTGAGGTTCGGAAGCTTGGACTTGTCCAGCTTCTGGTAGACCCCAGCCTTGATCTGACGCGCCAGGAACGGCGATGTCGGCGCAACCACATCATAACCGGAATTGCCGGCCAGCAGCTTGGTTTCCAGCACTTCGTTGCCATCATAAACGTCGTAAACGACCTTGATGCCGGTTTCCTTGGTGAATTCTTCCAGAAGGGCAGGATCGATATAGTCGGACCAGTTGTAGACGTGGACGACCTTTTCCTGCGCAAATGCGGTGCCAGCGGCCAGAACGGCTGCGGCAACGGCGAGGCTGAAACGAAGCGAACGATGTTTCATGATATCTCCTGTTTGAACGCGCCGTGGGAAGGCGCGTGATCCCCTTGTTTTGCCAGAGACTAGAAAGGAAAAGTTGCGGCGGCAAGCGGGAAATGTGCAGCGCGGCAATTTCAAACAATTGTGTTGAAAGCCACTACTGAAAATCGAAAACGCTGAGGCCCGTCACCATTTCATCCAGCCCCAGCGGACGTGTTAGCGGTGCCTCCGCCCGCGACAGACAACCCTGCCGCTCACACAGCCGACAGGACGGGCCGATGGCGATGGTACCGGCCTTGATGCCAACGACATCACCATAAACCGTCTCTTTCGCCAGCGCCGCATCGCAGGCGACCATAATGGCCGTGCGACGAATGCGCTCTCCAAACCCCGCCTGCGGGCCATCCAGCGAGCGGGCGATGGTGAGATAGACCCCGCCATCCGGCATCTCAACCTGTTCGGCCAGCACCTGCCCCGGTTGAGAAAAGGCGGCGTGGACATTGAGCTTCACGCACTGCCCACCGAACCGCGCCTGCGGGAAACCCTGTGCGCCCGCCCTGCGGAAGCGGTTTCCGGCGCTGTCGATTTCCATCAGGAAAAATGGAATGCCGGAAACACCCGGACGCGCCAGCGTGACGAGGCGGTTTGCCGCCTGCTCGAAGGAGACATTGAAGCGCCCGCGCAGGATATCGATATCGTATCGCGCACGCTGCGCGGCGGCCAGATATGCGCCATAGGGCATCATCAGCGCGTGGGCTGCGTAACGGGCAAGCTCGAACCGGGCGATGCGCTTTGCCTCTTCGCCTGAGAGAGCCAGGGCTTGCAGCTCAGTGTCGATCTCGTCCGTCAGCGCCAGAAGACAGGCCTCCATCGCCATTTCGCGTAACTGGTCCTGCGGGGACAGGCGCTCCGACAGAAACAGCCGCATGGAGTGGCGGTCATAACGGCGGCGCAGGTTGGGCATGGCGTGAACCGGCATGGAGCGCACGACGATGCCGTGGTTTTTCTGGAGCCAGCTTTTCAGCGCGGCGGCCAGATCATCACCGGGAGACAGCGCCGTATGAAAAGCTTCTGCCGCCACATCCAATTGCGCGAAATGCGCCGCGCGCCGCTCGAAGATTTCCCGGACTTCATCGATTGGTAGGCGAGTGGCCGACAGTGTTGTCTGGTGCCCTTCCCGCGCAAGAAGGTCTGAGAGATCGCTGAGGCGCTGCGCTTGCTCCTTATAAGCGCGGTAGAGCTTGGTAATGCCGCTGGCCGCATTGGGTGCAGCTTCCGCCACCTCGACTAGCTCCTGCCCCGATGGCACCTCGCCCGCCAGCAGTGGATCGGCAAAGACTTCGCGCAACTGGCTGGCAATGCCGCCGCTTTCGCCCTGCAAATCATCCAGATCCACCTTATAAACGGAGCTCAGTTTCAACAGCAGTTGCACGGTCAGCGGGCGCTGGTTGCGCTCGATGAGATTGAGATAGGACGGCGAGATCGACAGCGCCTCTGCCATGGCCGTCTGCGTCAAGCCCAACCCGTTGCGCACACGCCGAACGCGCGGCCCCGCAAATATCTTGGCCTCCACCAGACCCTCCTCCCTTTACAAAATCCACACAAGATTAGTCGCGCACGATTTTTACAAAATTTACAATTTTACAACTCCAGCATGTCAAAGACGATACAGCATAACCTCTTTCAAGTCACTGATTTTCCTTTTTATCTGGCGTAAAAATCCTCGAAACTGTAAATTCAGTCACATCGGAGCACACATCATATCGGAGTAAGGATGTGTGGAAAGATTTACGGTTCTGACAAGGGAGAGAGACATGACTGATTTTTACAAGCTGGTTCCAAACGCACCACATGGACGTTTCGATGGTATCGAGCGCACGTACACGGCAGCGGATGTGGAGAAGCTGCGCGGCTCTGTCGATATCCGTTATTCGCTGGCGGAAATGGGCGCGAACCGATTGTGGAAGCTGATCAACGAGGAAAGCTACATCAATGCGCTCGGCGCGCTTTCCGGCAATCAGGCCATGCAGATGGTTCGCGCCGGTCTGAAGGCGATCTATCTCTCGGGCTGGCAGGTTGCGGCGGACGCCAACACGGCATCTTCCATGTACCCGGACCAGTCGCTTTACCCGGCCAATGCAGCGCCGGAACTGGCAAAGCGCATCAACAAGACATTGCAGCGCGCCGACCAGATCGAAACTGCCGAGGGCAAGGGCCTATCCGTCGATACGTGGTTTGCGCCCATTGTTGCCGATGCCGAGGCCGGTTTCGGTGGCCCGCTGAATGCGTTTGAAATCATGAAGGCGTTCATCGAGGCTGGTGCTGCCGGTGTTCACTATGAAGACCAATTGGCATCGGAAAAGAAATGCGGACATCTGGGCGGCAAGGTTCTGATCCCGACAGCGGCCCATATCCGCAACCTGACGGCGGCGCGTCTGGCGGCCGACGTGATGGGCACACCGACGCTGGTCATCGCCCGCACCGATGCCGAAGCCGCCAAGCTTCTGACGTCTGATATCGATGAGCGCGACCGTCCCTTCGTGGATTACGATGCCGGGCGTACCGTCGAGGGCTTCTATCAGGTCAAGAACGGTCTAGAACCCTGCATTGCGCGCGCCAATGCCTATGCGCCCTATTGCGATCTGATCTGGTGCGAAACGTCCAAGCCGGATCTGGAGCAGGCGAAGAGATTTGCGGAAGGCGTGCACAAGGTACATCCGGGCAAGAAGCTGGCTTACAATTGCTCGCCATCCTTCAACTGGAAGAAACACTTGGATGATGCGACAATTGCCAAGTTCCAGCGCGAACTCGGTGCCATGGGTTACAAGTTCCAGTTCATCACCCTTGCCGGGTTCCACCAACTCAACTACGGCATGTTCGAACTGGCACGCGGCTACAAGGACCGGCAGATGGCAGCCTATTCGGAGCTTCAGGAAGCGGAATTCGCCGCCGAAATCAACGGCTACACCGCCACCAAGCACCAGCGCGAAGTCGGCACCGGCTATTTCGATGCGGTCTCGCTCGCCATATCCGGCGGCACCTCATCCACCACGGCGATGAAGGAATCGACCGAACACGACCAGTTCCGCCCCGCTGCGGAATAAGTAAGCAAGCCCATTGAACGGAGGAAAACCAATGGCTTCGATTTCAAGAGTTAAGGAACGCACCGAGGAGCAATCCTCATCCATGAGCCAGGATCAGCAAAACGCCATCCGCATGCTGGCCAACGACCTGCACCGCCTCAACCAGGCGGTCATGAATGCGGTCGAGGCCGGTGTCTCGGTAGAACTCGTCCGCTCCGCCCGCCACCATGGCGGCGACGGAAACTGGGGTGATCTGCTGATCCCCGTCATCGTCGCGCAGGGCAAGGCGGCGGCATAACCACAATCTCAAGCCGGGCGGTTGTGCCGTCCGGCGAAGAGATCGGAATGCCCCTTGATAAGCTTCACCATACGATCCGCCACCGTCCTGATATCGCGACGGTGGCGGTCCACTTTTGTGTGGGGCGATGCGAGGTTGATGCAGCAGAAGGTTTTTGAAGTTAGTCTCTGGCCAATTTGTAAGCAGAAAAAGCAAATACCAGCCCCAATGTACCGTCTATCCAACGCCGCAGCCGACTATAGACAGACACCATTTTCGGTGTCGAAAACAGAATAGCAATTAACGTGTAGAACACGACGGAAAATAAAATCGTGCCTGAAAGGACGGCAAGTATTGTCCAGGCAGGAGCATTCGGTTCGATGGCAAGAGCGATGATCGCCACCCAAGTCAGCACTGCTTTTGGATTGGCAAGATTGAGAGCACAGCCACGTAAAAATACGTTGATCGTGTTGTATTCCTTTTTGCCAGTGAGGCTCACGTCGATATCGTATTTTGAGAACGCCGAAGCAAATGCCTTCCAAGCAAGGTACAAGAGATAGAAACATCCAAGGATGCGGATGATGTCGAGAATACCGGCATAGGCGACGAGCAAAGTGGACAGACCGAGAAACGCAAGAATTCCCCACACCAACGCACTAGCCGCAATACCCAGCCCCATCGCGATACCGGCTTTCCGACCCGACTCCATGGCAGTTCCCATCGTTGCTAGCATCGCAGGCCCCGGACTAACTGCCGAAACAACATATGTTGTGAAAGCGAGCATAATGCCGGGCCAATAGGAATGAATTGAACTCATATCGCTTTCCTTGAAATTAAAAAAGCCAATTGAGTCAGCCTAACGCTCTCAGATTTGACGTGAAATTCCCCGCACAACAAGCGCCCAAATTGCAGTATTTACAAGTTTGACGTCAGCAAAACTTAAATTGATGAATCCATATGACGCTCGCTATCCTAAGTCACCTTTGACGAAGATAGCGGCAACAAAAACCGGGACGAGTCGCTGAGACGGGTCATCGTGGCGCAGGGAAAGGCGTCGGTTCGATTATAATCTAAGGACGAGTGGTTTTGCCGCCCGGATTTGCCGGATCACAAGTTGCAGCAATCTGCGACGTCATCCTTGGGCTTGTCCCAAGGATCTAATCACGTCGAATAAAATTATGACGTTGCAGATACTCGGGACAAGCCCGAGCATGACGGAAAAGGGCTCTCAGCGCGTCTTCAGCAAATCAAAACAACAGCACGAGAAACGCAGCAATCGCACCCGCCGAAATCAAGGTCAGGCGGAAGGCGTAGACAGTGGTGTCATTGGCGGCGCGAGCAATTGCGATGGCGCGGGCGGGTTTTCTGGACATCATCATGAGCGGCTTCCTGAACGAGAAACATAACCGATCGATGCCGGGTTCCGGCGTCCAGCGGGACATCATGTATCAACTTGCGTTGTGCTGGCATTCGATCAGCATGACTCCGCGTCTCTTAATAAGGCATTAAGATGTCGAGGCTTTACACAGATTCCCCGGCAGCGTGGCCGGATGCCCATGCCCATTGGAAATTATAGCCGCCGAGCCAGCCCGTGACATCCACACATTCGCCGATGAAATAGAGGCCCGGCACGGGTTTGGCCTGCATGGATTTGGAGTCGAGATGGGTGGTATCAACACCGCCGAGCGTGACTTCCGCCGTGCGATATCCTTCCGAGCCGGAGGGTTTTATCGACCACTCCTGTACGGCGGCAGTCAAAACGCCCAACGTCTTGTCGGACATATCGCCAATGTTGCCGGTAACCCCTGCCCGCTCCACCACATGCTGCGCCAGTCGCTTCGGAAGGATTTCGCCCAGCACGGTCTGCGCAGACTGGCGGCCATTGGTCTTTTTTGCCGCTTTCAGATGGCCAAGAATGTCCAGATCGGGCTCCATTTTCAGGCTGATCTCATCACCCTCGCGCCAGTAGGATGAGATTTGCAGGATAGATGGACCGCTTAGCCCTCGGTGGGTGAACAGCAGCGCCTCATTGAACGAGGTCTTGCCGTGGGAAATTTCAGCTGGGACGGCGATGCCGGAGAGAGCCGAGAGCTTTTCAAGCTGCGTCGGCTCAAGGGTCAAAGGCACGAGGCCAGGGCGGGTTTCGATGATGCCAAGGCCGAATTGCTCGGCAATGCGATAGGCAAAGCCGGTTGCGCCCATTTTGGGAATGGATTTTCCACCGGTCGCAAGAACCAGACTGTCGGTCTCAATGATGCTGGATGAGGTCGCGACGCGAAAGCCGCCAGTCGGAATGGCTTCCACTGAAGTAATCTCCGTTTGCAGCCGTAGTTTCACGCCCACCGCCTGCATTTCGGCCAGCAGCATACGGATGATATCCTTGGCACTGTCATCGCAGAACAGTTGCCCGAGCGTCTTTTCGTGAAACGGGATGCGGTGCTTCTCCACAAGCGATATGAAATCACGTGGCGTGTAGCGCGCGAGTGCCGATTTGGCGAAATGCGGATTGCTGGAGAGGTAGTTTTTCGGGGCCGCATGGACATTGGTGAAATTGCAGCGACCACCGCCGGAAATGCGGATTTTCTCGCCCGGTGCCTTGGCGTGATCGATGATAATGACAGAACGGCCGCGCTGACCGGCACGGATGGCGCACATCATGCCAGCGGCGCCTACGCCTAAAATCAGCACGTTACATTTTTCCGTCATGGAGTTTCCCTAGTTTCGGTGTACTTCCTCTTTTCGAAGTCAGGTCTGTTGTCAATGGCGCTTCCCCCCTCGCCAATTGCCAAAGTCTGACTATGATAGTGCCAATCGAAACGCAAAGCCGGTGATTTATGCCTCCCAAGAAAACCATGCTCCATCCGAAAAAACCGGCAAACATGGCGAAGAAAATACAAGTTGACGTCTCTCCGACACGCGGTTGCTCTACATGGCGCGAAGCTGCGCAGTGGCTGAAAGCCCGCGGCATCGAAGACATCGAGTGCATTACCCCCGACCTTGCAGGCGTTCCCCGCGGCAAGATGATGCCGACCTCCAAATTCACCGGCGATACTTCGCTGGCGCTGCCATCCGCACTTTATCGCCACACGATTTCTGGCGAATACCCGGATGAGACGGCAAACTTCCGTTATGAGCCGCGCGATAGCGACCTGAAGCTGGTTCCCGATCTCTCCACGCTTTGCGTCGTGCCGTGGGAGAGCGACCCTACCGCGCAGGTCATCTGCGATGTCGTGGATCAGGAAGGCAAGTTCGTTCCCTATACGCCACGCAACGTGCTGCGAAACGTGCTTGATCTCTACAAGGAGAAGGGCTGGAAGCCGGTCGTTGCCCCTGAGATAGAATTCTATCTCGTCGCCATGAATGACGACCCGGATTATCCGCTACATCCGCCAAAGGGCCGCTCAGGTCGGTCCATCGTTGGTGGGCAGAGCTATTCGATTGCCGGCATCAACGAATTCGACGAGCTGATCGACGACATCTATCACTTCTCGGAAAAGCAGGGTCTGGAGATCGACACGCTGATCCACGAAGAGGGTCCGGCGCAGCTGGAAATCAACCTTCGCCATGGCGACCCGATCGAGCTGGCCGATCAGGTGTTCCTGTTCAAGCGCACCATCCGCGAGGCGGCACTGAAACACGGCATCTATGCAACCTTCATGGCAAAGCCCATGCAGGGCATGCCGGGTTCGGCCATGCATATTCACCAGTCGGTGGTGGATATCGAGACTGGCGATAACGTGTTTTCCAACAAGGATGGCAGCCCCTCCAAGGAATTCTTCTCCTTTGTCGGCGGTATGCAGCGCTATGTGCCGAATGCCTTGGTGATGCTGGCACCTTACGTGAATTCCTACCGTCGCCTGACGCCGGATATGGCATGCCCGGTCAACAATGCCTGGGGTTATGACAACCGCACGACGGCCTTCCGCGTGCCGATCTCTGGCCCTTCGGCACGGCGTGTGGAAAACCGCCTGCCAAGTTCTGACGCCAACCCTTATCTCGCCATCGCGGCATCTCTCGCCTGCGGCTGGCTTGGCATTATGAACAATATCGAACCGACCGAGCCGACCTACGAGACGGCGAATGAAGGTTCCATCGAGCTGCCGCGCGGCCTGCTGGAAGCCGTGGCGCTGCTGGAAGGCGAACCGCAGCTGGAGCGTGTCTTTGGGCACGAATTCGTCGGCCTCTACGCCGGCTTGAAGCGTGGCGAGTTCGAGACCTTCATGCAGGTGATCAGCCCGTGGGAGCGGGAATTCCTGCTTTTGAACGTGTGAGGGCATACCCATGACATGGCAAAGCCCGATAGCGCCCGGCATGTCCTGGTATCAGGACAGTCTGAGCGAGCGGCCCGAATATGCGGCGATGGATGGTTCGCGCACGGTGGACGTGGCCGTCATCGGCGGTGGCTTCACCGGTTTGCAGGCGGCCTATAATCTTGCCAAGGCGGGCGTTTCGGTCGCGCTGGTCGAAGGTTACAGGTTTGGCGACGGGGCGTCCGGTCGCAATGGGGGGCAATTCGGCACTGGCCAGCGGGCATGGCCGGATGATCTGGAGAAAGACATCGGCTTCGAGCGCTCCAAGGCGCTGTTCGACATCGCCGAGAGCGCCAAGCACTATGTGCTGGACTTCGCCCGCGAGCACGCCATCGACATGGAGTTTCTGCCGGGCCAGTTGAACGTTCTGCACAAGGCGTCCTACGAGAGGGACTATCGTAAAAGCGTCGAGGCGATGCGCACTCGTTATGGCTACAGCCATGTTTCCTTCATGGAGAAGGCTGAAACGGCGCAGCGGCTGGGCTCCGACCATTATCACTTCGGCGTTCGCGACACCGGCACCGGCCATATTCATCCGCTGAAACTCGTCATTGGGCTGGCGAAGGCGGCGAAAGCGGCTGGCGCGCAAATCTTTGAAATGACACCTGCCAAATCCATTGCGCAGTCGGGCGGCAAGACGCTGATCGAAACGCCATCCGGCACCATCACCGCCAACCGCGTGCTGATTGCCACCAATGCGCATATCGGCAATCTGGAGCCGGTCACGGCAGCGCATGTCATGCCCATCCGCTCCTTCATCGGCGCGACTGTGCCACTGGATGATTTTCCTGATATCATTCCGGGGAAGGAAGCGGTTGCCGACAGCCGTTTTGTGGTGCGCTATTTCCGCAAGACGCCGGACAACCGGCTGCTGTTTGGCGGGCGCGAGGCCTATACGGCGGATTCACCGCGTGACATTTCCAAACATATCCGCAAGCAGATCGCGGAGATATATCCCGCCCTGAATGCCATCGAGATGACCCATGCCTGGGGTGGATCGGTGGGCATTACGCTGACGCGCCAGCCCTTCGTGCGAGAAGTGATGCCGGGTGTCATGTCCATTGGCGGTTATTCCGGCCATGGCGTGATGCTGGCGAACTATTGCGGCAAGCTTTATGCGGATATGGTCGTTGCCAAGGACAAGGCACTGGATCAGTTCGCTTCTCTGGATGTGCCGTCTTTTCCGGGCGGTACGACATTGCGCGCACCCCTGCTGTTTCTGGCGCTTTCATGGTACGCATTGCGCGACAGGTTTTAATTGAGCGTTTGGAGCAGATGTTCGTGAGACATCCTCATAGTGAACAGAAACAACGGCTTGCACGCAAAATTCATAAATTCTTACAACACGTCTGGCATTTTTAAATCGATTAGATTATGGATGCCCTCAACATGGAAAGATCGAGAGAATCGGTATGAGCAGTCAAATCATTCCAGTAGAGCCCTTCGATTGCGTCGTCTTCGGCGGCACTGGCGATCTGGCCGAGCGCAAGCTTCTGCCAGCCCTTTACCACCGCCAGGTGGAAAACCAGCTGTCTGAACCGACACGCATCATTGGCGCCTCCCGTTCGGTCATGACCCATGAGGAATATCGCAAATTCGCTCAGGATGCTCTGAAAGAGCATCTCAAGAAGGGCGAATATGACGATGAACAGGTCGCAAAGTTCTGCGCCCGCCTCTTTTACATTCCTGTTGATGCAAAGTCTGATGGCGGCTGGGACAAGCTCAAGAAGCTTCTGGACGAAGGCAAGGATCGCATTCGTGCCTTTTATCTGGCCGTTGCTCCCGGCATTTTCGGCGACATCGCCTTCAAAATCCGCGACCACAAGCTCATCACCAAATCCACCCGTATCGTCGTGGAAAAGCCGATTGGCCGCGATCTGGCCTCTGCGCTGGAACTCAACGACACGCTGGGCAATGTCTTCAAGGAAGAGCAGATCTTCCGTATCGACCACTACCTCGGCAAGGAAACCGTGCAGAACCTGATGGTGCTGCGCTTTGCCAATGCGCTTTACGAGCCGCTGTGGAACTCCGCCCATATCGACCACGTGCAGATCACCGTTGCCGAATCCGTCGGTCTGGAAGGCCGCGCCGGATATTACGATAAGGCCGGTGCGCTGCGCGACATGGTGCAGAACCATATTCTGCAATTGCTGTGCCTGGTTGCCATGGAACCCCCCTCTTCCATGGACGCGGAAGCGGTGCGTGACGAGAAGGTCAAGGTTCTGCGTTCGCTGAAGCTGATCGATGAATCCAATGTCGAGAAGCTGACGGTGCGCGGCCAGTACCGCGCTGGCGCGTCTGCCGGAGGCCCGGTCAAAGGCTATCTGGAAGAACTCGAAGGCGGCGTTTCCAACACCGAGACCTTTGTTGCCATCAAGGCTGAAATCGCCAACTGGCGCTGGGCTGGCGTGCCGTTCTACATCCGCACCGGCAAGCGTCTTGCGACCCGCGTGTCCGAGATCGTCGTCACCTTCAAGCAGATCCCGCATTCGATCTTCGATGATGCCGCTGGCAAGGTCGAGGCCAACAAGCTGGTCATTCGCCTGCAGCCGGACGAAGGCGTCAAGCAATCGCTGCTCATCAAGGACCCGGGTCCAGGCGGCATGCGCCTGCGTCAGGTTTCGCTGGATATGAGCTTTGCCCAGGCCTTCAATGTGCGCAGCCCCGATGCCTATGAGCGTCTGTTGATGGACACCATCCGCTCCAACCAGGCCCTGTTCATGCGCCGCGACGAGGTCGAGGCTGCGTGGAAGTGGGTCGACCCTATTCTGAAAAGCTGGGAAGCCGTGGGCCAGGGCGTTCAGGGTTATACATCCGGTACATGGGGCCCGAGCGGTTCGATCGCACTGATCGAACGCGATGGCCGCACATGGCACGAAGCCGATTAAGGGGGATATGCAGATGATTGGGCAGGAGCATATCTTCGCAAACGGCCAGGAACTGGCGCAAACGCTGGCAAAGGACGTCGCCAAGCGTCTTGAAGACGCGGTTTCCGAGCGCGGCACGGCAAGCATCGCCGTCTCTGGCGGCTCGACACCGAAGCGCTTCTTTCAGGAGCTTTCGAAACATCAACTGGACTGGAAGAACGTCAGCGTAACGCTGGTAGACGAGCGTTTCGTGCCGCCGGAAAGTGATCGTTCCAACCACAAGCTGGTGGCCGACAATCTGTTGCAGAACGCCGCGACCTACGCGTATTTCGTGCCGCTCTACCAGTTCTTCGCCACCACAGAAGATGCCGCAACGCTGGCAACCGTCAAGACGGAAGCGATCTGCGATCCCTTCGATGTCGTCATTCTGGGCATGGGCACGGACGGTCATACCGCTTCGTTCTTCCCCGGCGGCGACAATCTCGAAGAAGCTCTCGATCTCGATGAAGAGCGCGCCGTGTTGCCGATGACGGCGGAGACTGCGGGCGAAGATCGTTTGACCTTCAATCTTTCCGCCCTCCACGACGCCCGTTTTCTGGTGCTGCACATCGAAGGTGTGGCCAAGAAAGAGACGCTCGATCAGGCGAAATCCGATCTGGACGAGGAAGAGATGCCAATCCGGGCCGTCCTCAACCGCGCGGAATCGCCGGTGAATATCTACTGGGCGCCCTAAGGCCCAGGCTTTAAACAGCAACAGGATCACCGGCCAACGTCCCAAGCGTCTGGCCGATGATCTACAGAAGGACAGGATGAACGCCCATGGCTGCCGACCCGCGTATTCAGGCTATCACGGCCCGTATCGTCGAGCGCTCGAAACCTTATCGCGAGATTTATCTCGAAAGGCTTCGGCTTCAGGTAACCAAGGGTGTGCATCGCTCCGTTCTGTCCTGCGCCAATCTGGCGCACGGTTTTGCGGTCTGTTCCCCCGCCGACAAGGACATCCTTGCCGGCGACCGGGTCGGAAATCTCGGCATCATCACGTCCTATAACGACATGCTCTCGGCGCATCAGCCGTTTGAGGTTTACCCGAACATGATCCGGGAAGCCGCCAAGGAAGCGGGCGGCATTGCGCAGGTGGCGGGTGCGGTTCCCGCCATGTGTGATGGCGTGACGCAAGGGCAGCCGGGCATGGAGCTCTCGCTGTTCTCGCGCGATGCAATTGCCATGGCGGCTGGCATCGGCCTGTCGCATAATATGTTCGATGCAGCCCTGTTCCTCGGCGTCTGCGACAAGATCGTACCGGGTCTGGTGATCGCGGCGCTGTCCTTCGGCCATCTGCCCTCGATCTTCATTCCCGCAGGGCCGATGACGTCGGGCCTGCCCAATGACGAAAAGTCCCGCATTCGCCAGCTCTATGCCGAAGGCAAGGTTGGGCGCGCCGAACTGCTGGAAGCCGAATCCAAATCCTACCACGGCCCTGGCACCTGCACGTTCTATGGCACCGCCAATTCCAACCAGATGCTGATGGAAATCATGGGCTTCCATATGCCCGGTTCCTCCTTCATCAACCCCAACACGCCATTGCGCGATGCGATGACGCGGGAGGCGACCAAGCGGGCGCTGGCGATCACCGCGCAGGGCAACGAGTTTACGCCAGCGGGCGAGATGATCGACGAGCGCTCCGTCGTCAACGGCGTCGTTGGTCTGCACGCTACGGGTGGCTCCACCAATCACACGATGCACCTTATCGCCATGGCGCGCGCGGCAGGCATCGTGCTGACATGGCAGGACATCTCCGATCTGTCGGACGTCGTGCCGCTTCTGGCCCGCGTCTATCCGAACGGCATGGCGGATGTGAACCATTTCCACGCCGCAGGTGGCATGGGCTTCCTCATCAAGCAGCTTCTGAAGCAGGGTCTCGTGCATGATGACGTGCGCACCGTGTTCGGCCATGGGCTTGAAGCCTACACCATCGAGCCGACACTGGATGAAGACGGTGCGATAGCCCGCACGGCCGCGCCGGAAGTCAGCCATGACCCGAAGGTTCTCGCTGGCATCGAAACGCCGTTCCAGCCAACCGGCGGCGTGAAGATGCTGAGCGGCAATCTTGGCAAGGCCGTCATCAAGATTTCTGCGGTCAAGCCAGAGCGCCATATCATCGAGGCCCCGGCCATCATCTTCCACGATCAGGACAGCCTCCAGGCCGCCTTCAAGGAAGGCAAGCTGAACCGCGATTTCGTGGCCGTGGTCCGCTTCCAGGGTCCGAAGGCCAATGGCATGCCCGAATTGCACCAGCTTACGCCACCGCTTGGTGTGTTGCAGGATCGTGGTTTTAATGTCGCACTGGTCACCGATGGTCGTATGTCCGGCGCATCCGGCAAGGTCCCAGCCGCCATCCACGTCACGCCTGAAGCGGTCGATTGCGGCCCGATCTCGCTCATCCGCGATGGCGATATCGTCCGTCTTGACGCCATTTCCGGCACGCTGGAAATTCTGGTTTCGGCTGCCGAGCTGTCCAAGCGCGAACCTGCCACGGCAGATCTTTCCGGCAACGAATGGGGCATGGGCCGCGAACTCTTCGCTCCCTTCCGACGCAGCGTCGGTGCCGCAGATCACGGCGCGAGCGTGTTTTCCCATTGAGCGACAGCATGGGGCCAGACGACGCAGCCCACCCGGTGCAGATGTAGCTGGAAGCCTATAATGCCCGCGACGCGTTCATGCCGTGGTGGGCTGATGATTGCGAGTATTATGTTTTCCCCGATCAACTGGTCGCCAGCACTGCCGGAGAGATTCGCGAGAGACACGTCGAGCGGTTCAAAGAGCCAAACCTGCACGGCAAGCTGCTGCATCGCATCGTGATGGGCAACACCGTGGTTGACCATGAAACCGTCACACGCACCTTCGCGAACGGTCCCGGGGAGTTGGACGTCATCTGCATCTATGAGATCGTGGATGGCAAGATTGCCAAGGCGTGGTTCAAAATCAGCACGCCCAGGCTTCACGGCTGAGCTTAAGGACTACCAGGCCCGGATATCGAGCTTGCGGTCGCGGTGCGCGGGGTGTGTGCTGAACACGAAAATGCGGTCCATGTCCTTCTTGCTCAGAAGGTGCAGGAAGCGAACGTGGATCGTGTTGTTGGGATTGACCTTCAACAACACGCAACCAATCTTGGTGATGCGGGCGTCTGGAATATCCAGATAGAATTGCTTCGGCAGATTGTATTGCGTCATCAGCGCAAGGATCGCTTCCGAATACGAAATCTTGATGACGTCACAGCGGCGCGACGCCATGTTCATCACGGCCTTTTCGGTATATTCGATGCGCGCGGCATTCATCGTATCTTCCATTTTGAAACGACCTTCCCGGTCGTACATGAAAGATTCTTCCTTGCTGAGATAGGTGGGTTTACCGATGTCCGCCCGGGCGTTCACTGCCGTCATCCTTTTTGTTATTTTTCACGGATAAAGACTAGCCAGAACTCCTTAAGAATTCCTGTCGCCGTTTCGATATGAAACACATGCGAAATCTTGCTGTGGATAATTCAACTTCATCACCGCCTACGCAACGTCACGCGGCTTAACCTGCTGATAAAATTCAATTTTGTACAAATGTTATGGATAATAGCAATTTGGAACGGCTCATCTTTATGGTTAACAAGCCGTTCCGCAAGCGTTTTTAGCGGCGATATGTCTGCCCGTTCGCATCAAAGAGATGCAGCTTTTCAGCGGGTGCGGAGAAGCGCAAAGTCTGACCTTTTTTGGCCTGCGCGATGCCCGGTATCTTGACGATGATCGGCTCCTGCCCGGCAGGTGCCTCGAGGTACAAAAGCGTCACTTCGCCCAGCGCCTCCACGATGGAAACCTTGCCCTCGAACAGATAATCGTCACCCGTCGAAATGGACAGGTCTTCGGGCCTCACGCCAAAGGCTGCGGCCTTGCTTTCTTCGCCCGCAGCCGTCGCAATCGGGACGATGAGCGACTTGCCATCGGCAAGCTCCAGCGCCGTCTGCGCACCTGTGGTCTTCACCTTGCCGGAGATGATGTTCATGGCCGGAGAGCCTATAAACTTCGCCACGAACAGATTGGCGGGGTTTTCGTAAAGGTCGAGCGGTGCACCGACCTGTTCCACACGACCACCGTTCAGCACGACGATGCGGTCCGCCAACGTCATGGCCTCGACCTGATCGTGGGTTACGTAGATCATGGTGGTATCTGCCATCTGCTCAGACAGCTTGGCGATCTCGATGCGCGTTGCGACACGCAGGGCGGCATCGAGGTTGGACAGCGGCTCGTCGAACAGGAACACCTTCGGGTTGCGGCAGATGGCACGACCGATGGCAACACGCTGGCGCTGACCGCCGGAGAGCGCCTTCGGCAGGCGCTCCAGATATTGCGTCAATTGCAGAATATCGGCAGCGGCGCGCACGCGGCGGTCGATCTCCTGCTTGTTTTCCTTGGCGATCTTCATGCCGAAGGCCATGTTGTCGTAGACCGTCATGTGCGGGTAGAGCGCATAGGACTGGAACACCATGGCAATGCCGCGCCGCGAAGGCGGGATTTCGTTGACCAGCTGGCCATCGATATACATCTCGCCGCCGGTGATCTCTTCCAGCCCGGCAATCATGCGCAGCAGTGTGGACTTGCCGCAGCCGGACGGGCCGACGAAGACGATGAATTCGCCCTGTTTGATGTCGAGATCGATACCGTGCAGGACTTTGACCTGCCCGTAGGATTTGCGGATATCCTTCAGAATAACGCCAGTCATGCGGTGTCCTCCCTCAATCTTCAGGCGTGGCGGGCGAAGAAAGCGCCCCATGCCGGTAATGTAACATCGTTGCCGCTCTGCTCTGCGGTAAAGCCGTGACCATCCAGAACCTGCCAGTCACCATCCGGCAGCGTCGCCACAGAGGGTTCAGCCGACAGGTTGAAGAGGCACAGCACCGTCTCGTTGCCCAGCGTGCGGGTATAGCTCGAGACAGTACCGACCACCGGCTGGAACTCGATCTTGCCCTTTGCAAAGGCTGGATGCAGTTTGCGGAACGTCAGGAAGCGGCGGTAATGCTCCAGCACCGATGTCTCGTCGCCTTGTTGGGCACTGACAGCACGCTGCTTGTGTTCCGGCGGAATGGGAAGCCAGCCCTTTTCGGCGGTCGAGAAGCCTGCCAGCGCATGGCCCGCATCCCAGACCATCGGCGTGCGGCAACCATCGCGACCCTTGAATTCCGGCCAGAACTGAATGCCGTAGGGGTCCTGCAAATCTTCAAAAGCGATATCGGCCTCAGTCAGGCCAAGCTCTTCGCCTTCATAGATGCAGACAGAGCCGCGCTGCGTCATCAGCAGTGCCGCCAGAACCTTGGCGAAGGCATCCTTGTCCTCCACCACATCGCCCCAACGGCTGATATGGCGCACGACATCGTGGTTGGAAAAGGCCCAGCAGGCCCATCCCTCGGGCGCAGCTTGCGCGAATTCCGCCTGTACATCGGCCACGCGCTGCGGGGTCAGCGCATCCGGGGCCAGGAATTCGAAGGCGTAGCACATCTGCATCTTGTCATCGCCGGACGTGTATTCGCCTACAATCTCGAGACCGCGCTGGCTGTCGCCCACTTCACCTACAGCGGCGATATCCGGGAACTCATCCAGCACGGCACGGAAGCGCTTGAGGAAGGCGATATTCTCTGGGCGGTTCTTGTCGTAGATGTGCTCCTGGAAATTATAGGGGTTCACGGCAGGTGCTGTGGAGGCATTCCGGCGCTCCGGGGCAAGCGCCGGGTTGTTGCGCAGTTCCTTGTCGTGGAAGTAAAAGTTGATGGTATCTAGACGGAAGCCATCGACGCCGCGCTCCAGCCAGAAGCGGGTGATGTTCAACAGTTCCTGCTGCACTTCCTCGTTATGCAGGTTGAGGTCCGGCTGCGAGGTGAGGAAGTTGTGCATGTAATATTGCATGCGGGTCGGGTCCCACTGCCAGCCGGAACCGCCGAAGATGGACAGCCAATTGTTGGGTGGCGTGCCATCCGGCTTGCCATCGCTCCACACATACCAGTCCGCCTTGGGGTTCTGGCGGCTGGAGCGGCTTTGGACGAACCATGGATGCTGATCCGACGTGTGCGACAGCACGAGGTCGATCATGACCCGAATGCCGAGGCGATGCGCTTCGGCAATCAGGCCATCGAAATCCGCCAGCGTGCCGAACATGGGATCGACATCGACGTAGTTGGAGACGTCGTAGCCGAAGTCTTTCATCGGCGAGGTGAAGAAGGGCGAAATCCAGATCGCGTCCGCACCCAGCTTGGCGATGTGTTCCAGGCGCGAGGTGATACCCTTGAGATCGCCGATGCCATCGCCGTTGGAATCCTGATAGGAGCGCGGATAGATCTGGTAGATCACGGCACCGCGCCACCAATCCTTATCGCGCACGAGAGCAGAAGACGTCATTGCAGTATCCTGTGTGGTATGGGCATTCATGGATGTATCAGCCTCCCTTGACCGAGCCCGTCAGCAGCCCGCGCACAAGGTAACGTTGGAGGGCAAAGAAAACGCAGAGCGGCACGATAATGGTGACGAAGGCCGATGCGGTGAGGATTTCCCAGTTGCCGCCGCGCGAACCGAGCAGCGCGTTCAGGGCACCCGTCAGCACCAGCTCGTCCTTCTGCGTGCCGAGGAAAACCATGGCGACCAGAAGGTCGTTCCATGTCCACAGGAACTGGAAGATCGAGAAGGATGCGAGTGCCGGGAACGACAGCGGCAGAATGATCTTGACGAAGATTTCGAAATCGCTGGCACCATCGACCCGCGCGCTTTCGATGATCTCTTTGGGAAGACCGGCAATGTAGTTGCGCAGCAGATAGATGGCGAGCGGCAGACCGAATGCAGTGTGCGCCAACCAGATGCCTGCATATGTCTTGGATGGCACGCCAAACACATTGCCGATCCAGTTGTAGAGCTGCAACAGCGGGATGAGCGACATCTGTAACGGCACCACGATGAGGCCGACGACCATGGCAATCATCAACGAGCGACCGGTAAACTTCATCCACGAGAGCGCGTAAGCCGCAAAGGCTGCGATGAGGATCGGGATCACCGTCGCGGGAATGGCGACCGTCAGCGAGTTGACGAAGGATTGGCCGATGCCTTCGGATGTCAGCACGGTGCGATAGTTATCGAGCGTGAAAATCGGCGGCGTGGCAACGGCCAGATAGACGCGCTTGGCACGCGAGCCTTCGAAGCTCGCATTCTTGCTATATTGATAGGTGCCGTCTTCGTTGATGACGAGGCTTTCGCCATCGCCCAGATCAGCCGTTGTGCCAGCCTCGAAAGCAGCCGGTTCCTGCACGCGCACTCCGAAGGCCGAAATCTTGCCACCGGCACCATTCTCGAAGACGTTGCCAGCGATGACGAAACGATCGCCTTCCTGTTTTTGCGTTGCGGGGTCGGCCAAGCGTGATGCCTGCGTCTGGCTGGAACTGGAAAAGGCCGTCCACCAGCCGGAAACCACGAGCTGGTCCTTGTCACGCAGCGAGCTGACGAGAATGCCGAGCGTCGGCAAAAGCCAGAGCAGCACGACAAAGAGAACACTGATATGAACGATGAGGCGTGGCAGGCCGACGCGGCGAATGCGGGTTGCGATGCTCATATCAGCGGCCCTCCATTTCGCTGTTGGCCTGGCGGATGTTCCAGATCATGATCGGCGTGACCGCTGCCATGATGACGAGTGCAATGACGGCGCTGCGTCCGCTATCGCCACCACCACGGAACATCCAGTCGAACATGAGGTTGGCGAGAACCATAGTGTTCCATTGCCCGTTGGTCATGGTCAGCACGATATCGAAGACCTTGAGAACGAGAATGGTGATGGTCGTCCAGACCACAGCGATGGTGCCCCAGATCTGCGGCACGAGGATTTTCCAGAAGATTTGCCAGCCATTGGCACCATCGATGACAGCGGCCTCTACGGTTTCCTCTGGAATGCCGCGCAGGGCCGCTGATAGGATGACCATGGCAAAGCCGGTCTGAATCCAAATGAGGATGACCATCAAAAAGAAATTGTTCCAGAAGGGCATGGAAATCCACACTTCCGGGTTGCCGCCGAAGAACTCGACGATGGCGTTCAGAAGGCCGATCTGAACCTGCCCCTCGCCACGATATTCGTAGATGAACTTCCAGATGACCGATGCGCCGACGAAGGAAATGGCCATCGGCATGAAGACAATGGATTTGGCGATATTGCCCCACCAGATGCGGTCGGTCATGACCGCGATGACGAGGCCGAAGAATGTGCAGGCGGCGGGCACGACGGCAAGCCAGAGGATGTTGTTGAAAATCGACTGGCGGAAACCGGCATCGAAAAACGCCCAGCGATAGTTCGCGAGACCAACGAAATTATCGCCGGTTCTGTCATGGAAAGACAGGATGAAGGTCGCGATGACGGGATAAACGAGATAGACGGTGAGCAGCAGCAGCGCCGGACCGACGAAGAGCCAAGGCCGAACGGCTGCCCGCCGGTTCAGGTTGCGGGAGGCGTGAATGACGTCTCCGTCCTTCAGCGGGAAGATGAATTGCAGCGCCTTGTCCGAAAGCCAGTAATAGGCGGCGCAGGCGAAGACGCCGACGATCATCACGCCGAGCGCCGAAACGATCTGGGTAATCATGTTCCCTCCCCGTTATTCCGTCTGTGCCCGAAGCGGCGCAATGGCCGCCATGCAGGCACCTGCAAAGAACGGCCCGGCAATGACTTCCCACTGCCGGGCGGAGCATCTGTTTATTTCAGTCCGTCCCAGGCCTTTTGAATATCGTCGCCCACCTGCTGCGCAGACTTGCCGCCGACGAAATCGACCATGCCGGTCCAGAAGGCGCCAGCACCGATCTTGCCGGGCATCAGGTCAGAACCATCGAAGCCGAAGCTCGTCGCGCCGGTCAGAATTTGTCCCTGACGCTTGGTCTGCTCGCTGGCATAGGTATCAAGGTTGACGTTCTTGTAGGGCGTCAGGAAGCCGGATTGTGCCATCCAGACTTCATGGGCAATCGGCGTCTTCAGGAACCCGACGAAGGCGCGCGCAGCCTTGGAATCCTTGGTGATAGTGAACAGCGTTCCCGCACCCAGAACCGGCTTTCCAAGCTCTGGCTTGGAGGCAAATGTCGGCATGTAGAAGAAATCAACGTCCGTTCCGACCTTCGTGCCCTCAGGAAAGAAGGATGGAATGAACGATGCCTGGCGATGCAGGTAGCACTTCGGCGGAATGTCGAAGAGGCCCTTGGGGCTATCGCGGAAGTCCGTGGAGGCAACGGCTGCAACGCCACCGGAGACATATTTATCGTTCTTGGCGAATTTGCCGAATTCCTCGATGGCGGCAACGACGCGTGGATCGTTGAACTTCACCTCGTTCGTCGTCCACTTCAGGTAGACATCCAGCGGCTGGGTGCGCAGCATGAAGTCTTCGACCCAGTCGGTGCCGGGCCAACCCGTCGCACCGCCGGAACCCAGACCGATGCACCAAGGCGTGCCGCCGTCTTTTACAATCTGGTCGCTGAGCTTGATGAGGTCTTCAACGCTTTCTGGAACCTTGTAGCCTGCTTCTTCGAAGTTTTCAGGCACGTACCAGACCAGCGATTTCACGTCGGCTTTGAATGGAAATGCGAAATAGGCCTTCTGGCCATCCTTGCCGGGGTACATGCCCAGATCGACCCAGGACTGGCCCGCGCCGTAGTTTTCCTTGACCCAATTGGCCGTCTCATCGCCCAGCGGCGTCAGCAGACCCTTGGCAGCGAGGTCGGCCAGAAGGCCCGGCTGCGGCAGGATCGCGACATTGGGAGGGGAGCCGGCCTGCGTATCGATGACGATCTGCTGCTCGTAGTTCTCTGAGGAGGAGTAGCGGACGTTGACGCCGGTCGCTTCGCCGAAATAGGCCAGAACCGACTGGAACAGCGCTTCGTCTTCACCACGCCATGGGCCGAAGATCGTCAGCGTTTCGCCCTTCAGGCTGGCATTTGCGGTTTTGAAGTCTTCGTAGCTTTTCCAGTTGAACTTGGCGTCTTCGCCGGGCTTGAATTTGAGCTCCGCCGCAAAGGCTGCTCCCGACAGAAATGTGGCGATGGCCACGGTCGTCCAGAAAGTCTTTTTCATGTGATTTTCCTCCCATCACATTGTCAGGCTATCACCCGCAAAAAATCTTCAAAGCGCTTTGGCTACCTATTCATCTCACTGAGATGGAACAGGAGTCAAGACCTCTGCGCAACTATGACGGCTTGTGTCCGCCTACCGCAGTGCAATAAAACGATTGTGGGGCAGAAAATATCACTTTACAATTGTGACCATCCATAAGAATTGCTAATCTCCAAAGCGGTTTGGGAACTCCCTTAGCGAATAAAGGTTCCATGGGTGGAGAATGAAAAAGGAGGGCTGCGCACCATGAACCTGAAGCAATTGTCGCAGCTGCTCGGCATTTCCCAGACCACCATCAGCCGTGCGCTCAATGGCTATCCCGAAGTCAACGCCGAGACACGGCGCAGGATCATCGAGGCCGCGCAGAAAACCGGTTACAGACCCAATGCCGCAGCCCAGCGCTTGGCAACCGGCAAGATGGGCTCCATCGGTCTGGTCATGCCGACCGGGCCGGAGCATCAATCCGACGTGCATTTCGGTGAGTTTTTGAGCGGGCTTGGCGAGGCATCCGCCCGCAACGGCTTCCATCTCGTGATCATGCCGACCGATCCGGCTGATGAGGAAGAGGCATTGCGGGAGCTTGCCGCAAGCGGCAGCGTCGATGGCATCTATCTCGCCTATATGAAGAAGAACGATCCGCGCATCGCGATGATGCAGAACCTGTCGATCCCCTTCATGGTGCATGGTCGTTCCTGGGGCGTGGAAACGGACTACCCCTATCTCGACGTCGACAATGAGACGGCGTTTCGCGATGCGACCTCGCTTCTCTTACAACTCGGCCATCGCAATATTGCGCTGCTGAATGGGCCTGAAGGTTACGACTTCACCTTTCGCCGTCAGCGCGGCGTGGCGGCGGCGCTTGGCGAACATGGTGGCACGCTCAACCCTGACAATATCAGCCACAGTTTCATGAGCGATGAGGCCGGTTACGTGAAGATGGAGGCGCTGCTGTCGCGCACAGATCGGCCCACTGCCGTCATCTGTGCCTCAACGGCTCTGGCACTGGGTGCTGTCAGGGCACTCAATCAACGGGGGCTGAAACCCGGCAAGGATATATCGGTCATCGCCCATGACGACGTGTTGCCGCTGCTGAAACCCGTCAATTTCTCCGTTCCGCTGACCACCACTCGGTCATCGCTGCGGGCGGCAGGCGCGCGGATTGCCGAGCGGCTGATCGGGCAGATCAAGAGCGGCGAAAAGGACAGCCTTCAGGAGTTGTGGAAGGCGGAACTCGTGGTGCGCGGATCAACTGGCCCAGCACAAGGCTGAGCCTTATTCTGCCATCTCATCAGAATGTCGGTGCGGGTTTTCCAAACGCGCGGTGTGCGGCAATGACCGTATTGGCCATCAGCATCGCGATCGTCATCGGCCCGACACCACCCGGAACGGGCGTGATGGCTGCGGCGACAGTGCTCGCCTCATCATAGGCGACATCCCCCACCAGCCGCGATTTGCCCTCGCCCTTTTCAGGTGCGGGAATACGGTTGATGCCGACATCGATAACCGTCGCACCTGGCTTGATCCAATCGGCCTTGACCATCTGCGGACGGCCAACGGCAGCGACCAGAATATCTGCGTTGCGGCAAACGGCGGCCAGATCCTTGGTGCGCGAATGGGCCATCGTCACGGTCGCATTGGCGTTGAGCAGCAATTGCCCCATCGGCTTGCCGAACAGGTTGGAACGACCGACGACCACGGCGTTGAGGGCGGAAAGGTCGTCTCCGTGAATGCTGCGAACCAGAAGCATGGAGCCTGCTGGAGTGCAGGAAATCAGTCCCGTTGCCATATCGCCGGTTGCCAGCTTTCCGGCGTTGACGAAGCTCAGCCCGTCCACATCCTTTTCCGGCAGAATGGACTGGATGACGGGATCTGCATCAAGATGTTTCGGCAGCGGTAGTTGCACCAGAATGCCGTGGATGGACGCATCCGCATTCAAGGTGGCGACCAGCGCTTCAAGCTCAGCCTGCGTGGTGTCTTCCGCCAGCGTGTGCTGGATGGAATTGAAGCCGCATTCCTTGGCCGTCTTGCTCTTGGAATTCACATAAGCATGGCTGGCCGGGTCGTTGCCAACGATCACAACGGCAAGTCCGGGTTTGACGCCCGTCTGTTGTTCCAGACGTTCCGCCGCCTCGCGAACGGTTGCCGTAACAGATGCCGCCTTCGCCTTGCCGTCGATTACCACTGCCATATGCCTGCCTCCTTAGAACAAGATAGCTGTCTATCGCCCTAATGCTGCGGGGCCTGTGGGAATGCAAGGGAAAAGATGAAATCAGGCGTGGCCGCGGTCGCGCTCTTCCTGCGCAAGTTCATGAAGACGTTCGCGAAGGACAACCAGTTCCTGACGCAATGCCCGCAGTTCTGCCGTCTCGGCTTGCGGATGCTCAGCCTTGCCTGCCACAGCCGCAGCCAGCAACGGCGGCAGTTTGAAGACCGGCGCGGCACTTTCGGTGGGTGTCGCAGGCACGGCGTTGCGCATCAACACCTGCCGCACCCGCTGGTCGAGCGGCATGTCATTTGCGGGCTGATCATGATCCGTATCTAAGGCTGGCAGCTCGTGTTCCATGGTCTCGGCGACGTCCTCGACCAAGACAAGCTGTTCGGGCTCGATTTCACCCTTGGAAGGTGCCAAATCCTCGAAGATGCCGGGCTCGATCGCTGCAACGGGTGCCGCCTCGACTTCGATCTCGTCAGCAATGGCAACGACATCAGGCTCGAACGCCACGATGGTTTCGACCTGCTCTTCGCTGTCTTGCCTGCGCTTGAAGCTGAGGACCAGAAGCGCCATCAGCAGACCGGCGGCACCGCCAGCCAGAGCCATGGCGGTTGCGGTAAAGCTGTCGTAGTTGGCCACGCCGGGCTGCGCTGCGTCGGAAACGGCGGCGCTGATGCGGGGAGCGGGCGAGAAGGTGCCCGCCGCCTGGCTAGAGATGATGTAATTGCTGCGTGCCTTTTCCAGCGCCGTTTCAAGCCGTGCGAGATCAGCGGGCGCGTCACCCATGGCCTGCAACTGATTATCTAGATCAGCACGGACGCTGGCATGCGCATCGAGTGCGGCTTTCACCGTCGTTTTTTCCTGCGCCAGCGATTCACGCACCCGGCGCAAGGCAGGCATCGCTGTGGCGCGCGCGGCATCCAGCGTGGTCTGGGCCGCAATGGTGCGCGGATGTTTCGGGCCGTGATCGACGCTTACGTCGGCCAAGGCCAGCTTTGCCGTCGTGTAGCTCTGGCGGATGGTTTCCAGCGGCATAAACTCCGCCATTGCAGGCAAAGTGCGGCTCAACACATCGTCAAGTTTCATCGAGGTCGCCGACGACAGGACGTCGCCAAGCTCGCGGTCGCGGGCTGCAAGCGTCGCGGTTGTCGCTTCCTCTTCACGTATGCTCTGCTGCAAGCCCTGAATGCGGGATACGGCATCATTGCCATGCCGCATCTGGAAGCCGGTCAGCGCCGCCTCGGCACTGTCGAGGGCCACGCGCGCCGTTTCGACGGCCTGAAGCTGCGGATCGTGCCGCTCTGCGCCGATTTCCCTAACGACGCGGATGGCAAGATAGTCGGCAATCCGCTGCGATGCGTCCGGCGTGGCTGCGGTGACGTCGATGTCGATCTCGTCGCTGGAAGGCGCAGACGAAATCCTCACTGCGTTCTTCAATGCCGTTTCGGTGGCACCGGCAAGTGTGGTGATGTCCTGTCCACCGCCTGCCAAGAGGTCCATGATGATGGAGAGGTAGCCCGGCGTTTGAGTGCCGGTCAGGTCCTGCGGCTGCAGTTTCATCTCCGACACCATCAAGCCGAGCGTCATCGGCGACAGTAATGTCTCCTGCAAATGAACCGCAAGGCGCTGTATGCCCGGTGCGTTGGCGCGCGGGTTGGAAACCTTGACGCTGGCCTCCGAGACATAGCCCTGAAGTCCTGGGTTGAGCAGCATGCCCGGCAAGAGAAGACCGGACGCCGTCAGCGAGACGGCAACCCCCGCAGACAGCAAAGAGTGGCGCAGGGACGCTGGCCCCAGCTTGCTGCGAAGCACAGTCCAATTTGGCAGGCCGAGTCTTTTGCTCTCAAAAACCATTGCAAACCCATGGGGTTACAGCGTGTCCAGGCCGGAATTCCGCTGGTGTAAATATAAACGAACCCTAAAGCGACAAGGCAAACAAATGGTTAATAGCGGCCAAAACAGCACAGACAGGTCGCATTTCCGAACCTGCTCAAGAAAGCCATCGCCGGTAAGTCCCGCGCAAGATTGTCGACCTAAACCGGGGACAAGTTAAACACGGAGAATTGTCATGCAGCCGATTCAGCTCTTCTCGCTGGCATCCCGGCAGGCCGAATGGCTTTCTGTGCGTCAAGAAGTCGTCGCCAGCAACATTGCAAATGCCAACACGCCAAAGTTCCGTGCCAAGGACATCGTTCCTTTCGACACGGAATTGCAGTCGGTCGGCATGCAGATGGCACGTACCAATGCAGCGCACATGGAACTGGCAGTTACCGGTGCTGGCAAGATCGGCCTGACGGATGCGCCTCTGGCCAATGAAATCGGCATGCAGGAATCCGGCAACTCCGTTTCCCTTTCGACCGAAATGGCGAAAACGGGCGAGATCAAGCGTCAGTATGACCTGAACACGCAGCTCGTTCGCTCCTTTCACAACATGATGTTGACCGCGGTGGGCAAATAAAAATGGATAGTCTTTCGTCTTCAATGAAGATCGCAGGCAGCGGGATGGAAGCCCAGGCAACGCGCCTGCGCATCGTCTCGGAAAATATCGCCAACTCTCGCACCACAGGCGACACCCCCGGTGCCGATCCTTATCGCCGCAAGACGATTACCTTCGCAACGGAAATGGACCGCGCCACCCAGACGAACCTCGTAGAGGTCAAGAAGCTGGGCGTCGACCGTTCCGATTTCACGCAGGAATACGATCCAGACAGCCCGGCCGCCGATGCAAAAGGCATGGTCAAGCTTCCGAACGTCAACATGCTGATCGAGATGGCCGACCTTCGCGAAGCCAACCGCAGCTATGACGCCAATCTTCAGGTCATCAAGCAGACCCGCGACCTGATCAGCTCCACCATCGACTTACTGAAGGGTTAGTGATGATCGACTCAATTAGCAGCCTGAAATCACTGACGGGCAATTCCGCAATGGACAGCATCAAAGGTGTGTCGTCCAGCCTCGGCTCGCTCGCCGAAAGCGCCGTCTCCACCGCCGCAACCGTTGCCACCGGCCCGACCTTTGCCAGCGTGCTGGGCGGCGTGGCAACCGATGCCATCGATTCCTTGAAAAAGGGTGAAGCGATGTCCTTTGCCGGCATTCAGGGCAAGGCCGACACGCGCGAAGTGGTGGATGCCGTGATGCAGGCGGACCAGACACTCAAGACCGCGGTTGCGCTGCGAGACAAGATCGTCTCGGCCTATCTCGACATCGTGAAAATGCAGATTTGACGCTGAAGGACATAAAAAATGAGAGCACTAGCCATCGCAGCGACGGGCATGGACGCCCAGCAGACAAACCTTGAGGTCATCGCGAACAACATCGCGAACATCAACACGACCGCGTTCAAGCGCGGCCGCGCCGAGTTTACCGACCTTTTGTACCAGACGGAACGCGCACAGGGCGTGATGAACCGTGCCAACCAGTCCGTGGTGCCGGAAGGCGCCAATATCGGTCTGGGTGTGCAGACATCCGCCGTGCGCAAGCTGCACATTCAGGGCGAAATTTCCCAGACCAGCAACGACCTCGACGTCGCAATCGTCGGCAAGGGCTGGCTTCAGGTCGATGGTCCCGATGGCAACACGCTCTACACACGTGCTGGCGCCCTGAACAAGGATTCGACCGGACGTCTGGTCACGATCGACGGTTACGGCGTTCAGCCCAACATCACCATTCCAACCGACGCGACGCAGGTCACGATCAGCACGGATGGTATCGTGTCGGCCCGCATCGGCACGGCTGAAACCCTGACGGAACTCGGCCAGTTGAACCTCAGCAACTTCGCCAACGAAGCGGGTCTGAAGCCACTGGGCGACAATCTGTTTTCGCAGACTGAAGCATCCGGCAATCCTGTAACGGCAACACCGCAGACCGTAGGCTTCGGTTACATCAAGCAGGGTTACCTCGAAAGCTCGAATGTCGACTCCGTCAAGGAAATCACCGACCTCATTTCCGCGCAGCGCGCCTATGAAATGAACTCCAAGGTCATCACCACCGCCGACGAGATGGCAACGATCGTCAGCCAGAACCTGAAGTAACGCAAAGGTAGGGTAACATGAAGTTTCGCCCGAAAATCGTGCCTGGCAGTCTCTGCACACCGGCGCTGGCGCTCATGGTCGGTCTGATGGCGCTTGCGCCCCAAGCCGCACTTTCGCAGCAAGGACACGCCGTTGTACCGACTGGCACCATTTTCCCCGGCGACACCATCACCCGCGAACGCGTGACGGAAGTTCTGGTGACCAACCCCAATCTCGCGCCCGGCTATGCCGAAAGCATCCAGACCGTGGTGGGCAAGGTTTCCAAACGCACACTGGTTGCCGGCCGGACCATTCAGGTCGGCGACCTTCGTGACCCCTTCGCCATCCAGCGCGGGGCCACCATCCGTATCGTCTACAGCATGGGCGGCATGAACCTCTCAGCATCCGGCACCGCAGTCGAAGACGGCATGGCAGGCGAAATCGTCCGCGTTCGTAACCGCGATACGGGCGTCACCATCAGCGGAACGGCGATGCAGGATGGAACTGTGGAGGTTTTCCAAAAATGAGTTTCCGTCAGGGCATCATCTCTGCCGCCTTGATCGTCGCCACGCTGTTCGGGTCGGCGCCAGAGGCCTATTCCGAAGCGAATGCGCGCATCAAGGATATCGCGTCCCTCCAGGCCGGTCGTGAAAACCAGTTGATCGGTTACGGCCTCGTCGTCGGTCTTCAGGGCTCGGGCGACAGCATGCGCTCATCTCCCTTCACCGAACAGTCCATGCGCGCCATGTTGCAAAATCTCGGCATTTCCATGCAGGGCAACCAGACCGGCTCCAAGAATGTCGCCGCCGTCATGGTCACGGCCAATCTTCCACCCTTTGCCAGCCCCGGCAGCAGGCTCGATGTCAATGTCAGCTCGCTCGGCGACGCATCGTCGCTGCGTGGCGGCACGTTGATCATGACGTCCATGTCCGGCGCCGATGGCCAGATCTACGCCGTCGCACAGGGCTCCGTCATCGTATCCGGTTTCAATGCCGAGGGACAGGCTGCACAGGTGACTCAGGGCGTGACGACCGCAGGGCGCGTGCCCAGCGGCGCGATCATCGAGCGCGAGCTGCCATCCCAGTTCAAGGACTCCGTCAATCTCGTGCTGCAACTGCGCAACCCGGATTTCTCGACATCGACCCGCATCGCAGACGCCATCAACGGCTATGCCCGCACGGCTTTCGGTGAACCGATTGCCGAAGCGCGTGACAGCCAGGTCGTTTTCATCCAGAAGCCCCGCACCGCAGACCTTACACGGTTGATGGCCAGCATCGAAAACCTTGCTGTCATCACCGACACACCCGCCAAGGTCGTGATCAACGAGCGCACGGGCACCATCGTGATCGGCGCCGACGTCCGCATTTCGCAGGTCGCCGTCAGCTACGGCACGCTCACCGTTCAGGTTACCGAGACGCCGCAGGTCATCCAGCCGCAGCCATTCAGCCGCGGACAGACTGCCGTGCAGCCGCAAACGGATATCTCTGTTATCGACAAGGGCGGCCCGGTTGCCGTTCTCAACGGCCCGAACCTTCGCTCGCTGGTGGCCGGTCTCAACAATATCGGCGTCAAGCCCGATGGTATCATCGCCATTCTTCAGGGCATCAAGTCAGCCGGTGCGCTGCAAGCAGAACTGGTGCTACAATGATGGCTAAATTCGCAGACATCCTCACCCCTCGCCGCACGCTGATCGCGCTGTTTCTTCTGACAGCCGCCCTTCCCTCCGCACGCGCGCAGGAACAGGTGCGCGTCACCACCGGCGACACCAGTGGGCAGGAAATTCAGCAATATTGCACCAACGTCATCGATCAGGCCCGCGACCAGCGCTATGTTCTGCAAAAGCAGGATCTGGAAAAGCTGCAAGCGGACGTGGACAACCGCATTGCCGTCATGGAAGCGCGCAAGGCCGAGTATGAAGACTGGCTGAAACGCCGCAACGACTTCATGGCGCAGGCCGACGCGAACCTCGTCAACGTCTACAAGACGATGAAGGCGGATGCCGCCGCACCGCAGCTCGCCGAGGTCAATCCCATCCTTGCGGCAGCCATCATCATGAAGCTACCGCCACGACAATCCGGCCTGATACTGGCCGAAATGGATGCCAAGAAGGCAGCCATGGTCGCCGGGATCATGTCCAGCGCGTCCGACAAAACCACATCAAGAGATCCGTCATGAACAAAGCGCTCATTCTTGTCCTTTCCGCTGCAAGCGTTCTTTCCGGTTGCTCCAGCATCACCCAGAACCAGACGCTGAAGGAAATCGGCAACGCACCCGCCATGAGCCCGATCGGCAGCGGATTGCAGTTTAGCCAGGCGCCGCAGCTTGCCTCCTATCCCAAGCAGCCATTGCGCGCGGCCAGCGGCTACTCGCTGTGGAGCGACAGCAAGGCGGCCCTGTTCAAGGATGCACGCGCCCTCAACATCGGCGACATCCTGACGGTCAACATCCAGATCAACGACAAGGCGTCGTTCGACAACGAGACCGACCGCACGAAGAAGAACAACCGTGAGACCGGCTGGAAAGCGAATGCCGAAATTCTCGGCTGGAAGCCGCAGGCGGATTCCACGCTCAGCTTCGACAACACCAGCGAGTCCAACGGCAAAGGCACCATCAGCCGTGCTGAAAAGCTGACGCTTCTGGTGGCAGCCGTCGTCACCGGCATTCTGGAAAACGGCAATCTTCTGATCAGCGGTTCGCAGGAAGTGCGCGTCAACCACGAAGTTCGCATTCTGAACGTCGCCGGTATCGTGCGTCCTCAGGACGTCAATTCCGAAAACACCATTTCCTACGAGAAGATCGCGGAAGCCCGTATTTCCTACGGTGGCCGTGGCCGCATCACGGAAATCCAGCAGCCACCGGTGGGCCAGCAGATCGCGGATATGTTCTCGCCGATCTGATCGACGCAGCGATACAAGTGCATCCGGCCCCTTGCATTCCGCAGGGGCTGTCATCCAAGACAGACGTTAGAAGCGATCATGAGCCTCACGACAACCGAACCTGCCGCACCGAAGAAGCCGTCCATCGTAGTGACGGCGGGGGCCATTGCCGTGCTCTCGCTTCTGGGTATCGGCGGTGGCTGGTTCGTGGGCAACACGCTGCTAGTTCCGGCGGCCCCGGTTGCCGCAACACCGGTGGTCCCGCCTGCTACGGAACACGCCCCGGCTGCTGCCGCAGAGGGTGGTCATGCAGCTCCTGCTGCCGGTGGCGAGCATGGCGCGGCGGGTGCTGCTGGACCCAGCCTGATCGCGCTCGATCCCATCGTCACCAATCTCGGTTACCCCACCGACAACTGGATCAGGCTCGAACTTGCGCTGCAATTCAACGGCCCCGGCGACACCGGCATGGCTCAGGATTTGCACCAGGAACTGATGGCCTACCTCAGAACCGTTTCTCTCCAGCAGCTTCAGGGCCCGCGCGGCTTTCAATATCTTAGGGATGACCTGAGAGAAATCGTTGACCTCAGATCAAAAGGGCGCGTATCCAAGGTTCTCTTCAGAACCTTTGTGATAGAATGATTCGAAAACTTTTCCTTCTGCTGGTCATAGTCCTTACACCGGGACTTGCGCTCGCCCAACAAACGCCGGCGGATTTGCTCAATCTGCCGCTTGATGGGTCTGCGGCCTCGTGGATCATTCGGACCTTCGGGCTGCTGACGGTTCTGTCCATCGCGCCCGGCATCCTCATCATGGTGACGAGCTTTCCGCGCTTCATCATCGCATTCTCCATTCTGCGTTCCGGCATGGGTCTGGGCACCACCCCATCCACCATGATCCTGACCAGCATGGCGATGTTCATGACCTTCTACGTCATGGCACCGACATTCGAGCGGTCCTGGCAGGATGGCATCCAGCCGCTTTTGCAAAACCAGATTACCGAGGCCGTGGCTATAGAGCGCGGTGCTGAGCCGTTTCGCACCTTCATGGTCGCCAATACCCGCCCCAAGGATCTTGCGCTTTTCGTGGACCTCGCAAATGAGCGCGGGCAGGAAACGATGAACGGCACCGTGCCGCAATATCGCGTCCTCATCCCCGCCTTCATGCTGTCGGAAATCCGTCGCGGCTTCGAAATCGGCTTCCTCATAATCCTCCCGTTCCTCGTCATCGACATGGTGGTCGCCACCATCACCATGGCCATGGGGATGATGATGCTGCCGCCAACCTCGATCTCGCTGCCGTTCAAGATTCTGTTCTTCGTGCTGATCGACGGCTGGAACCTGCTGGTCGGCTCGCTGGTCAGATCGTTCTACTGACGAAGCGCGCGCCACGAAACCGTGTTAGCGCCGGGCTTCCGACCTCATCTTTTTCATGATCAACCATCCAGATGAAACAAAACCGCCCGAACTGACATGACGCAGTTCGGGCGACTGAATTCGCATGGATGAAGATCGATTGATCAGTGGCCGGAACTGGCAGCACCGGCGGGCTTCGGCGGCTCGGGGTCGGTATCGACAACGATCTTCTTCGGCTTGGCATTGGGGTTTCTCGCCTCGATCTCTTCCTTCGAGATGAAATCCATCTGCTCGATGAGGACCTGCTTGACGAGCGGCTTTTCCATCCGCGCGTTGAGACCGTCCTTGATCCTTGCCTTGAAACCGTTGACGTCGAACTTATCGGCGTCCTTGACGTTCACCAGCTTGTCGCCGACCAGAAGCGTATAGAGCTCATCGGTCAGAAAGGTCGGAACCGGAACCTTGAGGTCCTTCAGCGCTTCGTCATCGACCTGAAGGCTGGCGCGCACGAGGAAGTAGCCGGACACTTTGCCATCGGCCACCACGGGCAATGTCACCGTTTCGCTTTGCACGAAATGCGGCGGCTGAACGACTTCGGCGCTCTTGTCTGCTCCACCCTTATTACCGAATGTCACGGCGGCATAAACGCCGCCGAGTGTTACGACGAGAATCCATATCCCGGTCGCGATCAGCTTGATCATTGCGCCCCACTTGCGAACTGTTGCAGCGAGTAGGTGCCGTCGTCTTCAGCACGCTTGGCAGCGGTCTTCAACAGATCGACCACGGCCTTGACGGCGAAGAGATTGGCTTCGACACGACGGGTGTTGATGGCAAGCTTTGCCTTGATGTCGAGAATCTGACGCTTGTGCGCCGCAGCGATCTTGGCACCGTCGACATCGCGCAGCAGCATGCTGAGTTCGTAGAGGCAGCGGCTCTTATGGGCGTTGGACGTCTTGAAGTCGAAATCCGGATCCTTGCCAATCCGCTGGTTCTCGTTGTCGATCACCGTTTCGAGGCGGCCGAGAATAGCCTGTGTTCTGTAGTCGTTGTTTACAATTTCCATGATATTTCAGCGCTCCGCCGCTTAGCTTTCAGTCTTGTTGGTTTCGGCTACAGAAAATGTGCGCCGCTGGAAGTCAGTCACCATGCTGACGGCAAGGCTCTTGTCGTCCTCGTTCATCTTGGTGGGTGCTTCGGCATTGCGCACCTTCTGCATGGCCTGATTATAAGCCTGCTCGGCAATGCCGATGCCGCCGCGCTTGGAAACGGCATCCGCCATCTGCTCGGCCATCATGCTTTTCCAGAAGTCACCGGCAGAACCTTTGCCGTAAACCTCTTCGCTTTCCTTCGGCATCATATTCTGAAGCATCGTGGACAGAACGCTTGCCTCGAACTTGCGATAGGTCTCAGGTATCTTTTCGTCGGACTTGACGTGGTGGATGTTGCCGACGCCCGCCTTGCCCGCTGCCGTGTCGATGCTGTTGATGGCAGACTCGAAGCCCGCATTGCTGGCCGTCAGCACCGACGCTTGACGCGCAGCACCGAGCGAACTCAGTTTTTCCCGCGCAGCGACCAGCTGTGTAGGGTCCGCCGCATTCACGACATCAAGCACGAGATCGCTTGGAGGAGAAATGGCCACGTCGTCATCCTTTCCGTTTTAATCGGATGACGATACCTGCCTAACCTTGCTGGAGGCTGGTGTCTTTCAGGCTCATCTGGAGATCGATCATCTCATAGACGCTGTTGTCTTCGCGCACGCGCTGCTCGTCGGCGCGGGCAGCATCGCGCTTGTCTTCCAGACGCTCGCCCTTTTTCGTCTCTTTCAGAACGTGCTGTTCCTGCGCCTTTTCGATCGCCTCAAGGCGCACATCACGCGACATCAGCCTGCCGTGGCGGGTGGCGTAATGCTTGAGCATCTGCTGGTGCATCGGGTCGAGCGAGGTCAGATAACCGCTCAGCGCATCGATCTTCTCGGCGATCTCGTTGCGCTCGCGGGTGGTGATGGCAAGCTCGTTTTCAGCCATCTGTTTCAGGTGCCCCTGCACCTTGACCAGACGGTTGAGCTTCTTGGATTTCGAATCGTCCATCACCGACCTCACATATTGCCAAAGACACGGAAGAAGCCGGTGACGAACTGGTTCACCAGCGCCCCGATGCCGAAGTAGAGCAGCAGCAGCCCCCCGCCCAGCGCATAGGGCGTGGAGATGAAGTAGACAGGGATCTGCGGCGCCAGCTTGTTGATCAGGCCGATCGCCACGTTGAAGAGGAAACCATAGAGAATAAACGGGCTCGCCACGCGCAAAGCCACATTCATCGAGGCGACCAGCGTGTCCGTCAGCGAGATCAGCATGCGCTGCACGCTCATGGCACCGCCCAGCGGAATGGTCACGTAGGACTCGACGATGGCGCGGAAGACGACATGGTGGAAATCGAGAATGAACAGAAGCAGCAGCACGCCGTAGGACAGCATGCTCGCCAGCTGGTTTTCCGAGGTATCTTCCAACACATCCTGAGCCGGCGGGCCGGTAAACGAGATGGCCGTGCCCATGGCCGTTGCGGCGAACTGCATTCCCAGCACATAGAGATGGGCGATCATGCCGAAGGTGGCGCCGACCATGAATTCGAAGAAAATGAATTTGAGGATCGTCACGGGATCGGACTTCACCACCGGGTAGATCGTGTCCCACAGCAATGGCAAAATCGCCATGGCGAGGGCCATGGCGAGCAGTAGGCGGATTTGCATGGGAACGCGCGCCGAGGAGAACCCCGGCATCACCATCAAGCAGGCACCGATCCGGCAAAATGCCAAAAACAATGCCACAACCGTTCCCTGCGGGTCTGAGATCATGAGATCGAGCCGAGTATCTTTATTTCCGTGCCCTTGGCGAGTTCGACGTGGGACAGCACCGGCAGCGTGCTGAAGAGTCGTTCGGTAATCATGCGCACATATGACCGGGTTTCCGGCAAGGTGACAAGTACGAATGGCAGGCCGACATCCATGTATTCACGGATTACTTTGCTGGCTTCGTTGGAGAACTCTTCCACCTGACGCGGATCGATGTCGAACTCGATGACTTCGCCCTTCGGATCGCGCTTGATGGCCTGTTGGAACACCACGTCCCACTTCGTGCCCAGTCGCAGCACGCGCAACACGCCATTGTCGGAAAGATCGCCGCAAATCTGCTGTGCCATGCGGATGCGAACGTGTTCGACGATCTGCTCCGTGCGGCGAAGATGCGGCGCAAGTTCCGCGACCGCTTCGAGAATGAGGTGAAGATTGCGGATCGACACGCGCTCGGCCAGCAGCAGCTTCAAGATGGCCTGCAGACCGGAATAGGACATATGCGAGGAGCAGATTTCGTCGGCGAGCTTCTTGTATTCCGGGTCCAGACGATCGATCAGCACCTTGACGTCCTTGTAGGACAGCAGCATCGGCAGGTTGTTGCGGATGACTTCGCTGACGTGGGTCAAAAGGGCTGAAATATTGTCGATGGGGTGGAAGCCCTCGCGCTTGAGGTCTTCCACGAAGTTTTCCAGCACCGAGACCGCTGGCATGCCGAAAGCGGGTTCGCGAACCTCGTCACCCGGCACCGAGGGCCTGCGACCCTTGCCGGTGATGACGAGAACTTCACCGACGCGCAAGGTGCTTGCGGCAACCGTCGTGCCGTGAATTCTGATCTGATAGGATTTGTCGGGAATGGCGATATCGTCAGTGACCTTGATTTCCGGCACGACGAAACCGTATTGCGTGGCAAACTTCTTGCGCATCTTGCCGACACGGAATCCCAGTTCCTGATGCGCACCCAGCAGGCGTGGCGAGACCTGCTTGCCCAGCGCCAGTTCGATTTCGGTGGTGCGCAGGGAGTTCTTGACGGTGTCCTTTTCCGCTTCCTCGGTCTTGGTCGTCTGCTGTTCTTCGGCAATGCGCTCTGCGTTCTTGGCTTCCGCCAACTGCCGGGGAATGAACCATGCGCCGAAGGCCAGCATGCCGCCCAGGAAACAGAACGGTATGAAGGGCAGGCCCGGAATGAGCGACAGAACGAACATCAGGCCTGCGGCAACGCCGAGGGCCTTTGGATATCCGCTCAACTGGTTGATGACGGCCGTGTCGGTGGAGCCCTGCGCGCCACCACGAGTGATGATCAAACCTGCGGCCAGCGAGACGATCAGCGCCGGAACCTGCGAGACGATACCATCACCGACCGACAGTTTGACGAACACGTCGGCAGCTTCACCGATCGGCATGCCGTGACGGAAAACACCGATGATGATGCCGCCGCAGATGTTGATGGCGGTGATGAGAAGGCCCGCGACCGCATCACCACGAACGAACTTGGACGCACCGTCCATCGCACCGTAGAAGGCGCTTTCTTCTTCGAGTTCGCGGCGGCGAAGCTGGGCTTCTTTTTCGTTGATGATACCGGCAGACAAGTCAGCATCGATCGACATCTGCTTGCCGGGAATGGCGTCGAGGGTGAAGCGCGCGCCGACTTCCGCGATACGCGTCGCACCCTTGGTGATGACGATGAAGTTCACCACGATGAGGATGAGGAAGACGATCAAACCGATGACGAAGTCGCCGGACATGACGAGGCTGGAGAAGCCCGCAATGACCCCACCCGCAGCACTGTGACCCTCATTGCCGTGAGACAAGATGACGCGCGTGGTCGCGATGTTGAGCGCCAGACGGATCATGGTCGAAATCAGAAGGATCGTCGGGAAGGACGAGAAGTCCAGCGGGCGCTGAATCCACAACGACACCATCAGGATAAGGACGGAAAACGCAATCGAGAACGCCAGTCCCATATCGATCATAAAGACCGGAATCGGCAGGAAGAGAATACACAGAATGGACACGATGCCGACGGCAAACCCGATGTCGCGACCGCGTGCGGCGACTTTGGGAAGGGGCAATATGCTCGAAGGCGCAGCCATTCTAACTCCATCTCTTCATGAGAACTTGTAGAAGCGTCACGGCTTTTCTCTCATGGAAAAGCCTGCCGACCCATTGGACAGAGATCGACGCCCGACATTTAAGCATCCAAGCTTGCGCGAGAGTGGATGGATTGGCGGATGCCACCTTGTGAGCAAACATACCCCTTCACCCCAAATTTAGGCTTTGGTTCACACCAATTTTGTAATATCTTATGTGAAGTTATTCGCGCGATGAGAGCGTGCACGCTGGCCATGACGTAAGGCCTAACCCTGCAAGGCTACCGATGGCGATTTCCACCTATGCAAGTTATCTGACCGTAAACCGGGATCTGAAGTCATCGCTTGCAACGGTGGCCAGTCAGTCCTCGGTGGCGAAGGACACGGCGTATTACAAGGAAAACATCGGCAAGGTCACGACGGTCGATGAGTTTCTCGGCGACTACAAGCTCTATTCCTATGCGATGAAGGCCTATGGCCTTGAAGACATGACCTACGGCAAAGCCTTCATGCGCAAGGTTCTGGAGAGCGATCTTACCGATAGCGCCAGCTTTGCCAATTCGCTAACCGACAAGCGTTATGTGCAGTTCGCCGAGGTCTTCAACTTCGCCGGTGACAAGAAGGCCGCGCAGAATTCCGCCCAGGCCACCAGCCTGACCGATGCCTACACCGCCTCGTTTGCGGCAGAAGAAAAGTCGATCAAGGATGAATCGACCTATTTCGCCAGCAAGATCGGCACGATCACCAGCGTGGATGACCTGCTTAAAAACAGCAGGCTTCAGTCCTACATGCTCGATGCGGTCGGCCTGGATTCCGAGTTCGTTTCCAAAAGCTATCTGAAACAGGTCCTGACCAGCGATCTTGATGACGAAAACAGTGTCGCCAATCAGGCGAAGAATAAGGCCTGGAAGACGCTTGCGGAAGCCTTCAACTTCAATGCCGATGGCACACTCGATAGCGGCATCACGGCCCAGACGGCAGACCAGACCGAAGATTTGAAGCTGGACTATGTCTTCAATAATTCGACATTCAATTCGAAGACTCTGTCCGATGCGAACAATCGGTATTTCGAAAAGAGCGTTGCGAAGGCGACCACCGCGACCGAACTGGTGTCAGACAGCCGTGTTCTGGCCTACGTCAAGACGGCCTTCAGTCTGAGTTCCACAATGCTGTCCAGCAGTGTCGCCAGCCTGATGTCGAGCGAGAATTTCGCGACCACTTACGGCAACACCGCGTTGCTCGACCAGTTCAATTTCCAGACCGATGGCACGCTGGCCGCTGGCGACACGGCGCAAACGGCAACGCAGACCAGTGCCGTTGCCAAACTCTACAACACGGCATTTTCCGCCAACGAATCCGCGGCACGCACCGCCGCAGTTGCCAACTACGAGGCACGGATTTCCAGCTACGAGAATATCGATGACTTCTTCGTCTCCAACAAAAAGGACGACGACCAGAAGAATAACAACGTCACCGAGGTATGGGACGTGGCGCTGAGAGCGTTCGGCATCGACCCCGATGAGGTCAGTCAGTCCGAATTGAAACGTGTTCTGACCAGCGACGTGTCTGACAAGAAAAGTTACGTCAACTCGTTGAAAGACGAGCGCTTCGTGGAGCTCAACAAGGCTTTCAACTTCACCAGCGATGGAGAATTGAAGGCACCGCTGCTGGCGCAATCCGAAAGCATGACCAACAAGCTGGCTGACGATTACAAGGCCAGCATGGTGCGAACTCTATCAGGCCAGGCCAAGCAGGCGGCGAATACGAAGGCCGAGACGGAAGTCGAGTATTACAAGGACAAGATGAAGTCCATCAAGACGGTGGACGAACTTCTGGCCGACAGCCGTTTGACGAACTTCATGCTTGTGGGCAGCGGAGTAGACCCCAAAAGTGTCGAGCCTGCCGACCTCAAGAGAATGTTCGCTTCCGATCTTTCCGATCCGAAGAGCTTCGTCAACACGCAGGAAAACAACAGGTTGGCCGAGCTTGTCAGCTCCTTCAACTTCGATGACAAGGGAAAGCTGAACGCCGATGCCTCGATCGGCGGGCAGCAACGTGGCGCCCTTCTGGAAACGACCAATCATTATTTCCAGCAGACGCTGGAAGAGCAGCAGGGCGCAAGCAATGCAGGCGTGCGGCTGGCCATGTATTTCGAGCGCGCAGCGCCCACCATTACCAGCGCCTACAGCTTCCTCAGCGACGACGCCTTGTTCCAGTTCTTCAAAACCACCTTCAGCCTGCCCAGCTCCATCGCCAACATGGACGTGACCAAACAGGCCGAGATGGTCAACAAGTTCGTTGACCTGACGCAGCTTCAAGACCCTGAATATGTGAACAAGCTTCTCAAGCGCTTCACCGCGCTCTACGATCTCCAGAACAGCAATTCGACATCGTCGTCCCTGTCGATCCTGACGAGCAATACCGGTACGTCGATCAGCGCGGACACGCTTCTGGCGGTCGCTCAGCTGTCAGCCAGATAAGCATTAAAAAAGCCCGGGACGCCATCTGGTGTCCGGGCTTCTTCCAAGCGCTTCAATGATGCTGCTGTGTGAGCTTAATAATCCTCATCACCCGGGCGGCGGTCGTCGGTTCCATCCACCTGGCTCTCGTCGTCGGCCACCGGAATGGCATAGGAACCTTTCAGCCAGCGCGACAGATCGAGCGAGCGACAGCGGTCGGAGCAGAACGGATAATCCTCACGCGTGGACGGCCGTTTGCATTCCGGGCAGGGCTGCGCCTTGCGCAGCGGCGTGACCGTGGATTTGTTGTCGTCTGTCATGGAAATCAACCCTCCTGCCAGGCGGATGCCACCTCGAAACCTTCACCTGTCAGCAGCGATACCGTTTCATACAGCGGCAAGCCGACGACATTGGTGTAGGAGCCGGTCAGCTTCTGCACGAAGCAGCTGGCAATGCCCTGAATGCCATAGGCGCCCGCCTTGCCGCGCCATTGGCCCGAGGCGATGTAGTTTTCGATCTCGTGCTGGGAAAGTCGCTTGAAGCGCACCTTGGTCTCGACGACCTTCTGGCGCACCTTGCCGCCGGGGGTAATCAGGCAGACGCCCGTATAGACCCAGTGGCTGCGGCCCGACAGAAGATGAAGTGCGGCAGACGCGTCTTCGATATATTCCGCCTTGCCGACGATGCGACGACCGACGGCAACCACGGTGTCGGAGCCGAGCACATAGGCACCCTTCCAGGCAAGCTCACCCTTCACAGCCTTATAGGCGGCGTCGGCCTTTGCCATGGAAAGCCTGCGGCAAAGCGTGCGCGGATGCTCCAGTCGTGCGGGTGTCTCGTCGATATCCATCGGCATCAGACGTGCAGGCTCGATGCCCACCTGATGCAAAAGCTCAAGACGGCGTGGCGACCCGGAAGCCAGAATCAGCTTTTGTTTTGCGTCTGTCATGCTCTGCCAGTCGTCCGATCAGCCGGTCGATTACTTGAAACGATAGGTGATGCGACCCTTGGTCAGGTCGTATGGCGTCATTTCGACAAGCACCTTGTCGCCCGCCAGAACGCGGATACGGTTCTTGCGCATGCGGCCAGCCGTGTGGGCAATGATTTCGTGTTCGTTTTCCAGCTTCACGCGGAACGTGGCATTCGGCAAAAGTTCGGTAACGACGCCCGGAAACTCGAGGACTTCTTCTTTGGTCATATAGGGTTTTTCTTCCTGTTGATATTACCGGGCTGAACAGTCCGGGAAAATTGCGCGGAAACTACACAATCGCCGCACATTTGTGAACCTAAATTGTCAATCGTTTTAAAGTGTCTCGGAAAATGGCCTGGCGCGTTGCGGAAGGCGCTCCGAAATCAGCTTTTTCAGGTGCTCCCGCACCTCACGGTAAGCTTCCAGTATCTGCTCTCGCGTGCCCGTGGCCACCGTTGGGTCCATGGTGGGCCAGTAGACGACATCGAGCGCGTTGGACCGCGTCAGTTCCAGTGCGGCGTGGTGCGCCTCCGGGGTCAGTGTGATGATGAGGTCGAAGAAGTCGTCCTCGATCTCGTCCAGCGTGCGTGGCTTGTGCTTTCCAAGCGTCAGCCCCGCCTCATCCAGTACCGCATCCACGAAAGTGTCGCGCTCACCTGCGCGCACGCCAGCCGACTGGATGTAGATACCCGGTGCAATCACCTGTTTTGCAATGACTTCGGCCATGGGAGAGCGGATGGAATTCATGCCGCACATGAACAATATGGCGCGCGGCGCCTTGTCTTTCAAGTCGACAGCCGCCGGGTCCTGCATCTCTAGCCCCGCCAATACAGCACACACACCAGCGTAAACAAACGCCGCGCAGTATCGAAATCCACCTTTATCTTGCCCGACAGACGGTCCATCAATGTCTGCGAGCCATCATTGTGAATACCGCGCCTGCCCATGTCGATGGCTTCGATCTGGCTTGGCGTGGAGGACCGGATGGCTTCATAATAGCTTTCGCAGATCATGAAATAGTCTTTGATGATGCGGCGAAACGGCGTGAGCGACAGGATATGGGTCGCAACGGCCTCATCGCTCTCGGTCTTGATCGTAAAGACGAGCTTTGCATCCACCAGCGAAATATTCAGCCGATAGGGACCGCCCGAATGGCCCACGGGCTCGAACGAGTTTTCCTCGATGAGGTCGAAGATGGCAACGGCACGTTCATGCTCCACGTCAGGCGTGGACCGGCCGATGCTCTCGTCCAGAACCACATCGCAGAGCCTGAAATCCCCTGCCCCCATGTCTCACCCTTCCAGATTGAGACGAATGGCGACGGAGCGCGCATGCGCATCCAGCCCTTCGGAATGGGCGAGCGTAATCGCAGCCGGAGCCAGTTGCCGCAACTGCTCCGCGCCCAGCCGCAGGATCGACGTGCGCTTGACGAAATCCAGAACCGACAGGCCAGACGAGAAACGGGCAGACCGCGCCGTTGGCAGAACATGGTTAGAGCCGCCGACATAATCACCGATCACTTCAGGCGTATGGCGACCGACGAAGATCGCACCTGCATTTCGGATGCCAGCCATCAGGGCGTCGGGTTCATCGACCGCCAGTTCCAGATGTTCGGCAGCGATGCGGTTGGCCAAGGGGACAGATTTCGCAAGATCATCCACCAGGATGATTGCGCCGAAATCGCGCCAGCTGGCGGTCGCCGTCTTTTCGCGTGACAGCAGCTTCAACTGTCTTTCCACTGCCTGCTCCACCGCTTTGCCCAACTCGGCATCGTCGGTGATCAAAATGGACTGTGCACCCTCGTCATGCTCGGCCTGCGCAAGCAAGTCGGCGGCCAGCCATTCAGGATTGTTGTTCTTGTCGGCAATGACAAGCACTTCGGATGGTCCGGCGATCATGTCGATGCCGACAGCGCCGAAAACATGCCGCTTGGCGGCTGCGACATAGGCATTGCCGGGGCCGACGATCTTGGCAACAGGCGCAATGCTGCTCGTGCCATAGGCCAGAGCGGCAACCGCCTGCGCACCACCGATGCGGTAGATTTCTTCCACGCCCGCAATGCGCGCCGCCGCCAGAACCGCCGGGTTGATGACACCACCATTCGCCGGCACCACCATGACCACACGCTCGACGCCCGCGACTTTGGCCGGAACCGCATTCATCAGCACCGAGCTTGGATAACTCGCCGTGCCGCCCGGCACATAAAGCCCGACCGCCTCGATCGCCGTCCAGCGGGACCCCAGGCCCACGCCGATATCGTCTTCGTAGATGTCGTCTTTCGGCATCTGCCGAGCGTGGTGCTTTTCGATGCGCTCGGCTGCGAGCTTCAATGCATCCAGAACGGCGGGATCGACCTGTGCAATGGCCTCGTCTATTTCCTGCGCGGTAACCCGCATGGAAATCTTGGAGAAATCCAGCTTGTCGAACTTCAAAGAGTAATGGGCTAGCGCTTCATCGCCCCGGCTGCGGACATCGTCGATAATCTCGCGCACGACAGCATTGACGTCTTCGGACACTTCTCTCTTGGTCGTCAAAAACGCTGCGAAAGCCTGTTCGAAATCCTGAGACGCCTGCTCCAGCCAGATTGCCACGTAACCTACCCTCTTGCGGCCCCGTCCAATGGGCGGGGCAAAATGCTTGTCCTGCATGCTGACGCATGCGCTCTTGGGTATGTGGCATAAATTAAAACAGGCGGGCAAGGCAATTCCTGTCCGCTTGGATGATAAGAAATGGATTGGTTCAGTCTTCCGGGTGGTGCGGCTTGGACGCCGTTTCCCAACCACCGCTAACATCGGCCAATTGCGCCTCGATGCATTCCACATCAAGCGCTATCGCGCCACCGCCGGAAAGCGTCAATTCCACCGTCCCGTCAGGTCCTTCACCGTTCTGGCTGAACTGCACCGCCAGCAGCGAATGTACTTCTTCGCGGTTGTCGCGGTTGAACCCGTTGGACCGGACATTGCCGACCCGCTTCAGCGCCAGCACGCTACGGCAGCGTTCCGGCGCTTGACCCTTTTTGGCCACGCTTTCCCACACGAAACGGTTGGCGGAGAGAAGAAACTGACCGTGCTTGCGGTCGAAGGACACGTCTTTCAGCTTGAAGACGCTGTCCTGCATGTGCGTCGAAATAACGGAGAGGTCTTCCCCATCCAGCGCCATCAATTTAAGGCCACTCATCGTGTCTATGCCCTCCTTGCGCGGAGTCCTCTGCACAAGAGGGCCGCCTATATCCAAATATGACTTGGAGATAGGCAGTCGAGGCCCGATCTGCAACCAGCGGGCCTCGATGAAAGGACAGTATTAGTCGCTGACGCGCTCGACCTGCGCGCCGCAGCGGTTGAGCTTTTCTTCCAGCCGCTCGAAGCCACGGTCAAGGTGGTAGACGCGCGACACCATCGTCTCGCCTTCCGCAACCAGACCGGCAATGACCAGCGATACCGAGGCGCGTAAATCTGTTGCCATGACCGGTGCACCCTTGAGGCGAGATACGCCTTCGATGCGGGCCATCTGACCAGAGAGAGAAATCTTCGCGCCCAGACGCGCCAGTTCCTGCACATGCATGAAGCGGTTTTCGAAAATCGTCTCGGTAATATGCGAAACACCCTGCGCCATCGTCATCAGCGCCATGAACTGCGCCTGAAGGTCTGTCGGGAAACCGGGGAACGGCTCCGTCACCACATCCACGGGGTGGATGCCATTGCCATTGCGCACCACGCGCAAGCCGGACTCCGTTTCCGTGATGGTCGCACCGGCAAGCTTCAGCGTGTCGAGCGCATTGTCGAGCAGCGACGCGCGCGTGCCTTCCAAGAGAACATCGCCACCCGTCATGGCAACCGCCATGGCATAGGTGCCGGTTTCAATACGGTCGGGCAGCACGCGGTGGCGGGCGCCGGACAGCGAGGTGACACCTTCGATGGTGATGGTGGAGGTCCCGGCACCTTCGATTTTCGCACCCATGGCCTTGAGGCAATCGGCAAGATCGACCACTTCAGGCTCACGAGCCGCGTTGTGAATGACCGTGGTCCCGCGTGCCAGCGATGCCGCCATCAACATTACATGCGTTGCGCCGACCGAGACTTTCGGGAATGTGTAGGTCGCGCCGATAAGACCGCCTGATGGAGCCGTCGCATTGATATAGCCGCCGTCGATTTCCATCTTGGCACCAAGTGCCTCGAGGCCTTCGATAAACAGATCCACCGGGCGGGTGCCGATGGCGCAGCCGCCGGGCAGGGAGACACGTGCTTGGCCGTTACGCGCCAGAAGCGGGCCGATAACCCAGAAGCTTGCGCGCATCTTCGACACGAGCTCATAGGGAGCCGTGGTGTCTACGATGGTGCGGCAGGTGAAATGCACGGTGCGGGAATAGCCCTCGCCCTGGCTTTCGCGACGGCCATTGACCGAAATATCGACACCGTGGTTGCCCAGAATGCGGATGAGCTGCTCGACGTCTGCCAGATGCGGCACGTTTTCCAGCGTCAGCGTATCGCTCGTCATCAATGACGCAATCATCAGAGGCAAAGCCGCGTTCTTTGCGCCTGAAATGGGGATAATGCCGTTGAGTTCGTTCCCGCCGGTTATTCTGATGCGATCCATACGTCCCTACGGGCATTGCGCCCGCCTTTCCTGAGTGCTTGCAACGAACGAGCGTTCGTTCGAGATATCTAGCTGAAATGGCTTTAGCGGCGGGTCTGCCGCGTGATCCCTTGGATTATGCAGTAGAGGAAACGCAATTCCATTTCAAATTTCTGATGCATATTTCTTGTCAGCACGATTCGTCCGTTTTTGCGGCAGGCAGACCGATTGTCTCATCCGCTTCGCCTGCCCGGCGCGCCCGCGCTTGGCTTTTGCGGCGCGCAAGGTTTTCGCGCAGCTTCTTCGCCGCCCGCGCCTTGCGCTCAGCCTCCTGCCGCTTCGCTCGGTCGCCGGGACCGTTCCGGCCGGAAGGCACCGCCGCATTATCCGCTAAAACATCGTGATCCTTATCCATATCCGCATCCCTAGCCGAATTTCCGCCTTTTCAATAGCCCCCACCGGCTTTTGGCTCACCATCGATTTTTACTGAATGGAATGACGAAGTCTCAAATTGCGGCTTGCGCTCGTCATAAACCTATGGCAATAGGCCCCAACTTGATGTGAAGCACCTGCTTCGGCATCGGATGCTGCGGTAGCTCAGTGGTAGAGCACTCCCTTGGTAAGGGAGAGGTCGAGAGTTCAATCCTCTTTCGCAGCACCATTTTACTGTAAAGAAATCAATGATTTATCAAGGTGCGGCTTAGCGCTCTCCGTCTCTTGCGTACGGAACAAAGCATGAAAATGCACCGAAAAACACTCGGTTTCGTACAAAATCTGTACAGCGTTTTTGGGCTGCAGATAAAGAAAAACCCCGCCGTCGTTAGTGGCAGGGTTTTGGTGTTAGCGACGTGGTCGATTCGACGCTTCTTTTCTCGCTGCGTCCCTCATGACAGACATCTCGTATTCAGTGGCGTCTACGAATAGCATTGTGCCGCATGCGGAAATTACAGCTCTTTCCAGGCCATCGAAGTTCTGCTCCCTGAAATATCGAGCGGCCCTTTGTGCTGTCTCGCGCAAGTGAATGCTTCGCGGATATGTCACGCCGCCGCCTTCAACCGCTCAACAGCCTCACTAGCTGACGCGCACTTTGGCCGGTCATCGATCAGCGTTCCTGCCGCCTTAGCATCCAGCAGAATGCCCATACAGGCCCGAACATGCGCTAGGTGTGACGCGCCGCTCTCTGGATCGATATCCTCACCTGAGAACCATTGCAGTAAATGGCGGATCGCCGCGCTGTAGTAGGTGGTGGCATCGACAGGATCGTTTTGCCAATTGAATGCGCCGTATTTGGCAGCGCCGAGTGCCATGACAACGCTTTCCTCAATTATGGCCACCGGTGGGATGAATTGTGCCGACGGCTTCTTCACGCCGAAAACACGCTTCGGGTTTGATGATGGCAGTTTGCCGATCGCTTCGGCCAGAGGTACGAGCTCTACCGGAACCACAGCGTTATCATTCGCCGGAACGGCTGTGAGGCAGCCGGTGTCTTTGGACGTGATGGTCATGCCGTCTCCTTCAGTGCTGCTTTCCGAATCGCTTCCGGCAGCTCGCTGCCAGTCCAGCCCATACCGATGTATTGATCCGCTATCTTCGCAGCCTCCTTAAAAGCCTCACGCCGCGCATACGCCTTTGCCTCGCCAACCTCATAGCGAAGTCGTGCGGTAGTGTATCGCGGCCGGTTGTCTTCTGCCGTGCTCTCCTCAATCTTCTTCCTGCTTTCCACTAAAGGCTTCACTACCGGCCTAAATCGACGCAGCGCAAACGGTGGATCCTCCTCGCCGAACTGCGGGCACACTCCCCGGTTCACGCCCGCCAGCCTGATGCCAGCATAGTCGCCGCCGAGATACGTGCGGCACATACCGACCCACGTTGCTGTGTAGGTCTCCCCGGCACGAATGCCGAGGTATTGCTCTGGAAGGGTGGAGTCATCGATGCAGATCACTTCGTCGCCGGGTTTGATGCTCATTCCTCGTACACCTCCCAGACGTAAGTGACGGGCTGGACGTCCCCATCGACCTTCACGAAGGCCTCACCGCTGTCACAGTATCCCTCTCCTCCGTATTCAGACTTGAGGCCGATCATATCGCTGTGCAGGAATAGTCCCGGTCGGCACTCTGCGTAACTGCAAGGCCAGCCTTCCGGGTGGACAACTAAGCGCTTCATCTATGCCGCCTCCTTCATCTCTGCCCGCTCGCGGATCGCACCCATGATCTCCTTCACGGTCGTCCACGGGACGACAACGTTTCGGGTGCATTCCTCGTCATCTTCGTCCCTGTCTTCAATCCCAAAGCTGAACTCGCCGATGTACGCGGACTTGGTTTCTCCGCTAGGCGTCAGCGCTTCCTGCAACCGCTCAACCTTCCCCCGCAGATGCGCGAGAGAAAGATCGTGGAAGCACTCATTGGTGAATTCTGGCGCGACGTCTGCCGGGATCGCATAGTGCTCGCGATAGAGATGATTGTAGACATTTGCTATGGAGTAGCCTGCCGCCCTAATTTCTTCCTCAGCCCACCGGCCCGCCTTGTCGCGAATTCCGGTGTAGCCTTGATGGCCGGGGCATTCGTAGAGGTCTCTTTTCAGAAGAACGTACTGGGTCATGCGGCCCTCCGCAGCGTCACGGTAAAGTCGCCAAGCACCTTCTCGCCGCTTGAAACACCGGTTAAAGTCATTTCTGCTTCGTCGCCGAGGTTGGGCAAATTGTCGTGCATGGCACAAGCCATGGCTACCGCCGCTGTTGAAAGCCCAGACGGACTAGCCTTCTCACGAGAGATTTGTTCAAGCTTTCCATTGATACGGACGGCCCACACCGACGAATAGTAGATTACGTTTGGCGTCAGGTTCACCAGTCGGCTCAACGCTTTGCGCAGCAATCGCGCCATCATGCCCTCAGCCATCAAGCCGCCCTCCCCGCCATCAACGCCTCAAACGTCGCCATGAACTCTTGCTCCGCCTTCTCCGGCGACCAGTACCGCAGCTTCACACCCAGCGGGTTATTGTGTCGCGCATGCCAAGGCATTGGCACAAGGTTGACGAGCTCGTCGGCGATGATGCGGTTGTCCGCATCGTGGACTTCGTCGGGCAGCTCGCGGTCAATCTGAAACCGTGCCGCGATAGCCAGCCAGTTCTTTTGCTCGATACCCTTATAGTTCGTCAGATAAGGCTTGAGCGGGCGAGGAATGTCCACGCAGTATGCTTCTGGTGCATCGTGCAGAAGGCCAGCCAGGGCAACCTCCGGCGCGTGGGTTGCGGCAAGGCTGCGAGCGATGAGAACTGAGTGCTCTGCGACTGAGTAGAAGTTCCGGCAGTGGCCCGCATATCGGCATTGCAGGCTGAGCGAGTGCGCAATGTCCTCGATGTAGACTTCATGCGGCTGGGGGTCGCAAGGCCAGTACTGGCGGCCGGTGTAGGTCTGCATGAAGTCGCCGACGCGTGGCGGCTCGGCTGGCACAAACACGCCGCGCGAGGCAGGGTTGCTGCAGTCGGGAATCCACTGGCCTTCATGGTTATCGTTGGCGGCCACGTATTTGTCGAGCGGGGCGAAGGTGGTGAATACATCATCCTCTTGCGCCATCTGATGAAGCGCGATTTCTCTAGTTATAGATCCCATCACGCGGCCTCCTTCTGATCCCAGAATCTGCAATGCTTGGCACCAAGGCCAGCGTCCTTTTCGGGGTATCCGTCGCGGACAAGCGTGCCCTCCAGCGTCTCACCGGCAAAAGGCTTGTATTGCTTCGGAAAGCCATGACGCCATCCGCCTGGCGGGTCGTACATTTTTGTCATTTAAGTCTCCTCAGTGGTGTGGTGGTTGACCGCCAGTTGTTGGCTGGCGGGGTGAGTTTCTAGGTCCTAATTAAGCGACTTTTCGGAACCTAAAATCGCTGTACAGTCCGTCGAATCCTTCGACCCTTATTTGGTGCCAATTAACCGAGGTTTCCCTGACCTCGGTTACCGCTCCTCTGTCCCCGTTACGCATTCCAAACCAGTCTCCACCAGATATGCGCTCGACGACATCGCCTACGGAAAATTTTGATTTCACACCACCGCCCTCACCGGATCATTGTCGTTCGCAGCCGCGTACCGACCCGCAACCATCTCCGGCCGCAGAGTGGCGCGAGCCACTTCGCCATATCGGCGCGAGTATGTGATGACTTTGGCAGATCGTCCGGAGAGCCATCCCCCACCAGCGGCGTATGCGTCAGGCGCAGCAAGCGTCTCGTGGCGTTCGACATACATAAGCGCCGACTTGCGGCCCTCATCACTGTGCAGGTGGCCGACGTGGGCGAAGGCGTATTTAGATTGGCCGAACATCTCGCGGAACATGCCCGCAAGTGTCGCATCAACCTGCGCCACGCCACGCTTGTGTCCGTGGTGATAAAATAGCGCCGTATCGCCCCACTTGTAGGCGTAGTAGAGCATCGGGCTGGTATCGACGGTCACGCGCGGCTCGTTCTCGTAGATAGTAGCCAACAGCTCGCGCACCCATACCGAGGAGGCGGGATCATGGTTGCCCGATGCCATGACGACATGAACGTGCTTGTGCTTTTGGAGCAACATGTCGACGACGCGGCGCAACGTGCGGATGACAACGCGAACCACCTTATGGAGGCGAGAATCAGCATCCAGAACATGCTTATGCGCAGGCGTGACGCTCTCAAGTGCATCATGGTGCAGTAGATCCCCAAGCTGCGCTAGAACGGCTGTATGCGCCTGCGGAGCGCCTGCCACAGCGGCGGCAAACCAATCCAGCAGCAACTGCTCGGCCAGACGGAGATCGTAGTCAGCACCTGTCTCCTCGCGGTGAGCGAGCATTCCGAAATGGCTGTCGGTAACAACGAACTGGTTCAGCAGTTCTTCTTCGACATGCTGCGGCGCGGGCATGCTTGCAATGCGCGGCAGGTCTTCCTTGAGGCCTTCGACCATCGCGCGGAAGGCAACGATCTGGCCTTCTGTCTCCACCGCCGTCTTCTGCCACTGCTGGATAATGTGCCCTTCAGAATCGACGAGAGCCGACACGCCTCTGACAACGTGGCCGGTCGGTACAGCAAATTTCTCACCGCGCTCCGGCGCCTGCTGGATGAACGTGCCGCTCGGCGTATTGCTGATGCGGCTGATGCGAAATCCCGGCAGGACCGGCTCAGTGCCAAGAAGGCCAGCCTCGGCGGCGCGTTTTATGCTATCGTGCAGCGCAGACTTGCCGACACCAAGGGCAGCGGCTGCTTTGATCAGCGTGCCGTGCTCACGGTAGGCGTCGGCTCTTCGACGTAGTTCTTCGTTGGGTAGGGGCGTCATAGTCTTGCCTTTCGAGCTACGAGCATTGCGTCGGCCATGGTATAGGAAAGAGTGGCGATCTCGCTCGCCGATAGGTCGCCCCAATTAGCGTATCGTGCAGACAAAGCTTGACCCGCAAGCCAGTCTCGGAGGCTCATACCGTTGGTAACGTGCACAGTTTCTCGACCGTAAAAATCTCTTGTTTCGTAGCTTCCTGGGAAAGCCATTCCGCCGTCATCAGTTTTCATGTAGTCCCCTCGTGGTGGTGGTGGCCGCTTGGTGGGCGGTGTTTGTGTGAAGTTAAAGGAGCGTTGGAGCTTCATCGCTGTAGGGCTTCTTTCCCTCGACGTACGGCTTTATTGCGCGCCACATCATGTTGTATTGTCTTATGAGGTGAGCCTCTTCTCGCTTCGTCTCAGCCTCGTAAGACAGGTGTCTGCAATGCTCCATCATGCGCAGCTGCTGCTCTACTTCGCTCCGCTTCATGCTGACCGCGCCAACAGCCCGCAGACCTCAGCCGTGGGCACAACAAAGCCATAGCCAACCAGCGAGCCAGAAAAGCCGACGTGCGCAGCAGTGACGCCGACGGTTATGCCGATGAGGTCTCCATCTGCGCCAAAGACAGGCCCACCTGATTGACCCATGACCGTCGTCACGTCGGTTACATAGACGGACTTCCACGGACCGGACGCACGTGGTTCGCCAGCGATCTTGCCGTAAGCAGCTACGAATTCGATACCGAGAGGATTGCCGTAAGCAACGATGGAATCGCCTGCCTTCGCTGCGCCGCATGACAAGTGCGCCGTACCTAATCCAGCCGACGACGTGCGCAGCAGTGCAATGTCGTATGTGGTGTTGACCCAAAGCACATCGGCTTTGCGCATCACGCCATCCTTGGATTTGATCTGCACGTCCTTTGACTGGCCGACGACCTGCGCAGCCATGACGATGAAGCCATCGCCGATATGAACGCCAGAGCCGTGGCCAACGGCCAGCAAGACTTTGACGGTGGATGATTCTGTGTCGTGGCCAGTCGAGGGCTGGCGAAGACCATATGCGGCAGCCGACGTTGCGGCGACGATAAACAGGAAAGCAATGAGGAAGCGTCTGAGCATGAAAGTCTCCTCTTCTGGCGCGCCGTGTCCGGTCGCCGCTTGTGTGGTGGTGCCTTGGTAAGGCAGGCTGGTGAGGCCAAATATGACGCTATAACGCTTTTACAAATTTGTCAAGGATTTTGGATTTTGCAGAATCCAGATTGACTCTTTCTGTGACCAGAACATAATAGGAACATGCTGAAAAGAGAGATCAACAAAAAGTTTGATGAATGGTGGGAATCGCAAAGTGAATTCACTGCGCGAGACCGTCATAAAGCGCGCCGTATGTTCGCCGTTGCATGCACTCACGTCGTGAAGCCGCAGAGCTACAGATTTCAGTCCGGACGCTGGATCGTTACCGTTCAAGCACGAACCGAAGACGACGCCAAAGTCATGGCGCTCGCGAAGCTTAATGAGCGCGCGCGAAAGTTTATGACCAAGACGCCACCGGGCGGTTGGGGACTTCGAAGGATAGATGGAGATGAAATTGCGCCCACAGTTTGAAGACCCAGAAGCCGACCCGGTCGAGCACATCATAGAGTGGCACGACGGCAATGAGCGCGATGCCATAAGAACACTTCTGGACGACGTCCAGTTCCTGCGCGGCCAGCTTGCTATGGCGACGCTCGCCATGGGCAAGGGTTATACGAGGGGGTGGGTCCCGAGCGATGAGCGCGATGCCGTCTGAGAGCTTTCCTACGCTCACGTCGCTCAAAGACGATCTTATTTATGTCATGTGCCTTGATTGCGAATTGCTTCGTAAACTGGATTACGACGCATTATTCGAAGCCTATGATGACGCAGACCTTCTGGCGCTCAAAAAGAAAATAGCGAAGGAAGTCGTCAATTGCGAACGCAATATCGAAGGGTACCACGACAGGTGCAGACTCAGGTTTTACGACGGCCACGAAACGAAAAAGATAAAATTCGAGAAGCCACTATCTCCGCAACTCGAATATCTTTGTAGCTGGGAGATAGTAGTCGGAAAATGTCGCTACTGCGGACACGTCTCTAATTTGGAACGTTGGCGCGTCAGCAAGGTTACAAAGCCGGGAATGACCTTGGATGACCTGAAGAAGCTTCTTCGGTGCAAGAGGTGCAATCACAAGGGCGATGTCGAATTGACCCTCGCCAAACTGCCGAGGTGACGCATGTGTAATCTCTATCAGGTCCGCACTAACCAAGAAGCGATGCGAGACATCGCAGGCGCGATGCAGGAACGACTTAACCTCCAGCCAGACGTCGAAGTCTATCCGGATCGCCCTGCCCCTGTCATCCGCAACAAAAATGGTGCGCGCGAGCTGACTGAACTGACCTGGGGCATGCCTACGCCGCCCAACATTCTTGGCGATAAGCCAGACACCGGCGTCACCAATATCCGCAACGTCGCGTCGCCTCATTGGCGCAAGTGGCTGAAAGTCGAAAACCGATGTGTCGCCCCGTGGACCCGGTTCTGCGAGTGGGAAGATACAAAGCCACGCAAGACGAAGCGATGGTTTGCCATCGATGACGGCGAGCCCCTCGCTTTCTTTGCAGGCGTATGGACAGAATGGCACGGCGTACGCGGATCCATGAAAAATCCACGCGACGGACAGCACGAGCTGTTCGCCTTCCTGACGACAGATCCGAACGACGTGGTAAAGCCGATCCACCCCAAGGCTATGCCGGTCGTGCTCACCACCGCAGAAGAGGTCGATGTCTGGATGACCGCGCCATGGGAAGAGGCCAAAGAGCTTCAGCGACCATTACCGGCGGAGAAACTGATCCTATTGCCGGTGGAGGAGCCTCAACAGGAAACCACTGATCTGTTTGGTTAGGAGGAAGCCATGAAAATCTGGACGCATATTTTAGAGAATCACGGCGTGTATGCGAGGCAAGAACTTTGCGACGGTTTCTTTTTGGATCCGGTGAAGAAACTCCACGAGGATATGGACGCCAGCCTTTTCTCCGAAGTCGACCATGATTCCGACCTGACCGCATACACCGCGTATATTGCAGATGAAATTTCCGATGACGAGGATGACGCACCCACCGGCGCGGTGATGGAAATACTCTTCAGTAAACGCAAAAAACTAGCTGCACTTCGCTACGATAACCAGAGCCTTTCCGGCGCGTTTATCGAGTGGGTGTCATGCGATTCTCCCGAGATAGCATTGGTTGAGTGGCGCAAAAAGGTCGTAGCCAAATACACGGTGATCAGAGGCGACATAAGCCAAATCGTTATTCAAAGAAGCGCGCTGTGACGCAAGGAACGCCGCAAATGGCAAACGAAGAAAAGCTGCCACGCCTCAGGGATTACAAGGGCGAAAAGATCGACATGGCGTGTCACAGGTGCGAGCGATACGGCATCTATGAGCGCAAGTCACTTCTGAAAAAGTTTGGGGCATCCGTGCAATTTGTCAGTCTAAGACGTGTGCTAGCGATCGGGTGCGATAGCGCGGGCACAGCAAAGTGCGAGGCTCACTTCCCTTGCTTGCTATCTGCAAGTCTGACGCCCGAGCAACAATAAGGACTGACCATTGAGCGACCTGACCACCAAGACCGGCGACGGCGTCATCGACACCCACTATTGTTGCGTGTCGGGCTGCCCGAAGTGGGGCGGATTCGGATTCTCTCGCAGCAAGGCCGCCGCGCCGCAGTGGTGGTGCTGGGAGCATTACCCTCACAAGGAGGTGCCTCGCAGGTAGTGGCGCCCCGGTTTATCCACAATCCAATCATTTACAAAACCTTAACAAAATCAAGCAAACGCTAAGTGTACAGAACTAAATTGTGCTCAAATTGCAACAGGACTTAGCCCGCGTTCACGCCAGCAACCTTAAATATGGCTAATGCTGATTGCGAATCCTCCCGTCTTTCTGTCTATTCCAAATCCGAAGCGGGGGGCATCTCCGAGATTGTCTCGCTTTTTGTATCGAAACATGACTGGAGGTCATTATGAACATCAAGAGCCTTTTGATCGGCTCCGCTGCCGCTCTCGCAGCAGTATCTGGCGCCCAGGCTGCCGACGCAATCGTCGCTGCTGAGCCAGAGCCAATGGAATACGTTCGCGTTTGCGACGCTTTCGGCACAGGCTTCTTCTACATCCCTGGCACCGAAACCTGCCTGAAGTTCGGCGGTTACGTTCGTTTCCAGACAAACTTCGGTCGTGACCTTTCTGGCACGTCTGACTGGGATTCGTTCACACGCGCTCAGTTCGAAGTTGACACCAAGACAGACACCGAACTCGGCGCTCTGCGTGGCTTCATCGGTTTCCGCGGCAACGCTGACAACGGTTCGGCTGCTTCTTCTTCCGTATTCGTTGACCAGGCGTTCATCGAACTCGGTGGCTTGAAGGTTGGTAAGTTCTACAGCTGGTGGGACGATGGTCTCTCTGGTGAAGCTGACGTTCTCTCCACGAACGCACTCTTCAACTCCATTCGTTACACCTACGATGCAGGCTCTTTCTGGGCTGGCGTTTCGGTTGACGAACTCGAAGGCACAAACGGTCAGTTCCGCAACATCACTGGTCTCGGCCCAGTCATCGGTGGCGTTCAGACGGTTGCTGTTTCTCAGGAAGCTGACAACAACGTTGGTGTAGCTCTCGGCCTCGGCGCTAAGATCGGCGCAGCTTCTCTGCAGTTGATCGGTGGTTACGACATCGACCAGGAAGAAGGCGCTGTTCGTCTGATCGGTACAGCTGAAATTGGTCCTGGCACGCTCGGCCTTGCTGGTGTTTGGGCTTCCGGCGCAAACGCTTACTACGCTCAGTCTGAGTGGGCCGTTGCTGCTGAATACGCAATCAAGGCAACCGACAAGCTGACAATCACCCCAGGTGGTCAGTACTTCGGTAACGTTGCTGATCGCGTTGCCCTCGTAGGAACAGGCATCGTTGGCGCAGGCGTTGGCCCAGTATTCACTGGCGGCACAGCAATCGTTACTAACGATTTCTCTAACCGTGACGCTTGGCAGGCTGGCCTGACTGTTGATTACAAAATCACAGACGGTCTTTCCACGAAGGTCGCAGTTAACTACTACGACGAAGACGGTTCTGATGTTGACCAGTGGAACGGTTTCGTTCGTCTGCAGCGTTCGTTCTAATATCTCTAACCTAGGTTAGCGATGAGAAACCCGGCCATTGTGCCGGGTTTTTTGTTATCTGTGCTTGAAAAATACTTGTAGACAACCGGCCTTACTTTTGTCACAGTAGCGACGGTTGCAAGCGAAGATCCACAGCCGCAAGGCTTTCGCTGTTGATCCCAAGTCAAGCTCCTCGGCCTTAACGGGTCGAGGAGAGGGATCCCTAGATCACTCCCATAACAAAAAACCCCCGCCCACCTTTCGGCAAGCGGGGCTATGTCAGGACGATCTAGTCGGCCTCGGCTTAGATGCCTGATTTTCAACGATACGATCGACGCGGACGGTCATGTGATCGACAGCAGCCTTCACGCCGCTGATGGCATCCATGATCTGCTCTGTCGTCTCGCGCATGCCAGCCTTTGTGATATAGGTCTCGGCGACGTGTAGCCGGTGTGAGGCAAGCTCGTCGCGAGCGAGGGCTGCCAGAGCATGCGCTGCCGACGCTGTGCCGGTTGCATCTGTTCTGGCTGAACTGATCTTTGCGTCTACATACTTCCACAGACCAAAGAAGAAGCCGAACAACGCGATGAAGAACAGCGCGACGGCCATGATTTCAGGACCAGTCAAGGCTTCACCCCGCAAAGCTTCTGCAGCTTTTCATTCTCGGCCAGGATCTGGCGTTTGGTTTCGATGGAAAGGCTGTCCTCAACAGATGGCCGCACCGCTTTTGCGATGTCGCAATAGCTACCGCTTGTCGCGCATCCACTTGCCAAGAGCATCATCAACGCCAGTGTCATCCAGATTTTTGACTTCATTTTCGACTTCCCCAGCCCGCTTGATGGCCTTTGCATTCGCTGCGGCCTGTGCATCCTTCGCCGCGGTGCGCCCCGCCCGCTGGCCGTAAAAAAAGACGCCCGCGAGAATCGCGAGCGCTGTACCGATGGTGGCTAGGTAGCCTTTGAGTTTGGCAAGAAGGATCAAACCTTCACCTCCTTGCCGCGCCAGCTGTTCCAGCGGCGAATGACGACGTCACGGTTGCGGTAGGCCACGTAGCCGACGACCGCGACTAGCACACCTGCGGCAATCCAGCCCCATGGAAGGCCCGCCGTGAAGGCAAGCAGTCCAGAGCCAGCCGCAGAGCTTGCGCCCTTCGTGACCACGTCCTTGGCCGCACCTGCGTCACGGCGAAGCTGTGCAATCGTGGCAGGACCGATGATGCCGTCAGCAATAAGGTGCGGGTGAGCCTTCTGATAAGCAATCACAGCCGACTTGGTCTTGGCACCCATCCAACCGTCTACCGCGCCCGGGTTGAGGCCAGCGGTCGTCAGCAGTTCCTGCGCTTCCTTGACGACTGGGTCCGGCAGTACCGGCGGTTCGACAGTTGCTTCCTTGGTCACGCCGACGACGCCAGTGTAGAAGCCCTTTTCGAACAGAAGCGCCTCTTCCTTGCGGCGACGCACCAGCCCCGGAAGCTTCTTGCCTTTGGCGGTATTGTAGTTGCTGGCGAGATGCGCGGCTGCCGCTTTGGTCTTGCCTTTGCGCCAGAGGTCGGCCCAAGTCCACTTCATCGCACCAACGCCGAGGTTGAACGTCACGGACGAGGCAGCGTCGAGCTCGTGCTGCTTTCGGTCGGTCGGCGAGCCAGCAACAACGGCAGGCACGTATTCGGCGCCAAGGACAGCATCGAGGATCAAATCGCTCTGCGCGGCCGTGATTTTGGTCTTACCTGGCACAAGTTTCTTGATGCCGATCTTGGCCAGTTCGCGGCGAACGGAATCGCTGCCCATTGTGAAGCCCGTCCCAATCGTAGGAACGCCGACGGGGTCTAGATAGCAGGTTAGTGGGTTGCCCTCGTGCAGGCGCACGAAAGCCCTCCCCCGTGTGGAGATTTTGGTGATTGGCATTGGTTTTCCTTTGGTCCAGAGACCTAAGCAGATGGAACTTGGTCCACCATCGAGAGTTAAGATCGATCAGATGGAGATTGACCCATGAAGTTTTCCCTCACCGCAGCAGTTTGCTTCGTATCGATCGGCCTGCTGAGCGGGTGCGTAGACGGCCCCGGCTACGGTGGTGGCCCTATGACATCGCAGAGCCAATCATGCGGCAATGGTCAGGATGACGTGTCTCACCCCTATGCTGGTCGATGCGACTGGCGAAGGATGAACGGTAGATACTGGGCGAACAGCGGATCAAGAGATAGCGACTCTGTCTACGTAAGAGGCAGATAGTGGTGGCCTCAATGCTACTAGCTTAAGGCCAAACGATCTGCGCCGCGATCTGCGCCGCCTCGACGGTTTCCGCCACACCAACACCAGCCTTGCCACTCAACCGTAGCGCTTCAATCGCCGCGCCGATCTGCCGCCAGCCTTGGTGGGCCTCAAATACGACTTGCGCGACACCGAGGAGGGTTTCTGCCGTGATGCCGATTTCGGCAGAAAGCAACGGATAGTCTTCTGGCTGGGGATCGACTTCCGCCAGGCACGCCATCGCTTCAGTGGCTTTCTGCTGGTAGGTCATCGCCTGCCCAGCGCCACCGGTGATGTAGCGAAGCCGTGTTGCCTCGGCCTCGCCATCGATCCGGCTTTTCAAGGTCTCCTTCACGCCCTCAAGATCGACCGGCGCTAGTCCATATGTTCTGGGTGCCATGATCAGGCTCCTTGCGAAACGATGCCAGAGATCGCGATGTTCTTGTTGGTGAGGGTTCGCGCTCGCCATTTCATTGCACTGCCGCTCGGCTGTCCAGCAACAGAGAACGGTTGCGCTTCGTACATTTTGTAATTGCCCACTGCGAGATAGGGCGAGAGAACCAAGTTGCCTGCCGTCCAGGTCGTGCCGTTGTCACGGCTGAATTCAGCGACGAAATCCGTGTTGGCGACAGCGGTATCAAGCTCGACAGTTTGCAACACAAGCCGCCCATTGGCAGGAACGGAGGGCAGCGGATAAGCGACTGACTGCAACGTCATGTTTTGGGCCGTTTGACCGTATGTATAGCGAGTTGGATAGGGTCCCGTAGTACCTGTGTCTGCCGTGAACCCACCTACATTCATCCCGGTAATGTCGTTTATTGTGTAAGAGCTTGGAGCGGCAGCAGTTGTTGCCCCACTGCCGCTGCCCGGAAAGAAAACACCTACCCTATATGTACCTGCACTAGGAACAGTGAAAGGCGTTGGTAGGGTAACGTCAAACCAGCCTGTGCCGGGATGATTGACAACAACATCAAGCACAATGGAGAAATTAGTTGTTGAATTTTCAAGTGCTATCTTAAGTTTTCCGATTGCTGCGAAGTTGGAAAATACCCCTAATTTTTGCACGACAGTACCAGCAGGAAGACTGTAAGCCCGATCTATAGATGTATAGTTTCTGCTCAGGTTGTTTGGCCCTGACGTGGTAGAAGACCCGCCAGTTGAACCTCCGCCGACAGTTGGCACATACCAATCATTCACATCATCATAAACAGCGTTAGTCTTCGAGCCTACGCCGGTCTCGTCATCGAAAGCATCCGCGACGCCGCCCTTCATACCGAGGCGAGAGCCTTTTAGATCGGCAATCTCCAATGCGAAAATAGCCTCATTCTGGCTGCTGCCACCCTGAGAGAAGCGGATGTCATCACCAGCAGCGACAGTGCCAGAGGTCGTGCCGACGTTGCGGGATGCGGCATTGCCGATTGTGACGCCGCCGTCCTTCAGCAGTTTGCCGCTAGTGCCACTGAACAGTGCAAAGCGGTTATCTACAGACGAGGCAGGCCCAACGACATCACCCGTGCCGGTTCCGTCAGAACCCTTTGCCGCAACCAAACGCCAGTAAGCGTTGGATGTCGTCGGCAACGTAGGTGGAGCGTTACCTGTTGTAGTTTGCAGAGCTAGCCAACTGGAGCCGTTATCCAACACCATGTCATTGGCTGAATATGCGATACCAGCGCTATATGCCCCGCGAGGAACGATACCAGTCTCACCAGATCGAGCGAACAAAAGCCATTGTGTGTTTTCAACCACTGGCAAAGCTGGCGGGGTGTTGCCTGTGGTATCGATCTTTGCAATCCAAGTGGAGCCACCGAACTGCACAAGGTCACGTGCCGCATAAACTGTGGCTGGCTCGTAAATGCCGCGTGGGGTTACGCCAGAGCCTGCGGGCCCGGTCGCCCCCGTGATGATTGCCGCAGCAGACCAATCGCCAGCAGCATTCGTATTCTTGCTGTAGATGGCAGACCGACCGTCGCCAATGTCTGAGACCAACACGCGGAAATTTGCCGCAGAGTTGTCATAGACCGCCCTACCCGCAAGATTATTAACCTGCACATCGTAGTCGGCGCCGTTTATGAGGCCAGCCAGCGGGATTGTCGTGGCAGTATCGGGGCCAGTGAACAATAGCAGCGTGTCGGCAATAGCGTTGACACCCGCTACGGCGGAAAGTGTGGTGCTGTTCAGCCGCTGGATATACTCGGCCAGCGCCTGCGCATTGGCCACGGTCTGCTGACCGTATGCTGTATCGCGAACCAGCGCATAATCGTAAGTTCCAGTCGGTCCGGTCCAGACGATTGCCGCCGTGATCTCGGTATCGCTGGCGATCTCCGCAATCGGCAAAGCATTCCCGCCATCGGCCTCGACGTAGATCGTGCCGCCGATGATCAGCGATGTTGCCCAGCCAGTGCCGATGCCCGCCACCAAAGCTTCGCCGTTGACGAGGCTGATCTGCCCCGTCGTGTAAGGAGTGGTCATGTTTGGGTTGTCCCGTACTTAGCCGTTGTTTCTGAAAGCCATGGCGGAGAACTCTACGTATTTCCAGTTCACTATGCCCTCTGACGGCAAACGCAGTCGAAGGGCTGTGGATGGCCTGTTCGTAGGAATTGGATAGAGGCGATGATACGAATAATCTTGGTCTGCATTACCAACAAATGTACCGTTTCTTGATAGGTAAATTTGCGTCGAACCACCTCCCGTCACGTCGTATATTTCATGCTGGCGAATGAAGGTGGAACTGGCTGTGTTGAGATAGCCGGTAGCGAAGTATTCCAACCGGAGCATGATCGGGATCAACGCGTCAGTCCGAAGCCCGTGATCGACATTGAGATTGACCTCAAGGTAACCCGGCGCATTGTTGGCCGAGGTCACCGTGTACCGAACGCGATTGACTGCGCCCGGCTCGATCTGCTCACCTTTCACGAACAAGTTCTCGATCTGGGCTTGCTCGATCATCGCGTTAACGATCTTAACGATACCGTCTTCGATGGCCAGAAGAGCAAAGGCGTTCACATCATCGGTCACAACGAACTGATCGACGTTGATAGCCATTTCCGACCGTTGAACACCGTCAACCGTCCTGATCTGAATATAGAAGCCGCTCGACTTGAACTCGTCGTTGACACCAGTTCTCAGCATGACCGCAAAGCGAACATCCACGCCGGCTGGCGCAGATACTGCCTTGAAGGACACCAAACCATCAGCGAAGTTGCCATTCACATCAGCAGACACGCCCAGCAGAGCTTCAGCAAGTGCCTCCGTCTCCGTTGTGCGAACACGCATTTCCTTGACGATCTCGGCACGAGCGGCGCCGATCTCAGCCTTGATGCGCTGGCGGTCTATCTGACCCACAGCACCATCAAGAGAGAACGCTGTTGTAGCCTCTTCTAGACGTTGCCAAAGATCGCTCAGTTCCTGCCCAAGTTGGGCAAATACAGCCTTGGCATCATTCCCCAAATGCTCCAGATCAGCGATGAAATCACCACCAGCGGCAAGGGTGCGGAAATTCGTCACGCCAGACGGCGCAACTGACCTGCCGTTGTCCACGACGAGCGTGGTGCGAACCTGCCAATCCGTTTCAGAGGTCAGGCCCTCCACGATCTGCACGACGCTGATATCCGAGGACACGAGTTTCGTGAAAATCTGTGTCGGGTTGGCGACTGGCCAGTATTCGACCAAAACGCCCGACACGCTGATATCTTCGATAGCGTCCCACGAAAGCCGAACACCGGGGAGCAGCCCGCCGCCTTCGGCCTCGACAACATTCGGAGTGGCCGTGAAATTCTGAACCGCTGCCAGATACTCAGGAGGCGGCACCACGATAATCACAGGCGGGTTGGTTGTGTAGGCTGTCGGATCGAACACGCCATTGCTGATTTCCTGCAAGGCAACCGTGATGTCACGGACGCCGTCGCTGTTGTGCGGCCCAAGCGTGCGCGTCAGAACCTGATAGGTACGCGTACCATGCTTGGCGCTTGCCCATGTGATCCACCGACCTTCCTTCACCACATCCAGAAAGCGCGGATGAATGGTGATTTCTGCCGACGCTTGAAAGCGGGCGCCACGAATGGCGATGTCGGCCAGACGATCCACCTGCTTGACGTATGTTACCGCGCCATAGGGAATGGTGCTGGCAAGCGTTTCGCGGTCTTCGGCAAGGGCGGACTGGTCGATCCGCGTTGCGGCGTCCTTAGTCTCGTAGAAGTCGTCTGGTGAGACATAGGAAGCCGCAACAGTGTTGATCAGTTCGGTGCGCTTGCGCTTGGCAGTAAACCGCTTTGGAGCGCCAATCTTGATATCGTCGTCGGTAATCGTGGCAACAATGGCTTGCGGAGCGCCCGCAATCGGGAACTCGCCGTCCACGCGCTCTACCCATGATGCGCAAGCTGCTTCCAAGAGAGGCTGGAGATTTGCGTCGTGGTTTCCACCGGGGCCATCCTTCGCTATCATGTGCGAGCGATAGCGGTAGTAACCGTCTACGATCTCATCAGCGATGTTCGCGGCCTGCGTCCATTCCGACAAAGGAAGACGTGAGGCGCGAACGCCCTTGCCGACCATCTTCTGGGTGCCATTGAAGAAACCGCGCTCAAGATTGTAGGCCTGCACAAACGTGTTATCGCTGTATTCCCATGTGGACTGATCATTCCACCGATGCGGGCCAGAACCGCCGACCGTGCTATCCTTGCGCCAGTCGTAGAGCGGAGCGCCCTGCACCTCGAATAGCAACTGCGGAGGAGCGGCCAAGCCCCGGCCCTTCTTGTGCAACTCACACCAGACAACGGCATATGCAACACCAGCGCCACGGTGATCGGCTGTCCAGCGTCCGGTAGGGCGCGAATAGGCGATCAGTTCAGGCTCTGCCTGCTGATCCATCGTGCCCTTGTAGAACTTGACGCGGATCGCATCGTAGTTGTCACCAGACGATCCTTCGTTCGGCACCCAATACCAGCCATTTGCGTCAGGGTTAGAAAGGTTGCGCCACTGGCCATTGTATTTGACGCGGGGAACGGCAGTGATGCGGAAGCTGGCTAGCTCGTATACATCTTGAAAATTGCGCCCGCCCGACCCGTAGTTATTACGATACACGTGACGTCCAGCCAAACCGCAAGTGCCGAGAATGACGGTGCGTGGATTGTTGGCGCCGTATTCCGTTTCGACCTGCGAAGAAGTGCTGGGCGTCTTTGGCTTGAACAGCGCGTTGACGGCGTATGATGCGGCAATGGCAAAAGCGGTCTGCGCGATACCTGCAAGCACCGCATTTGCAGTAGCCCAAGCGGATATGGCCGTGACCGCAGAACCGATCGCGCTAATTATGCCAGAAATGAAAGCCATGAAGCTATGCGCCTATCTTGTAAGCTTGCTCGATATCAGTGATCAAGAAAATGGAAGCGCCGCTCGGGGTGCGCACGACAAAGCCTGCGCTCGAGACAATACCGGCTAGGTAACGACCTTCATGGAAAACCACCCCTACGTCACCCCGGCGTGCGGCGAACCTATTGATGGGATTGAGACCGAGCGCGTCGAAGAATGACTTGCCATCCGCAGCCTTGGGTTTGATGGTGACGCCAGCCATAGCGGCGATAACATCGCAGACGGCGGACACGTCGCAGCGCTCTTCGTCAGTCGGACCACTGCTGGCGATGACGGATACTGCATCTTCAAGTTTGCGGTCCCAACCATCGGCGCGGACAGCCTTTGCAAGCTTCTTGCTCATTTGCTCACCAACGCTTTCATGAAGTGGGTTTCTACCGGGGCGTAACCACGGCGGGTGTAAATGCCGGAAACATCATTCGTGGCGAGGGACGCCATACAGATGACCGAGCATCCTTGTTCTTTTGCCCACGCCTCATAGGCATCAAGCATCTTCAAAGCGCCCCGTCCGCGCGCGGCTTCCGTGACGAACCACACCGTTTCATTGGCACATAAACCGGCCCCGAAGGGATGATCGAAGGCATTGGCCATCAGTAGCCCCGCCACCTCGCCTTCACGCTCCATGACCAGCACGCAAGCTCTCGCTGCGTGCATGTGGCTGGTGAAAAGAGAGTGAGCGCGCACAGCATCAAACGGGAACGCCCATTGTGCTGCGGCGTGGCTCTGCTTCAGGATATCGACCACGTCGGCTGCATCGCTATTTCGTGCGTGCCGAACATCACTTCTGACTGAATTCGAAATTGAAGAACTCATTTTTCAGCCTCGCAGCGTGTTCGAAGAACATATCGCCTGCCGAGACCAATTGCTGGTCTTCGTGGCTGGCGTATCGGTAGCCTTCGCGGAAATTGTCAATCGCCTCGGTTTCGATGTTGGCTTCGAGCCATGCATCGCCGTTTTCTTCGCGGTGATCGATGGTATCGACGTAGCCATAGAACGTCGGTTCTGCGTGTAGGAAAGCGTTGTTGTCGGGATCGAAGTAGAAGTCGTACAACGTGACAGGGCGGCCCTTGTATTCTTCTTCCTCAATCAGAAGCAGTTTGTCTGGCGTCAGGCCGAAGTCGGAGCGCGCAGGAAGCCGCATCGTCACCGGATTGGCCGTGGTTCCGAGCGCAAACGCAGGCTCATCAATCTCGATGATCGAATTGCCCTTGTAGGTAAGGCCGTTGTAATCGAGCGTGCCTTTGCCAGAGAAGAATCCATATGTACCGGTGCCAAACTCAAACTTGACGCCAGACCCGATCTTCGCCCTGCCCTCGTTGAGCAGCTGCTGCAGTCGTGTTGGGAAAGCCATTACTTCGGCACCTCGATCAGGGTGAATGTCGCCGTCGGGCGAAAGTCGTCAGGGCAGTCGTAGCTGTCCGGCACCAAGCGCATGTTCATGACTGGGTTCTTGAAGACGACAGTGGCGCCAGCGGTGATGTAGGACGGTAGGAACGGCTCGGCCTTGATGGTTATCGCTCCGCCCGCTGCGGTGGCGTCCTGCACCACACGAACGATGGTGTTGTAATCGCCCTGGCTGAATCCGATGAGGTCGCCCTCCATCAGCTTCAGACCGTTGGTGACGCTGGATACCGTCAGCTGATTGCCACTGATCGACGCGAGCACGCCGGTATCGAGAATAGCTGGCGCGGTTGGGTTTCCCCAATAAGCTTGCGGTAGGCAAACGTGCTTCGGCGTGTAGAGAACCGTCACCATGCCGTCACGACAACGCGAGATGAAGGCCTCAAGCTTCTGCCGTTCGGCATTACTCAAGGCCACCACTCGCATCGACACCTGCCAGAACGGGTCGCTGGTTTCCATGAAGGAGATGGCGCGCTTTCCGTATCTCGACACGCTGGTGGAGCGCATGAGTTTAGGATAGGTCGGCCCATATCTCAGGCCGACCGGTAATGTTTCTGCCATGTGGATTGGGCCTCACAGAGGTGGAGCGGACTCGACTCTTGATTGAAGTTCTGGTTGTCTAATCGCTTCATCAAAAGATGGGGGCAGCTATGAGCGAGTGGTCGGACCTGATCGATTCTCAGATGGAGACAATCAGCTTAAACTTCCAGCTTCTTCTTGCGATGATCAGCAGGAACCGAACTTCGATCGGAGACCTCATAGAGCTTCTAGCTACGACCGAAGGGGTAGACCAAACAGCACTAGGAAAGATCGCCGACGAAATGGAAAAGGCTGATGAAAAGATCATCAGTATGGCGGAAGTGATGTCCGCTAAACCCTGACGCCGCGCGGGCCTACCTGGCCCACGACCTTCAGGACGTTTGCTGCGAACTCACGGTTCTGCTTTGCTACGACCGTCTCAAGCCTAGCTACGGCGGCCTGATCCGCGCCACGCGCGTCGATCACGGGTGCGAAGGTAATGGTTGGCGCAGAATTGCTGTTCGCTGGCTTCATGCTTGGCAATGACGGCACTGAGACACCAACTGCACCGCCATTGGCGTAGCCTTTGCGCATCGCCTCTACAGCACCAACGCCACCAGCCATAGCGACATCGCGCTGCGACCAGACGACCTCGCCTTTGTGAACGATACCAGCTGGTTGGTTCTTGCCACCTGAACCCGTGTAGCCGCCGTCAGCAAAGCCAAGAAGCTTGAAGAATCCGGTCATCCAGCCGTTACTGCCTGTCGCTGACTTGCCCCCGAATATATTATCAAAGGCGCTATTCAACATCAGGTCAGCAAACTTGTTTGCCAGTCCCTTCAATGCCTCGCCCAGGCTTTCGGCGCCAGTTACGACATTGGCAAATCCAGATTTTGCTGTGTCGTAGAAATCGCGAGCGCTGCTTTCGGCTTGCTGCTGATTTTCAGCGACTTTCCTTAGTTCTTCTGACTGTTTAGCGTAGGCGGCAGCTTCTTTCTCGATTGCAGCCACCTTTTCGGGAGACAACTGGATGCTATCAAGGTCTTTTTCGCCTTTCTTGCGAGCCTCTTCACGCAAGTCGGCGAGTGCCTTTTGCTCAAGGTCGAGGGCAGCGCGACGCTTGGTCTGCTCCTCATTGGAAAGTCCGATGAGGTCCATTTCCTGACGCAAAGCTTCCGTTCTATCCCGGATGGCTTGCAGGTCTTCAGTGAAACGGTCGGAGGCAGTTTTCGCCGGGGTCTTCGCCTTCTTTGGGGTGCCAAAGCCGCGGTTTTTAGCGCTGTCAAGATCAGATGGGCGACGCTCTGGCGAAGGCCCATCAAAGGGTAGCGGAAAGCGGTCACCCTGTATCGTTGCATCAGCACCGAACTGAGTATCTTGCTGACCTGCCCCCCGCCATGTCTTTGGATCATTGATCCGAGATGTGGCAACGGGGATTACATCGTTTACCTTCTGAACGCTCCCGGCAGCATCAAGTGCTGCGGCCGACAAGGTTGAGAAGTATTTGGCAAATTCGGACAGGGCAGGAATGCCGCTACTGTTGATAGCGGCGCTGAGCGCGCTTTGAACGCGATCAACGTCTTCGGCTTCGGTCTTACCTTCTGATGCCGCTTTCGCGAACTCGTTGAAGGCGGACTGCAGATTTTTAATAACGTCGGCTTCTTCGCCTGCCGACTGAAGTTGTGACACCAAATCCGCGATTGTCGCGCGAGTCGTATCGATTTCCTTGCGGACATCAGCCAGCCTGTCGGCGCTGAATATCTCAGCACCTTTTTTGAAGTCCGTTCCGTCTTGGGTTCTTTTCAGCTCATCTGCGTATGCGCGCAAGGCAGGTACAGCATCTCCCCATCGCTCAGCAACAGACGCAATAAGCGCAGCCTGCTCCTTGAGTACCTCAGCAGACTTGTCACCCTCACTCATCACGGTCGAAAAGTATTGGAAGGCAGCCGTGCCAGCGGCAATCACACCAATGGTCACGAGAGACAACGGCGAGATAACAGATGCGAATGCAGCGGCAAGGCCCTGCCCTACGCCCTGTCCAGAGTCTTTGATCTGCTGCAACACAGCAGACAACTGCGTGCCTTGCTGGAGAGCGATTTGAATTGGCGACATGCCCATCGCCGCCGTGACGCCGATATCCTGAAACTGTGCAGCAATATTTGCGGTGTTGAAGCTGTTACCACTGCTCGTGGTGACAGTCGCCTTGAGCGCGGAATTTCTACCCTTTATCGCCGCCGTAGAAGCCAACGCGGCCTGTCGCTCACGTTGAATCGCTGCCGCCATTTCGTTGGCGGAGATAGCACCTACAGCGTGTGCCTGCCTGATCTCAGATACTGCGTTTTTGTAGCTCGTAATCGTCGAAAAAAGAGGGCTATATTTGGACCGAAGGCGATCAAGCTCTTTCTGCTGATCAGCGAGGGCTCCGTTCCATTCCTTTGCAGCAGATGTGCCTATGCCCACCATGCTGTTGATGCGCTCTTGCATCGACGATGTGAGAGATGAATTGATTGACTTGCCAGCGGATGCAAATCGCTTTTCAATTCCGCTGGAAGCCTGCCCGACATCGGACACCAACCTGTTCAGCGCACGCTTTACGGTTGCGAGGTCGGTACTGATTGAGATAATCAGGTCATCGCTATTGTTACCGGCCAAGTCGGTTTCCTAACGTGAAAAAGCCCGCCGAGGCGAGTTGAAAAGGGGAATATTGATGCCGAGGTGCAAGCGCTGCGAAGACGAGTTCTACATCGGTGGTCGAAATGGTCTCTGTGCCGAGTGCGCTGAAAAAGATGACGCGGTGCGAGGGCAAACAGCCCGACAAAGCATCATAATGACCACATCAATCGACGTGCCTAACCGCGAAGTCGAAAGCGTCATCTCGATCATCGCTTCAGAGGCTGCGCTTGGGATGAACGTCTTCAAGGATATCGCAAACAACTGGCGCGACTTCGTGGGTGGTCGATCGGCTACGTCACAGGCCTCACTGAAGGAAGCTCGACTGGCCTGCTTGGATGGCCTTCGATTGGAAGCTCAAGCTGTTGGTGCAGATGCGGTAATCGCAGTTGATCTGGACTACAACCAATTGGCTACGGGTGGCACCGGTGGCATACTGTTTGTTGCCGCCACCGGAACCGCTGTAAAGCTGAAACCAGCCTAGCCACCATACTTCTTGATCAAATCGTCAAGCTCATCTTCTGACGGAGGCTCGATCTCTTTCTTGGCTCCGTTCGCCTCAGACCAGCCGTGGGCCGCGAGGATGAACTCGGTCAGGGTTGCAGACCAGAACGTCCTGGGCATCCACCCAAGACCGCCGAATGCTACCTTCTGCCAATCTCGCCATGGAAATGGCTCTTCTACTCCGCCTTTTCCACGGCTGCGTCGTTTCCCACTTCATCCTCATCAAAATGATGGGATAATGAGTCGGAAATGGCTTTAGCAACGGCACCGAAATGCTTGAGCTTCAGAACGCCAATTGCCTTGCCCTTGTCGCCCCTCACGGTGAGAAGATCGAGCGCTGCGACCGTGGCTGCTGGCTCAACGCCAGAGAGGCGGAGAAACAGGTCCGACATGCTCTTGCATGAAAGCCGCGTCGAGACAGCGGCTAGGCCGCCCATCTCAGCTGCGATGACAAGGGGAACATTGCCGACCCAAAGCGAAACTTCGCCTCGAGCGCCATTGACCTCAAGTGGGAATGGTTTCTCGGTCAATTAGGCCTCCGCAACGAAGGACAATGGACCAGCGGCGACGAACGTGGCGGAAAAGTCCATGTTGCCTTCCATCTCGCCGCTGAATTCAAATTCAGAAACGAACCAAGGGCCGGTATAGGTGCCAAGACCTGGGACGATGACCTTTGCATTGAACTTGGTCGCGTCGTTGACGTGCACCATGAATGCAGCGGTTTGCGCGCTCTTCACGAACTTGCCGGAGCCTGCAAAGGTTCGGTTTTTGATACCAGGATCGGCCGTCTTTTGCGGAGTAGCAGCTGGATTGATACAGTCTGGGATCGTCGTGTCGACTTCGTTTGCCGACATGTTGAAGCTGCGGGTTGTCAGGCCGCAAAGGTTGGAAAATACTTCTGGATCGTCGCCATCACCGGTCTGGATGAGTAGCGTGCGACCAATCTGCTGACCGTCGGCCATGATTGAACCTCAATGATTTTGGGGATTGGGTGGCCGTCAGGCCGGTGTTTCGATGCGGGCGATGAATTCAACGACGCCATGCGTCGTGACATCATCGGGGTCTTTCATCGTGCGAGAGTCCCAGCGCGAGATCGATATCAGACGATGAGATGGCAAGACCAAAGGTGCCCTATCAAGCGCCTTGACGATCTCGTACATGATGTCCTTTAGCTCCTTGAAGCCTCCGGAATATTGCGACCAAACGTGGATCGTGACGTATATTGCGTCGGACGTGACGCAATTGACATCAGCCGGTTTCACGTCGCTTTCGCCATACTCCACGTAGGGGAACGGCGCGTTGGTAGGTGGTCGGTCGTAAATGCGCTGTCCAACTAGCGCACTGAGCGCAGGACGACCCTTCAACCTGGCGACGATAACGCCTTGCAATTCTAGATCAGGACTAGCCATTACTTTTTCATGGCCTCCCTAACGCCGCGCCACACAGCATCATTGATCCGCTTCTTTGCGCGCTCGCGAAAAGAACGCCAGATTGGAAAAATATGCGGTTGGGCTTTTGTGCCGGGGTGCATCCGCGCACCTTCTGTCTGCTTCTTACCGAGAGCCGTGCCGCCACCCTTTGCGGTGTTGTGCGGACGAGTGCCGAACTCCAGGAAGTGCCAAATCCAAGATGCGAAGATTCCGGTGGCATCTGGGTCTTTGCTGGCCGATGTGCCGACCATCGCCTTAGCGTTCGGTCTATCCGAAATGCGGGCGCCTTGAATGGATGCCGCATAATCGCCGGCTGAGGTGCCGGTGCCTATGGGTGCCCGATCGGATATAGCTTCCGCAGCTTCATTGGCGATCTGAAGTTTTGCCTCAGCCGCGTATTGGTTAGCCTTTGGCGCAATGTCATTCAGCTTTTTGGTGAGCGTTTCGCGGCCGAGAACTTTGGCTTTGATCACGACGCCTCCCCCTGCACCACAAGCATTTCAATCCACTCGTTACGCTCATCGATGTTGACCGCAGTCTTGATCGCGTAGAGCACGCCGGTGCGCTTGTTCCGCGCCCGCCATGCTGGCGTTATGGTGCGCGTGCGCTCGTTTCTGCGAACAGTCATGGTGAATGGCTGCAAACCTTGCAGGCGGCTGGCTATGACCGATTCCGAGCCCACGCGTGGCTCAAGTCGAGCAGCTTCATAGAACTGTTCCGCAAACCCGACCACAACGCCGCCATAGCCATCATCGCCCTCGACCTCAGCCTCAAAGCCGATGCGCTCACTGAGCGATCCCGCTCCGGCTCTTTTGCGTTTTGGCATTCGGGCGATCCTTGGTGGGTTCGGCAGTCTTGGCCGCTATCGCAGCCGCGGCGCAAGTGCGCGTGACGTTGTAGAGGCCGGGTTCGTAGGCGATGGTCGCGCCGGGGTGCGGCTTCCAGTCAAATGGTGCAAGGAAACGTAGCCACATCATCTTCCACCGGTGCGCGCCAGACGCGCCAAGGAGCCAGAAGCATGCGGACAGCGCGCGGCAGAACCGCGTCGCCTTTTGCGTCTGGATCAGGTTCACGAACCTCGTAGAGGTCGCCAGTCACTAGCAGGATTGCCGAAACAATGGATGCTGAAGCTGCAATACCGTCATCTGCCGTTGGTGTTGCGCCGATGGCAACGACTTCGCGATCCAGGTACTCGGTGATGATGCTTTCAGCGGCATCGCGGTAAATGGCAATCTCCGCATCTTCATCATCGTGAAAAACGCGGAGGTGTTTCTTGACTGTTTCCAGATCAACGATTGGCATGTTGTTATTCCCCGACAACCCCGAGTGACATGCCTGGTTCGAGGATCAGGACTTTGACGCCTTCACCGAAGAACCCGCGAGACACCTCTGCGATTTCATTTTTCGCAGAAATGGACAATTTCTGATCGCACTTGATGACAAATCGGTCCCCAGGCTTGATCACCAAACGCTGCATGTCGCCGATGAATTTGATACCTTGCTCTGTCATATCAGGCCGCCACAACTGCGGCCGACGGCGCGCTGGTGCTGGACACGCTGCCCTTATCATTGGTTGCCGTGACGCGGACCGTGATGGGCTTGCCAACGTCGCCAGCGACTGGAACATACGTCGCCGCAGTTGCGCCAGAAATAGCAACGCCAGCAGCAAACCACTGCCGCGCGTAAGTCGGCGAGCCAGACCATGTGCCTGTCGTCGATGTCAGCGTCTGGCTAACCTGCGCCGTGCCCGTGATGGCAGGTGCAGCAGAATTCACAGGTGAGCCAACACCGTTGACGATACCGGCGCCGATATAGGACGCGACCCTGCGCTTACGAACCTTCGTTGCCAGCATCGGGTTTGTCCTTCTTCTTCGTTGAGCGAGCAGAGGAGATCACTGGTTTGTCATCGGCTTCATCCGCGGCACCCTCGTCTGTGACATCCATGGCTTCGCCGACGATGTCGACCAAACCCTGCGCAGCAAGCTGCTTGGCCTCCCCAGCTTCGACCTTGAATGGATCGCTCTTTTTGGTCTTCAGTTCTTTGCCAACAGCAAAAGTGCGCTTGGCCTTCACTTCTAGAAAATCGGTCATGTTCACTTCCCTTCGAAAGAAAGGGGAGCCGAAGCTCCCCTCAGATCAATTTAGGCGCCTTCTACGTCGCCAGTCACGAACGACTCTGGGCGATAGACTGCGAACGCCAGGCGCTCTTCAGCGCGGATGGTGAACATGTTCTTCTCGAAGTCATCGACGTTCTCGCTGGAAAGCAGTACCTCGATTTCCATACGGTCGTAGATTTGAGCTGCGAAGCTAAACGCACCGGTCAGGAACTCGCCTGCGGCCATGGCCTGCGTCGAAACTACCGGCAGGTTCCAAAGCGTTGGCGTCAGCGAACCCTGCGGATTGCCGATGATGTAGTTGCCGCCGGCGTCCTTGGTCAGTTCGATCTTGGTCCAATCAATCGGATTCAGAACGAACGCCGTAGCAGGGTACTCAGCGAGAACGACTTGCAGAATGGCGAGCCGCAGACGATCAATGCCCGTTTCGTCGGCCACAGAGAAAGCAGGGTTGAACGCAGTAGCCTGCGGAACAAGTCCATGAAGATTTTGGCCAGTGCCGGAACCGTTCAGGAGCTGATTTTCTTCTGCGAAACGCAGACCATAACGAGCGCGACCGTCGATGTAGGAGCGAAGTGCGGGCGCGTCATCCAAGATCTGGCGGGAAGCCTTGAAAAGGTGTGGAATGGTGCGAACCGGCGCAGAAGTCATGTCGAATGTCAGATCCGAGTACGGCTTCTGGGTTCCTTCAGCTGTTGGGGCAGCATTATTAGTGAAGCCGGTTTCCTTGACGTATTCCACGGAGCTGGAAGTGGTCGTTCCGGGAAGAACAAGGTCGCGAATAGTAAGGGTGCGCTCCGGGAGACCGAAAATACCGGGAACGCGAGCGCCGGGAACCAAAGAAGTGCCCTGCGAACGACCAGCGCCGACTGTAGTATTGGCCGAGGTGATAGCGGCGCGGTCGGCCTTTACGCGAATGGATCCGCGCGATGCACCGGTCAGCATACCAGCTTTGTAATCGGAAGAATCGATGACCATGTCGCCAAGCGATTTCTGCTCTTCCTCGCCGTTTTCCTTCTCACGAGCGGCGCGCTTCTCGATGTCGGAAATGCGGGTCGTGACGTCGCCGAGTTCGGAGAGTGCCTTGTCTGTCTTTTCCTTCAACTCTGCGGAAACTTCGCCGTTCGCGGCAAGCTTCGAGGTGAAGTCGGTGGCGAGATTGCCAACCTGCTCTTTGATGGATGCGAGGGAGGCGCCAAGTTCGCCAATTTTTTCTGCAAGTTCGGCCATGAAAGGCTCCTATAGAATGAGGGGTGTTTTTGCTTCGGCGATAAGCCGGTTAATGGCTGCCAAAGCAGCAGCATCCGTCTCGACGTCAGGAGCCCCCTGACCATCTTTGAGGTAGAGCCGAGCGGCCCGCTCTGCCTCAGAGCCCGACAACCCCATCAGTCCCCTGATGCCGTTTTCGAACTCGCGTTTTGTGATTTGCTCGCCGGCCGTCATCTTCGCGACCAGCGTTTGTGCGGCCTCGGCCTTAGCAGCGTTCGCAGCCTTGATGCGCTTTACCGGCGCAGGCTCTGCGTCCGCGCCGTAGCGGGCCAGGGTCTCGTCAAGTGTGGCAACACGATCGACCATGCCTCGGTCCATGAGGGCTTCCGCGTAGAACACGCGCCCTTGTCCGTAGCCGTCCTCAACTTTGCTGACCGTCACGCCGCGCCCTTCAGCGACTGACGCGACAAAGCGATTGTAGGAGCGGTTTACGCCGTCCTGCACATGCGCCAACGTGTCTTTGCCGAGCGGCTCCGTCTCGTTGCCTTCGACCTTGTGCTTGCCAGCTGAAATGTAAGTGCGTTTGATGCCTCGCTGCTCAAGGGCAGCCGAAAGATCATCGTGCGCAGTGTAGACGCCGATCGAACCGGCACGACCGGATGGCGTGACGACGATTTCGTCAGTCGAAGCCGCGATCCAGTAAGCAGCGCTCGCGGCCAGCGAATTAACCTGGGCAATGATTGGCTTTTCGCCGCCGCGTAGCTTGCGAATTTCAGTGGCGAGTTCGTCAGTACCGGGAACCGTGCCGCCGGGGCTGTCGATATCGAGCACGACGGCCTTGATATCCGCGTTCGAAAGCGCCTTGTGCAGCGATCTCTTGATGCCAGCATAGGACGTGCCGCCGCTCATGGCGGAAAATAGGTCCATTTTGTCGGCCAAAACCCCGTAAACCGGGATAATGGCCACGCTGCCGCTGGATTCAGCGATCTCCTTGGCTCGCGCCTCATCGATAGAGGCGGCATACTCGGACGAAAACAGCTTTTCGCCTTCTGCTCTAGCGACCAAAACATCAGCCAAAACGCCCAGTTTTTCGCGCTGAATAGCCCAAGGTTCGGCCAGAAAGACCGAAATCAGGTGTTCAAATTTCATGATTTTCCCTTATGCAGCGCGTGCTGCTGGCGTTTGTGGCGCGTTATCGTTGGCCTGACCGACCTTATCGAGCGGGGTCATGGTGCCGTTGACGATTGCCTTCTCGCCGCCGTCGACTGGAGCCTTGTTCTCATAGGAACGGGCTTCGTTTGGCGTGTAGATGCCGTTTGTGACCATCTTCGACAGGAATTCTGCCCTCGCCGTGCTATCGCCGCGAAGCAGGCCTTCCATGTTGAATTTCACGATGGTGGTCTTGCGTGTTTTCTCGTCGAGCAGATCGCGGTAGACGGCCGATTCAATGCTTTTGACCAGAGGCCCAAGGCAAGTCTTGATAAACTGCAGGATCAGCTGCTCAATGCCGCTGCCCCAGGTCGTCGTGCCGTTCGAAGCATGGCCGATCATCACCGGTGGAACACCGAAAATGCGGCAAATCTGCTCAACGTTGAACTGGCGCACCTCAAGCATCTGCGCGTCTTTTGGATTGATCGTCAGCTGCTGGTATTTGAGGCCAGCTTCCAGAACTGCAATCTTGCCTGCCTTATCCGAGCCAGCAAACTGGCCGAGAATTTCGCCGAGCTGAGCTCGTTGTTCTTTCTTGAGGATCTGGTCAGACGAAAGAACACCTGCGACCTGCATCCCGTTGGCAAACATCTTTCCCGCGGTCTTTTCGCCCGCCAGAGCATTGCCGACCGTGTTGCGAACCACGCCGATTGGAGACATGCCGCGATCACAGCCAGGCAACACAGCCCCGCGAACGTGGAACATCTTGTCTTCTGCGATCCTGCGCTTTTTACCGTTCTCCGTAACCTCGTAGTATCGCGCGTTGCGACTATCGCGGCAGACGTTGACAGCGAGTGGCGGCAGCGGATTGAGCGCCACCAACTTGCCGCCGTTCAGCTTCTTCTCGGCGAAGAAATTGCCATCTAGGCACAAGCACAAGACAACCATGGCCCAGAAGTCTGAGGCGGTGTCATCCATGTTCGGCATGTCGTGCAGCAGATCGTATAGCGGCGAGGCCTTGTCGACCGTAACGCCGTCGTCCTTGTAGACATTACACGGCAGCATGATTACTGCATTCCGGATCAGATTGACGCACGCCCACACAGCATCAAGCTGTAGCGCCGTTTCAATCGTCACGTTTTCGCCAGAAGTAGTGCCCCAGCCGAAGAACCCGCGCCAGAACTCACCGTCAGTGAGCTTGATGGGTACTCCGCGCCATCTATCGAAGAGACCCATTAGATCACCATAACCATGTTGTTGATGAAGTCGTCCATGTCGCCGGCGTCACTGGTTTCGTATGTTCCAGCCATCGCCGTCGCCATAGTCAGTGCCACTGCGCCGTCGATGCGGCGCTCGCGATTGTGCTTCACCAGTTTTCTGTTGCCAGAGGGGTCCGCCTTAACGGTCGCATTCATCATGCACATCGTCAGAACCGGATGATCGCCGTGAGCGAGATTGCCGTTGAGGATGGTGCTTTCTAACTCGCGGAGAGCGGGAGACATCGACTGGAACCCCTGCCCGAAAGGCTGGAATACCGCGTCATCGCCTTCAAGCTGATCGTCTGTGAAGCCAGCCTTTTGCAGCCACGGCTTCAAATGTCGGAAGTTCCACCGGTCGAACGCGATCTTGCGGATGTCCATCTCTTCGAACCGGTCGCGCAGGTAATGCGCAACAAACTCGTAGTCGACTGTTTTACCCGGCGCTGCCTCAAGGTGTCCGTCCTTGTGCCAAATGTCGTACGGCACCCGGTCGGCTTTTGCCTTTGCGCGTATACCGTCGCCTGGCAGCCAGAACGTCGGCTTTACATGCCAGATGGTCTTGCCTTCCTGCTGCTTCGGCGCCATCAGCACCAAAGCAGTCAAGTCGCTCACCTCAGAAAGGTCGAGCCCACCAAAGACAGGGAGACCATCAAAGTCCACAACTCGAGCGTTACACGCTCGCCAAATAGCCGGAGACACAAACGGTGCATTGGCGTCTATCCTTTGGTTGAGATGGAGCCAACGAAAACTGGCCTCCTCGGTCGGCATACGTGAAGCGCGCTCGGCGTCGTCGCGAACCGATGAAACTGATTTGAATATTCCTAGCGCCGGGTTGGCAGCTTTCCACGCTTCCTCGTCCAGCACATCGCAATCAGGATCCGCCGTATAGAGGTGCGAGACCGTGCGCGGTGCTTTCGAGGTCTCTGCATCGTCCAGCCATCGCGAGAACAAGTCGCCGTCGGTAGCTGCCTGCGTCGATATGGCGAAGATCATCGCCTTGTCGCCGTACGCGCCCTGCGATGTTACGATCGCCTCGACGAAATCGTCGTGCGGGCCTTTGATCTGGCCGACCTCGTCAAGAATCGCAACCAGTGGCGAACCACCGTGTGCGCTCTTGGCCTCAGCCGAACTGGCGCGATAAACCACGTTCTTGCGCAGGCCGACAATCATTTTGCCCGACGGCACGATGCGGTACAGCCCTTTGAGCTGCGGCGACATCATCAGCATTTTGCTGGCATAGTTGAAGACTTCCGCAGCCTGGTCGCGGGATCGCGCACCCGACATGATGCGGCTGTTTGGGAACGCCTCTGGACCAATGACGTGGCCGAGCAAAAGACAGGCGATTGTCGCCGTCTTGGAATTCTTACGCGCAATCGAAAGATATGCGCGGGACGTACCGTTCGGGTTGTCGTAGACCGACAAGATGAAGGACACCTGAAAGTCCAGCAGCTTGATTGGCTGACCGACCAGCGCACCTTCCGGCACTACGAGATACGTTTCGATAAAGCGGCACATCTTTTCGCCGCGGGTCAACTCCGACGTCGGCAGCGTGCGCCAATCGCGCAGAACCGGAATCGGGCCGCACTTGATGGCACCGACCACGGCCTCTGAAAGCATTACAACCTCGATTAGGCTAGCAGGTCATCGTCCGTGCTTGCGCCCGCCTCGATCTCTTTTGCGGTGTCGCGTCGCTTGGCTGAGTCCCTCGCCTCGCCTTGGATTGCTCTGGCGTGAAGCGCCAGCGACCGGCGGAAGGACAAGATGGACGATGCGTGCATCTGCACGATGGATTTGCGCGGGTTTGCTAGCGGCGTGCCTTTCTCGCTGTATGCGACGGCACCCTCACTGCGCAGCAGGTCTTGCTCCCGCACCAAGTCTGCCATTGTGCGAGCCAGCATCGCTGCTATCTCAAGCTGGTGGGCGGACCATTCGGCGCGGGCGTATTCCGCAATGACGTTCTTGAAAAATGGAACGTCGCCCTCTTCGAGAGGGACGTTTTCAGGAAAGGTAATTTCCTCATTGACCGCAGAGGCAATCCTCACGGCCTCGGCCACGCTATCTACGCGGCTTTTCTTATCAGACATGCGGAATCCCCTCGCGCACGCGCGCTTGCGCGCACGCTAGGCAAAAAACTGTGTTTGGATTAACGTTGCATTCCCCCGACGGTCCCTGGCCGGGTCGATCGTCGACTTTGCGACCACCCCCTGTTTTGGGTAAACCTTTGATTTTACATCATATTCGGCATCATGTCAACAACTATTTTCGATATTATCGAATAAAATCAGATGTTTTTCGATGTTTCTTCGAGTGTTGGATTAAGCAGCCGCCTTCATGTCGGGAAACTGATAGTTGATCGCATCAACGAGATAATCGACGCGGCGCGCTAGATGGCGATCATGCGTCAACTCCCAGAAGGCATGATCAACGAACGTCCGCATGCGCAATCCTTGAAGGCGGTCAGCATCGCCTTGGCTCTCCACGCGCCACACCTTGCAACGCCTCAACATGTCCTTGCCACGCAAGTCATAGATCATGCGCTCGAGGTATCGAACCATTGGTGCAGTATGGACCACAACGCACGCTCCCTCTTCGGGTAGCGCCATCACCATGGCTTTGGTGTTGTCAGTACCTCGCGTCATCTGCCAACCTCCACCGGATAACCATCAACTCCAATCACCACAGCCTGCTGGCCTCGCTCTATGCGAGCCTTCAACGTGTCGTGGCATGGGGCGCACAACGATTGCAGATTGTTTAGATCGTAGAACAATTCTTCGTCACCCCTATGTGGCTTGACGTGGTCACACGTCGTAGCCTCGGTCACATCCTCGATAGCCAAGCAGAAGCGACACAGCGGCTCAGCAGTAAGCTGGGCCTCACGCAGTCGCTGCCATCTGGCAGTCTTGTACATGCGACGGTAGAGAGCGGCTTCGGCTGAGCGGCCATAGGGTTTGGGCATTGGTGTGCCTTGGCAAATGGTCTGCGTGGCTGGATTCGAACCAGCGGCTCCCGCAGTCCAAGTGCGGTACTCTAACCAGACTGAGCTACACACAGATGATTGGTGCCGACAGCAGGAATTGAACCCACGACATCCTCGTTACAAAGGAGGCGCTCTACCTACTGAGCTATGTCGGCGTGATTGGTGGAGCGTGTCGGAATCGAACCGACCGGCAGCAATCTTGCAAGGATTACCCGCTTACCCAGAGCACGTCCCATTGAAACTCAAAGCGGCCCGCTCAACCCAATCCGGTAACAGATCAAGGGGAACGGGCCGCACGATCACCATGCAAGCGGAGGAGAACGCGCATGGGATTGGGAAAGCAAGACGACAACCTCATAATGGTTTTCGCTGACGAGCCGGTCGTCTTGCTATTCTTGGATAGTTACCCGCATCGTTCAGCGGCTGCACCGAATGCAGCATGACGGCGGGGCGGTCGTAACCGCAAAGGGGCGAAGATATCTTTCGATACCCTCTCACCCCTCGGGGATTTGAATGCGCGTGGCATACGGTCCTATGCTGCGCGGTTTCGAAAACGGTTTAGAGCCAGCTCGGCAAGCCGCGCCTCTCGCCTATCAATCTCCTGCCACTTAACGCTGATGAAGGCGATTGCGGTGCCGACCACAGCCCTACCGGCGACCGACGGCTGTGTCCGCTCACCGGACTTCTTGCCGATCTCGGTATAAGTTTGTCCTCCCAGCACCGCAGCCTCAAAAGGTTCGACCAACGGCCCTAGTGAAGAACGAAGCTCGACCAATATCGGCTTTGCGTCGATGTGCTCGTTCAAGATCTCATCGGTGATCTTCACGTGCAAGCTTTCGGTCTTGATGACGCTGCCAGCTGCGGTGTTGTCGTTGGAAGCAACTACCGTCCTGCGCGAGGGTATGGCGTGCGAGCCTTTGCTCTTCTTGACCTTGGTGGAAACCTTGATCTCGCCGTCGGGGACGTCTTTCCAGTCCGATGCCGCCGCCCTATCGATATCGGCCTCCGGTGTCATCTTCTTGGTTTCGCGGACAACCTCACCGCCATCCGCCTTGCTGTAGTCCAGCCCCTTCAATGGCTCAGCCTCACACAAAGCAACAAGTCGACGATAGCGAAGAACAACAGCGATTAGCTCCTCACGTCCTTCGCGGCGCAATGCCTCGATGAGCGGAAAGTCTTCGCTGCGGCTCTGGACGCATGAGGGATCGCCGATTGACTGACGCTTCACTATTGCTCTTCTGAACTTCGCCATTTTCTTTGCCTCCTCAGCCGACCTCAGTTCTGCCCGCTTTCTGCCCTCCGCCCTGTCTTCTGCCGTCGGCAAGGTTTTTGGCTTGTCTCTGGTCTTGGCTTCCTCAATCGGCTCCCACTTGCCGTCCACCTTTCGAAAGCGGGTGCGAGTGCGGTATGGGTGTGGCTGGTCGCCTGTGAATGCCACCCTTCCAGTCGCGTCGATGATTTGGTCTTCCTCGTTCATATACGTCTCCCCTGTGGTGTCGGCGCTTGGTGGGCGCCGTTACTGCTGCTTGGTGTTGTCGTTATCTGCCAGCCATTTCCGCACCAGCGTTACCGCCTTGGTTGCCGCCTCACCGGTGGACGTAAAACGCACCACCTCAACCGGATGCCCTAGCCGCGCCAGCGATGCGTGGCGCTCAACCTGGGCCGGAGACAGCCGACCTTTGCCAACCTTGTTCTCGATCATCCGCAGCGCGCCGCCCTTGATGTAGATTCGCAGATCGGCCTCACCTGGCGTCATACCGGTCGCGATAGCATCGGCTTGGGCACGAGGTCCGCGCTTGGCGCTGTTCATGTCGCCAGCCAACAGGAACTGCCTGCCGAACTCTGGCAGGGCTCGCAGCGCACGAACCTGGGCAGCCTGACCATCGCTTTCCTTGATGGGGGCGTCGTTGACCTTCACGGTACCTTTGGCCGAAGTGCGGATAACGACGCGCTTGCCGTTGATGCGGGTCGTCTGGCTGGTGGCTTTCTTGCTGGGGTTCATGCTGGCCTCCGTTGTGGTGCGGCACGTTGGTGGCGTGCGTTACAAGGTATATAGTTTTTGCGTCGGAAAATGCCGTGGGGTGGCGTGAAATAAATTCTGGGCAACAAAAAAGGCCGGCTGTTGCCGACCTTGAATGGGTTTCAACGCACGAGGCGTTTCATCATTTTGTCGATCAATGCCGCGTCACCTCCGAAGCGATCAAGAAGCTGGACGGCTTTGGGCAAACTCAGGGAATACACCTCCTGAAGCTTCTCGACGGTATATTGCTTGCTCTTGGCTCGGCTCATTTCGAATTCTCCTTTGAGCCGGTAATGCGATCGCCACCTTATGGGTTCCAATATTCAGGTTGTATCGAAGCCGCCCGTCTGCACGATGCACGGTGCCCGAATAAATCTCTTCATCAACCGTGCGGCCAGCACACCGCCCTGCACGGTTGCACGAGTGGGGGTATATATAAATATATACTCCCCTAAACGTGCAAGAACCGGGCAGAGCTGTGCAGGTGTGAACGCCCAGCAAGTGCACAGATAATGCACGGATAAGATTTCGCTATCCGGGCGGTATCAGGGGTTGTGTTTCGCCATGTGTGTGGTTGCAGACAAAGACCTTAGATATCACGTTTTTGAAACGTTCCTGGGTCGCCTAACAGTCGCGGATTTTGGCTTCATCAATTCATCACAAGAAAGAACGAGTTGCTTACCGTAAGCGCGTGACGCGGTTAGCACTGACGATTTCTTGACGGCGAAAATCATATAAATGGAATGCAGAAACACTGCGAGGATTACGATCGCCAACTTCTCTTGAAGGTTAGATAGTGATGGATGGCTCCATTCAAAATATAGGGCACTGGCGCACACCGAAATGACTACCAAGTTCATGCCAAGCGCTATTTTTTTCAAACCAAGAAGATTGCGGCGAGCGCCGTAGGTCATCAGTTCTTCAAACAAAATCTTAAAGACTTTTGTGTCTCTTGTGGCACCTCTTAGCCAAGCAGAAGCTGCGGCATAAAAATCGTCTGCTTTGGCAGGGTCATCAGTCTCTTGCTCAGCGGTGGGGGCTGGCACACCAAGCTTCCCAGCCATAAACTCTCGAAACCGCTTTTTAGAGATGCTATCGAGCTCGTGGTTATTGTGATACCAAAGATAGAGCGTAGACCGACTTCCAAGTTTTTGCTCGACCTTTATGCCAGACTGACGCGCGAAGTCTGAGAACGCCCATATCAAGGTCAGGGACATAACAGTCGCGATTAAATGGGATAATTCTAGACGATCCCATGGTACGACCGCCAGAATTAAGGCGAGAGTGGGTAGCCCGGCTACCATCGCAGGGAACACTCTTGCTCTCAGATTATAAGCATCAAAGAACTTGAAGATCCCTAACATTGATTCACTCCTCGACCTGGGTGCGGAATGGAGCTGGCTGCGCGTAACTATAGCCGCGCGAAACTCCCTCCGCGTAGTACTTTAGTTGTCCCTTGGTAGAATAAACCGGGTATCCACGTCGCAAAAAAGCGTTCTCGACTTTGGCGCGAGGGTGATCGAGATCGTTTTCCGCGGCGGAGCAGACAGCGTAGCCATGCGAATATCCCTCAGTCACAACGCCACCCAGCCAACAGTTTAAGACGCTAGGCGTGACATTTCTTCGACTTCCGTGATGAGGCACCTGCATTAGGTCTGGCTGCGAGAAGCCACGAATAGAGGCATAATCGTACGCTTCTTGCAGTCCAGTCGGCCCGACATCTCCGGTCAAAAGTATTTTCTTTCCATCGAGTACGGTTGCTTGAACCACAGAAGATTCATTCGATGGGCTGGTCGCACCGGGATATTCTTCAAGGGTTTCGTTATACCAGTCTTCACTTACGTGTTTCAGGATCGCGATCTTCGCCCTCTCAATCAACATGTCAAAGGCGTGTAAGGCAGATGCTTTCTTTGACTTTACCTCTGCCGGCGTGTTTGGGAGTGCGACAATTATATCCAAATACCTTGATCGCTCAGGAGCCAGAACAGTGAATGCCCCAATTTCTGCACCTTGCAACGGGCTAGCGACCGAGACGCCGCGTGAGATAGCCAGTTTTTCCAATTCCACAAGTGTTGCGAACTGGTCTTTCAGATGCCTTGTTAGTCCGTCAACCGTCCAGTTGCCGTGAAATCTATGGATGATTTCGGAAGCATACAACCAAGGTCGGTGCATCCACAGAGTACCCACGGAGAAGTTTTCTATTACATGGAACAACCCAGAGACATGATCTGTATCGGGGTGAGTCAAGACAACATGATCGATGAAGTCCGGATTGCCATAGGTGGTTCTAATATGCTCGACTATTTCCGGGCCGGTCTCCGTATACCCGCCATCAATTACATGAATGGTAGCTTGGTTGTATCCGTTGCCGTACCTCACGCAAATTGCGTCGCCGCTTTTTGTGCCACTTCCAACAGGAAGAAAGTCGATTTCGAAAGCCATATTAGTCTCCTTCGAAACAACCTTGAATATTATTAGATGAGTCGCAAGTTACCCAATCTTGATATCTACAACCATCTTTGGCATATGCCTTGATAACTTTAGATTGAAAACAAAAAAGGCCGGGGCGAAACCGCACCGACCTTCCTGTCGCTTGTCATCTTCTGCCAGTACATCCGTGGTCAGTGCGCAAGCTACTTGGCTGTAGGAATGCGCGGAGGCAGCGTTGGTTCCGCCTCCGCATTGATATCACTTACGGTATGACAAGCCGCCCCAAACACGACCTTCATCGCGGTGACGTCCGCCGTGCACGGCGCCAATGTAGGCCGCCGCTGCGGCCACGAGCGAAGATGCCGCAAGAAGGAACGCCGTGAGGATGCCGGTAATACGGGCTTTCTCAGCCGCGTCTGCAGCAGCAGTCTTGGCGTCCTGCATTGTCTTTTCGGCCTGTGCTGTCAGTTCGTCGATCTTCTTCTGAGCTTCATCGACGCGCTGTTGCGCTGCTGTACGAACAGCCTGAACACGTTCCACAGCCTGGTTCACGCGATTCTGCGCATCTGCCTGGGGAATGCCTGTGCGAGCAGCGATCTGGTTAGCCATCCACGCCTTATCGGCGTCGGAAATTTCACCTGTCGAAAGCAGGTTGCTCAGGATGCCGCTTGCTTGGCGCTGAAAGTCACCACTATTTGGATCGGCATTAAGCGCTGGCGTGTCTGTTCGAAGCAGTGTGTCTGTAAAGTAGTCGATCGGATTTGCTTTGAGACCCTGCGGCAGCGACTGCTCGATGCTCGGAGCGGCAGCCTGACCGGCACCCTGCGCGATGCCACCAACAGCATTACCTGCTCCTGACACAACGCCGCCAGCCAACTGACCCACTCCCTGCGCTGCACCGCCTACCGCGGAGCCAGTCGCTTCAACAGCTGTTTGAGCAACACTTCCGACAGCCTTGACGCCGCCAGAAACAAGGCCAAGAGCCAGAAAAGCGGATACGACCGTGCCGATGCCCCACACGACAAGACCGTTAACACCGTCTCGAGTCGTCCGCTCATCACTCGTTGTGGTTTCCGAAGCTGGACGTCGCATGCGGCCAGAGATGTATCCCCCGAGCATATAGGACGCGACCATCGAAACGACCACGAAAAGTCCCGTCACGACGAGCCAAGTGACGCTGATTTCGCCACCGTTGTCAGCCGAAATGGCGTTTAGTCCTAGCCCACCTGCGAACGCTGTGAATACAGCCATGGTACCAGACGCGATAGCCGTTCCAGCAAAAATTGCTGGCCAGTCGACGTAGCTGCGGTTCGGGTTATCGACCAATGAAGATTCTACCATCAACGTAACCCCAGCAGAGAGAGAACAAACAGGACAACTACGACTAGTCCCACGAGATAAATGATCGAGTTCATGAGGGTCTCCTCTAAAGAAATCAGTCCTAATGGCGCAGCTGATCCGAAGCTTATTTGATGCTTCCTGCACGCAAAGGGCTACGCAGCCTAGCCGACTGCGTTTGAGCAGAACCTAAACTCTCATAGGGGAACATCGTTCCGCCTAAAAAATGACCAGCCATTTCCTCTCACGCCGCCCTTACAAACTTGCCCAACTCACGCCGCACCGGGTCACGCTCCTCCTTCTCGATCAACGCGCCTTCCTTCATCAACGCCGTGACGAGGCTAGCCACCTTCTTGCGGTCGGACGCTTCGTCCAAATCCAGCCCCACAGCATAGGCCACAGCGTTGCCGACCCAGTTCTTGGCCTTCGGTGACTTCTTGTAGTCAGACGCGCTCACGGCCGCCTGTATGGCCATGCGCTGGTCATTGGTCAGCTCTCCGGCAACCTCCTCGGCGCTAGGCCACTGCCATTCCGTCACGACCGGCGCGAAGTCCTGCGGCTTTGCTAGCCCTACGCCGTTGCCCAGCGGCACGCCTTCGAGCTTTCGCCAGTCCAACTTGGAAGACAGCGGCGTCAGGTTTGACTTGCCGTAGGTCACGCTGAAGAATCCATGCCTGTCGTTTTGATGAAGGCCAGCCTGATCAGCTTGCTCGATGGACATACGGTTGAGCACACGCACCGAGCGCGCGGCGCCAATCAACGATACCGCACCGCGGGCATCTTCGACCGTTGATTCCCGATCCGCAACCTTGCGGAGGTGATGGACGATATCGATAGCGCTGTTGGTATAGTCGGCGATCTGAGCCCACAGCTTGGCCACCTTGTCGATAGCACCATTGTCGTTCTCGTTGACGCTGTGCGTGGACACGAACGGGTCGACGATCATCACGTCGATCTTGTTACGCTCGATCTGCTCAACTACGGCCTCGACGATCGGCTGCTGGATTCGCGTGCCGGTCTTCTTGTCGTCGACCGCAACGACCAGCTCTTGCTCGCGGCCGCTGTCGAGAAACAGGTGGCCTTCGATGTCCTCCGGCTTCAGCTTGTAGTGAATGCAGGCAGCCATGATGCGCCGCTCCATTTCATCGCGCGGATCCTCGGCGTTGAATACCCACACCCGCAGACGTTTAGGCGGCTTTGTGCCCAAGAGCGCCCTACCCGACGACATGGCGAGGCTCTCCGCAAGCGAAAGGCTGGTCTTGCCCAGCCCGCCCGGAGACACGGTCACTGAGACATACTTGCGGATCAGATGTGTGCCGTAGGCGAACTCACGGCGCGGTAAGGTTTTGGGGTCTATCCACTTGAACGCGGTAGCGACGATCGGGCTTTGCTCTGCGGACTGGGGCTCGTTGTCGTTGGCTGGCTGCGCTGTTTGTTTGTCAGGTGGTGCTGGTTCGCTGACGACATCGGCATCTACTGCGGCTGCTTGATCTCGCGCCCGCCCTTTCTCCAGCCCACGCTGTATCATGCGCGTGATATCCACCAGCCGCGTGTTGTCATGCGCTGGGAAGTCTGGCTCTGGAATGTGTCGCGGGTTCTGTATGCCAGCTTTCAGGCCGTTCTCGATCGTCTTGCAGCAGCGTGACCAGTCCCTGCCCCATCCGCGCGCAACATCCTGCAGTAAGGCGCGCGCCTCAGCTTCGCCCAATGCACCTGCGCCAACAATTGTCCCGATCGAGAAAGCGGCGTCGTTCAGAGCGTTGTTGCGACTGCCCATTGGAGCACCAGCAAGGTCCGCCAGCTCGCGGTCCACGGCTGCATCGACATAGGCGTTGTTGGTAGCAGCAGACAAACTGTACTGGGTGTGTGTAGGCGCTGACTTCGGCAACAGCAGGTCGAGCAACCACGCCGGCGCGTCCGCGATCTCGCGCGTGTCGCCGACCCACCGATAGGACCGCCCGTCGGCCATCACGCTGTCGGCCGCGATAACGTAGCCGCCTTCAGAACGGATATCGACACCAGCGCCCAGAGCGCCGCGGTTACGCGTCCCGACGACGTACTTGAAATACACGTGCATGCCGCCGTTTGGGCTTGTTACGCGCGCTGTGTCGGGCAACGGGCCGTGCTCGGCTTCCATCTCGGTTAGCCAGTCAAAGCCATTTGCGCCGCCCGGCTTGTTGTCGATGTCGAGCGCGAAGAATCCTGTTTTCTCGCCGGTCGGCAAGCCCACGGCCGCGCCTGCCCAATCCGACCACCATCTTTCGATGATGCGATGAAAGCGCGTTGCTGCCTTAAAGCCATTTGGTGTCAAAGGCGTTTTTTCGCCTAGCGTGACGATCTCGCCGGTTGCCTGGTCGACGTGCTCCTCGGCTTGCGATCGGCATGGAAATACCGGCCAGCCTTGGGCGACGTAGTGTTGCGCTAGTTCAAGCGGCGTTTGCAATGGTGGTCTCCTCTTGTGGTGGTGAGGCAGCGCAGATTGGTGGTCGACGCCGTATTTTCTGATTAAATGTCGGCGAAGAACTCCTTCACCACGCTAACTTTCTCGACCATCTCTGTTTTGACGCCGAGCTTCAATTCCTTAAGGATAGCGGTGAGATCCTCGCCGTTGATGAGATCGATTTCAGGCACTCCATCGCGGGTCGCCTCGTCCAGCGCACCCTTGGTGAAAGTACCCGTTGTGATAAAAAGCGCCTTGTCAGTTCTTCCCTGCATAGCTCCCCTAAAATTGCGAAGGTCTCCCGCTCCGACGGTATCTTTGTATCGTTTGCATTGAACCACGACTTTGAAGGTCAGAACGCTGTTCACGGTTACTGTTCCGACTGCATCAATCCCTCCATCACCAGACCTGCCGGTAACGGTCACCTTCGAGAATCCCAATTCGAGCAATAGTCTCTTCGCCAGACGCTCAAATGCAGCTGGGCTCATGCTTTTGATCGTGTCCAACACGTCAGTTTGCCATTCGATCTCGTCGACGGGGAGCGCGACCGGCTGACCAGGTTCGACATCGACTTGTGACGCGTCGCTCCCTTTTGTTGATACACGTTTCTTGTTTGGCGCGACGCTTTCAGCTTCCTCCTTAGAGACGCTTCTTCCAATCAGCGTCAGAACCCAAACACCGCGTTTAGGGTTTTCAAGAATGCCTGCATGCTTCAGCCACGTCTGAACCCACGCTACGCGATACGACACTTCCGACGCTGGTCCGTTTTTGTGGAGCTCCGTCATCACATCTTCTGACAGCCCCATGATTTCCGCTATCTTGTCCAGCAATTGCTGCTTGTCAGCGGAACCGCCAAGCTCCCTGAATGAGACCACGGTAGGCCAGATGAGCTCTCCGTATCCAGGCACTTTTGGCTTAACTTTTAGCATGCGATCACCCCCGATTGGTCCGCCGACGATCGCACGCATTGGTTTCTTAAAAGTTATGCAGCTCGTTTGTGGTTGAGTTCAATTTTATCGTTGTTCGCTGGCATCAGCTTTTGAATTCGCTCACCGAGCCACACGAACTTGGGAACTGCCCAACTGTTGCCGAGCGCCTTGTAGCGCGGACCGTCTGGGCTTGTTGGTTTGCCGCGCCATGGGATGTCGGTGTAGTTGTCTGGGAAGCCCTGAAGACGCTCGCATTCGACGGGCGTGAGGCGCCTAACTAGCCTGATCACATAGGTTTCAACTACTAAGCCGTTTTCGTTCCGGAAACCGGCATGTCTGTCACCGTTGCTGACCATAGCAGGCGTAATTGGGGCACAAGTGATGATGGGCGTGCCCCGGCCCGTTCCATCCTCGCTGGCATCCGCACCTTCGGCTTTAAGCGTGTGAGCAACGTCGCCAGTGACGCTGACTGCCGACGGTACGAACAGAGGAGCGCCAGAATTTATGTGCTGATTTTCAAGACCGAGCTTTTGGCCAAACGCAGCGTTAAGCGTTGACGCAACCTCGGCTGGCCATTCAACAGCAACAACCGGATCCTGCCCGCGAGTGTCCCCAGTCCGCTCTATTCCTCGGCCGCTGCTAACAAGGCTTGGTGCAACTGGGTGGGTAATACTTTTCCCCGCTTCTCGGCTCGGCGGAGTATCCCGGAACAGGCTTTCGGGCTCAAAAAGAACCGCTGCGGGATCTGCCCCGTTTCCAAAATCTGCGACAACGAGCACACGGCGGCGGCGTTGGGCCACTCCGAAAAATTGCCCATCTTTGACAGCCCACGCGGCCCGTCCTTTAGGTCCAGAGACCATACCGTGACGCGCCCACTTGCCTCTTCGCGGTGGTTCGATGGGGGAATCTGCGCCCACAAGTCCGGCGAGGAAGCAACCGAAGGCGTTGTCTTTGGTGCTGAGGACGCCGACGACGTTTTCCCAGACGACGTTCCGAAGTCCATTGTTAGCTGCAAGATCATGCGCAAGCCTCACGAATTCGAGTGACAGGTTCCCTCGCGCGTCGGCGAGAGATTGGCGTAGGCCGGCTACGCTGAATGCCTGGCAAGGCGTGCCACCAGCGAGAATATCGACGCGGCCAAGCGTATTGGTGTTGATCTTGGTGAAGTCGCCGAGGTTCGGCACGTCCGGATAATGGTGCTTGAGCACGGCCGACGGGAACTTCTCGATCTCAGAAAAAGCCACAGCCCTCCACCCGAGCGGATGCCAAGCGACCGAGGCCGCCTCGATCCCGGAGCAAACCGACAGGAAGCGCAGGACGGCGTGGTTGTCATTTGCGTGTTTCACTTTCCCCTCCATCAAAACGGCGCCTCCGACAAAGCCGCCCGCAGCCCCCTGGCACAGCCCTCCCATGCCGCCTTGACCATCATCCGCTGCATGAGCTCGTCAAAGTGCGCAAGCTCCGTCACGCCATGCGACGCGATGTACTCACCGACGGCATCAACGCCCGCATCCAAGGCACGCAGCTCGTAATCATCGAGCCGCTCGATCTTTTTATAATTGTCGATGCCCACGGCGCACCTCCGGCAAATGTAGTGAGGGTCATGTTTTGGATTAGGATTCACGCCGATACCGAAGGCGTGCATTCCGCAGACAAAGCAGGTGGTCGGGTTATGGTCGGCATCGACCGTCGGCGTGTGCTGGCGCCGGCTGGTTGGGAGCTTGGTCATGCTGCCTCCGCGGCAACAGCATGATTGTCGTTGGCGGCAGAGAACAGATCGGCCACCGGCTGATCTTTCGTGCCCAACGACGCGATGTTTTTCACGGCCTGCCGGAAGTAGGAAGGCTTGAGCTCGAAGCCGACACCCTTGCGGCCCATCTCTACAGCAGAGTAAACCTCACTGCCGATCCCAAGGAACGGGGTCAGAACAGTCTCACCAGGTAGGCTCCACAGATCGATACAACGTTCGATCACGTCCAACTGCAAAGGCGAGATATGCTGTTCGTCTTGCTCATCGCGTGCGGATCGGTATTGCAGCGTGCGTGTCTGGCGAATGTCGCTCCAAACGGGGGACGCATAGCGTTGCCAGACGAATACGGAACGCCACTGCTCGAAGCTCCACGGCGTGCGACCATCAGCAATTGTCTCTGCGGCGTGGCGCTCATAAGCCTCGCGGCTGATGTCGAGACTTTCATCCCCCACCCACATATCAAACATGCCGTCGACCGGTTCCTGGTTGTCACCCGGCTTTCGGAACGAGACGATATAGTCGGCAAGCCCCTGCCCGCTGATGCAGCTGTCCTTCGTGATCTGCTTGTGCAGAAGGCGAATGGATTTGGTGCGTTGCTGGGCGACGACAGGGTCTTTCCAGATGCATATTTCGGAATGGAAGATCCAACCGGCGTCCTCATACGCGCGAATGATATCTCCGCGGAAGTCACGCATACCGATGAAGCCGTTGCGTCTCTTGCTTGTTGGCAACTGCATGCAATGAACCGAATGGATTCGCCCCGGCTTCGTTACCCGCAGAAGCTCCTGGATGAGGAAAGCATAATGCTCCCAGAACGTGCCGCCCTCGTTGTTGCTGATGTCGCGGTCAAAGCTCGAAAACTTGTAAAGGCCCTCGAACGGCGGAGAGTGAATGCCGAAATGGACGCTGTCTCCGGGGATCGCGCGGATTAACTCGCAGGAGTCACCTTCGTAGATCGCATATTTGTCGGTGATGACTTGGTTCACGGCGTTGATGACTGCGGTGAGTGCCGCGGTGTTCTGTGCGTTCGTCATTATGCGGCACCTCCTAGCCATGATGGAATTTGCATCGGTATCTTGGGATCGTAGCTGGCCTTTTCACGCGCTTGTGCGTTGATCGCCTGCTTGGTGATGTTGGCAGTGTGGAGCACCATCGCCGCGGCCATGCGGTCGGCGTCAGCCTCTTTTCGCTTCAGGTTGGCAACCACTGCGCCTTCGGTCTCTGCGGCGATAAAATGGGCCGTTACCTCGTTCTGCTGGCCGAAGCGGTAAAAGCGGCGAACTGCCTGATAGATTTGCTCGAAGCTATCGTTGAGGCCGACAAAGCCAGTATCTGCGCAATGCTGCCAGTTCATGCCGAAGCCAGCGATCGACGGTTTGGTCACGAGCACGCGGATCCGGCCTTCGCTGAAGTCGATGAGCTTGCGCTCCTTCACATCTTCCTTGTCTGATCCACGGACCTCGAATGCGCCGGGAATTGCTTTGGTCAGCCCTTCGCTCTCGGCGTTGAGGTTGCACCACCACACGAAAGGCCGGTCTGACGGTGTCATTGCTGCGGCGAAGGCCACGCGATCCTCTACGCTGTCCCTGCGCGCTTTGATGCGCTCTTGGAGCGTTGATGCGCGGCCTCCAACGAGATCGTAGTTCGATACAGGAGCTGCAACAGTGTGATGGATCTGGTGGAGCGCCGGCAGAAGATAGGCGCCATCGTCGTAGCCAAGATCGGAAGGCTTGCGCAGCATGACTGCCCACGATGCCATCCAGCGCCAGAAGTCGTTCTCGGCGTGACCCTTCAACCGCCACTTCTGCGTCTCCCCGCCGTCGTGGGTAAAGAACGTCGCAAGCATATCTGAGTAGGACATGATGCCGAGAAATTCAGCATGGTTGCCAAGCTCCATGAAATCGTTTGGTGCGGGTGTAGCGGTGGCAGCCAGCCGGAACGGTATGTCGTGACACGCATCAACGAGCTCATTGCGATAATGACCTGTCTCGGATTTCAGAATGCTACTCTCGTCGAGGATGACGCCCGAGAACTGCGATAGGTCGAAAGCACCAATCTTCTGATAGTTGGTGACGTTGATGCCTGGGCCAATGTCTGACTGCGATCGCACGTGTCTGGCCGGGATGTCAAACTTCTCGGCTTCACGCACCATCTGCGCCGCAACCGCGAGCGGCGCGAAGTGAAGGATATCCCCTTGTGTCGCCGAATTGACAGCCTGCCCCCACGCAAGCTCCATCAAGCTCTTACCAAGGCCTGTACCAGCGAAGAGCGCCGAGCGGCCACGCTTAAGCGCCCACGTTACGATATCTCGCTGGAATGGGAACAACACAGACGGCAGATCTGGAATCTCGGTCAGACCCGTTGGCGGGTCTAGAATGGCCTTTCTCGCCAAGAACGCAGCATAGGCGTTCGCTTGCGCACTGGGCGCAACGTTCATATTCATTTTGTCTCCTCAGACTGTGGTGTTACCGCCGAAGCGGAAGCCGCGTTGGTGGCGCGGCGGGTGGTGTTACTTCTCCAGTGGCAACGCCGCTGTGACGGATTTCTGATTAACCAGAACTTGCGATAGCGAAGTCGTTACCGCTGGGTAGCTGGTCACGCGCTTGCGGCATTTTAGAAAGTGTGTTTGTTGTAATCTACCCTGACTGGAAGGGGTATTGGGTGAGGCCTGCCGAGCTGGGTGGGACTGCAGGCGGGCCTCCCTTATTAACGTTGCTTTTGACCTACTTGGTCACGCCACCCTCACCGACAGCTGCTCACCCGCCTCACCCATCTTCGCGCCTCGGACCTTCTTGCCAGCCTGCAACGCTTCCTTGATGGCAGTCTTGTCCGGCGACGTCGAAACCCGCACGTAGGCCTTCGGCAAGGCTGCCTCGTCGATGATCTCGACCGATGCAGCCTTCTTGCCGATTGAGATCGTCGCCTCGGCCAGCGGTACGCGCGGCACGCCAGCGGCTTTCAGCAGTTTGAACATCAGGCTGCGCATGGCTTCCTTGCGGCGCTCGGCCCGAGACTTACGAGCTTGCAAGTCAGAGATGCGGCCGGCCACGGCCTTCGCCAGGCTTTCAGCGTCTCGCTCCGAATTGACGATCCGTGTGAGGACGGCGTGGAAGTTCGTCTCCCCTTCAAGCATATCCGCGCGCAGTTCTTCGTCCGCTTCCAGTTCAGGATAAGCGGCGAGCATGTCGGCGAAAAGCGCTTCGAGGTTGGCGACGTCGGCGGCTAGGTAATTATCGTTGGCTGGTTTGGTCATGCGGACACCTTCACGAAATCAACCGATTCCGAATAGTATCCGTTTGAAGTACCGTACCAGCGAATGTCGACGTGACCTTTAATCGTCGCTAGTTTGTAGAAGGTCCAAGTGAACGATTCATCGTATTCACTTGCCTTAGGAAGGTCAGCATTACTTACTTCCTCGGCAATCAAGATTGGATTGCCTACAAGGCCTTCCAAGTCACCCTCGACGTCTTCGATGTACACTGACTCGCAGCAATCCTGCTCGTGGTACATTTTGAATGTCTCGCCTGTATCGGTGACGAAAACTATCTCATCTGTTGATCTTCTGACTTCAGCAAGCGTCTTGCCGACAAGCGTGGAAAGGTCCACGCGGCTATCCCAGTAGCTCATTCTCATCTCCTCAATGTGGTGACGCCATTGGTGTGGCGTGGATTTCAACGCTAAACCGCTTTTACAAATTTGTCAAGGTCAGAACGGGATATCGTCCTCAATTAAGGCCCGCCAATCCTCCGTTTGATTGTCATTCGCCGACGCCTGCCTATTGTCATTCGCAGCCCCGACCACATGCCCCACGACATCCCAGTACTTCTGCCGCGGCTTCACCGTGATCTCTACCGTGTCGCGCAGCTCGGACTGACGCTCGATCCACTCCAGAACTGTCTTGGGGAACGGTCGTGCTCCGCCGTGAGCAAGCCAGTAGCGATCAGCTTTTGACTTAGGAAAGCCCTGATGTTGCGGGCAGATCCATTCGTTGATGGCGGTCATCCCGACCATGTAACTGACCTTCACCGATGGCGGCTTATCAGCCTTGCCTTCGTGATAATAAAAGCTGCGCGACGTGACTGTTCGGGGTTCTGGTTCTGCTGTGGACATGATTGGCGTGTCTGCAGCCGTGGCTGTGATTTTCGGGCTGTCGTCGATGTCGAACTCGTAACCGCAGCACGAGCAGACGCGCGCTGAAGCATGCACTTTCTCACCGCAGCCAAAGCGGCCCTGTTTGTCCTCCACGTCGAATGGGCAGACCTTCACTGGCGCTTCACCGTCGCCTTTGCCGGGAATCTTCGGCTGCACCATGTCGACCGGTCCGTGCTTGTTCACCAACCCCGCAAAGTCGAGCACCAGGCAGGACGGCTTCGGACCGGCCTTGATCGCAGCGATGCGCTCCTCAGGCGTCTCAAGAGGCATGCCGGGGGCGTAGATCACGCGCGTGCCGCGGCCCATCATCTGAACGTACAGCGACACGGACAATGTTGGGCGCAGTGCCGCAATGAGATCGACTCCCTTGTGGTTAAAACCAGTGGTCAGCACTGAGTTGTTGGTCAGCGCGCGGATTTTGTAGGACTTGAAGTCCTCGATGATGCGCCGTCGCTCATCCTTCGGTGTTTCTCCGCTGATCGTCTCGCAGGAGATGCCGCGCGACCGAATCTCATCTCGAACGTGCTCGGCGTGCTCGACGCCAGAGCAGAAGCAAAGCCACGACCTACGGTCCGCGCCTTTCGCCACGATCTCGTCGACGGCAGACCGCGTGACGTCCATCTTGTCAACGGCAGCTTGCATGGCCGACTGCTTGTAATCGCCGCCCTGCTTGCCGACTCCCCTCATGTCGAATGTTGTGGCCGTCGCCTTGGACGACAGCGGCGACAAATAGCCATCGGTCACGCCATCGGCGATTCCGTAGGTGTAGACCACCTGATCGAAGAGCCGATCTTCGCCCTCATCCAGACGGCCGCTGTCCAATCGATACGGCGTGGCGGTTAGGCCAAGGATTTTCATATCCGGATTAATCGCGCGCAAAGCCGCGATGAAGCGACCGTACATCGTGTTGCTGTTAGCGGGGATCAGATGGCACTCGTCGACCATCAGCACGTCGATATGCCCGATAAGGTCAGCTTTGCTGTGCACCGTCTGGATGCCCGCGAAGATGATCTGACTGCGCGCATCGCGCCGGCCGAGGCCAGCGGAGAAAATGCCCGCAGGTGCAAACGTCCAGATACCCAATAGCTCAAGGTAATTTTGCTCGATCAGCTCGGCTACGTGAGTAGCTATAAGGATCCGCATATCGGGCCAGCCTTCGACCAGCCTTTTGATCAGCGACGCCATCAGCAACGACTTGCCGCAGCCAGTCGCTAGATCGACCAGCGGATTGCCTGCGGTAGTTGACCAGTAGTCAAAAACCGCGTTTTCTGCGTCTTCTTGGTAGTGGCGAAGCTGGAGCATAAGAGATTCCGGACCTAATGATGAGCGATTGGATTGCGGGTTTTTCTGCCATGGCAGCAATCATGGCTGCCATATTCGCGTTCTCATCTGCTCGCCAATCGAAGCGGCAGGCAGATGCTGTGCTTGGTGAGGTCGAGCCAGTATTCAGCGCTTATCAGCTACCTGACGACGGCAAGAATTATCGACATCGCGTCGCAGTTGAGATTGTTAACCACCACAGGCTTCCCTTGTATGTGACGAGCATCAAGCTCGAGTACCCTGAGTGGGCTGTAGTTCACCGCGGCGCTGAGGATGCTCGAGATATTGTCGCTGCGCTCTACGATGTGGTCGTCGATAACAAGAGAGAATATGTTTTTGACGTGCCGTTTCGCTTAGCTGGCAGGTTTTCGACTGACACACCCTCAACATCCATCAGCATCTTCAATGTCAATTTCCCTGACCAGTCGAAGCAAGGCGGATTTGTGGTTGGTTTTAAGATTGGATACCGGATGCATGGCTGTAAGAAAATCGAGACTGCTTTCGCGTCGACGGGTTTTGATTTTCTAGGCTAACCCACCTCCACCAACGTCGACACCCTCGCCCGCTCACGCTCGACCAGCTGCCGAACGCGCTCCCGACCCAGACCGTAGTCTCGGCCGATCTCCTCAAGAGTTTCACCCAAGGCGACGCGCAGCGTCATGTCGCCTTCCCTGCCTTTCAGCAGTCCCAAGACAGAGGACAGCTCGGCACTTTCCTGCTGGCTGGATTTTGCGCTTCCTGGCAATTCGCTGAAGGCGGATGTACTCACGACGTTGGCGCTGCGTTTTTGGGTCGTGCGAGCCTTCGCCATCGTCGAGTAGACGCCATAAACCGCCCAGTTCGACCAGGTCTTGAACGTCTCCATGCGGCAGGTGTGAGCGCGGCGCAGGATGTCTGCAACAGCCTCATGTAGCAGCTCCTCGGCGGCATCACTGGTCTTGGCAAGTCGTCTGGCGTAGCGACGCAGGACCGGCAGCTGCTTTTCCAACGCAGCGTCGAATCCGTCTGGTCGCGGGTGATTATCGTTCGCCGCAATGGGTGGCATACTGGTCTCCTTGTGGTGTGGTCAGGCGTTGGTAGCGCCGTCGACGTAAATTGTGCCGTCTGGTCTTCGGTAGGTAATGGTCTCGTTTTCCTCGTCGCAATCGACCTGCTCGTAGCCGACAAGGATGGCCGGGATGTTGAGGTGGGCCGGACATGATTCCTTCTGCTCATCGAAAGAGATGGGCTTGCTAAACCGCGCGCAGGACCAGTGCCCCTGACCTCCCATTTCGGGAGTGCTGTGAAGGCAGGTTCGGCATGTCACGCGTGGCAATTCTTCTCCCCCAGCAAACGGCCGCCTGACGACAGAACAGGCCTCGAAAGTCGTCACGCTTGGTGCAAAGACGCGTTGGCGGCTCATCCGCTGCGATAATGCGATCCAAACGTGCCAGCAGCCTGAAACTGTATTCCAAATCGTACTCGATGCGCTCGGCGTACCGCTCGTTGGTGTTCTTGTTCACCACGAGATACAAACCGCGCGTCAGGCCGAAGGCATGCATCCCTAGTTGAATTTGGGCGAAATGGAGCGGCTTGCTGACCTTGCAGCCCTTAGCGACGATGTCCTTGAACGCCTTGTCGTTCGAACTCTTGAACTCGCAAAGATGCTCAGTCTTTGGCGCTTCAGGGACGCCCATGGCGCGTCCGTCGATTTTGCCGCGCACATGTCCAGACACCAACCGAATTCGATCCTGCTGGCCTGTGACTTCGCAGCCGATCGCCTCTAGGTCGGAGACAAGACGATCCTCCCACATGTCGCCGGTACGGAAGATGCTGATCTTCTTGCCGTCCACTGCCTCCGGCGCTGAGCACCAGCGAAAGATGAACCACAAAGCGCGGTCACACTCCGTCGCCGCCACGCCGACGCTGATGCCCAAGCTATCGTAGTGTTCATTTGTTTGTTCATAAGCACGGTATATGGCGGCCACGGTGGACGACTGGGCGCGCGGGATAGGAGCCATCTACGCTGCCTCCCCATGGTTCTTATGAAAGCCGTAATCGTTTTGGGCATTTCTCCTGGCGGATGCGGCCGCGTCAATGCTATCAAACAAGCCAAGACTTATGACTTTGCCGTCCATTTTTAGCTTGGCGCGCCATTTGCCAGTCTGGCGATGTAGGTGAACGCCGGTAACACCGCTGGTGTTCACTAATGACAAAGACTGATTTCGCATGTTGTCTGCATGCTCTCCATTTCGGAGATTCCATAATCTGTTGTCATCCTTGACGTGGTTCTGATGATCCACCTCGACTGGCACGACGCCGTACATGTAGATGTATGCAAGCCTGTGCGCGAAAAACAGATGCCCATCCACGCCGATCAGCACGTATCCGTCTTTGTCGCGGCAACCTGCAATTTTCCCGGCATACCTTGTATTCCAATTCTTTCTAGCATCAGGCCTCACTCTCCATCTGAATTCACCCGTCATCGGGTTGTAGTGAATAATTTCGCGCAATCTTTCCCTCGTTGGATGAAGCCTCATAATTCCATCTCCTTCGTAAACAGGCAGCGCGCTGGCTTGTCGGGATCCTGCGTGAAGGCCAGGCACCAAGGCATGCCATTACGGCGCACCCACTCATCTGGCTGGCCGCCCCATAAGGCTTGCGCTCGAATTACACAGACGCCAGGGACGTCATTGCCGAACTCGTCTTCCCAGTTTTCACCCGCATCACTGCGGCAGTGGCGGCACCAGCTGCGCTCGAAATCTGCGCCCTCGGTGGAGTTGGCGGGCCTCCATAGCCCGCCGTTCTGGTTCTCGGCGCTCATCAGACACGCATAGGCATGCAAACAAGCGTCAGCCCCTCGAAGCCATCAGACGTGAACAGCCCCGGCATTCCGCTGTCCTGCAGGGCCATCTTGACCGGCCCAGATGGCAGAACACTCAGCACGTCGCGGACGTAGGCGGCGTTGAAACCGATATCCATCGGCTCACCACTGTACTCGGCCTCGACTTCGTCATTCGCCGACGCCTCGCCAGCGGCCACAGCAAGCGCGATACTGCCAGGCGCAATGCTGAACTTCACGGCGCGCCCACGTTCAGACGACACCGTTGAAACGCGATCGGACGCCTTCATCAGCGCATCCCGGTCGACCGTCACAACGCGTTCATTGCTCTTCGGGATAACGCGCTCGTAGTCAGGAAACGTGCCATCGATAAGTTTCGAAGTGATGCGCACGTCATCCGACACGATACGGATCTTTTGCTGGCTGACCGACACCTGCACCTTGCCCTTTGGCAGCAGGCTGACCGTCTTGCGCGGTACGATGATGCCTGCGAAGGTTGGCAGTTCTGGACCAAAGTTGCGGGCGAGACGGTGGCCGTCGGTTGCGACAGCTTCTGACCTGCACCCCTTGAAGAACACGCCGTTCAAATAATAGCGCGTTTCCTCCGTCGAAATCGCAAACGATACCGGCGCGAACAGCGCGGCAAGATCGATCTCGAATTCAGCGTCAAACTTGTCGTCGCCGAGCGTTGGAAAGTCTTCTGCAGACAGAGTTGCAAGCGAAAACCGCGAGCGCCCGGATTTCACCAGCAGCTTGTCGCCATTGAGTTCCATGGTGATGTCGCCGGTTGCCTTCCGCGCGATGTCGTTCAGCAGCTTGGCGTCAACACAGATATTGCCTGGCTTACTGACCTCAGCCGGCACTCCTGCGGTGGCGATGATGTCGAGATCGGTCGCCGTGATGGCGAGGCCGTCACCAGTTGCGGCAAGCTGCACACTGGACAGGATGGGAATGGTGGATCTGCTTTCGACGACCTTCGTCGTGGCGGCAAGCGCACGTGTCAGGTCTTCCTTGTGGATGACAAGGTGCATGGGTGTCTCCTCTGGTCGCGGGTTGGCCCGCGGTAATGAGTGGTGGTGCCTGCCGTGGTGAGCGGCAGGCAGGTGGTTTTAGGCGGTTGCGCCGTTGAAAAACTCGGTGGTGCGGAAGTGATCAACGCAAAATGTTTTTGGCGGAACGTCGGTCAACCAATCCGCGACAGCCTTTTCTATCGCGCGCTCCAGCGACGAGGTGTCGCCCCACGCGCCTTCATCACCATCGTCGCCCCAGCATTCAGGGTTGTTTTCGGCCAGCTCTTCTATGATTTCAGAAGCGATATTGTCCGCGTTGAAATTTGGCTTCACGACTGACTTATCAGCTTCAATCAGAACGAACGGATCGTCGCCGTATTCTGATTTTGCCTGCGCCAGCGCATCTTCGCGCGTGTCGCTTTGGCTTGTGAAGATTTCAGCGTCGACGCTACCTGCGACATACCATTTGTAATTCTTGTCACCCATGTCAGTTCGCCCCCAACTGAGTATCGATAACCTTGACGATGTCGCCGACGGTGAAGCTGGCCTCAATCTGTTCGTCGCTGACTTCGATCTCGAAATCATTCTCGATTTCAATCGCGAGCTCGACCTCATCGAGGCTGTCGAGATTGAGATCAGCGTAGATGCTGGCCTCCGGTGTGATTCGATCCGCATCGACGCCGAAGTTTTCGACGATGATGCCTTTCAGTTTTTCGAAAGTGGTCATGCAAATCTCCTCTTGTGATGAAGTAGCGGGCCGCTGGTAACGGCCCGTAGTGGTGTGCTTACTTGCCGCCCCAAGGCCGGCGTGTCGTACCGGCAGCCGCAGCGGCAGGCTTGTTGTCGTTGCTGGCGGCAGTGCGGCGGTTGTCGTTGGCTGCGGCTGGCGCAGCTTCGACCTTTGGTTCAGGCAGGTTGCCCTCGTCAGGGTAGTAATATTTCTTCAGCTCGTTGCGAGCCGCGTACTTCGGAGTTCCGTCGGCATTCTTGTCCTTGCTGTCCTTGCCCATGCCGATGCGGGCGAAAAACGAGATAAAGTGCAACTCGTCGGAATCTTCTGGCGCTTCGGTAAGGCCGAGCGAGCGCAGAAGGCAGGCAAACTGGCGCTGGCCGATTTCCTGAACCTGCGGATTCGGGTGCTGCAGATTGTAGTTGTTGAAGATCTTGCGGCCCTTCAACTCTTCCGGCGCGAGCACGTCGATCGACACACTTAGGTTGATCGCGTGATCGCGGGTGCCTTCATTCTTCTCCTTGATTTCGGACCCGCTGATTTCCAGCTGATAGTCGCCGTTCGGAAGGTTCGTGAAATCGCGCTGCTGGGTGTTCTCTTCGGTTGCTTCAACTCTGATGCCAATCTTGGCCATGCGTTGTCTCCTTGTGGTGTGGTGTGGTGGTTAGCGAAGGTAATAGCGGAAAGGCCCGCTACCGAACTGCGTCGACGCTTGGTCGCGCCAGACATGAGTGAGCCAGACCCAAATCAGCTGGCCCGAGCGCGTGCGTGCTTTGACTGGGTGCCACGCAAACCACGATTCGCCGCGAAACATGGTCAAAAGAAACCTCCCGCATACAATAGGACAGCGCCGATGCCCGTGCCGATCAAGGTTTGCCAAACACTGTATGACCCACGGCTCTCACCGTGCTTTACTGCGCTAATTGCTACGCCTGCAGCGGCTAGAGCGATCCAAGTGATCTGAGGCCAGTTCATGCCGCCACCTCTTCTTCATCGGGATCGTCGGCAACCTGAGCGGTGACGACATCCGGCTGCGGAGGGAAGTACGCGTTCAGCGCCGCAAAGCCCTGTCCCTGCTTGTATTCGAGAATGGGCTTGGCAATCTGGTACCGGTTGCCAGCGATGAAGCCAGGTCGCTCCTGCACGGCGATATTGACCTCGCCTCCGCCCTGCCCTCGCTTTGCAGTCTTCTTGAAACCAAGGTCTTCCTTGGCGATCGACACGCGCTGATGTAGGAAGCCGATAAGGTCCGAGGCATCGCAGATCGCGCTACCCGCGTCATCGCGCAGGTTGAGCATGTAGCGAGGGTAGCTGTCGGTCGTCACGCCCGGTACCGTTTTTGCCTTCACGTGCGAGATGAGTACGACGTAGTATCCGGCCTTTTTCAGCTTAAGCAAAAGCTTGATAAATTCCAGCCAGACCGAGTGGGCTGCCGCGTACCCCTTGCCGAATCCTGGCTCTTCGATGTCGGCCCAACCGTTTCTGGCGCAGGCCTCGGCATTGACGAAGACCTCCATGCCATCAAGGGCATCGAGAACGAACGTGCGCCGATCGTGTTCGGCCTCCAGGATGTAGGTGATTTGGTCGACGACATCTTCGTAGTTCTCGGAAACGCCGAAAGACTTCATCGGTGTGCCAGCGCTCTGTCTTTCGCCTTCGCCGGTGCGGCAATAGTAAGGAGCCGGCCATTCAGAAGCCAAGGTCGTCTTTCCCAACTTGGCACCGCCGTACAGAGTGGTGATTGGCGGGTCGGTGTCTGAAGTGTCCTTCAGTTCATCCCATTTGATAGCCATAAGGCCTCCTCAGTGGTGTGTGGTGAAAACAATGGCTGCGATGTAGGCAGCGGCTGCAAAAACGATCAGCCACTGCCAGTTTGCGATCAGCGAGCGTAGAGGAGGCAAAACAGCCACCAGAATGCGCCAAGGACAGCGATAGCCACGATCGCCAACGGGAGCAGCATGATGAGGCCAATGGCCACTACCGCTGTGATGCCTGCGAGTGCACCGCGCTTCAGGCCGCGAAGGACGTACTTGCGCGGCGTTGGTGTGACCGGCGCGTAGTCGATAGGTGGCGTGGTGGATTCTGTGTACCAGGGTGAGGTCATCAGAACGCCCCCAGCCAGACGCCGAAGCCGTGGATGATGCCGACGGGTGCGACGATGCAGCCGAAGGCCAGCAGGATCCACGCGCTTGCCTGAATGCAGACGTAGACGTGCGTGACCCATGCAGCGACGGCTGCAAGACCAGCGCCAATCGGGATCAAGGCAAGAAGGGTGGCGATGAAGATTGCGGAAGCATCCCTCATGAAAGTCTCCTCAATGTGTGGTGAATTACGGCTGGTTGGTTGCCAGCCGCTTTGGTGGTCAGGCTGCGTCGAGGAAGTGCTCGACTGCATCCTTGGCAGGCTTCAGGCCCATGCCGGTGATGCTGCGCAACTCCTTTATCGCGTCGATCTTAAGGCCCAGCGCCGCAAGGTTCTGCCACTTGTGAGCATAGACCGGTGCGGATTCCTCATGCGTCGTCGTCAGCGTGAACACGCCGAATTGCTTGCCTTTGTATTTCGCCGCAAGGCGCTTGGCTTCCTTCTCGGCCGCGCCGGTGGACGCATGAACGTGCGGCGTGGATGATGGCTTGGGCTGGCCGTTTTCGATCAGGGCGACGATGGTGGTGGTGGTGGTGGGTGGTGTGACGAGCTCGAAGTCGTCGAAAGGCCAGTTTCCTGTCGTACCGCTGGGCTTGCCATCCTCAAGCCATTCAATTGTGAAGCGGTCAGTCGATATGTTTCGTACGATGGCCGTATAGCCCTCGGACGATTCGGTATCGATCACCCGATCACCAACCTTGAACTTCGGCTGCGCGTTCTCGTTGCTGGCTTTCGCCTTGGCGGCAGGCTCTTCGATCCATTCCGCGATTAGCGCGGGACTATCTTTAGCCATGCTATATTTTGGCTGACCGTCACTCAGCCACAAGCCCGTGCTAAATTCACCCTCACTGGCCCATCCACCCAAGCGCCAAACACGCATCGGCCCGACCTTCCGGCCATCGCGCGTCTTGTAGAACTTGCCGGCCTCGATCTTGAGGGGGGCGGGCTGTTCTGCGGTGTTGGTGGCGATGAGGACTGGTTCGAGTTCTGAGGTGAAAAAGGACCAGTCCTCGCCGCCTATGTCCACGCCGTAGCATGTCGTGTGATAGTGTTCAGAGATAACGCCAGTCGCGCCTGGTTGCAGGCTTTTTCTTTCGTAGTTTGAGATCACCACTTTGACCCGCTCGCCGACGCGCGGCTGCCAGGGCTCGAAGCGATTCAGCAGCATCCCGTGTGGATCTTCATCAACGACTACGTAGACGTATCTTCCGCTGACTTCGTCTACTTTGTAAACGCCATCAAGTTTGACGACTGATGTATCACTTTCATCAATGCAACGAACGAAATCACCTTTCTTGAACTCACCCATTACGCTACTCCCTCTGTTGGTGTTTCGGCGGTCAGAACCTGCCCCTTGTTGAAGTCCACACGCACGACGTTGGTCTCGTCGTCTTCCTTCGCTGGTGGCTCGGATCCGCCGCTAGCGACTTGACGAAGCTCCCATTCGTGGAAGTTCATGACGGCAAGCGTCGGAGACGTGCGGATTGAGCGGATCGAACCAGCCTCCGCGATAACAATGCCGAAGACATTGGTGTTCATCTTGTGCTCGACGATGTCGCCGATACCGATGTAATCACAGCACTCGCAGCTCATGCCGCCACCCCACGCAACGCATAGTCATTGATCGCCATCCCGGCCTGCAGGTCGGCATCGTTGTCGTTGGCCGCAGAGACGACGCGAGGCAGAGAAACTGGCATGAGGCCAGACAGCGTGGAGCAACCGCCGTTGCGGGCTGCCATATGTGTCGTGCGATTCGAGTTGTTGTCGTTGGCCGGTCCTGGCAATCTTGCGGACCGGCCATACGCACGGCGAAGGCGCTGGTATGCAGCCATTGGCTTTACATTGTATCTGGCGGCGATATCTGCGACGCTTTCGCCGTTCTCACGGCGCACGTGCATATCCGCCAGCATGGTGCTGGTGATCATTGTCATGTAGTCTCCTCGTGTGGTGTCTTCTGGGTGGTGACCGGCTTGCGGTTGACAAGGCGGCTGGATTGTGAAACTAAACTCTTTTTACAAATTTGTCAAGGTTTTGTCCGTTGTGAGGTTGGATGCCTGAGGTAAAATCACAGCTCTTGCAGTCGATATTGAAAGAGCAAAAGCGAAGAGGCGTGAAGGATCGCGCCGTCTACGAAGAATTAGGCGTACCTCAGCAAACCTTTAGCACCTGGAAACGTGGTGCCGTTCCGAGACCTGTGATTTACCCCAAGATCGCTGCATTCCTCGGCATTCCTGAGACCGAAGTCGCCGACATGGCGAGAGAGGCCAGTCAGGCCGAGAGCCCCAACAAGATATCGGGATTTGTCGCCGCTCGCGTTTATGGCTCCATGTCGGACCGCAAAGACGGCAAGTGGAAGTTTCAGCCAATAAACGATGGCCGCAAGCGGATCCCCGAAGGCCGTTATGCTATCGTGATCGACACGAAGATTATGGAGCCTATCTTTCACGTTGGCGTAAAAGCGTGGCTTGATCCTTCTCGATGGCCCTCCCCCGGCGACGATGTTATGGCTCACTCCGGTGGTTACGCCTGGATCGGTCGCTTTGAGTCCATGAGCAATGGCGGGGTTCAGCTGGCCCGTTACAACGGCGCACCGGTCGAGGTGAAGAACGTTGAGGCCATCCATGTCATTATCCTTTCAGAGAGAGTGGTGACGGCTTGATGGGCTGGTCTTCCAAAATACTTGTTGACCATTTACACAAATTTGTGTAGATAGCAGTCGTCCGATGTGGTGTCGGATATGGAACGCGTGCTTGATCCCGCCTTACGGCGAAGGTCTCCTCGGCGCGTTAGTACGGAGAAGGGGCGGACTACGGGTGGTGCCGGGTCATTACGCCCCTTTTCGTTTTCTGAGGAACGACGAAAACGCCACAAGCTTTCGCCGGTGACGTTCGGGTATCCAGAATGTGGTTTGCGATGTTTCTCATTTCGGCCTCCCCTTTTTTAGCGTTCCTATAAAATGCAAAATGGCCCGCATCCCTGCGAGCCTATCAAGGCGGCCCGGTCATTGGCCGCCATCTTCTTCTGGGCGCGGGAGCCTCATGCTCCCGTCTTCTTCTTGCGATCATCGCTTGGGTCGACGCTCCTCTTCTTTCGTAGTCCGTGTCGTGGGCATTTTCGAAAAGGTCTTGTGTCATTTCGTTCCTCATTATGATCACTTGGCCGGTGGGAGGCCTCAGTCACCGGTAATCGCCGCTGACAATCACAAAGGTAGCACAAATATGCGTGCCGTCAATAGTTTGTTTGATAGTGCGTGCTTTTTTTGATAAAAGCTTGTGAAATAACAGGATATGAAGAATGGATAACGCTCTCACCCATTTGCTAAACGTCAAACTTTTGGAAAAATTTAATGGAAATGCTAGCGAGCTCGCTCGAGTCGTTGGCACCAGCCAACAGAATATCAGCAACTGGCTCAATGGAGACGTCATCAAGCCTGCTTACTGGAAAAAGGCAGCGCGAGCGCTTGATATTAGCGAAAAAGAACTGATGTCTGTTATGCAGTATGTTAGGTCGGAGACACCGAACATGCCAGCTGAAGCGTGGGCGCGAGATACTGGGTTTCGATTACAGGCCCGTCGAGATGACGATGAATATTACGAAGGTCCGGAGCCACCTTTAGACGCACCATACCGCCCGCGCCTGCCCCCCAACGCAACCCTAGCACCACGCCAACCCATTGTAACAACAAATAAAATGCTTCCTGTCCTAGGCATGGCAATCGGCGGAGAGGATGGTCGTTACGTATTCAACGGTAGCATCATAGATTATGTCGTCTGCCCGCCTTCTCTTGAGAACGTCGCCGGAGCTTATGCTGTCTACATTGATGGTGAGTCTATGTATCCGCGCTTTAAACCAGGTGAAACAGCGTGGGTGCACCCAGGCAAGCCCGCTCGACGAGGTGACGATGTTATCGTTCAGATACACCCGCCAGAGGATGACGGCTCACCTCCGTGGGGTTATGTGAAAGAACTCAAGGGGTGGGCGGGCAACAAGCTCGTTCTCACACAGCACAATCCCCAAATCGATATAGAGTTTGATCGCCCAGAGGTGATGACGATTCACCCGATCGTTCTTTCAGGAAAATACTAATTCACAATATTCACGCACTTTTTTCTTGACCTACAAAGTGCGTGCATTTATATCTCCTCTTGTACCCAGCAAACCATGCTGGCCACCACAAGAGGAGACTAACCATGTACAGACCAAGACCAGACGAATTCGACGACACCCATGTAACGGCGTCCAGCGTCGAGCCAATGCTCCGCCCAAACCACAAGGCTAAGAAGCACGGCCGCCCCAAGACGAAATACGAATACATGCGCCGCTTTCCCAAGAAGCCGCGCAACGGCGAGGAAGTCGGCGGTGGCCACTTCGTAATGCGCCGTGGCGACAGCACTGGACGCATTCGTCCCTGCATGTGGCCCTTTGAGCATCCCTCATATGATTCCGCGCTGACAGAAGCCGCTCGCCTCTTCCATGAGCATGGCGGTACCTACGACATTCTCTCGGTCTGCGGTCAGGTTGCGCCTATGCCGCTGGAGGCTGGCGAATGAGCGCGGCTCAAGCTCCATTGACCGTCCAGCAGATCATTCTTTTCGAGCACAAGCAGCTGATGAAAGACATTGCCGGTTTTCTGGCGATATCGCTGTTCATCACAGCCGTGCTGATCTGGGCTTATTGAGATGACCACTGCCAAACCCGCCTTCATGGGCGAAGCGATGCAGGAGTTCGTCTTCTGCATCGAGAAATACGGAGAGTACACTTTCGAAAGCGACCACCGCGCCCGCCTCATCGCCGAAAGCTCGTCATTTGAAGAACTGCGCGCCCTGCTTTCGGCCTTTGAGAACCTCGTCGACGGCGAGGCCAAAGAGGCTACGCTGGACGATCTCGATAGACATCTCGGGAAACCTGTACCTCGGCTGGATCGCATGCTGCGCTGGCCTTGGGATAAGGAATACGAACCCGCCTAAACCACCGCCAAGCGTCCTAACACCACCACCACACCACAGGAGACCACCATGAGAAGAGAACCATACAAGGCCACGTTCTACACCCCTCCTCCATACAACGGCGACGGCTTGGAGGTGATTGCCAACCTTCCAGCCAGCCTTTCGCCAAGCGTCGCCGATGCTGTTGCGCGCTGGCATGAGCGTCGACACACCAGCCACAATCGCGTGATCGCCTCGGCGCTGCGTGCTCTGGTGCCGGCGAACGATAATTCGGGGAGAAGATGATGTTTTGGCGCAAGCACGAAGAAGCTACATCCGTTTTCACTTCTGAATTCGACCTTATGCGAGAGGAGCGCGAGGAGGCGCGGAAGAAGAAGGTGAAGGACGACGCCGATGCCGTCCAGCGATCGTTGTCCTATGAGCCGCCAGTACGAGTGGTGAAAGGAAAGTACAACGATTTCTTGGAGGTCGAATCTCCGTTCGCGGGCAAGTCGTGCGTACCTCTTCACCTTATCTCGGCTACATCTATTCGGTATGCCGTTGCATCTCTGCGCTATTTCTCTCTTCAGAATAGCCCAAGCGACATAGCGACGCTGGTCATTGAGATGCAGTCCGGGACAAAACATGACGTGAAGGTGGAGGTGGCGTCTGCCGAGCTTCTATTGGAAGCCATCAACAAGATTTGGCAACAGCCTAGCGCCGCCCTCGCCGGCACAGGAGACACCCATGGTAACTGAGAAGATGATTGAGGCGTTCGTGAAGGCGTCATCTGTCGCGTCTGGTGACACGATGGGATGCGTTCGCGCTGGGCTGGAAGCCGCCCTATCGACGGACGCGGAGCCGGTGGCTTGGCTGGTGAAGCGATCCAACTTTGATGGTATTCTTTTTGACACCGAACTCAGCTTCGTTCGCCCTACCACTAGCAGAACATGCAAGACTGAGATGGTGCCGCTTTACACAGCGCCTCCCGCGCCATCCGTGGCCGTGAAAGCTTTGATTGAAAGCATCATCGACCTTGATGTGAAATACAGCCGTTTAAATTGCGAAGGACTTGCAGACTGGGCGGCGTATGAAGCGGGGATCGACAAGGGCTTGAAAGCTGCGGCCAACGCCTTGCACTCCGCCCTCTCCGCACAGGTGCAGGACGTGGCGGGCGGAGTTCGGTTTAATATGGACGGCACATACGAATTCACCGACGCAGCACCCGCCGCCAAGCAGGCCGCCTCATGACCAGAAGAGCGGACAACGACAACATGCCGGTCGGCCAGGTTTACACCTTGGCCGAAGCCGCCGACCACCTGCGGCTGACAAACAGAGGCGTCGCGAAGATCGCCAAGCAACACGGCCTGTGCATGGTGCGCGGTCGTGATATCCTTTTCACCGATTCCGACATCGATGCAATCAAGGACATATTACGATGCCCCTCAAACTCGTCAAACGGAAAGACAGCCCGTCATGGTGGATTCGTGGCACCGTCCATGGACAAGCTGTCTATGAGTCTTCAGGCACTCACGACAAAGAAGTCGCGGAAGCGATCCGCGTCAAACGCGAAGCGGGTCTAGTAAGCGATCACGTCTTCGGACCGAAAGCGACACGCACCTTTGCGCAATCCGTAGAATCATACCTTAAGGCTGGTGGCGATGCCCGTTTCATCGGCACGATTGACGAAGGACTGCTCAATCATTTCTACAGCAAGCCGCTCAAAGATATCAAACAGAACGACCTTGATGATGCTGCGCGCAAGCTCTACCCATCCGCTCAGCCAGAAACTCGTAATAGGCAATGCTACACGCCTTTCATTGCGGTTTGGAACCATGCGGTAAAGAATGCCTGGGCTGAGGTGCGCCAGTGGTCGCGGCCCAAGAAGCTAAAGGGCACGAACGTTGTTCGCCTCGCAAAGCGGCGTGCCGGGACATTCCCAGTTGAGTATGCCCACGCGGCGAAATTTATCGAAGCCATGTCGCCGGGACCAGCGATGCTGATGACAACGCTGTTCTACACTGGCATGCGACCGATCGAATTGTTTGCCCTTGAGGCCAGCGAAGTGAATGTTGACGGTCGCTGGATAACCCTCACAAAAACGAAGACCGGAGAACCGCGTGGCGTGCCTATTCACGAATTCATCGCGCCGATCTTTGAGTCTCTCTTGCGCCGCCCCGGCCTAGATAAGGAGCCTCGACTCTTCCGTACGCCACGCGGCGAGCCTTACGAGGCAATCGTTTCTGATGAGGAAGGCAAAGGCGGCGGTGGACTGAAGAACGCCATCAATGGCGCGCGTCGTCGGTCTGGAATCAAGGACATCGCGCCTTACACCGGTCGTCACTCGTGCTCAACCGGCCTCGTCGTTGCTGGCGTGCATCCGCACATCAAAGACCAGATCCTCGGCCATGCATCCGACAGTATGTCTCGCCATTACACCAACGTGCCGCAGGCTCCGCTGATAGACGCAATCAACAAGCTGCCGGTGCCAGATGAATTGCGTTTCCTACCTTGGGTGGACGATCCGCTAGCATGGTCAGGCAAGCTTGCGGCTGGCACTGGGACGAGGAATGATTTAGACAGGAAGAAAGCGTGAGGGATTGGCAAAATGGATAAAAATGAAGAACACGCGGCGGCGGCCGTCATCGGTGAAATGCTTACTTCCGCCATGCTAAAAGCTTACGAGGATCCGAGCGGTCCGCGCCGACACCTTTATTCATGGGAGCGAGATGGGCTGCGATGGCTCTTGCGCTACATGGATAGAAACAAATCGGATTTCAACGTCGGCAACGCGTGGATGAATTCGTTTTTGTACCTAAACGAAGGCGTCATCACATCAGAGGATGGACTGATAGATTTCAATCTGCGAGAGTTCAATGAATGTAACAAATGGCCCGCAATCGCGGGCTTTTCTTTGTCTCGATGGTCATTTTGTACAAAATACGTACACCGACGATCGACAGCACTCTGCACACCCTACGTCACAATCACTTTCGCACTTTAAGACTTACCCTTGGTAAGGGAGAGGTCGAGAGTTCAATCCTCTTTCGCAGCACCATTTAATATCATCACAAAACATGCTTCCACATAATGTCGTTGGACGTCATTCAGCTTGCCGCGCATACTGAAATCCCGTATTCTTCTATGCATGAGCGAAAAGTTCGATCCGGCGAAAGATGCGGCTAATCGCGAGAAGCACCGGTTACCGTTGGATTTCGGTGATCGCATTTTCGAGGATGCCGACCATCTTGTTATTCCGTCGGTCCGCGAGATCGATGGTGAAGAGCGCTTCAAAGTCGTTGGCATTGTCGAGCACAAGTCGTTCACAGGTGTCTTTGTCTGGCGTGACGATCTGCCTCGTTTCATATCGGTAAGAAGGAGCAATAAAGGTGAAGAACGAGCATATCACTCTGCCTGCTGATTCATCCGATGCAGAAGACTTCGAAGTGACGGCTGAGGCTTTAGATCGAGGCCAGCGCGCTCGGCTCATCCGCAAGACGAGGACCGCGCTTGGTCTATCGCAACTGGAATTCGCGAGTAAATTCCGTGTTCCCGTCGGCACACTCCGTGACTGGGAACAGGCCAGAGCCACGGCGCCGGATTTCGCCGTCGCTTATGTCCGCGTCATCGGGCAACACCCGGATATGGTTGCACAGGCTGTCGCTTAGAATTAATGGACTTTGGCGTTGCCACGCCACCCCTCACCCTAAAACCCCGACTGAACCCGGGAAAACACCATATTCGTGAACATGGCGATCTGCGCGCCGACGAAGGGGGCGGTGATGCCGATGGCGACCATGACAGCGATGATCTTGGGGACGAAGGTGAGCGTCATTTCCTGGATCTGCGTCAGCGCCTGAATGAAAGCGATGATGATGCCGACGGTCATGGCTGCAAGCACGGCGGGGCCAGATGCAATCAGGACTGTCCAGATTGCATTCTGCATAATATCGAGAGCGTCGGCCTCGTTCATCTCAGTCCCGCTCGGGGTAATCGGCGTCACGAAGCCGAAGAAAGTCTCGAAGTTTCAGTGACGCCGTTTCCGTCTGCATAGAGCGGTATATGATTCGCGACGGGCCGTTAAGACGTGGTCTGCGGCGTGTCGGCAATTTTGATGCCGGACGTGATGGCGATCGTGCCACCTGATGTCGTTGTGGCCGTCAGTCCCTCGGATGTTACCTTGATGGAGGCAACGACGCCGGTGGTCTTTTCGTCTGCGCTGGTCAGCGTCTTGCCGATATAGGAAGACGCATTAGACAGCGTGTTGACGGAAAGCAGGCTTTCAAGATTGGTGTTCATCTTGATGGACTGTTCCACCTGCGAGAAGGTTGCGAGCTGCGCGACCTGTTCGCTGGCATCCATAGGGTCCGTCGGATCCTGGTTCTTCATCTGCGCGATCAGCAGCTGCAGAAAATTATCATAGTCCAGCGATGCCTTCGCACCATCCGTCTTTGACGCCGAGGTCGTGGACGCAGTGTTTGCGGCAGCCGTGGTGCCCGTTACGCCGTCTACCGCCATGGTGCGATTTCCCGCTTGAGTTCGTTGACCACGGCTGGCGTGATCTCGTGACTGTTGAGGATGGCTTCTTCCTTGGCGTAAAGGCCGCGGATGGTCTTCAGGGCGTCGAACGGACGACCGGAGGAAACGGTGGCGTCGATGCGCTTCAGTTCCGAGCGAATTTCTTCGTTCTTGAACGTCGTCAGCAACATGGTGATCGACTTGCGGAACAGCGTCAGGGACTGTTCCTTGCCTTCCGGGTTGATCAGCATCATCTGGACGATGAAGTAGAGCTGCCGCAATGGCGTTGTCGTGTCCTCAAGTTGCAGGACGTGGTTTTCCAGAAGGAATGTCACGTCATTGAGGAATTCCAGGGATACTTTCCGGTCAACGCGCAGAACTGCGCCGTTGATGAAGATTTTTTCCCCAGACTTCAAAGAGATCCGCAGCGTACTTTTCATTTTAATCCATCCTTGATGATGGTTGTAACGTCGATAATGCCCTGATAATTCTTCGAATTACGTTTGCGTATCTGCTCGCATTCTCTCAGAATCCAGATAGCGATGGATATCAGGTTGGCTTTCAGTTCAACAGGCAGCTCATTTTCCGGCTGTTTAAGGTCGTCTATGAGCCTGGTCCAAACGCGTCGTGTGTAGAAAACGGCTTCTATGCCGTCTTTACCGTAGTGATCATGCGCCTTGGCGGCAGCAAGAAGTTCAATCGATCGCTCAAGAACCTGTCTTTCCCTATCCCGGGCGATATTGGGGTCATCCTCCATTATCTCCGCGTATGAAAACTGGAACATTCATCTTTCCTTCATGGTCTTAACCGGCACCCGTCATAGGCGTTTGAGTGTTTTCGTCAGAGATAGTTCACAAGGCTGAGGCCCTGAATTTTGGATGTGATGCTGTAGGACGTCTCGACCTGGTTGAGCAGGGTCGTCAGGCGCGTGGAAGCCTCATACGTGTCGACGCCGATCAGGTTGTTCAGCTGTGTGTCGATGATGGTCTTCTGGGCGCTCATATAGGTATTCGCCTTTTCCACGCGCTCTTGCGACAGGCCGATCTGCGAGCGCTGGGTGTCGATGCCGGAAATAGCCGACCCGGCCAGGCTCGTGGTGGTGTCGTTGACGACGGCCAGCGCACTTGCGTTCAATCCGGAATTTACCAGCTGCGAGGATATCACACTTGCCAGCACGAGGTTTTTGAAACCGTCGGAATTGGCCGTGGTGGATGTAGATACGGTTTCCGAAGTACTAATGCGGCTGTTCATGGTGGCTTCCGAAGCACCGGTCCAGGCAGACCAGTCGAGGCCGTCCTGGTAGTCGGCGAGGAAGGTCTTCATGTCATCCGCCGTGACCGAAGAAGGGTCCGGGAATTGCGCCGTAAACGCCGCGTTGAAGTCCGCAGTAATGTCGGGGATGAACGTGTCGCTCAACGTCTGAACATCGGTATTGATGCCGGAGAACAGGAATTCGCCGTTGACCGAAGTGTTCGAGTAGCTGACGAAATTTTCGAGCGTGGACATGGCCGTCGTCTTGGCAACGCTCAAGCTGCTGGCATCGGTGTTGCCGCTCAGCGCGATGACCGAGTTCAGAAGGCTCTGCGCCGACGACGACATGTTTTCCATGGCCAGCTGCGACGCATCCATGCGCTGTTCGGCGATGGAATTGGAGTCCATGATGGATTGCAGACGGCTGCTTTCGCGGTTGTAGTCCACGCTGGTGGATGTCCGTGTGCCCAGCTCGAGGCCCACATCCGCATAGGTTCCGGTCACGGCTTCTGTCTGCAACTTGGTGATCTCCGTCTGCGCGTTGGAAACGGTCAATTGCATGGCGCTGCTAATAGAAAGGGAAGAAATCGGTGTCGTTTTCATATCAGCCCGCAGCCTCCATCAGTGTCTTCAAAAGCTCGTCGATGGTCGACATCAACTTCGCCGCAGCCTTGTAGGACTGTTCGATATCCAGCATCTGGATCAGTTCCTCGTCCAGGTTGACGCCGGTCGAGTTGGAGTAGGCCTCCTTCGACTTGTTCAACATGGCCGATGTGCTTTCGGCAGCCGTGGTCGCGTTGCTGCGATATTCTTCAACGAAGCCGACGGAGTCGGATGCGAAGCTCAGCAGCGAAACATTGGTAGAAATGCCAGCCTTGGGATCGAAGTCCACCTGAGAGTTCAGCGCAGCGGCGTATTTGTACAGCAGCTCGGAATAGCCGGAAGAGCTTTCGGTATTGGGCGTGTCGCCGGCAATGCTGCCGTCGCGAAGCTTGGTCGGAGATGCCAGGGCGTCCGCAGAAACCTTGATCAGACCGGCCAGACCGGGCACGATTTCAGCTGTGCCAAAATCGACGTCCGAACCATCTGAGGTCGTGAACAGTCCGGCGATAGGATCGCCGCCAGCGTCCGTTTCCGAGAAGGCACCCATCAAGGTGCGTGCTATCTCATCCAGCTGCGACTGGTAGGTCGGGTAAACCTCGTCGCGCAATTGCAGAAGCGCCGGAAGGCTGCCCTTCGCATCGGTATTGCTGCCGGACCCTGTCCTGACCGCAACGCCGTCGATGTAGACGCCGCTGCCAGTCGCGGTCGTGTCATAGGCTGACTGTGAATCGAACGACACTTTGCGAGCCGTCGTTTCGAACAGCGTAGTGCCGTCTGCCGTGTAGATGATGAGATCGTTGTTGGCGCGAGCCGACGTTGAAATCCCGACGATACCGGAAATCTGCTTAAGCAGGCCTTCACGCTGGTCGAGCGCATTGTTTGGATCGCCGCCAGACGCTGTGGCAGACTTGACGGCGTTGTTGGCCGTCTCGAAATCGGCCAGAAGCTGGTTCAGCTTCTTGACCGTCGTGTCGATTTCCGTATCGGCATCCGCTCTCAATTGCTGAAGAGACTGCGTGGATGTGTTCAACGAGTTGGCGACATCGCTCGCGGCGCTGATGGCCGCAGATGCCAGGGTTACGTCGCCTGGAGATGCCGCATAGGTCTGCATGGCCTCCTGGAGGGCAGCAAGATAAGAGGACGGAGCTGCCGAATATTCATCGCCGCCGAGAAGAACACTCAGCGAGTTCATGCCATCGAGGAACGTCTGCTTCCCTGCGTCATCAGATGTTGCAGACAACGTCTGCTTCAAGAGCGCCGCATCTTCAGTCCGCTCAAGCTTGACCGTGATCGCGCCTGTCGAGGTGTTTGTGGTGGTGATCGCAGTCCGGCGATTATAATCCGCGTTGCTGGCAGACGATATATTGTTCGAGACGATACCGCTCTGAACAGCATTATTGCTCAGAGTTGCCTTCGTCGTATTAAGCGCCGATGCTAGCGACATTCACCCGTCCTCTAAAACGTTATCGTACCAGATTGATGAGAGTTTCCATCAGATCGGAACCCGTCTGGAAGACCTTGGAGTTTGCGGTGTAGCTGCGCTGAGCCTGGATCATTTCCGTCAACTCAGTCGCAGTATCGACGTTGGACGATTCCAGCTGCTTGGAATTGATGTTACCGAAACCGGAGGTCCCGGCGAAGCCAAGTGTTACGACCCCGGATTCGGCGCTCGTCTGGAAAACGTTTCCTGAAAGGACACTCAGATTGTCGGGGCTTGCGACATCAGCCAGCGGAATCTGGTAGAGTGCACGAGCAGCGGATTTGGCATAGTTGGCGTAAACGGTGCCATCGGCCGAAACGGATACGGACTGTACCGCTTCCGCTGGGTTACCGTTGATGTTACCGCCATCACCCGTTGATTTGCCCGACAGCTGCGTCATGGCAGAAAGGTCAATGGTAATACTGAGATCGTTATTAACGTCATCGATCGTAATCGTCTCAGGATCGGCTAGTTTACCGATATCATAGGACATTGTCTCAGGACCAGCGACCGGGTCCTCAGAATATGGGAAGCCGCCATTGGTTGACTTTGACGCATCATAAACCGTCACTTCCCAAGTATCTGTATCGGTCTTGGCGAAGTAAAAGTCATATTTCACGGTCGCGCCATAGGCGTTGTAACCGGTCATCGACGTCTTCAAGATGCCGCTTTCAGTGAGATCGACATTGGCATCTTTGTCACTTGGAAGAACGCTTACGACCTCAGCAGACTGATTGAGGTTACCCTCCAACGAGCCCTTCGTGGAAGCGGTCGCGGTCAAACCGTTAGCACCGATGTTTACGGGAACCAGACCATCATAGCTGTTAACGACAGTCGTGGGCGTTGTTCCATTGTTTTGGTAACCCAGAAGCGTGAAGCCCGAGTCGTTGACAAGGTTGCCGTTGTCATCTGCGGTAAAGGAGCCGGCACGCGTCAGGAAAATGCTGCCTGCCGAGTCCTGAACAACGAAGAAGCCGTCGCCATTGATGGCAAGGTCGGTGTTAGATTGCGTCGCGACAGTCGCGCCAGCCTGGGAAATCGAATACTTCACCTTTGTATCGACGCCGCCGGAATTGTAGTTGCCGCCGCCACCGCCGGTGTTCAAGACGAGCGAGGAAAAAGCCGTCGATGCGCTTTTGTAGCCGGTCGTGCTGGCGTTCGCGATGTTGTCGCCGACTGTGCCCAATTTGTTGGACTGGGCATTCATACCGGATACGGCGGTCTTCATCGTTCCAAAAAGGCTCATCTCGAATCCTCTGTTCTTAACTATAGCGAAACTAGGATGTGTGCCTTGCGTGAGGCTGTCTGTTTTTCGCTGATTGAGAATATCTGGAAAAAAGAAAAAACCGGGCGGAACCATTCCTGGCGTCGAGTGTTTGAGCAACTGTCGGTGGCCGCGACTGCAAGTGATGTATGAAAATGGTTGAAAGAAAAACGCCGCGGGCTGTTTGAACCCACGGCGTGTCAACGATAGACTTGCATGTGTTTCTCCAAAACCTGTTTAAGGATTTCGGGGTAGAGCGTGTTTAGCTCCAGTCGATGCAGTAACCCAGAAACCGCTTGGAATCGATCGGATCGAAGCCGAGCTTCTTGCGAAGCTTCTTGCGCAATTTGCTGATGTGGCTTTCCACGACGTTCTCTTCGACTTCTTCATCAAAGATGCCGTAGATCGCGTTGAAGATTTGCGCCTTGGAAACACGACGGCCACGGTTGGCAATCAAGTATTCCAGAATGCGGCGCTCGCGGCGCGGCAATGCGAAAACTTCGCCGCTCACTTCTGGATCGCGTCCATCAGAGAAAACTCTGATAGGTCCTGCGTCCGTGAAGTTGGTGAGAACCGACAGGCGACGGCGGATAGCCGCAGCACGTGCCAGAATTTCACGTGGGTGCACGGGCTTGCGGACAACATCGTCCACGCCGCAATCAAACAGCGCAAGCGTTGCATCCAGCGAGTGCTGGTCGCTAACCGCAATCACCGGTGCCTGCGAGCGATCTCTGATGGCACGCGGCAGCTCCTGGGTCATTTCTGCCTGACCGATCAGAAATGCCTCGATTGCCGCGATGTCGGAGTCTGCCGCCGTATTTACCCATTCACCAAATTCGACCGGATCAAACCCGGTTGAGGGAATTCCCTCGCGCCCAAAAAGGGCTGTGTATCCGTCTTTAACAAGCTTGCGCTCATCAACTACCACGATCATTCGTCCGCCTCCGAATCAGTGTAGCCAATCTACAGTGTGAGGTGTACGAATCGCGTGAATCTCTCACAACTACAAAAAAACGCAGGCAATAATTAATAATTGATTAACCATATTGTCCCGATTTGATCTATATCTAGTATACGATTTCAAAAATCGGTATATTTTTTTGGTGGAAAAGTGCGAGTCAACCCATTTTTTGCTTGCTTGCCATTTTTGGGATGAATCCTGCCACATTTGGTTTTGAGCCCCTCAAGAGAACCGTGACTCAATCAATGGTTGTTCAGGTGAGGCAGAAAGTTCTCGCATTGGCAGTCCACTGACCGTAGCCCGTGGCGACCAGATTGCTTATAACGCGGCACACGTAGCGTTGTTGGGCAGGGTCATTGTTGGGTCCGGCATGGTAACGCGCAACCGCCATCGTCCACGTGTCGTGGCGGTCATGGAGCCGTTTGAGGAACTGGGCGGCATAAGCGACGTTCTTTGCCGGATCGAACATTTCTGCAACAGATTTGAACTCTGCGCCATGAAAATACACGTTGATCTGCATGCAGCCGATGTCGATCAGCTTCGCGCCGTTGCGCCGGGCATCGTCCACCAGCTTGAAAGCCTCTGGTAAACTGTCAGGGAAAAACGCCTTGCCCTCGATGTTGATGGCATAGGGACTGAGAGATCCCTTGCGTCCCGTCTCCGTCAAACCCACCGAATAGAGTATGCCTTCGGGTATGCCGTAGTGTCCCGCCGCCGCCTGTATCTGGCGCTCGCAATCGACCCTGGAGGCCGGTTGAGAGGCCTCACAGATAGACGTGGTCAGGACGAGCGCTGGTAACGCGAGAAGGTATTTCAGGCTGTGAAGTGGTCTCATGAATTGTTGTTTCCTCACGGGCGCCGCGGCCTGGCTGCCGGTAAAACTGCTCCTGTGGCCTGTCGTCACTGCCGCGCTGGCCCTGCTGCGCACCCTGCTGGCCCGCATCCTGCGGCTGGCGGTTGCCGGTGCTGCTATCCTGGCGGTCTGCCCCGCTTGCCAGCGTGACTGTGACCTGATCAACGTTGAAGCCCTGCGATTTCAAGGCATCGAGAATTTCGGAACTGTCTTTTTGCAGCTCGCTATAGCCCTTCAGCGTGTGTGCGGTCAGCTGCACGCTCAGCTCGTCACCGACTAGTTTCATGGCCGCAGTCACGTGGCCAAGCTCGACTGGCGTCATCTGTATCTTCAGCACATGAACGACCTGTCCCGTGCTTGAAATCATTGGAGAATTGCTGGTCTGGCCCGCCATGGTCGTTGCCCACTCAGGGTCCGCCGCCATTGCGCTCGAGATTGCCGTTGCGTTCGAGGCTGCGGCCATGCCGACGAAGCGTCTGCTATCGACGACCTGCACAACGTCAGCCACATCACCCATCGCCTTGGAGACATCAAGCGTGGCTGATCCATCCTCCTGCGTCTCGATGTGGAAATCGATCGCTGGCACATCCTGCTTCTGCAATCTCACCACGGTCGATGTCGCAACGGCTGCATCGGCCAGTGGATCAGCACCCTGCCCCGCACCGGAAAGACCGCTCAAGGCCGGGCCCGCGTCCTGCGAAGCCGGTGGCGTATTCTGGTTGACCGGCATGGCGGTGGCGGCCAGCAGCGACAACAAGTCCATGCTTTCGCCTGCCACATCACCGGGTGCCGCGTCCGCGTCACCAGCCTCTTCGCTGCCATCGGCGACGACTTCAGTCTCGCCTGAGGCAGGGGCCGCAATGCTCTTGCTCAGTGCCGTCACCAGTTTGGCAAGGTCGCTCATCTCGGGAAGAACAGCGACGTCGGCGTCGGCGTTGATAAGCGGCGCGATAGTATCCTGCACCTTGCCCATATCCATGCCTTGGGTCAGCGTGACGTCGCCCAGAGCCGCAATCCCGGTCTGATCAGCACCAACGGTCAGAAACAGGGTGTTGGCAACAATGCCCTTGGTGCCGACGGCAGGTGCTGGAGCGGGCGGCGCGCCAGCGACTGGCGCAGTCTGGGCTGGCGTCTGGGTCTGGGCACCGTCTGCGGCTGTCGCCGTGGTCGTTGACGTCGCGGCGCTGGAAGCTGAACTCGGCTTTGCCGGAGCGCTCGATGCATTGGAAGTGGAAGAGCTCTGCTTGTCGATCGAGCCAAGTGTGTCGGAAAAGCCCGAGCCTCCCCGCTTGGAAGAACTATCCCGATCCTGCCTGCTCGTCTTGTTCGTAACGTCGGAATTGCCCGAAACGATGGTCTGCGCAACGTTCATACTATCTCTCCTCCTGCTCCAGCATGGAGTCGATCTCGTTCAGACGAGCCCGGCTCTTGTCGAAGAATTCTCTCAAAGGTGCACCAGCGACAGCCTGTCCCGATTGCTGCTGGGGCAACATGTCGTCGTTATTGGCCTGAAGAACCGGATTGTCTTTACCCGCCACGGCGCTATCGGCGCCCTGCGGCGCGGTCTCGAAGGCAGGCTTCCTGACGATCTGTTCGGCAATCGCCTTGGCTGCATCCCTTAGCGCGAGATCGCGCGATGACAGTTCATCGTTGGGAATGCTTGCCAATGTTTCACTGGCGCTATGGACATCGCCGCTTGGAACGCCGGCAAGACCTGAATAAAGCTTCGACAGAGGCTCGCGCGAGACGTCGCCTGTCTGGGATGTAAGTGCCGTGGACTGTTCAGTCGCAAAACGCGCCAGATCCACCTCACCGCGCAAGGAGGCCTGGCGGGCGATGCGCAGATAGATTTCCTCTGCCCTTTCAGGGTCCATCAACTGGGCAATTTCGGCAATCCTTTCATGGGACACGCCACCTTCGCTCTCCACCACGAAGCTGACGAAGAGATCGGCAAACTGCGAGGCATAGGGCGAATGGAGAAACCTGACCGCATATTTGCGGCTATATTCAAACGCCTTGTCCAGCTGTTTGGCCTGGATCATCGCGATGATCGAGCGCCGCAATGCGGCTTCTTCGATGATCGTGCCGGGCGCTGTCAGCCGCGCATCGTCGAAGAACACCAGCGATGCGACCGGGTCTCTGTTAACAGCGATGTTGCCTGCGATCAGCATCAGATAGGGGCCGAGAACACCCTTGCGATATTCGGGGAGAATATCGGTCAGGATTTTTTCAACCTGCCCGCCGCGTCCGTTGAAGTATTTAAGCAGGATGTTGATGACGCGGGAATCGAAGTGCCCCTGCACGTCGCGCGCCACCAGATAATCGAGCGTCTGTGGATTGCCGCCGCTCATGATGTAGGCAAGGGCCGCGTCCGCATTGCGGGAATCTTCGAAGATCGAGGGATCAGCGGTCCGCAGCGTCGTATCGATCGTCTCAAGCAGATATTTCTGCATTTCGCGGGCGGAATGATCGCCCATGACGACCGAATCCTGAATGAACTGCAACGACCGCAATATCTTGGCGGGCGGCAGGTCACTCTGGGCATCAGCGTAACCGGCGCTTGCCAGCCACGAAATGCCAGTCAACAGGACAGCTATGCGGGTCGCTTTCATCATCCGCTGCCTCAACTATCCTCGAGCAAGATTTCGATGCGGCGGTTTGCACCGTCGAGCGGATCGGCCGTGGACTGCAAGCGACGGTCGGCAAAGCCGGAAAGCTGCTTGATACGGGTCTCATCGAGCCCGCCGCGCGCCAGCATGTAATAGGCCGCATGGGCGCGATCCATCGATAGCGTCCAATTGTCCTTGCCGCCGCTGCTGTAGGGCCGTGCATCGGTGTGGCCACGAATGACGACGGCGCCCTTCTGCCTGCTCAGCACTTCGCCGATCTTCTGCATGGCCAGCACCAGATCCTTCTGCGGCACAGCCGAACCGACATCGAACATGGCCGTATTGGCCTTTTCTGAGATCGTGATCAGCGTTCCGCCTTCGGCTGGCGTCACGACGATGCCTTCCGCAAGCTTGCCCGCAACGCCTGCGACCTGCTGGGTAATCTCGTCGCGCAATTCGTCGGTCGTCTTTTCCTGCGTTTCCGCTGCCGCCTTCGCCGCCTTGGACTGGACAGGCTTGGCAGATTCCTCACCGATTTCGTCGGCAGAGCCGGGATCGACCTTTTGCGCCTTGATCGCCGACGGCGTCGATGGCTCGCTGTCGTTGATCACGCTCGCCATATCCTGCGGCGTGGCAACAGCCTTTGCATCGGTTTTCTTCTGCGCTTTTTCGGGCAGCGCCGTGTCCTGAATGGACATGCCATTCTGGTCGGGGCGCACTTCCACCTGTTTGCTCCAAAAATCCGGGTCGAACGGGTCGCGGTAGGCTTCACCACCCGACGCGCCAGTCGAAGGACCGGAATTGCTGGCACCGCCCTCGCCCTTGGAGCTGACATTGGCCTGCTGGCCAACTTCCTGCGCGATTTCGGCCAGAACGGCATATGGGTTTTCAAACAACGCCGCTTCGGAATAGGCGGTGTTGTCGCCCGCAGACGAGGTCATGTCTTCACCGCTCGCCGCAGCAGCAGCGTCCTGCGGCTTTTCGGATTTGGTGTCAGACGTCTGCTGCGTCTGCTCACCCTTGGCGGTCTTCGCAGGCTGCTTCATGCCACGGTCCGCGGGCTTTTCATCCGTCAGCTTGATGGGGTTGAAATAGCTGGCGACCGAGGCTTTCGTCGGCTCATTTGCAGCATTGACCAGCCACATGACCAGAAAGAACGCCATCATCGCGGTCATGAAATCCGCATAGGCGATTTTCCACGCACCACCATGCGCACCGTCGTGGCCACCCTTGTGGCGTTTGACGATAATGATCTCGTTCTTGCCGTGATGGTGATTTTCGCCTTCACTCATCGGCTAGACCCCGCGTGTTCTGGAAGAACTCCGAAAGTCTTGTCATCAAGACCGAGCTATCCAGTTGAACTTTGATATCGATGTCATCGGACGCATCGTAATCGACCTGATTGTCGACATCGCCAAGCGTTTCGCGGATGCGCGCCAAAAGCCGGTCGGGACCGGTGATCTTGATCGTTCCGGCAAAACCGTCCTGTATCTCGCGGATGATCTTCGCCGAAACATCCGTCGCTGCCGTATTTGCCAGTTCCCGCTCCATGACCGTTTCGAACAGGCGAAGACAGGCGGACTCGACGTTTCCGGCAATCGCATGCTTCATCGATGTGACCGACGTGGCGAGATGCGTCGCGATCTCGTCCTCATAGCGCGTGCGCATCGCCTCCATCTCTTTATCGTGGAGGGCGCGCAACGCGTCGAGTTCGGTTTCCTGGGCCAGAAGCTGCTCGCGCTTTCCCGCCTCCTGGCCCTCCGCAAAGGCCTTGTTCTTTACCTCTTCGATATCGACGACGACCTCGGGTTCTGCCGGCCAGTCGCTCTCGAAACTCGTAACAGGTGTCTCCATCGCGAAATGGACGACTGGTTTAGGTGTCGTGTCCTGACTGAAGTCCTTGAGATATCTCGCCAGCGCTCCGCTCATGGCCGCACCTCGCCCAATATCGCGCTTGTCTTTTCGATGGAGAAGAGAATCATGAAATCATCCGCAAGGCAGTCAGAGAGGGCCGGCAGAATTCTGTCGCTTTGATTGAGAAAGCACAGACACCCGGCAGCAATTCAGTTTTCTAAAATAGAGAGTCAAACTTGTGCGAGGATGAACCCCGTCACGCATCACCCAAACAGACTGGCCAGGCTTTTGCGATGATTATTGGCCATGGACACGACCTCGACCGCCAGATCGCGCTGCGTCTTATAGGCCGTCAACCGGGTGGATTCTTCTTCCATATTGGCATCCACCAGACGGCTGACGCTCTTGTCCATGGAATCCTTCAGCGAGCTCACGAATGTCGTCTGCTGGTCCATGCGGTTGGACATCGTGCCCAATGAAGCACCCAACTGTTTGAGTTGACTGGACAATTGCCCAACGACATAGACCATGTCATCAAGTTCGTCTCTGGTGGTCGCATCGGAAACGGAGATTTCCGTGCCGGACGCCGCCGTCGCAGAGTTGGCGTCGAGCAGGTAATATTCGCGCGCCGAGGAGCCGCCATTTGCGTCCCGCGCGCTTGCATCGACGCCCTTCGTCAGCAGGCCCCGGTTGGCGTCGTTCGTATCTACGAGCGTCGTTTCGGCGGTGTTGACGGTCAGATACTCCAGCGAGATCGAGCCGGAGATGCCCTTGTGGAACGAGAACGGCACGACTTTTTCCGCAGGAAGCTGCTCGCTCGAATTGAAAAGCCAATTGTCGCCAGAGAAGGTCGCGGCTTGAGAAATCGAGTACAGATTGTCCTTCAACGCACCGATGGCGTTGTTGATCTGGCTGCGGTCGGTGCCAGTTTCATAGGCCGTCGTCAACTGCGTCATGATCTGATCCGTGACGTCAATCATCGAGGAGACGGCCTCATAGGTGGTGTCGACCTTGGAGGCTCCGAGATTGAGTGCATCGCCGATGCTGGTCAGAACATTGCCGTCCGATGTCAGGTTAGTGGCTGTCGACCAATACCCGGAATTATCCGCAGCGGACGCAATCTTGTAACCCGACGTCACGCGTTCCTGCGTCTTTTGAAGGGTGTCGTTGCTGAACAGAAGCGTCTGAAGCGCACTCTGCACGCTGCTGGAAGAAAGGATATTGGTCATGGTACCTACGTCGGGCCGGGAGGAACGGGGACATGCCAGAACTTTCTGGCGTAAAGCCGCACTCTCATCATGAAGAGGCACAGGCGCGAAAAGACACGAAGCATCGCACGGCTCAAGGGTTAACGAAATGCTAAACCCGTGGCAAGTCTTCTACGCGCCGAAGCTATGGCGAAACTTGCGTGATGGCTGTTCGACGCCGAAAAACCATATGTTTTTAATCGCTTGAGCAGAAAGACGAAAAAACCGCGCCTCCTTTGCAGAGGGCGCGGTTTGGATCGGGAGGATGCTAGTTTTACTGCTGGAACAGCGACATGATGTTCTGTGCGCTGGAGTTTGCAATCGACAGCGACTGGATCGCCAGCTGTTGCTGCGTCTGCAAGGCAGAGAGCTTGGCTGATTCTTCTTCCATGTCGGCATCGACCAGACGGCTGACGCCGGATTCCATGGCGTCGGAAAGCTTGGCCGAGTAGTTGTCCTGCAAGTCGATACGGGTCTGAAGGGCACCGATAGCTGCGGCAGAGTCCGTCAGGCTGCTCATCGCTGTTTCAACGATGTCCATGAAGGCGTCGATTTCGCCCTGTGTAGAGACGCTCGTTAGTGCAACGCTCATGACGCTGCCGAGAATGCCGCCTTCGCCAACGCCATCGGCGTTGATGGTCGAGAACATGGCATAGGAGGAAATGTTGAACTTTGCAGTCGTGACGCTGACACCGCCGCTGGCTGTGCGGATGAAGCCGTCAACGACGCTGGCCTCGGAGGCGTCACCCAGAACCATCCAGTTTTCACCGGAGAAGGAAGCGCCCTGTGCGATGGACGAAAGCTGTTCCTGAAGCTTGCTGATTTCGAGCTGGATCTGAGCCTTGTCGGTGGACTGTTCGCTGGCGGTAACCAGTTTCGCCTTGATTTCGTCGACGGCGCTGATCGCGCTTTCCATTGCCGCATAGGCGGTATCGACCTTGGCAGCACCCACACCTAGAGCGTCCGAAGCCGCGTTCAGCGCCTTGTTATCGGAGTTCATGGTGGTGGAGATGGACCAGTAAGCGACGTTGTCCTTAGCCTGACCAACCCGGTAACCAGACGAAACGCGATCCTGTGTGTTGGAAAGATCTGTGTTGATCGAGCGCAGCGTCTGAAGGGCAGACATTGCAGAGGTGTTTGTCAAAATACTTGTCATCTGTAGGTCGCCCCTTTGGCAAATTTTTTAAGAAGGGACATTCCGGTTTAAGCCGGGAAACGCAGCAGGCAGCTTCATGCTTACCGATCGTAGTGTTCGGTGCGCTGTTTCGATGACCACAGAAAACAGGTTTTTGGTTAATAAAGGTTTAATAGTAGGAGTTCTTTTACCTTGTTGAAGAAAGCATTAAGCTCGGGAAACCCCGTTAATGTCCATTAAGCTATTGTTAAATATGTGAAATTTCTAAATCTGATAAATTAAATTTTTTCATAAAAAAAGCCGCGCTGTGGGCGCGGCTTTTCCGTTTCATTAAGGAAATGATTAGCCTCTGAAGAGGGTCATGATGTTCTGCGAGCTGGAGTTCGCAATCGACAGCGACTGGACGGCCAGCTGCTGCTGGGTCTGCAGGGCCGAGAGGCGTGCAGATTCTTCTTCCATGTCGGCATCGACCAGACGGCTTACGCCAGCTTCGATCGCATCGCTGAGCTTGGAGGAGTAGTCGTCCTGCATGTCGATACGCGAAGAAAGCGCACCAAGAGCAGCCGCACCGTCGGTGAGGTTGTCGATCGCGGTCTGAACGGTCGACAGGAAGGCGTCGATTTCGCCCTGTGTGGATACGCTCGTCAGTGCAACGCTCATGACGCTGCCGAGAATGCCGCCGTTACCAACGCCATCGGCGATGGTGGAGAACATGGCGTAAGTGCCTGCGTCGAAGGTAGCCGTCGTAACCTTGACAGAGCCGTCTTCGTTGCGAATGAAGCCGTCGACGACAGTCGTCTGAGAAGAGACGTCAGCCTGAATGGCCCAGTTCTCACCGTTGAAGGATGCAGCCTGGCCGATTGCCGTCAGCTGTTCCTGAAGCTTGGTGATTTCGAGCTGAACCTGTTCCTTGTCGACAGATGTTTCGCTGGAAGTCGTCAGCTTTGCCTTGATTTCGTTAACGACGTCAATCGCGCTGTCCATGGCGGCATAGGCAGTGTCGACTTTTGCTGCGCCAACGCCCAGAGCGTCGGTGGCTGCGCCGAGTGCCTTGTTGTCCGAATTCATCGTTGTCGAGATGGACCAGTAGGCGACGTTATCGGCAGCTTTTCCGACCTTCTCACCGGAGGACACACGGTCCTGCGTTGTGGAAAGGTTGTTGTTGATCGTGCGGAGAGTCTGCAGTGCAGACATAGCAGATGTGTTGGTCAGGATACTGGTCATAGTATTAATTGCCCCTTTGGCAAATATATTTGAAGGGACATTCCGGTCTTACCGGTAAACGACGATCAGCTTCATGCCTGCCGAACAATATAGTTAATTTTCGGCTGTCGCTTCGATGACCTGATCTAACCTCATTAAGGTTAAAGACTTCCAAATTTTGTATAAATAAATAGTAAATTTTTAAAAAAAATTGATAATACTTTGTTAACGAAAAAGGGCCGGACCATAGGTCCGACCCCTCATATCGTATGTTGATGCCCGTATTAACGGAACAGCGACAGCAGGCTCTGCGAGCTGGAATTCGCAATCGACAGCGACTGGACGGCCAGCTGCTGCTGCGTCTGCAAGGCCGAAAGACGTGCAGATTCTTCTTCCATATCAGCGTCTACGAGACGGCTGATACCTGCGTCCATCGCATCGCTGAGCTTGCTGGAATATTCATCCTGCAGGTCGATACGTGTGGAGAGAGCGCCGAGAGCAGCTGCACCCTTGGTCATTTCGCCGAGTGCAGATTCGACCGTCGAAAGGAACGTGTCGATTTCACCCTGTGTCGTGGTAGCCGTCAGAGCGACTGTCATGACGCCGCCCAGAAGACCGTTGCTGCCAACGCCGCCGGCAATCGTGTCGAAGAGAGCGTAGTCGCCGGCGCTGAAGTTCGCGCTGGTGACCTTGACGGTGCCATCAGAGTTACGGATGAAGCCGTCGACAACCGTCGTGCTCGAACCCGAGGCCTGAACCATCCAGTTTTCGCCGTTGAAGGATGCAGCCTGGCCGATTGCCGTCAGCTGTTCCTGAAGCTTTTTGATTTCGAGCTGAACCTGCTCCTTGTCAACGGAGGTTTCGCTGGCAGTGGTCAGCTTCGTCTTGATTTCGTTGACGACGTCAATCGCGCTGTCCATGGCGGCATACGCGGTATCGACCTTGGCAGAACCGATGCCGAGTGCATCCGTTGCGGCGCCGAGTGCCTTGTTGTCGGACTTCATTGTGGTCGCGATGGACCAGTATGCTGCACCGTCGGAGGCGTTGGCGATTTTCAGGCCGGTCGAAACGCGGTCCTGTGTGTTGCCGAGGTTCGAGTTGATCGTGCGCAATGTCTGAAGTGCATTGTTCGCAGAAGAATTGAAGTTGATGCTAGACATAAGTTGCCCCTTTAAAACGCGGTACAAGATGAGGGACATGCCGGATTACAAGTACCGGCGATAACGGTTCGGCATCATGCCACTCGGTTCCGTTTTTTAATGGACACCAAACCCGTCACGCACAGTCAAAATGCGCGGCAAGCATTTCCAAGTCCTTAATTTTAGCAGTATCGGCTTCCCCCTCGATTCTAATGGTTAATGTTGCGCAAACAGCCGGTTAGAGGGGTTAACCAGAATGAGACAGGTACGTGCGCGCGAAGACCTGTTTCAAGCAAGCTTCGCCCGATAGTATCTGTCGAATTTCTAAATCGGCAGTCTCCGCGCGCCCGAGAGGCCGTTGTCTGCAAGCGGAACCGCAAGAGAATAGAACGGGACACATGTTAAACGAAATCAGCTATTCCGCCGCCTCGAAGCATTTCAAGACCGGTCAGTACACGCAGGCCCTTCAAACGCTGAACAAGCTGATCGATACCAAGCGTGACGCGCGTACCTATGCTTTGCTGGCCAAGACCTGCCTGCAGATCGGCATGCCCGAACAGGCGGCAACATCCTATGAGCTGGCCTACCAGCAAAATGGCATGGATGCGGAGAGCTATCTCGTCGACAGCATCAAGCTCTATTACGATTGCGGCCAGAAGGAGAAGGCGCTCGCGCTCTCCAACAAGCTGATCCATCGCTTCCATAAATACCCCGAAATATGCTTCATCGTCGGTACGATGCTGCTGGAACGCGGGGAGCCTCGTATTGCCCGTGCGCTGAAAAGCATTCTGATGAAGAGCGACGACATCGAGCACATCAAGCTCGGCGCGCGCATTGCCATCACCACATGGGACCTGTTCGATGCAAAAGACATCGAGACGGCTCGCCTGCTTCTGGCGAAATTGCCACGCCAGCAGGCCGTGCGCCTGATGTATCTGGTCTTCTGCCGTGAACACAGCAAGTTCGACGCCATCGAAAAGCATCAGCCCATCATCGATGAGGTGGTTGCCAACGGAGATGTGAATTTCATCTCGCTGGATGGCACCTTCTTCAATCTCCACTGGAGTGGTGACGAACACATCAACCAGCTTGCGCGCAGCAACACGCCTGCCTTCAAGCCGGAGATGAGCGTCGCACGTCGGCAGATGCCCCATGAGTGGGGCAGCAAGATACGGATCGGCTATCTTTCATCCGACCTTTTCGACAAGCATGCCACCATGAAGCTCATTCGCCGCGTGCTGGAGCTACACGACCGTGATCGCTTCGAGATCACGCTGTTTTGCCATTCAGCACCGGATTTGTTGAAGACCAACGAGGCCGACCGCAGCCTGTGGGGTGACGTGGTCACGATCCGCGAGATGAGCAATGATGAGGCACTGGCCGAGATCAAGGCGCGCAACATCGATATCCTGGTCGACCTGAAAGGCCATACGGCGGGCAACCGCACAGCCATCCTCAACATGGGCGCAGCTCCAGTGCAAGTCGCATGGATCGGCTTTCCCGGCTCCACGGTCAATGTCGATCTGGACTATGCCATCGGCGACCATTACGTGCTGCCGGACAGCTCCAAACCGCACTATTACGAAAAATTCGCGCGCCTGCCCGAGACCTATCAGCCGAACGACCCGGTCAACCGCCCGCTGGCCAAACAGCTCAGCCGCGCCGATGTCGGCCTGCCGGAAGATGCCTTCGTTTTCGCGTCCTTCAACGCCAACCGCAAGATCACGCCGCGCGTTGCCGAAATCTGGGGCGATATCCTCAAGCGCACCCCCAACAGCGTCATCTGGATCCTGCACAACAGTCAGGACAGCAAGGCCAATATCCTGGCCAAGTTCATGGCGATGGGCATTCCAGCCAAGCGCGTGTTCTTCATGGCAAAGCTGGATTTCGAGCTTCACCTCAATCGTATCACCGTGGCCGATCTCGGCCTCGATACCTTCCCCGTCAACGGTCACACGACGACGTCGGAACAGCTATGGTCCGGCCTGCCAGTGCTGACGGTCAAGGGCACCAATTTCGCCTCGCGCGTCAGCGAAAGCCTGTTGCATGCCATCGGCGCGCCGGAACTGATTGCGCAAGACGAGGCAGCCTATGTCGATCAGGCCGTGGCCTATGCGCAGGATCAGGCACCGTTGAAGGAAATTCGCGCGCGCATCGATGCGAACCGTTTCGTCAAGCCGCTGTTCGATGCCGAACGCTTCTGCCGCCACCTTGAGACTGCTTACGAAATGATGGTCGAGCGGGCAAAGACGGGTGAAGCACCGGACCACTTCGACGTCCCTGCCCTGCCCCCACGGACGGGCGCATTCGAGGTGCGATAAAACGCGAACGGCCTGAATCCCCAAGGGAGTTCAGGCCGGTTTGATACCGGGACAAAAGCGTGCATCGCAACGATATATCAGTGGATGTAGCCCATGCGGATCGCCTTTGCGATGGCCTGGATGCGGTTGACCGAATCGAGCTTTATGGTCGCAGAGCCGAGATAGGCGTTGACGGTGTGAACCGACAGGCCAAGCTTCACGGCAATTTCTTCGCTGATGCGGCCATCTCCAGCAAGCTGAAGGCAGGCGACTTCGCGTTCGCTGAGGGATTCGGCAGGTGTGACACGGCGTTCGTCGAGCGCCAGAAGATCCACCATGATTTCCGTGCACTTGATGTGCTGTTCCAGAACGATCTCGTTGTCCAGCAGCAGGTTTCCACCGCAGAACACGACGTAGCCGTTGCCGATCGTACCCAGCCGCACCGGCAGCGCCAACCCGGCATAGGACAGATCGTCATTGGCAAGCCGGACCATCAGCGCAGCGACATCGGGGACGTCAGCAAAGCCTGAGCCGTTTTCACTCTTCCATGTGACAGGCAGAAGCGAGCGCTCCAGATGCTCGAGCAGACGCTCGCCCATGGCCAGCACCAGCCGCGTGCTTTGATCACTGGCATTGATACCCCAGTTTTCCAGCTCGCAGAACAGTTTGCGCTTGTTGGGAAAGCCCGAGGCGACGGCCCTGACGACGACGAAATTCTTGGCGCCCAGAATGCGCTGTATCGCCACAAGACGGGGAAACAGATCGGAGCGGCTGGCCGCTGTGGTGGCGCGCGCAGGTATCACAGGGTCTGTGCTGGCGACCTCGGAATCCTTGTAATAGCCCATCTCACGCACCCTCATACGAGATTGTTTCGAACCGCATAGGCAATGGCCTCGGAGCGGGTCTTGGTTGCCGTCTTGCGCATGACGCTGGTGATGTAGTTGTTGATGGTGTTGCGGGAGATGCCAAGGATCGTCGCCATTTCGTCGCTGGTCTTGCCCTCGGCAATCCAGAACAGGCATTCGAGTTCCCGCTCGGTCAAGTCAATGTCCCGTTCGACACGCGATTCCGCCACGATGCCGGAACTGGCGAAGTAACCCGCCAACATACCGGTCTCACGCAGGCGATCATCCACGGGCACATTATCGAGTTCGAACAGTAGCAGCAGCGAAAACCGGACGCGCCCGACGCAGAATGTCATTGCGCAATATTTACGGTCGACACCATGGGGCACGACGGCATCGTCGGGCAGGAACAGCACACGCGGCTTCAAAAGCGCCAGGCACTTTTCCATCTCGCTGACGCGGTTCTGGTTGTTGGTCAGTTCCGACCCCAACCTGCGCACCAGATCGAAGGGCCAGTCGGATGTGATGATGAAATTGAGACCGGCTTCCTGCAAAAGATCTTCGCGCGCCAGCAGATAGTGGGCAGCGCCTGCAAAGGACGCAAGCATTTCGATGGCGGCTGTAACGTTGCCGTCAGTAGCCGCGACAGAAATGTTCCGAATGAGTTGATCGCGCGGCAACTTCACCGACCTATCAAACGGCGCAGCGATGAGCCTGCGAACATCAACATCCACCTTCAATAGCCTACGCCCTCTCACTCTCCTTATCGGAGATCACTTAACCGGGATGGAAATCATTTCCATTCAGAAACACAATCACAATCCGTGGCTTGCATGTCTGGCGACCGAATCATTGTATATTAGGAAGACGCGACGAAAAACGCCATCACCAGCGGTGGACATCCCCGTCTTTATCTCCCTGTCATACCACCAAAAGCATATTGATGTTCTCGGCCTCGCACAGAGTTGATTTCATTATTCCAACGTAAATTGTCGACGTGATGAACAAATCGTAAATTCTGCACCAAAACAGAACATGTGCGCCGGTATGATGCAAGCGATAAAACGGCGGAAGGCCGGTACGAGACCGGCCTTCCGTGATTATGCTGCTTTTTCGATTGCCCATTTGCGCAGGATCTTGGCGGCGCGCTCTTCGCTGATTTCCACCATACGCGAGAGACGGCGTTCCGGTCCTTCGCGAACCCGGCGATTGAAATCGCCATCGCCATTGTCGCCGGAGAGAAGATCGTCGGTGCTGTCGAAGCCGAAGTCGGCGCCGAAACCATCCATGAGACCGCCACCGGCGCTTGCGCCACCCAGGCCTGGGGAGAAGTCCGGCAGTTCGAGCCCTGCTGCTTCCTGACCAAGCTCTGCGGTCGCCGCCGAGCCGCCGGAGAAGGAGCGAACCATCGGACGCACACCCAGCCAGACCACCAGGAAGGCGACGGCAACGAAGGCGAGCGAGTTGATGATGCCGGCGGAGTTGCGGCTCATCACTTCCATGAAGCCCGGACCGGCAACCGCCTGATCGAGCAGCTGCGTTTCGAGGAAGTCCATGGCGGTGATCGTCACCACGTCGCCGCGATTGGTCGAAATACCGGCTGCCGAAGCAACGATCTTCTGCATTTCCGCCAGATAGGCATCGACCTTGGCCTGGTCGGCGTTGTCGCCGATCATCTTGGCAAGGCGGCCCTTGTTGACGACGACCGCAATCGAAATCTTGTCGACCGTGTAGCCGTTACGAACGGTGGCCGTGGTCTTGGAGTTGATTTCGTAGTTGGTCTGCTCTTCCTTCTTGGCCGATTCGTCAGAAGACTTCGGACCGCTGCCACCACCCTGCGGCGCTGCCTGCGGAACGTTCTGTTCCACGGTCGCGGCCGTATCGGGCGTCGTTTCCTGCGATTTCTGGTCTTCCTTGGTGGTGCGCACAGAACGTTCGACCCGTGATTCGGGGTCGAACACGGTTTCCTGAATCTGCTGGCTGTCGGTGTTCAGTTCGGCTGTGACGGTGGAGCGGAAGTTGTCCATGCCGAGGAACGGCGCAAGCGCCTTGTCGATCTTGGTTTCGAGTTCCTGCTGGACGTTCTGGGATAGGGTGAGCGAGCGGTTGAGAGCGCCGTTGCCAACATCGTCGCCGGAGGCCAGAAGCTGACCGGTGGAATCGAGCAGAGTCACGTCATCGACTTCAAGGCCGGGAACAGCCGAGGCAACGAGGTGGCGAATGGAAGAAGCGGCCTTGCGGCCGGCTGTGGCACTGGCACGGATCATGACGGAGGCAGTCGGCTTTTGCTCGCCGCGGCGGAAATTGCCGACGTCGGGCATGACGATGTGCACGCGGGCTGCGGCAACGCCATCGATCTGCTGGATGGATCGTCCAATCTCGCCTTCCAGTGCGCGAACGCGGGTCACTTCCTGCATGAAGGATGTGAGGCCGAGCGAACCGACATTGTCGAACAGCTCGTAACCGGCATTGGCACTATCGGGCAAACCGCGTTCGGCCAGCAGAAGGCGGGCCTTGCTTGTCATGCCGACAGGAACCTGGAGGCTCGTTCCGTCTGTACCGACCTGAAAATCGACATTGGATTCGGCAAGGGCAACGCTGATCTTGTTCAGATCCATCGTTTCCAGACCGACGTAGAGTGTTTCGTAAGCAGGTTTGTTCACGTAGAGCGCAGCGGCAAGAATGATCGCCATGGACAGAACACCCACGCCACCAAGCACCAAAAGCCGCGTCTGCCCAAGGGCCGCGAAGTTTTTTAAAACCTGTGGGAATTGATTTAACAGATTCATTCTGTCCCGCACCGTCATTCAAAGAAACGAAGACCTTTTGGCCTCCATACCAAATTAGACGGCGAAGCTTGCGCGAGCGTTTCCCTCATGGCTTTTAAAGGGAAACCTCAAACTGCGCTTCATCACGTCATGTAGACCGAGATGATCGCCGAAACCTGCTCCGGCGTCAGCGCGCCCATATGGGTGTTCAGGATCGCATCGATCTGCTGGCTGGAGAGACTGACCAGCGTATCGGTGGACAGTCCCTTGACACCGGAGGAGCTGAAGGCGGCGATATCGGCTGTCGAGAACGTCGCAAGCTTTTCTTTCGACAGGGCCGCGACCTGCGATGAGGTCAATGCCCCCACCTGCGCAGGTGTCAGCGCCTCGCTCTGGCTTGTCGTCAGCGCCGCAAGAACGCTCGTCGCAAGGCCGGAGACCGCGCTGGTGCTGAGCGCTATGATGTCTTCGGTGGTGAACAGGGCGATGTCTTCGGTGCCCAGCGCCGCTGCCTGGATGGCGTTGAACGCATTCAGTTGCGTCGTGGACAGGGCATCCACCTGACCGGTGCTCAGCGCCACGATCTGGTTATAGCCCAGCGACCCGACCTGACCCGCCGTCAGCACCTTGATCTCGTCTGTCGTCAACCGTGCGATGATGGCGGTCGACAGCCCACGAATAGCGGAGGACGCGATGGCGGCTATATCTGCGGTGGAGAAGGTCGCCATGCCATCAGTCGTCAGGCCGGACAGGCCATCGGCGCTGAACGCCGCGATCTGGCTGGTCGTCAAACTGTCGAGCTGATCCCGGCTGAGAACGGCAACCTGCTTGCTGGTCAGCCCGGAAATACCGGCTGTTCCCATGGCCGCAAGTTCGCTCGGGGACAATGCTGCGATAAAGTCTGTCGGCAAGCCCGCAACGGCGGCGCTACCAATCGCGGCAATCTGGGCGGAAGACAGGGTGTCCAGTTCCTCAGCCGTCAGGCCGGAGACCGCTGTGGAGGTCAGGGCACCCATCTGCCCGGTCGTCAGCACATGCAGTTGCTCAAGGCTGAAGGCTGCGACCTGGCCGCTCGAAAGTCCGGTGATACCAGCGGTGCTGATCGCCGCGATCTGGCCCGTGGAAAGAGCTGCAATATCGAGTGTTTCAAGTGCTGCGACCTGTTGTGAGGTAAAGGCTCCGACCTGCGTGGGCGAAAGAGCACTGATCTGATCGACCGTCAGCGCCGCAACCTGTGCCGTCGAAAGACCGGATATGCCGAGCGAACTCAGGGCGTGGATCGTCTCCGTCGGCAGCGCGGCCAGCATGGATGTCGAAATACCGACGATGGCGCCCGCGCTGATGGCAGCGATATCCGCCGTCGAGAATGTCTTGAGGTCATCGAGACCGAGTGCGGCCATCTGCTTGGAGCCGAGTGCGGCCACCTGATCACTGGTGAAGGCCTCCACCTGATCCGGGCTGAGCGCCGCGATCTGGCCGGTTGTCAGCCCCGAGATGCCCGACGTACTCAAAATCGCGATCCTGCCGGTGGACAGGGCAGCAATGGCGGCGGTCGAGAGCCCCTGAATCGCATGCGCTGGCATGGCCGCAAGATCATCGTTGGAGAGAACATCGATATCATCGAGCCCCAGCGCCGAAAGCTGCGTTGAACTCAGCGCTGCCACCTGCGTCGAGGTCAGAGATTCGACCTGATCGGTAGAGAGAACCGCCACCTGCCCCGTGGACAATCCGGCAATTGCCCCAGAACTGAGGGACATGATCTGCGCGGTGGACAGCACGGCAACCCCTGCCGTTCCCAGTGCAGCAACCTGCTTGGAGCTCAGTGCAGCAACCTGCCCGGTGGTCAAAACCTCAAGCTGCGCCGTTTTCAACGCCGCAATCTGCGCCGTCGTCAGACCGGAAATGCTGGCCGTGCCGAGAACGGCAACCCGCTCAGTAGCAAGACCCGCAATGATCTCCGTCGAAAGCCCCTGAAGCGCGCTCGATGGCAAGGCTGCAAGATCGGCAGTCGAAAAGACACCGAGATCGTCGGTGTCCATCGCGCTGATCTGAAGCGAGGTCAGCACAGCAACCTGCGTGGACGTCAGTGCTTCTATCTGGATAGTGGACAAGGCGGCAATCTGGGCTGTCGAAAGCCCCGCGATACCAGCGGTACCCAAAGCGGCAATCTGGGCTGTGGTCAGGGTGACGGCTCCGGTCGTTCCTAGCGCCGCAATCTGCTTGGACCCGAGCGAGGCAACCTGACCGGTGGTCAGCGCTTCCAGCTGAATCGATGTCAAAGATGCAAGCTGTTCCGTTGTGAGACCGGAGACACTTGCGGTTCCAAGAACCGCGATGCGATCTGCCGAAAGCCCCGAGAGCGTGGCCGAGGAGATGCCCTGAAGGGCCGTGGATGTCAGCGCCGCCAGCTCCGCCGTCGAAAAGACACCGAGATCACCAGCACTAAATCCGGCAACCTGCCCGGACGTGAAAAATCCAACCTGCGTGGTATTGAACGCTTCGACCTGAACGGTGGACAGTGCGTCGATCTGCGCCGATGAAAGACCGGGAATGCCCGTACTGCTCAACGCGGCGAGCTGCGCGGTGGACAGCGCCATTGCGCCACCGGTGCCCAGGGCGGCAACCTGCTTTGAGCCAAGCGCCGAGACCTGCATCGTCGTCAATGCGCCGATCTGTGACGCCGTCAGTGCAGCGATCTGGGCTGTTGAAAGTCCGCCTATACCTGCACTCGACAAGCTGGAAATGGCGTCGTTCGACAGCCCGGCCAGAACTGCGGTCGAGAGACCGGCAACTGCAACGCTGGACAGTGCCATGATGTCTCTGATGGAGAACGTCGCCAAACTGTTAGCACTTAGGGCACTGACCTGTGCGGAGCTCAGGACGGCAACCTGTGTGGGACTCAGGGCTTCCGCCTGATCTGCTCTCAGGGAACTGATCTGGGCGGTCGAAAGCCCGGCGATACCGGCGGAGCTGATGGCTGAAATCTGGTTTGCTGTCAGCGATTGGGTGCCACCGACGCCCAGCGCCGTTATCTGTCTCGACGTCAAGCTCGATATTTGTGTCGTTAAAAGACTACCGATTTGAACGATGCTCAACGCATCCAGCTGAGCGCCCGTCAGGCCAGCGATGGCTCCGGTGCTGATGGCAGCGATCTGCGAAGTATATAGACCGGCGATTGTCGTGGTGGACAGACCGGCAATGGCCGCCGAGCTGATGGCCGCGATGGCTCCGGTGGATAACGCGTTGAAATCATCCGTTCCGAAAGCCGATAGCTGTTGTGAACTCAAAGCCCCTATCTGTTTTGTCGATAGAGAGGCCACCTGACCGGTTGTCAATGCACTCACTTGACTGCTGGTCAAGCTAGCAACGGCCGCAGTGCTCCAGTAGGAAATCTGGGTCGTGGTCAAAGCAGCAATCGTCGCCGTCGGCAATGAACTCAGCACGCTGGTGCTAACAGAGCCAATTTCCTCATCGGAGAACGTGGCGATGCCCTCAGCCTTGATGGCGGAAAACTGCGTATAGCTCAACGCTTCAATCTGCACCTTCGTCAGCGCTTTGGCTTGATCGGTGTCCAGCACCGAAAGCTGCGCCGTCGTCAAACCGGAAATTCCGCTCGTACCCAGCGCGGCCACCTGTGCTGTCGTCAATGCCTTGATGTCATCCGTGCGAAGCACCGCAACCTGCCCCGCGGCCAACGCGGCGACCTGCTTGGGCGTCAAGGCCGCGACCTGACCCGACGTCAACGACGCGACCTGCGACGTCGTCATGGCAGGGATACTCGTTTCGCTCAGCAGTGCGATCTTGTCGGGGGAGAGCAATGACAGTTGCGAGGGCGAAATGCCTGTAATCGCTGTGGAGCCAATGGCTCCGAGTTCCTTGTCCGTGAAGGTCGAGAGATCGTCAGCCCCAAATCCTTCGAACTGCTCAGCCGTCAGCTTGGCAATTTGGATGTTGGACAAGGCCTGCGCCTGCGCTGTGGACAGGGCAGCGATATGTTTGCTGGAAAGGCCGGTCACACCCGCCGTGCTGATGGCTGTGATTTGCTCTGCGGTCAGCGCCGCAACCTGCGCGCTGCTCATCGCTGATATCTGGGTGGAGGTAAAGGCGGCGATCTGTGCAGTATTGAGGCCAGCCAGTTGGGCGGGTGTCAGTGCCGAAAGCTGGGTGTCGGTCAAATTGGTCACGGCGCTCTCGCGCATTGCGGCAATCTTGTCGGCAGACAGAGAGGATAGAATTGTCGGGCTGAGCACGGCGATCTGCGTCGATGTCAGGGCCGCGATCTGCGTCAGTGAGAGAGCGTTGAGCTGTGTCGAGCTCATGATATCTATCTGGTCCGTCGTCAGTCCTGCAACTGCCGCCACCGACAGACCCACCAATTGCGACGTGGTCAGCGCGGCCAGGACTGCGGTGCTAAGACCAGCGATACCCCTGCTGGTCAGTGCCGCAATGTCCTTGGAGTCAAAGGTCGCGATATCGTCGGTTCCCAGTGCCACCGTCTGGGTTGACTTGAGAGCCCCGAGTTGCCGTTCCGTCAGGGCATTGACCTGTCCTGTCGAAAGCGCGTCAAGCTGGCTGGATGTCAGACCGCCAACCGCAGCGGTGCTCAAAGCTGCGATCTCAAGCGAGGTGAGGTTCGTCATGATATCCGTCGACAAGCCTGAAGCGCCCGAAGCGCTCAATGCCTGAATCCCGGCGATTTTCAATGCAGCAATGTCTTCGACTTCCAAACCGGCGATTTGGGCGGATGTCAGCGAGGCAATCTGCGAAGCAGTCAACGCAGCAATCTGTGTTGTTTTGAGGTCGGATATCTGATCGGAATTGAGACCGGCCAAAGCTTTTGTCGTCAACGCGCCAATCTGGTTGGATGTGAGAACACTGATCCTGTCAGACGCAAGGGCTGCCACCTGTGTGGAGGCAAGTGCCTTCACTTGCCCTGTCGAAAGGGCCGCAACCTGTGTTGCGGTTAGCGCCCCGATCTGACCCGTGGTCAGATTGGCGACAGAATTGGTGCTCAGGGCCGCCACCTGCTCTGCTGTCAAGGACGCGATGGATGCCGTCGAAAGGCCCGAAATCGCCTTCGTGCTCAACGCGCCGATAGCCGCATTCTTCAACGCTGCGATGTCATCGACACCCAGCACTCCAAGCTGTTCAGAATTGAAAACAGCTGCCTGAGCGGACGAAATATAGCCAAGCTGTTCGCTGGTCAGTGCGTCGACCTGAACTGTCGTCAGGCCCGCTATGGCCGACGGGCTGAGAGCTGAAATCTGAAAGGATTTTAGCGACTTCAAAGCATCGGTGCTCAGACCCTGGATAGCCCTGGAGCTGATGGCAGCGATATCTTCCGAAGAAAACTGGGCGACATCGTTGACGCCCAGGACCGACAGTTGCGCCGAGGTGAGCGCCTTGACCTGCTGCGGTGTAAAAGCGCCGATTTGAAGTGGTGTAAAGGCCTGGACCTGCGCGGTCGATAGACCGGCAATGGCGCCGGTGCTGAGCGACGGTATCTGTTCCAAAGTCAGCTTGCTGACATCCTCAGTCGTCAATACCTTAATCTGGGCAGCCTTGATCGCCGTCATTTGTTTCGTCGTCAACGCTCCCAGCTGGTCTGCGGTGAGCGCGCTGACCTGGTCCGCTGAAAACACCGCGATCGCAGCCGAGCTGAACGCTGCAACCTTATCAGCCGTCAATGCGGCGACGGCTGCCGTGCTCAATCCTGCAATGCCCTTGGTGGAGATGGCTGCGATATCGCCGGTCGAGAATGTTTTTATACCATCAACGCTGATCGCGGCGATCTGCAAAGAGCTAAGAACCTTCACTTGCGCCGATGTCAGCGCCTCGACCTGCGCCGTCGTGAGCGCGCCGATCTGTTCGGTCGTCAGCTTGGCGATTGCGCCGGTAGACAGGGCGGCGATCTGAACAGGCGTCAATTCCGACACGAGATCAGTGCTCAGCCCGGAGATCGCCTTGCCCGAGAGTGAGATGAGGGCAGACGATGGCAGAGCCTTGAGGTCATCCGCTGTCAGGGCTGCAACCTGCGTAGAGGTAAACGATGCAATCTGCGTAGACGTGAGCGCGCCAAGCTGGCTGGCACTCAAAGCGTCGATCTGTTCGGTCGTCAACTTGGCAAATGTTCCGGCGCTGATCGAAGCAACCTGAGCCTCAGTCAACGCTGCAACCATGCCGGTCGTCAGTCCAGCGGCAGTCGCGCTGGTAATCGCTGCGATATCCGCCGTCGAGAATGTCGCAATGTCGTCGTTGCCCAGAGCCGCGATCTGCGTCGAGCTCAGCACTTTCACCTGTCGGGAAGTCAGGGCTTCGGCCTGAAGCGTCGACAATTTATCGATCTGGCCCGTTGTCAGTCCCGTGATGGATCTGGTGCTGAGTGCGGTGATCTGTTCTGCCGAGAAGGCTGCGATATTCTCGACAGCGATCACCTCTATCTGCGTCGACTTCAAGGCCGCGACCTGCTTTGTCGTCAAGCCTGACAGTTGCTCTGACGAAAGAGCCGCGACCTGGGCTGTGGTCAGGCTGGCAATCGCTGCCGTGCTGAGGCCTGCGATACCGGAAGAAGAAAGGTTGGCGATGTAATCGGCGCCGAGTGCTGAAATCTGCACGGCCTTGAGAGATGCGATCTGGCTAGAGGTAAAGGCGCCGATCTGGTCTGCGCTCAAGGCGCCGATCTGGTCTGTCGTCAACCTTGAGATCGCACTGGTGCTGATCGCCGCCAACTGTGCATCCGACAGCGATGTCAGGGTATCGAGGCCCATTCCAGGAATGGCGTTTGCGCTGATGGCTGCGACCTGATCCGTCGATAAGTGCTCGATAGCGTCCGAACTGATACCCGCAATGGCGCTGGCCGAAATGGCCGCCATGTCGGCGCTGGAAAATGTCGCCAGTTCATCATAGTCGAGCGCTGCGATCTGGCTCGAGCTCATGGCCGCGATTTGCTTCGGCGTGAGCGCTTCGGTCTGGTCTAGATCCAGCGCCGCGACCTGCGAGTTCGTCAAGGCCGCGACCTGATCTGCACTGAGGCTGGCGATGGAGAGTTTGTCCAGCACTGCGATCTGATCGAGCGTCAGGCCGACGATTGCGGTGGCGGTGATGCCCACGCGCTGCTTCGTTGACATCGCGGCTAGGTCTTCCGTTTCCAGCGCAGCGACATGCTGGGAAGAAAAGGCGCCAATCTGCCGAGTGGAAAGAGCGGCGATCTGCTCCGTCGAAAGTGCTTCCACATCGTCGGTCGTCCAACTTGAAATTACCGCAGTCGATAATTTCGAGATTTGAGCAACACTCATGGAAGGAATGATCGACGTCATTTGCAGGCCTTGGTCGCGAGTTCAAGATCGAAAACAGACTGACGAGGCAACCGGCCCGCAGCAGAGCTGAAGACGGCATTCGTCACCGGCAATCCTAGGTTTCGTTGCTTGTGCGAAACTGTCAGTTTTATCGATATAAAACCCACCCATGCAGCGTGGCAGAGCAGTTTCGATGCGTAAAAACGCAAAAAGCCGCGCGGATGCCGCGCGGCAATCATTATGAACGACAATCTGGAGTAGTCGTCAGCTCATAGCGGCGGGTTGAGGAATGACGGCATTGCCTTTTCACCCTCGGCAAGCGACAGGAACAGCCGCGATGTGTCGAGCGCCTCGCGGATCGTCACATCCATGTCCAGATAACGATAGGTGCCGAGCCGACCCACGAAGGTCACGGACTTTTCCTCATTGGCCAGCGACACATATTGCGCAAGCTGCTCTTTTTCGGTCACCAGACGGATGGGATAGTAGGGCACATCGTCTGGTCCGCATTCACGCGAAAACTCGCGGTAGCAGACGGAGCTTTCGTGCTTTTCCCACGGTGAAAAGTGCTTGTGTTCGGTAATGCGGGTGAAGGGCACCGAGACCTCACCGTAATTCATAACCGCGCAGCCCTGGTAATCGCCGTCATAGGTGAAGCGTTCGAAATCCAGCGTACGATAACCCAGCCTGCCATTGGCATATTCGAAGTAACCATCCAGCGAGCCGGAATAGAAGGTATGGTCGTAGCCAGCGATATCCCCGCGACCGAAATTGCTGTTCAGGTGAACGCGAATGCCGGGATGATCGAGAATGCGTTCCACCATCGGCGTGTAGCCGGTTTCCGGCATGCCCTGATATTTGTGGAAGAAATAGTCGTCGTCGTAATTGAACCGCACCGGCAGGCGCTTGAGGATGGATGCGGGCAGATCGGTCGGCGAGCAGCCCCATTGCTTCTGCGTGTAGCCCTGGAAAAACGCCTCGTAGAGATCGCGTCCCACGAAGCGCAGCGCCTGTTCCTCGAAGGTCTGCGGGTCTTCGATTGTCTTGTCGGCCTGCTCTTCAATAAATGCTTTCGCCTCATCCGGGCGAAATGTCTTGTTGAAGAACTGGTTGATCGTATGCAGGTTGACCGGCAGCGAGAACACTTGGTCGCGGCTGGTTGTCTTGACCCGGTTCTTGTAGGGCATGAAGGTCTGGTAGGTGTTGACGTAATCCCAGACCTCGGCATCGTCGGTGTGGAAGATGTGCGGGCCGTAGACGTGAACCATCACGCCTGTCTCCGCATCGCGCTCCGTATGGCAATTGCCGGCAATATGGTCGCGCCGGTCGAAAATATCGACCTGATGGCCCGCAACGGCGAGTTCGCGACCGATAACGGCACCGGAAAGCCCGGCGCCGACAATGGCTATCTTCTTGGACTGGGACGTCATCGACCTGCCTTGTAAATGTTACACGCACACCCGCACATCTGGGATGCGCAGGTGTGCTGCGTTAGTCTTGCGATATTCCTTTACGGGGCGATATCGATTTGTGACACTTCGGACGTCAAGCCGTAGCCGAGGCTTCAGGCGTCCACAACCGTGCATCATGTGGAATGTCGGAGAAGGCGTGCCACTCGCGCATCTTCTCGAGGTAACGCGCGCGATAGGTCGCCTCATCGACGAATTCGAGATTTTCCAGAACGAGTTCCGAACCGATTTCGTAGTAGACATCCATGTTGCGGAAGTCTGGAACCGGTGTTTCGCCGCGTTCGGCCTCACCCTGCATCTGCCAGTACAGTTCTTCCAGACGACGGGCCAGACCCGGAATGTCGCGGAGTGCACTCGTTTCGCGGCTGGCCTGAAGCTTGTCCCTGATCAGTTTCAGCGCAGCCGGGTTATTGGCATAGGCAATTGCATTGGCGACGTAATCCTGCGGGCCATCACAGATCAGTTCGGGCACGCCGGTTGCAGCAACGACGCTTGCGCAGAAGCGCGATGCAAAGCTCTTGCCGGGGAAGGTCAGCACGGGAAGCCCGACCGTCAGCGAGTCGGCTGCCGTCGAATGCGCACCGTAGGGGAAGGTGTCGAGGAAGAGATCGGCGACGCCGATGCGGGCAAGATGCTCGGCATTGGCAGCCTTTGGCGCAAAGATGATCCGCTCGGCGTCGATTCCGGCTGCCACGAACATGGCCAGCAGACGCTGGTCGGCCTTTTCGTTGCCGCTGAGCATCCACAAAATGCTGCCCGGCGTCGCTGTCAAAATGGCCTTCCACTGTTCGAACGTACCCGCCGTGATCTTCTGCATGCCGTTGAAGCAGGCGAACACGAAGGCGTTTTCCGGCAGACCGGCTTTTTCACGCGACGGCTTTTCGGCGATGAGACGCTTGCGGTCGATCGGCTGGTTGCAGGCGATCCGCAGAACCTTTTCGGAGTAATAAATCTCGCTCGAAGGCGGCACGATCTGTGCGTCGGCAATCATGTACTGGTGGAACGGCGAGCCCATGGAGCCGGGATAGCCGCAGAAATTGACGATGACCGGCGCCGGACGGTAGCCGAAAATCTTGGTGCGCGCATGCTTGGTATAGCCGTTAACGTCGATCAGAATGTCGATCTCGTCGCTGGCAATCTGGCGGGCCGCAGCCTCGTCGGTCAACGTACCGATGTCGTGCCAGGCATCGACCGCCGCCTTCATGCGCGTCTGCGTCGCATCGTTGGCAACCGGGTCGCCGCAATAGTAAGCGTGAATTTCGACGCTCGTCTTGTCATGCAGTTCCAGCATTTCGCGCAGCGCAAATCCAACGGCGTGGTCGCGCAGGTCGGAAGAGACATAGCCGACACGCAAGCGCTGGCCCGTGCCGGTCTTCTGCTTGACCGTTTTGCGCGGGAAATTGCGCAGGTCGAGACGACCGACGAAGCTCTTGTTGTATTCATAGGCACGGGCCAACTGGAACATCGGGTCGTCGGCATAGCATCCCAGCGTCAGCGGCGACATGGAATCGATCATCTGGCGCTGCGTGACATGGCTGGAGGAGGTGATGATCGGCCATTTGCACTGACGTTGACGGATGGCACTCCAGTGCTGTCCGGTCTCGGTCTTTTCCGGGCGTAGCTCCATGGCATCCCACAGAATGGTCTCGGCTTCTTCCAGAAGTCCGGCATTTTCCATCACGCGGCCTATGTGCTGCATCGCCATGACCCGGTAGGACAGGCGGTCGGGCGTCGTCTCGGACGTGCTCTCGACAAAGCTTCTCCATTGCTGGATCGCCTGCGGGAAAGAGCCACTGTCTTCGAAGGCGCGGCCAAGATTGATTTGGGCAGGCCCGAACATGGGATCGATCTTCAGGGCTGCGCGCATGGCGTTGATGGAGCCGGGGATGTCATTGAGCTGACGCAGCATGACGGAATAGTTGAAATAGACCATCTGCGCGCCGGGATGCGCTTCGTTAAAGGCGAGCCACGTCTTGTAAAGCTCGACCGCCTCGCCCTTGCGGCCTTCCGCGCTGAAGCTTTCGGCAAACTTGAACACGTCGCCCAGCGCAAGGCGTTGGGATTTGGCCAGTTCAAGAAGGTTTAGAAAAAGCGAGCTGGAAGAACCAACGTTTGCGACACTGTTCATCAATCAAGACCCCGGAGCTGGCGTGCCCAAAGGGCAACGAACCAATAGCTGTGTTAAATCGGAGTGGAGATTAATACGTCGAAGCTTGTGCGGCGCTTTACTTGTACGAAATCAGTGCGACTTTACTCAAAATTGTACGGAATTGCTGCTGAAATTGCGACCAGGCGGGCAGATAATCTGTTTGCCCGCCATATAGGGACATATTCTAGAACAGGTCGATGTCGCCGGAAACTTTGTCGAGCGGCTGCGAATGACCGTGGCGCAGGCCAGCGCCCAGGGCCTTCTGCATTTCCGCCAGCTTGACGAGGCTGAGTGCCGTAGAGACATCCACGACCCAGTTGATCGGAATGGAGCCGGTGATGGTGTCGATGAATTCGGCAAGGCCGCGCGTCTTCTGGACGGCAAGGTCGATGCCCTGCAACAGGCGCATGCCCTCGGTCGTCACGGCACCATTTGTCGCCTCGAGCAATTGCGGCTCGATACGCTCGATGAGATAGGCCACGTCGTGCAATTCGGAAACGACCCGCATCAGCACATCGGGCAGCGCCTCGTCGAAAGTTGAAAGATCTATGTGCTCGGCGATCTGCATAAAATACTCCGTGGCCGGAATTGCGGACCGAGAGGTTTTTTACCCGGTTCGAAACTCAAACAAAAATGATGGTACGGCGTGAGCAAATCGCCCTTATACGCCGTGTCAGAAAAACTCGATATCGTTGGCCACTGGCTTCGGCGCCGGTGCTGGACGTCTTTCCAGCGCGACCGTCGACTGTGCTTCGGCACCGCTGAGCGGATGCTGACGCGCGCGACCGGAGACCGGCCAGAACTCTACCTTGCGGCCCGAGTCCCCCCCGGTCGACTGCCCCAGCAAGCGAATGCCTTCATCCTTTAGAAACTGCACCGCAAATGCGGCGTTCTGTTCGCCGACATTCGAGAAGCTGGCAATGGTTTTCGCCCCGCCGAAAATCTTTGCCTCGAGCCGATCGCGGCGTGCTCCCTGCTTGAGCAGGCCGTTGATCAGCAATTCCATGAGATGCACCCCATAACGGGTTGCATCTCCACCCCCCATGCCCCCTGTCCCCGGCAGCAGAAAATGGTTCATGCCGCCGACGCCCGCAACAGGGTCTCTGAGACACGCAGCCACGCACGAACCGAGAATGGTCGTCAGGACCACATCGGGATCATTGGCGATTTTATACTCGCCTTGGATAATATGTACGCGCTTGGCTGCGGTTTCGATCATTTCAAGGATCCAAATACGGCTTCGATTGCCGCCTTCATCTTGTCGATGGAGAATGGCTTGGCCAGAACGTTGTTGGCGCCCAGCTGTGCCGCCTTCTGAACCAGCGCGCGGTCACCCTGCGCGGTCAGAATGATGAAGGCTGCCTTCTTGGTGGTGGGGTTCGTGCGAACCGCCTGCAAGAAGCCGAGACCATCCATCTTCGGCATGTTGAAGTCGGAGATCACGAGATGATGGGGCTGCTGCTCCATGATCTTCATGCCCTGCTCGCCATCGCCAGCGGAGGTGATCTGCTTGAAGCCGAGCTGCGTCAGTGCATCACTGAGCAGGAGGCGGCTTGTGACCTGATCGTCAACGATCAGAACTTTGATTTTTTCTGCAAGAGACATTAGTCGGAACCTTCTTTTCGGGCAGCAGTAAGTTTCAGAATTTCTTCGCCGATGGCGTTGAGCGGAAATTGTTGTTGGACGGCACCAAGCTCATGAGCAACGCGTGGCATGCCATAAACGACGCAGGTTTTTTCGTTTTGGCCGATCGTGCGCGCACCGGCATGGCGCATCTTCAGCAGTCCGGCAGCACCGTCCCGCCCCATTCCGGTCAGGATGACACCAACGGCATTGCGTCCGGCGAGTTCAGCCACGGAATCGAACAGAACATCGACGGACGGACGATGGCCATTAACAGGTTCTTTTTCCAAAAGCCTGCAACTTGGTGCGGAATGATTAACGACCTGCAAATGGCGCTCTCCGCCCGGTGCAAGATATATTTTCCCGGTCTGGAGACGGGCCCCATCGGTTGCCTCTTCCACCACAGGTGCGCATAGTCTGTTCAGGCGCTCAGCAAAGCTTTTCGTGAACGTCGATGGCATGTGCTGCGTGATGACGGTGGGCGGGCAGTTGGCCGGGAATTTCTGCAAAACGGAGATCAAAGCCTCGACACCGCCGGTCGAGGAACCGATGGCAACGATCTTGCGACCGACGCGGTAATCGCTCACAGCCATGGGCAGCGACGCAACGGGTTTTTCCACCTCGACGCTGCGATAGCTCTGATGCTGTGAACGTGCGGCAGCCTTGACCTTCTCGGCCAGATCGCCAAACGGTCTGCTGTCGCCCGGCGCTGGTTTACCAACGCAATCGAACGCGCCGATTTCAAGCGCCGCAAGCGAAGCACCTGCACCGCGATGCGTCAGCGTCGAGACCATGATGACGGGCATAGGCCGAAGCCTCATGATCTTTTCCAGAAACTCGAGGCCGTTCATCTCCGGCATCTCGATATCCAGCGTCACGACATCGGGATTAAGCTCCTTGATCGCGGCGCGCGCCTCCATGGCGTTGCCTGCCTGGCCCACCACTTGAACATCGGGGTCGGCTTTCAGGACAGCCGAAATCAGGCCGCGCATCGTCGGGGAATCATCGACAACGAGGACTCTGGCGGGTGCGCTCATGCTTTCCTCCCGCCCGGTTTGCCGATGTATTTATAGGTCGTGATGCCGGTGTTATCGAACAGCGCCTTCGGGTCGCCCGAGACCCGTTCGGAGTGGCCGATATAGAGATGGCCGCCTTCCGGCAGAAGACCGGCAAAACGTGCCCAGATTTTCACCTGTGTCGGCTCATCGAAATAGATCACCACGTTGCGGCAGAAAATCACGTCGAAACCGCCCTTGAAGGGCCATTGCGTCATGAGGTTCAGCTCGTTGAAGGTGATCAACTTCTTGACCTTGTCGCTGATCTGAAACTTGCGGCGACCGGCGACATCCACGTCCTGGAACCACTGCTTGCGCATGGCCGGCGTGACGGTTTCCAGTGCGTTTTCGTCATAGACCCCGGCTCTGGCCTGCGCCAGAATTTTGGGGTCGATATCGGTTGCCAGAATGCGGAAGTCGTATTCGGCGGCGTTGGGAAACATGCCCAGAACCGTCAGTGCGATCGAATAGGGCTCCTGCCCGTCGGAACAGGCCGCGGACCAGATACGAACACGTCCACCGGCCTTTGCCCGGTTGATCAGACCCGGCAGGACCTCATCGCGCAGATTCTCGAAGTGGTGGTTTTCGCGGAAGAAGCGCGTGAAGTTCGTCGTCAGATGCGACAGCATCTCGCGACGGGCATGGGCGCCCTCCTGGGACGACACGAGGGTGCAGTATTCCCGAAAACCGGAAATACCCAGATTGCGGATGTGCTTGGACAGTCGCGAATAAACGAGCGACGCCTTGGTGTCGTTCAGATAGATGCCGGCATCGGCATAGATCATCGCGGCGATTTCGGACAGGTCGCGGCGTGTCAGCGGATATTCTCCGCTGGCCAGCACTTCGTCCGGGGATAGGCGTGTATCGTTAAACTTGAGCGCTGTCATTCATCACTACTTTCAACCGGCTACCGCAAGAGACATCTCTTGCTTGAGCGACTGGCCACGAGACGCGCCGACAACGGCATCCACATCCAGAATGAGAGCCACGCGGCCATCGCCAAGGATGGTTGCGGCAGCAATGCCCGGAACGTGGGTGTAGTTGGCTTCCAGCGATTTGATCACGACCTGACGCTGACCCTGGATGGCATCGACCATCAGAGCGCGCTGACCGCCACCTTCCGATTCCACCAGAAGGGCAACACCGTCGACCGGGTTGGCCTGGGTGGCGCGGAAGTTGAGAATGCGACCGACGTCCACCAGCGGGCAGAAGGAGTTGCGGATGGAGATCAGGCGCTGGTTGGAACCGAAGGAGTGAATGTTCACGGCTTCCGGCTGCAGCGTTTCGACAATCGCCGTCAAAGGCACGACCAGTGTCTGACCAGCAACCGTCACCACCATGCCGTCGAGAACGGCCAGCGTCAGCGGAAGGCTCATGGTGAAGGTCGAGCCGAGGCCCGGGCGAGAGGTGATGCTGATGCGGCCACCGAGTGCCTGGATCGAGCGCTTGACCACGTCCATACCGACGCCACGACCCGAAATGTCGGAAATCTTGTCGGCGGTGGAGAAGCCCGGTGCGAAGATTAGGTTGTCGATTTCCTCATCCGTCAGGTTGGCATCGGCAGCGATCAGATCGTTGTCGATAGCCTTCTGGCGAACGCGCTCGCGGTTGATACCCGCGCCGTCGTCGGCCAGTTCGATCAGGATACGGCCCGAACGGTGCTTCGCCGTCAGCTTGACGGTGCCCTCAGGATTCTTGCCTGCGGCTTCGCGCTTTTCAGGTGTTTCGATGCCGTGGTCGACGGCATTACGGATCATGTGCGTCAGCGGTTCAGCCAGCTTGTCGATGACCGTCTTGTCCACTTCGGTGTTTTCACCCTCGGTGATCAGACGGATCTGCTTGCCGATCATGTCGGCCACTTCGCGAACGATACGCGACATGCGCTGGAAGACAGGCTTCACAGGCTGCGCGCGGATGGCCATGACGCTATCCTGAATTTCACGCGTCAGCTGCTGGAGTTCTTCCAGACCCATGTTGACGGCAGATGTGCCGGTCGTGTCGTTCTCGATGACGCTCTGCGACAGCATCGCCTGGTTGATGACGAGCTCGCCAACGAGGTTGATGAGGCGGTCGACGCGGTCGAGATCGACGCGGATGGTCTGACCGGCGCTGGCGTTTGCGGCAGCAGCGGCGGCAGCCGGTGCTTCCTTCTTCTCGGCAGCGGCAGAAACGGTGCGCGTAACTTCGGTCGCGGCAACGGCTGTCGCAACTGTCTTTGCAGCAATCGTCTCTTCTGCGCCAGCAGACATGACGGCGGGTTCGTCGGCAACTTCATCCAGCACCGAGAGATCGAACGGCACCGGTATCATCGGCAGTTCTTCTTCAGGCGGGGTTTCGGCGACGATCTCGGTGATTTCCAGATCGCAATCCCATTCCGCGAACTCGAACACGGTGCGGATGCCAGCGGCACCCTTGTCCGTCTTGATCGTGATCTTCCACTGGAAATAGGCAGCTTCCGGCTCGATGTTTTCGAGCGCAGGCAGGTTGCTCATGTCGCAGTTGATGCTCATCTCGCCGATGCGCGAGAGGTCGCGCAGCAGAAGTGCTGCTTCGTTACCCTTGGCGTAGAGCGAGTTCTGCGGCTTGAAGACGACGTTGAAGGACGGCGTTTCCATCAATGGAACCGTGTCGTCTTCAAAATCGCCGAAGGAGAAGGCGACGGGCTGGAAGCCGCTGTCGTCTGTCGGGGCCGGTGCTGCTGCAACCGGTGCAGGCGCTGCGGCCTTCGGTGCGGCTGGTTCTGCTGCACCCGGGGAAACCTTCTCGCCGTTGGCAAGCGCTTCCAGTTCCTTGACCAGACCGCGTGTACGGCCTTCCTCAACGCTGCCACCATCACGGGCGGCGTTGGTCAGATCGGCCAGAACGTCGGCCGATTTCAGCATGACCTTCAGAACGTCCTGATCCGGCTCGAGCTTGTTCGAGCGCACGCAATCCAGTGTCGTTTCGAAAACATGGGCGAAGGCCACGAGATCTTCGAGACCGAATGCACCCGCTCCACCCTTGATGGAATGAACGGCACGAAACACAGCATTCACGGTTTCCGGGTCGCGGTCGCCGTCATTTAATTTCAGAAGACCCGATTCCAGTTCAGCGAGTTGCTCCTCGCACTCCTGGAAAAAGATTTCTTTGATTTCGTTCATATCCATCGTGTGTGGTCCCGTATCAGGCAGTTACGCGTTCAATGGCATCGATCAGCTTTGCAGGGTCGAACGGCTTGACGATCCAGCCGGTAGCGCCTGCCTGGCGGGCACGATTTTTCTTCTCGGCATCGCTTTCGGTGGTCAGCACAAGGATGGGGATCGCACGATACTTCTCGTTGCGACGAACGCCCTCGATGAAGCCGAAGCCATCGAGACGCGGCATGTTGATGTCGGTGACGATGACATCCGGCTGGCAGCCTTCCAGCACTTCCAGCCCTTCGATGCCGTCTTCTGCCTGAATGGTCTCGAAACCGGCATTGTTCAGCGTCAAAAGCAGCATATTGCGGATCGTTCTGGAGTCGTCGACGGTCAGAACCTTCTTCTTCATTTCTGCATCTCCTTCGGGAGCATATGATCGATGTCCATGCCGATCAGTTTAAGGGTTTTGTCAAAGGCATCGGATGCCTTGGAAAATGTGAATGACTTGCCGTCGGCTTCCCAAGCCTTGACGCCTGCCATCAAGACCTGGGCGCACTGCACGCCCACGCGCTCGACCTCGGAGGCATCCACCGCAAGCGGGGCACCCCTCATTTCCATCAGTTTTCCGTGCAAGACGGATGCCTGATTGAGGTCCAGCACCGGTGACAATTTCAATGTCGACTGCGCTGCTTTCCTGCCTGCCATCAAATCACTCCTTGGCGTCTGAATTGTTGGTGCACGTAGCCATAGTCCATGGGCTCTTCGCGCATGGTCGCCACGTTTTGCTGATGTTGTCTCGTGACCGGCTGCTCCACCGCGTTCATCTGGCGGGCAATGCGGAATTCCCGCACGGTCCGGCCCAGCTCGAGAATGACTGTGTGCAGGTCGTCTGCGTCCTGCGAAGCCGTCGTCAGGCGGCTGGCGGAACGGTCCGTCTCTGCGCCGATGGCATTGAGTTCCACCGCAACGCCCTGCAGGCTGGTGACGTTTTCACCGGTGCGACGGGCCACATCGCCGATCATGTCGCTGACGCCGGAGACCTGGCGAACAACGCCGCCGATGGCTTCCTGGGTGCGGTTGACCATGCGAACGCCTGCGTCCACCTGCGTTTTCGTGCCGTTGACGAGGTTCTTGATTTCGCGTGCGGCATCGGCAGAACGCTGCGCAAGGGCGCGCACTTCCTGCGCCACCACGGCAAAACCGCGACCGCTTTCGCCAGCGCGTGCCGCCTCGATGCCTGCATTGAGTGCAAGCAAGTTCGTCTGGAAGGCAATCTCGTCGATGGAGCCGATGATGCGGCCGATCTGCTCGGCGGATTGTTCGATACCGGCCATGGCGCTGATGGCTTCACCGACGGCGGTGCCGCTTTCGGTTGCCGCCGTGCGGGCCTGTGTCATCGCATTTTCTGCGGCCTGAATGCGCTCGCTGCTGGTACGCACTTCGCCGATAACGGCGCCCAGCGTATCGGAGGCATCGGTAAACCTTTGTGCCTGCTGGGAGGACTGCGCGGCCATGGTGCGGCCCTCGCCTGCCATGCGCTCGGTTGCGGTCTGTGCATCGCGCACGCCGGCCTGCGCCGCAGCCATAGAGGCTTCGATCTTTTCCAGCGCGCCGTTGAAGGCCTCTGCCAGATCGCGGTAGACGTCGGGAATATCGCCGGTGATGCGCGCCGTCAGGTCACCGGCTGCAAAGGCATTCAGTGCATCGCCCAGAAGCCGCTTGGCATCGGCCTGGTCGCCTTCGCGCTGCTTGGCCAGTTCCTGGGTGTGGCGAAGACGCAATTCATTGAAACGCAACGACACGGCAATTTCGGTATCGACCATCACCAGCCGGACGACGGCTTTGACGGCTTCGGCCAGTTCGCGCTGACGCTTGCGATTGCCGGGCAGAATGGAGCGGGGCGCGTTTTGCGCAATCAAGCCGCCCAGAAGATTTTCCAGAACCACGGCATGACCGGCGACGTGCCAGCGCGGGTCGAGACCCATGCGGCTTTCCGTGTCGGACAGGACCTTGATACGCTCGGCATAGACAGCGTCGAAACGGGCGTCCGTCAAAACACTCCAATGCGCGGTCTGGAGATCGTGCAGACGGTCGAGCTGGTTTTCACTCTCAAAGGATGGAGAACAGTCGGGCATGGACTGGAAGCGCACCATCAGGTCGCGCAGGCCCGCCTTGACGTGGGGCTCCAGCATGGTGCGGTAACGGCGCAGCAGATCGCACTGGTCTTGGTCAAGACCAGCAAAACGCAACCGGCCTGCCAGGCTTCCGCCTGTGGCCTTTCGCGTATGATCTGTTGGCAATTCCTGCCCCAAGCGACGTCCCCGATAGTTACGCCGGTTGAAACCGGCTTATGACCGATTGAGAATGTCAGTATCCGGGAGGATATTTCACGAGCCCGCGCACCACACATGGTGGCGCACCGACGCTGCTGAGCCTTCTGCAATCAAAGAGAATACCGGATCGACCCGGTACGGCAGGGCGGCGTCATGCCTGGAAGGAGATTGGTAAAACTCCATTCCGCCGTGAAATACGTCCAATCTTTATGGTTAATTCCTTGCTTGAAGGTTAAGAAAGCGCGGTTTCACCTGAGATTGCTAAAATTTGTTATGCAATTTATCTTTCACAACATTTAACAGGATCGGATTCATTCGAGAATCGCCGTTTTTGGAAAAGATTTCTTATTTTTAGGCCTCCCGCGCTGGACAATGGCAACACCGTTCCCCTAAAACAAAATCACACGATATCCACTTCCATGGTGATGTTTCAACGAAACGCTGACGACGAATAAGGAGACATGATTTTGCCATGGATCGGGAAAAGCCTTTGCGCCCCGCTTCACTCCACGAGGCTGATCGATGTCTTTGTCGCGGGCATGCTCGTTTTCATCGGAATTCAGGTTGCCGCAAACGCCGCGCCGGTTCTGAAACCGCACCGTCTCGAACGCTCCCATCTTCCGCAGCAGACCGCGCCCTCTGGTGCCGAGGCAAGCGCTGAGCTGGCTGTTCACGTCGCCATCTGCGATGTCTGCGATCACACGCTCGATCACAATTTTGTTCATGGGATTTTACCGGTTTCGCCACTGGTAACCGACTATAGGAAGGCCCAAATCGGGCTCGAAGACCTGCGCGCCGATCTGCGTGGTTTTCGTCTCGCCGGAACGGTCTCGCCTCGCGGTCCACCGAAAACAAGCACATAGCCGTCACGGCCATTTCTTCCGTCTCCTCCCGACGGATCTGGCGAAGCTGACGGACGCAAGAACCGCCAAACCGCAACGCCAGAGAAATTGCCAGCCTATATGAGACTTGAAGTCCTACTTCCCATTTTGATTGCCCTACCCTTCCTCGGCAGCATCATCACTGCCGCGATGCCGCGATATGGCGCCGCGCGCGCGCCCGCCGCCGTGGCAGGTGGTATCGCGCTGTTTGCGCTGCTCTCCGCCATCTTTCTTTACAGCAGCGTCAAGGGTGGCGCGGTCATCAAATATGATGTGGAATGGTTGCCGCAGCTCGGCCTCAACTTCACGCTTCGGCTGGATGCGTTCGCCTGGATGTTCATCATCCTCATCACCGGCATCGGCTTTCTGGTGGTGCTTTACGCCCGTTATTACATGTCGGCGGAAGATCCGATCCCGCGTTTCTTCGCCTTTCTCCTGTCCTTCATGGGCTCGATGCTGGGCATCGTTCTGTCCGGCAACGTCATTCTGTTGTCGATCTTCTGGGAATTGACCAGCGTTTTCTCCTTCCTGCTAATCGGTTACTGGCATCACAATGCCACTGCCCGCGATGGCGCGCGCATGGCGCTGACCGTCACCGGCATCGGTGGTTTCTGCCTTCTGGCCGGTCTGCTGATCCTCGGCCACATGGCAGGCAGCTACGATCTGGACGCGATCATTGCAAAGGGTGCCGATATTCGCGCCCATTCGCTCTATGTGCCAGCGCTTGTGCTCATCCTCATCGGTGCACTGACGAAAAGCGCGCAGTTCCCGTTCCACTTCTGGCTTCCCAACGCCATGGCCGCGCCGACGCCGGTTTCGGCCTATCTGCACTCCGCCACCATGGTGAAGGCGGGCGTCTTCCTGCTTGCGCGCATGTGGCCGGTTCTGGCGGGGACGCCGGAATGGTTCTGGCTGCTCGGTTTCTGCGGCATCATCACCCTTTTGCTCGGTGCCTACTTCGCGATGTTCCAGCAGGATCTGAAGGGACTTCTCGCCTACTCCACCATCAGCCATCTCGGCCTTATCACCACGCTTTTGAGCCTTGGAAGCCCGCTGGCTGCGGTCGCTGCCATCTTCCACATGATGAACCATGCCACCTTCAAGGCGTCGCTGTTCATGGCCGCTGGCATCATCGACCACGAGACCGGCACCCGCGACATGCGGCGCTTGAGCGGGCTCTATCGGTTCTTACCCGCCACCGCCACGCTGGCCATGGCGGCCAGTGCGGCCATGGCCGGGGTGCCCTTGTTCAACGGCTTCCTGTCGAAGGAAATGTTCTTTGCCGAATCCGTTGAAACCCATGCGGATTCGCTGCTGGACAAGGCCCTGCCCTATGTCGCGACCCTGTCGGGCGCCTTTGCGGTGGCCTATTCACTGCGCTTCATTCACACCGTGTTCTTCGGCCCGCCGCCGCACGACATCCCCAATCCCAAGCCGCATGAACCGCCGCGCTGGATGCGTTTTCCCATCGAGTTTCTGGTCCTCGCCTGCCTGATCGTCGGCATCGTGCCCAGCCTCTCCATCGGCCCGTTCCTGCATTCGGCGGTGCTGTCGGTGCTGGGTCCGCAAACGCCGGTCTACAGTCTGTCGATCTGGCACGGCTTCAACGTTCCGCTGATGATGAGCCTCGTTGCGCTGATCGGTGGCGTTGCCATCTATGCGGCGCTCGGCGGCTATTTTTCGCGCTGCGAAGACGGTCCGCCGATCTTTCGCCACCTGCGCGGCCAGCGTATTTTCGAGCGCATCATCGTCACCGTGTCCTGGAAATGGGCGCGATGGCTGGAAAGCACGCTGGGAACCCGGCGTCTTCAACCGCAATTGCGCATGCTGATCCTCGTTGCGCTGATTGCCGGTTTCTCACCGCTCGCCGCCTCGCAGTTTTCGCTGACGCTGCCCAGCGTCACCAGCTTCGACCCGATCTTTGCCATTCTGTGGGCCATCGGCATGATTGCCGCCATGGGCGCAGCATGGCAGGCGAAGTATCATCGGCTTGCGGCCCTCGTCATGCTTGGCGTCTCCGGCCTCGTCACCTGCCTCACCTTCGTATGGCTGTCGGCGCCAGATCTCGCGATTACCCAGTTGCTGGTCGAAATCGTCACCCTCGTGCTCATTCTGCTTGGCCTGCGCTGGCTGCCCAAGCGCATGGTGAAGGTGGACAACAACAACGAACTGCCCTCGCAGCTTCGTCGCGGACGGGATTTCCTGCTCGCCGTGTTCTGCGGCATCGGCATGAGCGTCATCGCCTTTGCCGTCATGACGCTGCCGGTGCCCAACACCATCGCCAATTACTTCCTTGAGAAAGCCTATTCGGAAGGCGGCGGCACCAATGTCGTCAACGTCATTCTGGTGGACTTCCGTGGCTTCGATACGATGGGTGAAATCGCGGTTCTGGCCATCGTCGGCCTCACCGTCTTTGCGCTGCTTCGCCGTTTCCGCCCCGCTCAGGAAAGCATCGGCCTGCCGGAACAACAGCTCATCCAGAACGCTTTCGATGCCGATAGCCCGGAGCGCAGCAAGGGCGATACGGTGCGCGACTATCTGCTGGTGCCATCCGTCATCATGCAGTGGATGTTCCCTGTCATCGTCACCTTCTCCTTCTTTCTGTTCATTCGCGGTCATGATCTGCCCGGCGGCGGCTTCTCGGCTGGCATCACGATGGCGGTGGCGTTCCTGCTGCAATATCTGGCGGGCGGTACCCGCTGGGCGGAAGACCGTATCCGCATCCTGCCGCTGCGCTGGATGGGCTTTGGTCTGTTGATGGCGGCATCGACCGGCATGGGGTCGTGGTTCCTGGGCTATCCGTTCCTGACATCCTATTTCCAGTACACGGAGATCCCCTATATCGGCAAAATGCCGACAGCCACGGCGCTGCTGTTCGATCTCGGCGTCTTTTCGCTCGTGGTCGGCGCGACCGTTCTTATTCTGATAGCATTGGCGCACCAATCGCTGCGTAATTACAAGGTACGTACGCCCGACGCCGCAAAAGCGGAGGACGCGTAATGGAACTCATTCTCGCCATGGGTATCGGTGTGATGACCGGATCGGGCGTCTGGCTCATCCTGCGCCCGCGCACCTATCAGGTCATCATCGGCCTGTCGCTTCTGTCCTACGCCGTCAATCTCTTCATCTTCGGCGTCGGCGGCATCAAGACCAATGCACCGCCTTTGCTTCTGGATGGCGTCATCACCTCCACCCTCACCGATCCAGTTCCGCAGGCACTGGTGCTGACCGCCATCGTCATCGGCTTTGCCACCACCGCCCTGTTCCTCGTGGTGCTGCTGGCAGCGCGCGGCCTGACCGGCACCGACCATGTCGACGGGAGGGAAACGAAGTGAACGACTTCCCCGCCCACATCGTCGTCTTACCCATTCTGGTGCCGCTGATTGCCGGTGCACTGCTGCTCTTCATCGATGAGCGCAAGCGTACCGCGAAGGGTCTCATCAGTGTCCTTGCCACTTTCGTGTCGCTAGCTGTCGCCATCGCCCTGTTTCTTGAGGTGAATTCGACCGTCAACACGGAAGTCGCCGCCGTCATTTCGACCGGCGTCTACCTGCTCGGCAACTGGCCCGCCCCCTTCGGCATCGTTCTGGTCGCAGACCGCCTTTCGGGGCTGATGGTGTTGCTGGTGGCGCTGCTCGCCATTCCATCGCTGATCTATTCGCTGGCCAAATGGCACAAGGCGGGCGCGCATTTCCACTCACTGTTCCATCTGATGCTGATGGGCGTCAACGGCGCGTTCCTGACGGGCGATCTGTTCAACCTCTTCGTCTTCTTCGAGGTCATGCTGGCCGCCTCCTACGGCCTTCTGCTGCACGGTTCGGGACAGTTGCGGGTAAAGGCCGGTCTGCACTACATCGCCATCAACCTCGTAGCCGCACTCTTCTTCCTCATTGGCGTCAGCCTGATCTATGGCGTCACCGGCACCCTCAACATGGGCGATCTCGCCCAGCGCATTGCGGGCCTCAACCCGGATCAGCGTATGTTGCTGGAAACAGGCGCAGCCGTTCTCGGTATCGCTTTTCTGGTGAAGGCAGGCATGTGGCCGCTGAACTTCTGGCTGCCGTCCGCCTACAGCGCCGCGTCTGCGCCAGTCGCCGCACTGTTTGCCATCATGAGCAAGGTCGGCATCTACGTGGTCGCCCGCCTGTCCTTCCTGCTGTTCGGTGAAACGGCAGGCGCATCCGCAGGCTTTGGCCATGATGCGCTGCTGGTCGGCGGCATCGCCACCATCGTCTTCGGCACCATCGGCGTGCTGGCCTCGCAGGCGCTGGGGCGTTTGGCCGGTTTCTCGGTGCTGGTGTCTTCGGGCACCCTGCTGGCAGCCATGGGCACCGGTAACCCCACGGTTGCTGCCGGTGCGCTCTATTACCTCGTTTCTTCAACGCTGACGATCAGCGCCTTCTTCCTGCTGATCGAACTCGTGGAACGCGGACAGGATGCCGGTGCCAACGTTCTGGCCGTGACCATGGAGGCCTATGGTGATGGTGAGGAGGACGAGGTGGAAGACGAGGTCGGCGTGACCATGCCCGGCACCATGGCGGTTCTCGGCACCTGCTTTGCGGCCTGCGGAATTCTGCTGGCCGGTCTGCCGCCACTCTCGGGCTTCATCGCCAAATTCTCGATGCTCACGGCCATCCTCAATCCATCAGGCCTTGGCGCAAACGATACCATCTCGACGCTGTCGTGGTGGCTGGTGTTCCTCATCGTCTTTTCAGGTCTTGCCTCGCTCATCTCCATGACGCGCGCTGGCATCCGTACTTTCTGGGGCTCGCTGGAAGGCACGGTCCCACGCGTTCTCGTCATCGAAATCGCACCGATCCTGCTGCTGCTCGGCATGACGCTCGCCATGACCATCGCTGCCGGGCCAATCATGCGCTACCTGCAGGAAACGGCACGGATCGGCGGGCTTCCCGAAAGCTACATCCAGGGCGTGATGACGGCACCGCGGGCCGCCACTGCCCCGGAGGCAGCACCATGATCAGACGCATCTTTCCCTACCCGCTGCTGACGATCTCGCTGGTCGTCTTCTGGATGACGATCAACAGCTTTTCGCCCGGTCATCTGTTGCTGGGAATCGCCGTCGCCATGGTCGCGTCCTGGGCCATGGCCTCGCTGCGTCCGCCAAAGCCGCGCATTCGCAACTGGCATCTCGTGGTGAAGCTGTGCTTCATCGTGTTTTACGATATCATTCGCTCCAATCTCGCGGTTGCCTTCATCATTCTGTTCAATCGAGACCGAAAGGCCAATGCGGGCTTTCTGACCATTCCGCTCGACTTGCGGGACCCGATGGGCCTTGCAGCGCTGGCCGTGGTGCTGACCGCCACGCCGGGCAGCGCATGGCTGGAATACAACTCCTCGCAGGGCACGCTGCTGATCCACGTTCTCGATGAAGTCAGCGAGGCGCATTGGCAGAACCTCATCAAAAGCCGATATGAAAAATTACTGATGGAGATATTCGAATGAGTTCAGTTATCCTGTTCTGGTCGTTTTCCATCGCCCAGTTCTTTCTTGCCATCGCCATGGCCATTTCCGTTTACCGCATCGCCATCGGCCCGCGCGCGCAGGACCGGGTGCTGGGTGTCGATACGCTTTACGTCAACGCCATGCTGCTGGTGCTGACCTTCGGTCTGCGCACCGGCAACGATGTCTATTTCGCCGCATCGCTGCTGATCGCCATCTTGGGCTTTGTTTCAACCGTTGCGCTCTCGAAATTCATGATGCGCGGGGAGGTCATCGAATGAGTGAAGCTGCCGAATTCCCCCTTTGGGCCGCAATACTGGTCGCATTCTTCGTGCTTTTGGGTTCATCGCTGACGCTGGTCGGCACCATCGGCTTTGCAAGGCTGCAAAGTTTCTACGAGCGCCTGCACGCCCCGACGCTTGGCACGAGCTGGGGCACGGGCGGCATCGTCGTGGCATCCATTATCTATTTCTCGGTGTCGGGCCAGCGCCCGGTCTTCCACGAAATCTTCATCGGCCTGTTCATGACCATCACCACGCCGGTCTCGCTGATGCTTCTGGGACGCGCCGCACTTTACCGCGACCGCGCCGAACAGGACCCCAACAGTCGTCAGAGCCTTTGAGCGTTGAGCGCCCCAAAACCCGTTGATGTCGATAGTTTTTTGTAGAAAACTGACAGGCTGTAAAACAGCTTGATTGTTTTCTACAACCATTCACACCCTGAAAATCCAATGATTTCCTATATTTGACCCCTGTCAAATCCGCCAAAAAGATGAGTGATATCGCATATTTACAGCGGCGCGATGTTCCCTGAATCTTAACGGTTTTCCCGCATTGTGGCGGAATTCAGTTTGTTCGGGGTATGTTATGACGGGTTTCTTTTCAAAATCGATCGTGGTGCAGATGGTCTGTCTGACCATCGCACTCATTTTTATGGGCATCGTCGCCGTTGGCAGCACAACCTACATGCGGTTGAAAGATGATGTCATGGAAAGCGCTCTTCTCGATACGCGGCGCGCGGTCAGAAGCATGGCAATCCTTTATGAGATGAAGGTCGGCGGTGCGCAGGTCGCCATCGAAAACGGCGAACTGAAATCCGTCAGCCGTCCCAGCATCGGCTCTCTGCTGGACTTCGACCTCGTGGATCGCACTGGCATTTCCAATGGCGGCGTCGCCACGGTGTTTCAGGCTCAGGGGTCTGATTTCCTGCGTATCTCGACCAACGTGAAAAACGAAAAGGGCGAACGCGCCGTCGGCACCAAGCTGGCGCTCGACAGCCCCGCCTACGCCAAGATCAGCAAGGGTGAGGCCTACTTCGGTCAGGCCCGCCTGTTCGGCACGGATTACATGACCGGATACCTTCCCGTCCTCAACAAGTCTGGCGCTGCCGTCGGCATTCTGTTCGTCGGCGTTCCCATGACGGTCTATCAGTCCCACATCGATGGCCTGCGCGACATCGTGCTGTGGTGCGGCTTCGGCGTCATGCTGATCTTCGGACTTCTCGGCTACTACGTCATCAACCGCGCGCTTCGCCCGCTCGGTGTGCTGACCAATGCGGTCAAGTCGCTGTCGGAAGGCAAGCTGGACACGACCATTCCCTATGTCGAACGCAAGAACGAGTTCGGCAACATTGCCCGCGCACTCGAAGTCTTCCGTGACAATGCCCATGAAAAGCTGGTCATCGAAGGCCGCAGTGCCGATGAGCGCGCAGAAGCAGAAGCAGAACGCGGTCGCAACGATGCCGAAAAGCGCGAGACGGATCGCCAGATCGACTTTGCCGTCACCCAACTGGCCGGTGGCCTTGCCCGCATGTCGCAGGGTGATCTGACGCAGACCATCGACACGCCATTCTCCGGTCGTCTGGAGCAGTTGCGGTCGGACTTCAACAATTCGCTCGCCAACCTGAAAGACGTTCTGGCGCAAATCCGCGAGAGAACGCTGGTCATTCAGCACAACGGCATGGAAATGCGTGAATCCTCCAACGATCTGTCCCGCCGCACGGAATCGCAGGCTGCATCTCTGGAAGAAACGGCCGCTGCCGTCGAAGAGATCACCGTCACCGTGAAGTCTTCGGCTGAACGTGCCCGTGAGGCCAACCAGGCGGTTCGCGTCACCCAGAAGAGCGCCGACAGCTCCGGCTCGGTCGTCAAGAACGCCATCGATGCGATGGGCCGTATCGAAGACGCATCCAAGAAGATCGAACAGATCATCGAGGTTATCGACGATATCGCCTTCCAGACCAACCTGCTGGCGCTGAACGCCGGTATCGAAGCTGCCCGCGCGGGTGAAGCCGGCAAGGGCTTTGCCGTCGTCGCACAGGAAGTCCGCGAACTTGCACAGCGTTCGGCGGATGCCGCCCGCGAAATCAAGACGCTGATCAACCAGTCCACCAACGAAGTCGGCACAGGCGCGCTTCTGGTGCAGGAAGCCGGACAGGTTCTGTCCGACATCAGCGAGCAGATCATCGTCGTCAGCAAGCATGTCGAGACCATCGCGACCGCCACCGCCGACCAGTCCTCTGCGCTTCAGGAAGTCAACGGCTCCGTCAACCAGATGGACCAGATGACCCAGCAGAACGCAGCTATGGCAGAAGAATCCAGCGCTGCAACGCAGATGCTGTCGGAAGAAGTCGAAGCCCTGCTCGGTCTCGTCCAGCGCTTCCGCATCCAGCCTGACCAGCAGCGCGACCGCTACAGCCGCGCCGCCTAATCCAAGCCGCATCGTCCGAAATCCGAAAGGGCCGCCTGATACTTCTCAGGCGGCCCTTTTTCTATTCGGCTGCCGCCTGGGTGACGCTGAAAACCTGATTGATGTAGGCCCTGAGCGCGGCAGGCCGTACCGGCTTGTGCTGCACGGCAATGCCTTCCTTTTCGGCCTGAGCGCGCACCTCCGGCGTCCGGTCCGCCGTGATCAGCAGAGCCGGAATATCCTTGCGGTAGAAGCGTCGCAGCCGCAGCACGGCGTCGATACCATCGCCATCGTCAAGATGATAATCGGCGACGATAATATCGGGCGCATCGCCCGGCGCCGACAGCAAGGCATCGACGGCGCTGATGGAACCCGCCGTGCTGACCTTGCAGCCCCAGCCGGATATCAGCAGCTCCATGCCATCCAGTATCTTTGGTTCGTTATCGATGCACAGCACCCGGAAACCGCGCAGTTGCTGCGCAACCGGCTGCGGCACATCGCGCTCCACCGCTCTCATCGCCCGGCTCTGGGTCGTCTCGCGCGGAAGATTGACCCGGAAGGACGTCCCCCTGCCCGGCACGGACGAGAGGTGGACAGGATGGTGCAGGATGCGCGACAGGCGGTCGACGATGGAAAGCCCAAGGCCAAGGCCTGCCGCCGTCTTTGCACCCTCGTCCAGCCGCGCGAACTCCTTGAAGATGGTGCGGAATTTAGACGACGGAATGCCGATGCCGGAATCCACCACCTGAATGATCGCCTCTTTCCCGTGGCGACGCACCCCAACGACGACCTTGCCGGTGACAGTATATTTGATGGCGTTGGACACGAGGTTCTGCACCAGACGTCGCAGAAGGTTGATATCGGACTTCACCGTCAGCGATGTCGGCATGACGATGAGTTCGAGGTTTTTCTCCCGCGCCATCGGGGCAAAATCCGTCTCGATGCGCTTCAACAGGTCATTCAACGCCACGGATGCCATGCGTGGCTTCATGGTGCCGGTGTCTAACCGCGAAATATCCAGCACGGCCCCGAGGATCGCCTCAACCGACTCCAGTGCCGAATCGATGTTCTGGACGAGGGAGCCGTTCTCCGATGCGCCCACCCGCTCCACCAGCGCCGACGAATAGAGCCGGGCGGCATTGAGCGGCTGGAGAATGTCGTGACCGGCAGCGGCGAAGAAGCGCGTCTTGCCTATATTGGCCTCGTCGGCAGCAGCCCGTGCCTCGGCCAGCTCGTGGTTCACCCGCGTCAATTCGCCGGTGCGCTCTTCCACCCGCTGCTCCAGCGTCTCGTTGGCCTGCTTCAGCGCCTGATCGCTCGCCACCCGCTGGGTGATATCGGTAAAGGTGGCAACGATGCCCTTGTCCGGCATGGCATTGGAGCGCACCTCGATGATGCGAGCACCTCCCGCCAGCACCAGCGAGAACGGCATGTCCATGGTCAGGAACAGATCGATGGTCTGCTTCTGCTGACCCGCTGCGATATCGCCGCGCTCTTCCAGCATCGCAACGATCTCGTTGAGCGGCAGACCCACGCGCCCGAATTGTTCCGGCAGGTCCAGCAGCGTGCGGAACCGGCGGTTCCAGATGGTCAGTTGCTGCGAACTGTCGAACACGGCAATGCCTTGCTCCATCTGCGCCAGCGCCGTTTGCAGCATGTCCTGATTGTATTGCAGCGCTTCGCTGGCTTGATCCAGCAGCCAGACCGTATCGGCGCTGGTGTCCTCGGCCTTTTGCAGGATCAGCGACAGCACAAGCCGCGCCGAAGACGAGCCGATCGCACTGCCCAGCAATTGCTCCGAGAAATGAATAAGCGCCATATCCGCTGGCTGGTCATCTTCCAGCTTGCGCCCAGCGGTCTTCTCGTAGGCATAGAGCGAGCGCAACATGCGCTCCTCCCCCAGATAACGTGCCACCGCCGTCTTGAGATCACCCACGCTGACCCGTGTTTTCCAGCCGCGCGTCGCAAATTGCGATCGCGAATGGCGCTTCACGAAAATACCCGACTGGATGCGCTCCACCGGACGCGGATTGCGCGACAGCGACCCCAGCACGAAGGCAGCGCAATTGACCAGCAGGCTGAGCGTGACGGCGTTGACCAGCGGGTCGGCGCCGGGACCGCTAAACACGGTTACGCCAGGCAACAGGAAGCTCAGAACCGTCGTCGCGATGTGGGAATTGTCAGGCCCGCCGAGGCTGGGCAGAAACAGCAGATAACCCCAGACGAAGAAACCTGAGCTGAGGCCCGCAATCGCCCCACGCGCATTGGCCCGCCGCCAGACCAGCCCGCCCAGCAGAGACGGTGCCATCTGCGCGATTGCCGCAAAGGCCAGCAGGCCGATGGAGGCAAGACCCGACGCGCTGTCTGCGGCCCGGTAGTAGGCATAGCCCAAGAGCAGAACCGCGAAGATAGCGGTACGGCGAATGTTCAGCAGCGTCTTGGCAAAGTCGTCGCGATGCGCGGTGCGGTTCAGCAGCTTCTGTCTCAGGAAAATCGGCATCACGATATCATTGGAGACCATGATGGACAGCGCGACTGAAGCGACGATGACCATGGCGGTCGCCGCCGAAAAGCCACCGATGAAGGTGATCAGCGACACCACCGGCATCTGGTTCACCAGCGGCAATTGCAGCACGTAGAGATCGGCGTCACCGCTGCTGCCCAGCGTCAGAAGACCGGCAATGGCAATCGGCAGCACGAAGATGTTGATGGCGATGAGATAGAGCGGAAAAAGCAGCCCCGCCATGCGCAACTCGTTCGGCGTGCGGTTCTCCACCACCGTCACATGAAACTGGCGCGGCAGGAGAATGATCGCGAAGGCCGAGAGCAGCGTCAGCACAATCCAGCGGCTGATCGGTGTCTGGTAGGACATGGCCTGCATGACCTGTTCGTTTTGCGACGCCAGCTCCCAGAGCTGCGAGGGGCCATCGAACAGGAAGAAGACGACATAGACACCCGCCGTACAGATGGCGACCAGCTTGACGACCGATTCCATTGAAATGGCAAGGATCAATCCGTCCTGATGCTCGGTCGCATCCGTGTGGCGGGTGCCGAAGATGACGGCAAACCCGGCCATGACGACCGTCACCAGCAGCGGCAGATCGAGGAAATAGAGGTTGCCGCTGCCAATCCCGTAATCGCTCGGGTCCACCATGGCGGCGACCGAGTTGGACACGGCTTTCAGTTGCAAGGCGATATAGGGAATGGCCCCGACCAGCGCGATGATGGACACCAGCGTCGCCACCGTCGGGTTCTTGCCATAGCGGGCCGCGATGAAATCGGCGACCGAGGTCAGCTTTTCGGCCTTCGCCAGTTCCACGATGCGCCGCAGGATGGGCATGCCCAATGTGAAGGCGAGGATCGGGCCGGTATAGATGCCGAGGAACTCAAGCCCCCGCTCGGACGCCAGACCCACGCCGCCGAAATAGGTCCATGATGTGCAGTAGATCGCAAGGCTTAGCGCATAGACGATGGGCCTGCCCTTTTTCGAGGGTGGCTTGCCGCGGCTCTTGGCGTCGCCATAACTTGCCACCGCAAATAGCAGTAGAATATAGGCGAATGCCGAACCGAATATGACCCACCCCGGAAGCACCTGGCTGTTCTCCCCCACCGTCCTCGCGGTCGAGCATAGGCCAGTTCCGCCAAAATGAGAATTGGCCAGGCCTTGGCATAAAGTTTAAGATGGCGGAACCAATCGTGTTTTTGTTGCGTATATCTGCACATTCGAAAATTGGATGTTATTGTAGGTTGGCCATCGCGGATGCGACGGCTGAGAGAGGGCTTCAAAGAGGGACATCTGAATGCTCAACGAATTTAAAACCTTTATCGCCCGCGGCAACGTTATGGACCTCGCCGTGGGTGTGATCATCGGCGCTGCCTTCAGCAAGATCGTCGAATCGGTGGTCAACGATCTGATCATGCCGATTGTTGGCGCCATCTTCGGCGGGTTCGATTTTGCCAATTACTTCCTGCCGCTGAGCTCGAAAGTAACCGCCGAGTCGCTCGCCGCTGCACGTGAGCAGGGCGCCGTTTTCGCCTATGGCAACTTCCTCACCGTGGTCATCAACTTCGTCATCCTCGCCTGGATCATCTTCCTGATGGTCAAGGGCGTGAACAAGCTGCGCTCGTCTGTCGAGCGTCAGAAAATCGAGGAAAAGAAGGAACCTGCTCCGCCGCCGGAAGACGTGCGTCTTCTCATGGAGATCCGCGATCTGCTGAAAACGTCTGGTACCAATCGCATCTGATCCATCAGAAAAATCCGTGATCTCTTCACGGAATATCATGCACGACAGGCTCTTCATGCGCTAAAGAAGGCACTCACACTGGAGTGCCTTTTTTCATGTCGGTTCTGCAAAGTCTAAGTGCCCGTTCTCTGGCTGCGCCTGAAAGCGGCATCGTCGAGGTCAAGAAATACGCCCATGCCCGCGAAGACCTTTTGCCGCTCTGGGTCGGCGAAGGCGATCTTCCAACGCCTGCCTTCATCGCACAGGCGGCGGCAGATGCGCTGACCGGCGGCGAGACCTTTTACACCTGGCAGCGCGGCATTCCAGAACTGAGCGAGGCGCTGAGCCGTTACTACCAGCGCCACTTTGCGGCCAGCCTCTCGTCCGACCATTTCTACGTCACCGGTTCCGGCATGCAGGCCATCGTCCTTGCCGTCCAGGCGCTGACATCGCCGGGTGACGAGCTGGTGTACCTCACGCCGACATGGCCCAATATTGTCGCTGCCATCGGCGTGGCCGGTGCCAAGGCGGTGCCTGTCGGCATCGATTTCACCAACGGCAAATGGGATATCGATATCGCCAAGCTGGAAAAGGCGATCACGCCGAAGACCAAGGCACTGTTCATCAACACCCCATCCAACCCGACCGGCTGGACCGCGACGCTCGATAACCTGCGCGATATTCTAACCCTTGCCCGCAAGCATGGTCTCTGGATCATCGCCGACGAGATCTACGCGCTCTACCATTATGCCGGGACCCGCGCGCCGTCCTTCCTCGACATCATGGAAGATGGCGACCGGATCGTGTTTGCCAATTCCTTCTCGAAGAACTGGTCGATGACCGGCTGGCGCGTCGGTTGGCTGGTGGCCCCACCGGAAATCGGGCAGGTCATCGAAAACCTCATCCAGTATTCGACGTCGGGCGTTGCGCAATTCATGCAGCGCGGCGCGATTGCAGCCCTCGATAACGGCGATGACTTCATCCGCCAGAACTTCGACCGCGCCGCCAGATCGCGCGACATTCTTTGCGATGCTCTGATCGCCACCAACCGTGTGGAAACGCTCAAACCCGATGGCGCGCTTTATGCGTTCCTGAAAATCGATGGCGTCACAGACAGCCGCGCAGCCGCCTTCGACATCGTCGATAAGGTCGGCGTCGGCCTTGCCCCCGGCACAGCCTTCGGTTCAGGGGGAGAGCTGTTCCTGCGCGCCTGCTTCCTGCGCAATCCGGCACAGACCGAAGACGCCGCAGACCGGTTGTCGAGCTATATTCTCGGTAAAAATATCCGATGAGAGCAAACGCCACCGGCCACTGGTGTCCGGTTTAAACTGAAAGGTAGTTTTGGGCGAGAACGGGTTCCCCATCCGTCACCCCGGCCCTGAGCCGGGGTCCAGCCGACGCGCGTCTGCGCGGCGAGAAAAGTTCTTTCAGACTAGAGCATTTCCGCTTTTCTTCGAAACGCGAAAACGCTCTATCTGTTTGTTTTAACGCATTATCCGGACGCAAAACCGCTTCGCACTTTTGCTGGAAATGCTCTAAGGACTTGGTCTGACTGGATACCGGGTCAAGCCCGGTATGACGGTGGTGGGGGTGGAACCGAACAGAAATGCGTGACAGCCCGTGACGTGCACCGTCACGGGCTGTCACGTCGCATCAGTGAGCCGTGGTACTGATGGGTGCATCGTTCGCGCGCTGGAAGGCTGCGTGGCGCAGGCTGTCGGCCAGGAACGCGGTATTCTCGTTCGGATCGTTGGATGGATTCTGGAAGTTGATGTAGTTGATGTTGACCCCGGCGCGGTCCTTCTCCAGCAACAACTGTGCATAGATAGTGACGCCCTTCGGCTTGATTTCCAGATCCAGTGTGATGGTTGGATAGGTGTCCCAATCCAGCTTGTAATCACCGCCGATGCCGAAATACACCGTGCCCGGATGGAAGTAGAGCTCGGCTGCCGAATCGACGAGATCCGACAGGGAGCTGTAATACTCGAATTTCAGGAGGGAGATCAGATCTCCCGCATCGATTAAACGAAGCTCGGCAGCCACAGGGCCGATTGCACGAGCCAAAATTTCTTCCCGTTCAGCCGAATATGAGCATTTTTTCATATTGATCAGTTTACCCGTCTTTTGTTTTGGCGTGCGGCGTAAACCTTATGAATAAGTTCAGCCACAGCCTTATAAAATACTGACGGTATGACACTATCGACCGAGACTTGTGCAAACATGGAGCGGGCGAGCGGAACGTCTTCAAAAATCGGAATTCCGTTTTCTGTGGCGATCTCCCTGATCCTCAAAGCGATGAGGTCCTGCCCCTTGGCAACGACAACCGGTGCGTCGCTTTCTTCCTTTACGTAACGCAGCGCAACCGCATAGTGCGTCGGGTTGGTGATGACCAGCGTGGCTCTTGGCACGCCGTCCATCATTCTACGCCGTGCACGGTCACGCGCAATCGAGCGCTGACGGGCCTTGACCACCGGGTCGCCCTGCGATTGCTTGTATTCGTCCTTGATCTCCTGCTTCGACATGCGCTGGTCGGCATGCCAGCGATAGGTCGTCCAGAAGTAGTCGGCCACGGTCAGAATGCCGGTCGAAAACAGCACCACGACCACCATCTTCTTCAGAATTTCATATCCGGTGTAGATCATGGTGTGCGGGTCGGTGACCAGCGCGTCGAGCAGCTTGTAGTAGTCGGCTTTCAAAACCATTACCATGATGATGGCGACGACCACCACCTTGAACAGCGATTTGCCGAAATTGACCATGCCATTGGCGCTGTAGATGCGCTTGAAACCACCGACTGGCGATATGCGCTCGAATTTCGGGGTGATTCGATCCAGCACGAATTGCGGCAGGTTCTGCACGAAGGACTGTGCCAGCCCGAACAGACAGAAGAGAATGGCAGCGGGTGTCAGCAGCCAACCGATCTCCTTTGCCAGATGCAGGCCAAGCGACACCATGTCGGCGGCGTTGGTCATCCGCCATTGTTCGGGCCGCTCGAGAATGTCTTGCAGTGTTTGCGATAGCCGTTTGACGCCATCGGGGAGAAAAAACACGAGATAAATGTAAAACGCGAGCGTGGACGCGAACAACGACGCTTCCTGCGATGAAGGGACATTTCCCTTTTCCATCGCGTCGCGTAGTTTTTTCTCTGTTGGTTCTTCTGTTTTACTGTCTTTGTCTTCGTCCGACAAGACACGTCCCCTCAATGGAAAAGGCCCGCCGGAACCGGCAGGCCGTTATTGAGAGGGTATAGGGGCGCGCTTTGGCCCGCAAGCCGCCTGGGCTTGCCACACAGGTTTTATGGGCCCGTATGGCTTTTAGGCAGCGGCTGACTGATCGGCAGGAGCCGTTTCTTTCAGCAATATCTGGCCGGAATTGGCCAGACGGATGGCTTCCTGAGCAACCGCGCGGCGGGCAATCGCCACTTCGCGGGTGTTGAGGGACGCGGTCGGCACGGCCAGATCCGATTCGATCATGCGGCGCTGGCGCGGGCTGATGCAGGCCAGCACACATTCCTTGATCTCGTTCGTGGCGCCACGCAGCGCCATGGTGAGAATGTCTGCCGAGACATCGTTGAGCAGCGAAACGCGGCTGCGCTGCGGCATGTAGAGAAGGTCTTCGAACAGGAAAATCTTCGGCTTGACCTTGTTGGCGGATTCCTTGCTGAGCGTTTCGAGCGAGCTGAGCAGGGTATCGACCTGCGGCTTTTCGAGTTCGTTCATCAGGTCGGCAACCTTTGCCGAGCCTCCAGCATTGCGTTCGGCCTCGATTTCGGCGATCAGCGCCATGACACGCTTTTCGATGATCTGGGCGGCAGCTGGGCTGACCTCCTTCATGTTGACGGTACGGTTCATGATGTCGGCGCGCTGCTCGTCGGGAATGGTCAACAGTACCTTGGCACCGAAGGACGATGGCAGCATGGAGAGGATGTAGGCGATGGTCTGCGGATGCTCGCGCATCAGGAACTTGCCGATGAACTGCGGGTCCGCATCCTGCAACTGATCCCAGATGGAGGTTTCGTATGCCTGGAATGCGGCGCGACGGCCCAAAAGACCGTCTACCTCTTCAGGGGTCAGACCTTCTTCGAGAATGCTTTCGATAGCCTTGGCGTTGTCCATAAGGCCGGTGCCTTCGGTAAACAGGTCTTCGAATTCCGCCACGATCTGCGCAAGCTCGTCTGGCGGAATAACCCGAAGCGTCTGGGCCGAATTGATGATGGTCTGCAACTCGGCCTGCGTGAAAAACTTGAGGAGTTTTCCGGCCACGCCTTTTCCCATCGCCAGCAGTACGGCGGCGGCCTTATCAGCCTGAGACAACGGTTTCCCAGCGATTGGGTTACCGAAATCCTCAAAGTCCATCATGGTCTTTCCTCTCCGTCCCCACAGGGATTAGGCTTTCTTCGTACTCATTACTTCAATCAGCTTCACACCGAAACGCGTATCGTCATCATCCAGCACGGTAATCTCGCCGCGTGCGATGCAGCGGCCATTCACCATGATTTCTACCGGCTCACCAATCCTGCGCTCAAGAGCGATGGTGGCGCCTTCTTCCAGTCCCATCAGGCCCGACACCAGCATGCGGCTAGTGCCCAGCACGATCTGGACATCGATCGGGATATCCATGATCAGATCGAAGTTGTCGGACAGTCCGCTGCCCAGTGGCGAGGGCGAAGCGGACAGCGGGGCGGAAGAGGAGCCGAAATCGGACATGCCGAAGCTGTCCATTCCGCCACCGAAGCCCGCCAGATCGTCTGTCGCCGCCGGCTCGACCGCTGTCGAACCGAAGTCGCCAAAATCACCGAAGTCCGAGAGCGATCCTTCCGAATCGCTTTTCAGAACACCGCGCAGATCGCCGATTGCCTGATCCAGATCGCCGGTATCATCCAGCGAAGCCATCAAATCATCTTCGGGTTTTGGTGTCTTTTTCGTAGCCATGCGCTAATTATTCCCTTTGAAACTTGCGTCAAGCTGCCCATGCCTGTGAGAAGGCGAAACGGGCATTCAACCCATCAAATGTCTAAGAATTTCGTCGTCCGTGCTGACGTTGTTTTTCACGCGAACCGTGTATTTATCCCCTGCGCGACCGAACTCGCAGTTGTACATGTTCGCGCCATTGGCGCTCACCTCGACGCAGATGTCGTCCTGGCGGATATCGCGGAAAGGAATGACATCCCCTTCCACCAGCCGCGAGATCGTTTTCAGCGTCAGGCTCTGCAACCGGATTCTGGCTTCCAGCGTCACCTGTGAACGCTTCACCTGTTCGGAGATCATCTCCATCCATTCTTCCTGCTTCTTCAACGCCTGGGCCGATGGCTTGGGCGCGACGATGGTCGTTTTCAGCAGCGTGCGCTGCGGAATGACCAGTGCAAATTCGGAGGCAACTTTGCCGATTTCGACCTTAAGGCGGATCATCATGCCGAACTGGGCAGAGATCGCTTCTTCGAAAATGGTCTTGCCGTTGCCGTTGAACGGCGGGTCGATGGTCGCTTCGAAACCACCCGGCGCATTGACGGCAGACCGCAGCACATCGCCGATCCGGCCCATGACGAGGGCAGCGAGATCAAGCTCGATATGCGACAGCGCCCGTGTCTCGGGTTCCATGATCGTATCGGGTGCTGCACCCAGCATGCGCTCCATCAGCGCCATGATGAAGGCCGTGCCGGTGCCGATCAGAAAATTGGGGCACCAGTTGCGCAGCGAGCAATCGGCAACGGCAAAGTCCTTGCCGAGCTTCTGGACAAGTTCGACCATCAGACCGGACTCGCAGCCCAGATAATCCACCTGAATGGCGATGCCCGTTTCGCTGTGGAAAATATCCGGCAGGAAGTGGCTGTAGATCTGGCCGATATCCGAACCGATCTTGGAGACCTTCTTGCTGTCACCCAGGCCGCCCGTCAGCTTTGCCAGAAGGGCGGGTTCCATCGACGTTACATTTGATTGTGCAGCATTCGCCATCATCAAGCCGCCTTCTGGTCGCCACCCGGGTTCATCATTTCCTGCTCCACGGCATCGATGGAAGGACGCTCGTAGCCGGAAATCGTCTTGCGGCCGTATTCGAGCGCAACCTGCGGAACCGAGCCGTTCATGTAGGCGATCAGCGTCTGCTTCACGACGATGTAGAGCCGGTGCTGCTTTGTGCGAACGATCTTGATCTGCGAGGTCAGCGGGTTACAGATCGAGTAGGACAGAATGATGCCAAGCATGGTGCCGACGAGCGCCGCGCCGATGAGACCACCCAGAACCGCAGGCGATTCGTTGATCTTGCCCATGGCCTTGATAACGCCGAGAACGGCGGCGACGATACCGATGGCCGGGAAGGAGTCACCCATGGCCGTAATCGCGTGATAGGGCTTGAGCTTGTCGTTGAGGATCGTCTCGATTTCCTCGTCCATCAGCGCTTCGATTTCGTGGCTGCGGGCATTGCCGATGATGATCAGGCGGACATAGTCGCAGATGAAGGACGTCAGCTCCTTGTTCTTCAAAACAGACGGTGCCGTCTGGAAGATCGAGGATTCGTCCGGGTTATCGATATGAGCTTCGATCTCGTTGCGCGATTTCGTGCGCAGATCACGCATCAGCGAGTAGAGAACGCCGAGAACGTCGAGGTAATTGCGCTCTTTCGGCACCGCGAACTTGAACGCCTCGCCGATGGCTTTACCGCTGTCCTTCACGACCTTCATCGGGTTGGCCATGATGAAGCCACCAAGACCGGCACCGCCGATGATGACAAGTTCGAACGGCTGGAAAAGTACGTCCAGGTGACCGCCCATGGCCATGTAGCCGCCGATAATACAGCCGAAGGTAATCACTAGTCCGATAATAATATTCATCTGAAGCTCGCGTCTGATGCCAATTTCGCACTTCAGGGATAGGTGACATGCCTTGTGCGAGGCTGGCTTGCGAACGCGGTTTGTCGCACCGCCCGCCCCTGCCCCTCGAAACATCGGCTGGGCCCACGCGGCGCCCCATCATGCTCGCTCTCTTTATAAGCTGCCGTTCAAAAGCTTCGCACAAGCAAGCGTCCGTAGTTTCGGGACATACATGAGGTTGCCGTGTCACCAGTGCGCCTTTTCTAGAAGTTATGGACAGGAGACCGACATGCAGTCTGGTATTTACGTAGGCATATCCTCGCAGATCGCACTGGAACGTCGTCTCACCACCATCGCAGATAACATTGCCAACATGAACACGGTCGGCTTTCGCGGCACGGAAGTGAAGTTCGACCAGGTCATGAGCCAGACGCACAACGACCTGAACGCCGACGTCTCCTTCGTAACCCAGGGCAGCGACTACCTTTCCACCCGCAACGGCGAAATGATCCGCACCGGCAACTCCTTCGACTTTGCCGTCAAGGGTGACGGCTGGTTTGCGATCAATACGCCTGCGGGCCAGGTCTTGACCCGCGACGGTCGCTTCTCCATGGGCATTACCGGCGAGCTCGTTTCCACGCAGGGCTATCCAGTTGTGGATGCAGGCGGTGCGCCGATCCAGCTCAACCCCGCCGCCGGTGAACCGACCGTGGGTGCCGATGGCCGCATTCTGCAAAACGGCGCGACAGTCGCGCAGTTGGGCCTCTTCACGGCGGACGCCAACAAGGGCTTTGTGCGCTACGAAAACTCCGGCGTCATCTTTTCCGAAGCCCCGCAGCCGGTTGTCGATAACGGCGATATCGGTGTGATCCAAGGTTATGTCGAGCAGTCAAACGTCAACGCCATCAGCCAGATGACCCAGCTCGTGCAGGTTAACCGCGCCTTCGAAGGCATTTCCTCGCTGATGAAGTCCACGGAAGATTCCTTCTCGCAGGCCATCCGCACCCTTGGCGGCGGTCAGTAAGCGGCGTGTGATTTAAATGGACATCGAAGCCGAGATCGACACCCTTCCAGAGCCCGTGGTCGAACCACCACTTGCCCAGCCTGCCAACATCTTCACCCGGCTTGATACCTTGGCGCAGATGGTGGAAGCGCAGGTCGCATCCGGCACGCCGATGTCGCGCGGCGGGCGGGTCAGGACCATTGCTGCCGGTCACTACACCGTCAGCGGTCTGTCGCCCTTCGTTCGCCTTGGCGAATTCGTGGTGCACAAAAGCGAGACCGGCCTGCATTTGGGCGAAGTGGTGCGTGTGGAACCCGACCTGATCTATGTCTGCCCTATCGAGCCGGGCGACCCGATCGGCGTCAACGACATCGTTCTGCGCGAAGGCGAATTCCGGGTGGAGCCTGACGACAGCTGGTGCGGACGCACCATAAACTCGCTGTGCAAACCCATCGATAACAAGGGTCCGTTGATGAGGGGCTCGAAGAAGCGCTCCGTCATGACCCTGCCGCCGCCATCCATGACACGCAGCCGCGTGGACACCGGTTTTCGCACCGGCGTCAAGGCCATCGATATCTTCACGCCGCTGTGTCTGGGCCAGCGCCTCGGCATTTTTGCCGGTTCCGGTGTGGGTAAATCAACGCTACTTTCCATGCTGGCGCGCGCCGATGCTTTCGACAAGGTCGTCATCGCGCTGGTGGGCGAACGTGGCCGCGAAGTGCGCGAATTCATCGAGGACACGCTCGGTGACAACATGAAGAAGTCCATCGCCATCGTCGCGACCAGCGATGAAAGCCCGATGCTGCGCAAGATGGCGCCGCTGGTGGCCATGACGGTTGCCGAGCATTTTCGCGACAAGGGCGAAAACGTTCTCTTCATCGCCGACAGTATTACCCGCTTTGCCCATGCCATCCGCGAAGTGGCGATTGCCGCTGGCGAGCCGCCGATTGCGCGTGGCTATCCGGCCTCCGTTTTCACCGAACTTCCCCGTCTGCTGGAACGCGCCGGCCCCGGCGAAGAGGGTACGGGAACCGTGACCGCCATCATCTCCATTCTGGTGGACGGAGATAACCATAACGACCCTATCGCCGACTCGACGCGTGGTATTCTGGACGGACATATCGTGCTCGACCGCTCGCTTGCGGATGAAGGCCGTTACCCGCCCATCAACCCGCTCGCCTCGATTTCGCGCCTGTCCCACAAGGCATGGACGCCGGACCAGCACAAACTGGTCTCGCGGCTCAAATCGCTGATCCACAATTACGAGGAAACGAAGGACCTGCGTCTCATCGGTGGCTATCGCCCCGGCGTGGATGCCGAGCTCGACATGGCCGTCAAGCAGGTGCCCTTCGTCTACGACGTTCTCAAGCAATCACCCGGTGATCCCACAGTCATCGATGCCTATGCCGAACTGGCCAACGCATTGAGAAACGCGCCGGTCAACACTCAGCCAGCGCAGCGACGGGGGCAATGACAATGACATTCCGCAGACAGAAAACACGTGGCAATTCCGAGCAGGCTGCCAGACAGAGACGCTCCATCCGCGATTTCGACCGCGTCCTGACCGGCGGCCTCGTTGCGGTGGCAGCCGCGGCGGCGGCCCTGCCATGGTACGTCTTCTTCAACCCGGAAAAATTCGGCATGACCGGCAATGGCTGGGAAGCCCTGACGAATGTGCCCCAGCGCGAAGGCGGCGGCGTGACAGCCGTGATCCCGCATATTGACGAAAGCCTGGCCGCCGAAAAACGCGAGGAAACTGCCAGCCACCTCGACACCCTGACCACAGCCACGGTGCAGGCCTCCGGCCAAGGCCAGAACGCCAATGAAGGCACGTCCCAGCCCTTCCCCGGCGGCACCCGCTTCAAACTCCTCCACGTCTCCAACGGCCGCGCCCTCATCGAGGACAAATCCGGCATGTTCCTCGTCCAGATCGGCTCCGTCCTCCCCGACGAAAGCAAACTGCTGTCCATGAACAACGTGGATGGCAAATGGCAGATCATCACGTCCGCGGGCGAGTTGTATCAGGAGTAGGCCTCGTCAGGTTTTCTGCGCAGACATCCCAGATGCAAAAGGCTCGTCCGTGGGCGGGCTTTTTGCATTGCGAGAGCCCACAATATTCCGCGAGCCCCAGCACCGGTGTCGCCTCCGCGCGCCAAGTCACTGGGAACACTGGCTGCAGGCTAGTGATGAAACTACACGTCGCAACACAGACATTGCCTGAGTGCGCATAAAACAAATTTCCGTAATAGTTGTTTTTTAATATCTTCCTAGTAGTAATAATCCATAAATTTACCGCTATAGAATCCATTTTTCGCTTTTTATTAGAGATTTATGATGAAAATCGCTTTGGTTCATGACTGGCTTCCGGTTTTCAGCGGCGCTGAGCAAGTATTGTCTGCAATCATACAAAGCACTGGACCGATTGATCTCTACACATTGTTCAATTTCCTTGATGATGGCGACTTGAAGAAAATCGGCGCCAAGGAAATTTTCACGAGTTACCTTGACCGGCTACCTTTCAGAGAGAACTATTATCGATACACATTCCCCTTCTGCCCCGCTGCGATAGAGAATTTCGACCTGGCCGACTATGATCTGGTTCTGTCGTCCAGCGCGGCCTTCGCCAAAGGGGTCATCGTCCACCCCCATCAACGCCATATTGCCTATGTGCACACCGCCGTGCGCTATGCCTGGGACCAGACATTCGAGTATATGCGGCGCACAGCCATGTCCCGCTTGCCATTCGGTCCGATATTACGACAGTCCCTCCACAAGCTGCGCATCTGGGATTTCAGATCGGCGCAGGGGGCGGATGTGCTGCTTGCCAATTCCTCCGTCATTCAACGGCGCATCGAGCAAATTTACGGGCGCCGCTCCTACGTCCTTCATCCCCCCGTCGATGTCGGCAGTTTCCCGATGCAACCCGAAAAGGATGATTACTACGTCTGCGCCTCGCGGCTCGTTCCGTACAAGCGTTTCGATCTTGTCGTTGATGCATTCAAGGATATGCCGAACCGCAAACTGATCGTGTGTGGAGACGGCCCTGAGTTGAACCGACTCAAGGAGCGCGCAGGACCGAATGTCACATTCGCCGGTCATCTTCCCCGGGCCGACCTCATCAGGACGATAAGCCACGCGAGAGCATTCATCTTCCCCGCCTACGAGGATTTCGGCATCGTCATGGCCGAAGCCCTGTCGTCGGGAACCCCGGTGATCGCTTTTAAAAGGGGTGGCGCTCAAGACATCGTCGTGCCACACGGCGAGCCCGACGCGACAGGCGTATTGTTCCCAACCCAAACCGCAAAAGCGATTATCGATGCAGTCGACACGTTCGAAAGCGCCCGTAGTGCATTTTCACCGGAAGCATGCCACACCCGCGCCAACCTCTTCGCCTCCCACAATTTCAACCGCAAACTCGACCAGTTCATTGCACTAACAATGGACAGGAATTTCTCACGAAATGATGTGCTGATGGTTAATTGATGTGAGGCCACTTGGCGGCAGTTACGTTCAACGCCGAGCCAGCGAAACAATCGATGGATCGATATCGACACCAAGCCGTGTCATTCAATTTTATTGTCGACCGTGCAATGTCGACGCCTCTGGCTAACCTAAGAAACTCAAACATCTCTCGCCATCGCAATAGGCCAACTCATCGGAAAGTAAAAAAAGCAATAGGGTTACGCGCTCTGGAGAAATAAAATATTTAAAACGGCGTGTTAAAAGCCCATTCTATTCAAACGCAACCCAAGTAACGCCTTCGACCAACTGACCACCGTGTGCGCAACTGTCCCCGATACGAGCAATCTTCTTGCCCTCTATGCTCGCAACCGAAGAGCCGTTCGTAATTTTGTCAGAAGTTGTTGGCACCCCAGTACAGAGCAGACTATCTCCCACCGTGGCAATCGGCACGCCTTCGACTGTGACAAAGTTTTGCTGGGTCGATATAACCGGCCCCCCGATATGAGGCTTGGGACCGGGATCTACCATTGGGCAGACGTGATTATGACCTTTGAGTGCGACATATGCCATCAATATCGTCCTGGGAGGTTGAGTTATGATTGATCTGCACGAAGCTTAGCAATATCCGCGGTGGACGGCGTTTCTGGAAACAGCTGTCGATATTTCTCATCTACAGCATCTAACAGAGGATCATCTGGCCAAGGGAGTGGTTTCGGCAACTCTTTGAAAACGCCCATTTGAAACAGATCATGGTTGAGATAACCGGGATTCTCCAAGCCAACCCACTCGCGCATCCGCAAAACCATCAACAGGAGAACGGGAAAGGCCCAATAGGCGTCAGGCTCGATTTCATAGTGCTTCTCAGTCCTGCTGCGCTTATCACCTTTAGTTTCCATATCGTGGCTCTGGGCGACGTGATAATCTGCAGCCTTTACAAGGATGCGATGGAACACGACGACATCCGGTTCTCGCCATTGCGCAACCAACTCAGCCCAGCCACCATAACCACCGGCATATTCCTCATAGACTTTTTCACGCCATTCAGTCTGCGTTGAGGTTTCATCAACGTTTAGCCAGTCTGCAACAATGTCCATGAAAGCGTAAGGAAAACCGAAGCTCGTCACACCCTGCCCTAAAGCTCCACCATAGAACTTGCCGCGCAAGATCGAGTCTTTTTCCAGCTCCCTTAACGCAAGTCGACCCAACAACTCGCTCCGTTCCTTCCAACCAACGGTCATAACCTGAGCTAATCCGTTAACGAAATCCGGAAATGACAAAGCGCTGTTAGTATTCAAATGTTGAATACCGATCGCATATGGTAACGGTGCGAAAGATAACCGGGCAGCCTTAGCCAAACGTTCCGTGTCAGCGGTGCCTTGAACGGCACTTAAGACGAAGGCTTTCAATTCCAAAAGATTTATCTGACCAAGATATCGGCCGATAGATTTGCTCCGACTATCATCCCCTTGAAGCCAGTCCTCCAAGTTTTTATAGATCATCTCCACAGGAGCTTCCGAGTATTTGGGTAGCCAATCAGGAAACTCTTTTAGGATATATTGAGTAATATTCGGGAAATTCACGTTCGACTCCTACCTCGCATTTCTAGTGTCTGCATTATCCAATCAATTCGGAGGTCCGCGACTTCGGCTTTTCCCCCCAATGGGCTTACCCTTACCAGTGACCCTTTGTCCGTCCCCATCATACCAGTTAACACGAGATTCGCGTTTTCCGGGAGCATAATTCCAGTCTCTTTCCCGATAGTTTGAAATTGCGCCGGTATCTGGGTCTACATCAAATTTAACTTCCTTAAAGTCCGCCTCCCCATCTAGCCAATCTAAAGCTTCTTGCGCATCGTTCACCTGCTTAGCCGTAGCATTCTTCCACTCGGCACTCCGTGATACAACCCTATTAAGACGATCGCGCACATAGGCAGGCCCACCCATACCGGATTGATCTCTACTCATTCCGGCACCATTCGACTTAACTTCACCGAATATGGCCTTACCGGTCGTTGGATCACGTCCGATTAGATCAACACCATTGCCCTGCGGGTTTTGGATAACGAGTTGATCTTTATAACCGTCGTTAGAGAACTTTTTCCGCGCCTCCTCTTCAGCCATATCGGACATTTGTTTATAATTATATTTCTGTTTTTCAGACGTCGCTGGCCCACCGGAATCTTTCACATTTTCATGGTTTGAATTCGGCAATCCCGCATGATCATCGCCAAATCCTTCATGAGTTTTGGCATGATCAACAACCTTTGCTTCCGACAGTTCTATTCTGGCAGTTTTGCCGACATTGCCGCCGGCTCGCTTAAGGACAATCGAAACTTTGCGCGCCGCGCTTCCTATTTTTTTCCCAATTTCAACCGCGACTTTAAAAACTACTGCCCCTGCACCTGCTGTAAAAGCGGCGGCTGCAGAAGAGATCGCAATTTCGAGAGCTAAAAATGCACCATCGATGCCAAGCGTTCCGAACGCGTAGTCAGGACCACCTTTTTCCCAGTCCGAAATGAACTGTCGATAGCGAGCAAGCGCTGTATCTTTTAGTGTATTCCAGACCTTCGATAATGCGGCGTTAATTTCCGCTTGCCGAGCATTCACCGTAGCTTGTGTAGCCGCGATGTTACGGTCCTCTAGGGTTGTGTCCGGTTTGTAATCGTACACCCCAGTCTTGTGGCCTAACCACTCAAGTGCTACTTTTCCCCCCTTGATGATCTGAGATGTTTGATTAACGTCAACGGCAACGCTGTCGCGAATCTTCCGATCGAGGTTTTCGATATCGTCCTCGAAACCGGCATCTGCGCCGAAAAACTTACCTACATTTTGTGCTGCCATGAGGCCGCCGCGTCTAAGCCAAAGACGACCCGCACCCAGCCCTGGCGGAGTATAATCATCGTAAGCTATATTGGCAGCTTCGATGAGCCCAACGGTCTCCTTTACCGCTCCCTCAAGAGCTCCCATCACTGCGCTACGTGCAGCCTTCTGCTCATCCTCTGTGCCGAGGACGCCGCCCAGAAGACCTAGCGTGTAGACCATACTCCAATATGCTAACAGTTTGTCGTAGGTGTATTTTTGCAGATCGGTATCAGGGTGGGTATGTGAACCCACGGGCCTTATGTCAGGATATTGCGCTGCTGCGCTACCCATCTGAGTCCTCCCCCGCAAAATGCCATCTCAAAAGCTCCTGCGGTACAAGGTCATCGAAGTTCAGGGCAGTATCTCCCACTGAAGCCATAGGGCCACCCAAACCAAGTCCACACTCTACTAACTGCATCGATAAAGAATTCAAAGAACTCGCTACATCCTCGGAATGCTGAGGATTTGCCTTGCTTATGAGATTAAGCACTTCTGAATGCTGTTCTTGTGGACTTAACGACAAACTGGTCATCGAGTTGAAAGGTAATATTCCCACTCGATCTTTGAAACGTGCGCGAACGTCGTCACGGATACTTCGCCGTTCTTCCGCTTCAGGAATCCATGCACCTGATGTCACTAGCGTCATGACGTTCAATTCCTACGGAAGTCGACTTTGGAAGCCTTTAGGACAAGGTTCTGCCCCGCTTCAATGGTAACGTTTTCCCCTTTAACGTGAACCGTACCGTCTGCCTCCATAGTAACGCTGGTCTTACCAACTACTATCTCGTAGGTCTTGCCCACCACTGTTGACTTGGCCGTTCCAACTTCCTGATAGTGGCCTATGGCCGTTGAATCGTTGCGTATACCTCCAACGGTCGTCTGCAGGCCGCCACCAATCGTCATAGACTTGGCAGCCCCAACAATTTCAGTAGACGAAACCATCACCGTCTCTGCCTTATTTTTGGCTACTCCAATAACAAGATTGCCTTCACCCATCGTTGCCTGTGCCAGGGATCCAAGTCTATCGGTAAAATTACCAAGTTTATCAGATATAACGTCACCAACTTTATTCCGCAGTATGCTCATTGCCGCAGTGACGCCCTTCTGAAGGATATTGGGCCCAACCATCAGGGTCATATTGCCACCAATGACTTCATGGTGGTTGTTACCCACCTCAATCGTCTTGTTATGGCCTACAGATTCCGCTTGGTTGTTGTCGACGCGTTTGGATCGCGAGTTCTCGACGTGAAGGCGTTGATCGCGCTGAGCATGCAGATAAATTTCTTCCCTGCCTTTATCATCTTCAAAACTCAACTCGTTGAAGCCTTCTCCTTTGTGAGTTTGAGTTCTGAAAGTGCTCTTCGTTTTGTTGGCTGGAAGTGTGTAAGGCACCGTCTGCCTCGCATTTGGCACCACGCCCGTGACCAGCGGCCGATCAGGATCACCATCCACGAAAGCCACCATCACCTCCATACCAATGCGTGGGATGATCTGCCCTCCCCACGAGGAGCCCGCCCAGTTCTGCGCCACACGCACCCAGCAGGTATCCGTCCCATCCTTCTTGGCCTTGCGGTCCCAAGGAAACCACAGCTTGATGCGGCCATATTGGTCCGGGTGGATTTCCTCGCCCTCGGGACCCGCGACG
>NZ_JARVRE010000011.1:0-1321 GCF_030209855.1 Agrobacterium sp. lyk4-40-TYG-31
TGAACCGCACCGGGTTTGCCGGAGGCCATTTCGGTTAAGTTATGCGGCCATGGCTGGTTCGTCCAGCATGGCGTAAAAGCGCTCTTCAGCTTCGGCTGGCGGCATGTTTCCGATGGGCTCCAGAAGGCGTCGGTGGTTGAACCAGTCGACCCATTCCAGGGTAGCGAACTCGACCGCTTCGAAGCTTCGCCACGGTCCCCGGCGATGAATGACCTCGGCCTTGTAAAGACCGTTGATCGTTTCTGCGAGGGCGTTGTCGTAGCTGTCGCCGACACTTCCGACAGATGGCTCGATACCTGCTTCTGCCAACCGCTCGGAATAGCGAATGGACACGTATTGAACGCCGCGATCCGAGTGATGCACAAGGCCACCGCCATGAGCAGGACGCCGATCATGAAGCGCCTGGTCAAGGGCATCCAGGACAAAGCCTGCATGTGCCGTCCGGCTCGCCCGCCAGCCAATGATGCGACGAGCGAAGACGTCGATGACAAAGGCCACGTAGACGAACCCCTGCCAGGTAGCGACATATGTGAAATCCGAAACCCACAGCCTGTTCGGCGCAGGGGCTTTGAACTGGCGGTTCACCCTGTCAAGCTGGCTCGGGGCCATCTTGTCCGAGAACGTCGTGCGGATCGGCTTGCCCCGAATAACACCTTGCAGGTTCATCGACCTCATAAGCCGGGCGACAGTGCAACGGGCGGCGTCGAAGCCCTCCCGCTGCAATTGCCGCCAGACCTTGCGAACGCCATAGACGCGAAAGTTCTGCTCGAAGACCCGCCGTATCTCGATCTTCAAGCTGATATCGCTGCGAGCGCGGACTGACAGGCGGTCCACATCCAGGCGCTTGGCGACGTTCTCGTAATAGGTTGATGGGGCAATCGGCAGTAGCCTGCAGATTGGCTCGACCCCGAACACGCCACGGTGTTCGTCGATGAACGAGATCATCGCTTGAAGGGGCGGTCGAGCTCCGCCATCGCGAAATATGCAGACGCCTTGCGCAAAATCTCGTTGGCCTGACGAAGCTCGCGGTTCTCGCGCTCAAGAGCCTTCATCTTCTCGGCTGCATCGCTCGGCAGGCCTGCTCGTTTGCAGCTGTCGATCTCAGTCTTCTTAACCCATTCATGCAGTGTGGCTGGCGAGCAGCCGATCTTGGCAGCAATAGATGAAACGGCAGCCCACCGCGAAGGGTGCTCGGCTTCATGATCCAGCACCATACGAATGGCACGTTGACGGACTTCAGGTGAAAACTTGTTCGTTGTCTTGCTCATGATGACTCCACTTTCTCAGAAGTTGAAGCCTCCGGCAAACCCGGTGCGGTTCA